>JAFGOY010000053.1 GCA_016926255.1 Anaerolineae bacterium | reverse complement strand
GAACCCGGTCGTTAAGCCCGCCAGCGCCGATGATACTGCCGGGGCAGCCCGGTGGGAACGTAGGCCATCGCCAGGAAACCTTTTTTGATTCGGGACAGAACTTTAATCCTCTACTACCAATGTTCGGAATCCCATCATAACGAAATCACCATACGGAACAATACTGGCAAGGTCATCATAGGCCAGAATAAGTTGATCCTGTGATTCGTCAAAAGGGTGATAAAGATACAATCCTATTCCATCTGACAGGCTTCGCCAAATAGCGAAACAATTATCACCTGATGTGCACTGTTCCCAACCAGCAGGTGCCCTATATGGTGAACTGTCTTCCCTTCCAAGCGGGACGCTACGTACTACTTCCCAGGTGGTTGCATTGACAAAATCAAGAGCATCTTCATTCTCCCACCATGCAATCCACTCCCCATCAGGTGACCACTCAATACTTCTGAAACGCTGTGGCTCAGCACCCGAAACAGAATGAGGTTGAGAGAGGGTCTGCTCCCATTCGCCAGACTCGAGATTGACTAACCACAACCGCTTTGCATCCTGTGTCTGATCGCTAAACAGCAGAGATCGACCATCCAGCGTCCACGATATCCCTCCATGCAGAGACATACTTCGGACATAACCGTTATCTTCATACACGAAAGACATTTCTGAGGGGGGTTCCAATATCGTCTCAATCACCTGTGTGTCAAGATTGTAAACAAACAACGAGGGGAGTGTTAAGCCTGAGAAGAACTGTGAGATTGGACTTGAGATTCCATCCGAATCTACAGTTGTCAGTAGTGCCAGATCGCCAACAGGAGAGAAACTCAACCACGAAGCGTGATGATATTCGTCCCTATCGTAGATACCAGCGTCCTGAAAGTCATTTACGAACTCAACAGGAAACAACTCACCCGTAACAGGTGACAATAGATAGGCACCTTCGTTCATGCCTTCGGCTCGAAGACTTACCACAAGCCACTCATCTGAAGGGGACCACTGTAAAGTGGCTGGTGACACCAAGGTGTATTCGTTTGAGCGGCCACGAAAAATAGGGCCGATTTGATGGGCTTCATAGCCATCACTCTGGCCGATCCAGAGGCTACTTTCAGGAATCGGGTTTCCTTCTTTGCTGCGAACATATGCAAGCAGTTGTCCATCATGAGACCAGGATGGTGAACTAAAGTAGTACCCCGGTTCTGCAAGTAGTTGTTGGGCAGAAGTGAACGGATATGTCGTACTCCAAACCTCATCTATCAGGTTGGTGTGACGAAAGCTTGGATAAAAGAGTAACAGGCTTCGATCCGCATAAAAGATATCGGGCGGAGTTGTTGCGGTTGGCGACAAGGTTGGCTCAACCGTCGGCGTCTGGGACGTCATGGTGAAAGTGCTAGTCGGCAATGTGGTAGCGGTTGCGGATTCCGTCGCCGCAGGGGCATCGGCCATCGCCGTCGCTACTCCATCATCGCCCGGCGAACAACCGACCAGCACAAATACCGCAATCAAAATCCCCGTTATCGATAGATGATTCGGTTTCATCATTTCACCTGTATTGAGCAGCCAGGGCCTGTCTTAACATCGGGCTGTGTGCGGATTTGTTCTATAAGTTGATGAACGGTATAAAATAAGTTAAAAACTTGCTTGATTACGTTGATCTCACAATTTGGGAGAACATTGCCGGTTTTTGTTAAAATAAAATTATCGAATACGAACCTGCACCGATCGTTTACGGTCTGGCAGGTGAGGAGCGTTGTCAAATATGAGTGACGACCATCAGCCGGACGAACAAGATCAAGAATTAGCCAAGACTTCGAAACTGGACCAGCGAATGTGGTCAGGTATGCCCAGTCTAGGCCATATGCTGTCTGGGCTGATACCAAACTCTCCGACACGCTACCTTCAGGTTCCTCGTAACGTCACATTGCAGGATTTGAAGGGGCGTACCAAGTGCTGGCGCATCGAACTGCATGATCTGTCTCCCGGCGCAGACCCTATCGGTTTTGAGATAGCTGCAGATACGGTCATCGGGCGCGGCGTATCAGCCGATATCGATCTGGAAGTATACAGCGGGCACAAATCTGGCGTGTCGAGGCGACACGTACTGCTGCGTCCGGCTGGGAATCGCCTGTATATTATCGACCTTGGCAGTACCAACGGTACGATGATCAACAGTATCGTATTGACAAGAAGCCAGGCCCGGCTGCTGGAATCTGATGATCTGATTACGCTTGGAAAATTCTCGTTTACAATAAAACTTGTCGCTCTGGTTGATATTGTGCTGGAACTGGTTGCTGAAGAAACAGAGACACCAGTGAAAGATGATACTCCCAGCACACTCGTCATCAAACACAATCAGGATAAAGATTCGACAGAAGAATAAGTTCGCGATCTTCTCCTAGAATACGCTGATCTCGCCGTTCAATCTCAAGTCAGCCGGTAAGCTGATGGTGAAGATCGCCCCGTGACTTCCTTCCGCATTGGTAACTAAAGCCTCTCCTCCATGCGCATTTGCAGTCGATTGAACCAGAACCAGGCCCAATCCATGCCCGGTGCTCCGGCTTTCTTCCTGCTGTCCGCGATAGTATTTCTCAAAGATATGGGGGATATCCTCTTCAGGAATCCCCGGCCCGTTATCCCTGACCTGTATCCATACCGAATCTCTGTGCTCGCCCAGGAAAATCTGTACGGGAGACTGCTCCGGCGAATACTTGAGAGCGTTATCCAGCAGATTCAAAATGCTGCGATACAGTCGGGTTTCGTCGCCAGTGATGAACAATTCTTCTTCATCGGTCACAAAATCGACGGGGATCAATTTCGCCAATGCTGCGCCTTCCAGATCGCTCATCGCTCGTTTGATCACGGCGACAAGGTCGCAGGGTTTGTGCTGTGACTGCGGCGATTCGGTCAGCAGGGCAATGTCAAGCAACTGCTCGATCATATTACTCATACTGTGTGCCGCGTTCAAGACGCCATCAATGAAATTGCTCCCTTTATCCGACAAGGTGTCGACTCTCCTGACCAGATCAGCATAACCCTGGATCGATGTCAAGGGACTTTTCAGGTCGTGCGACAGGGCATGGACAAATTCGAGCCGAGTTTCTTCGAGTTGCTTGAGATAGGTGATATCCTGCATGACGACGATGGTGCCAACCTCTGACTCGCGCTCGACGGTTGTCAGGAACGTGTGATCTTCAAATTGAAGTTCGGTCGTTTTGCCAACACCCTGGCTGATCCCGTCAAACATCTTCGAGAGACTGCTGTCGAGTATCTGGTTGGCTGCATCATTGGCGATGACAAGGTCACCACGTGCATCCAGGATCATGATTGGCTGTGACAGTGTTGAAGCAGTGGCATTGATGATCGCCCGCTCTCGTTCGGATTGAGAGAACAGCCGGGCATTATGGATCGCGGTTGCAACCGGGTTGGCGAAAGCCTGAAAGCGCACAAGGTCTTCTTTTGCGAAAGCGCCTGGCTCCCCTTCGATGATGACCAGGACACCGACGACCTGATCGGTGACGAGCAGCGGAATGCAGGCAATGGATCGCGCGGTGAGCTTGGCGGTTTTGTCTTTGACGCGCCCTTTCAGAACTTCGCGCTGGTGTATCCAGTCCGACCGCTCTGGCTCCCGGCTTTCAACCACCCGGTCGATGGCTTCCATTACCTGGCTCCGAACGTGAGGCGAGAGCGGCTCGTTGTCGGGATCATCGCCCTCGAAAAGCTCCATGTTGCTCGTTTCTTCATTGAGCAGCCAGAGCATTACGTTTTCTGTTTTCCAGTGCTTGCGTATCTGGTCTTTGAGGACGTTGTGGACGACATTCAAGTCGAGCGACGAGGAGATTGCAAACGAGAGTTCGTTCAGCGCACCCAGTTCTTCAATTCGTCGGGCGAGTGCCCGATCGGTGGCCTGGTAGAGCCGCGCATTCTGTACGGCGATGGCAGCAAAATCGGCGATGGAAGTGACAAGTTTTTCATCACGGTCGTTGAAATGGTGGCCCTCCTCGCGTTTAAAGGCTCCCAGAACGCCAAAGGAAATTCCGCCAAGCATGACCGGGATCAGGATCAACGATGCGACCGGAAAGTCGGGCATCACGTCGATGAATCCTCGCTGGTCTTCGTGGTTCAATCGCACCGGTTTGCCGGTGACAATTACCTGCCCTACATAGGAGTCTTTGAGCGCCTGATGGGTACCCAGCAGGGTCTCATCTTCGGAGCCATGCAAGGCCTCTAAAGTCAGTTCCCCGGTGTTTTCGTTGATTAGCCACGCGGCGGTGATGTCGGCGGCGGTGAGTGTCATCGTTGCTTCTGCTACCTGCTTCAATACCTGGTCGATTTCAAGCTGGGAGGTGATCGCTCTGGCGGTCATCACCAGGGCATCAGCCAGGTCTGCTTTTTTGTAGAGCAGTGTAATCTCGCTTCGGGGGCGTTCGATGATCCTTACCAGGAGGTTCAAGGCTCCCAGCGCGAGAATATCTCCATCCCCCAGGCTGTAAGGTGTGTTGGCCCCGATGGGATGCCCGTTTCGCCGCGTTCCGTTGGTGCTGCCCAGATCGGTGACCAGCAACTGGGTCGGCGTAGGATGCAGGGCGGCGTGACGGCGGGAGACGCCCAGCGGCAGCGCCTTGAAGTAGCTGAGATCGATGCAGTTAGCCAGCCGATCATCACGACCAAGGATGACATCGTCGTAAATGTCCACCCCCATGAACCGGCTCGGATCGGTGACCAGTTCAAAACGAATACGCCACCGGGGGAGGTCTTCGCTCTGTGCCATGTTGACATCACGCGGGTAGATCGCGTAAGCCAGCGCAACGTCCGAGTTAGCGTTTTGACTTTGAGCGGAATCATGAGGCGTGTCGGTGAATTGATCGTGTCCTGCACGATTGGCCTTTAACATGATACTATCCCTATCGCAATCCCAATGATGTGGATACTGCTGACCCTCATTTTAGCATGAAATGTAATTTCACGAATTCGCCAGATTATTCGTATAATTTGGTTCAGTGTTTAATGTACAAATTGTCTTAAAAACCGGTGCATTTGTCACATTTTACCGTACGCTTTGCGAGGTAGTATGAAAAAAGCTGTAATCTGATTGATAATTTCTTATAGTTCCTTGGCAATTTTACAGAAAACGGAGAGATCGCGTGTTATACGTTGTTCTCATACTGGGATTAATCGTTTGCGCTATTTTTGCAGTGCGTGCAAAACAAATGCTGACCTCCGTCCTGTGGCTGATCGGCACCAGCGCAGTGCTCAGCGTGCTGTTCTTTTTTATGGGGGTCTGCCGCCTGGCCGTCATTGAGTTGAGCGTTGGCGCTGGCCTGATTGCGGTGCTTTTTGTTTTCGCGATCAGCATAGCGAGCGACGAGCCGGTAACGCTAAAGTCACTGCTGCCCAGGCCACTCGCCTGGGTTTTTGTTGTCCTAGCGGTCGGTTTCACCGCGTGGCGGGTTTTACCCGTCGATGGGCCTGTGATCCCGGTAGGTGGCTGCGTGGAATCGACGGTTCTCTGGCACGAACGCAGCCTCGATACGCTGATCCAGGTTTTCCTGATTTTTGCCGGAGTGGTCGGGATGCTGGGGCTGCTGTCGGGTTCGCGTAAACGTCCCCCTATTGGGCTTGAAGCGGAAGGTGATGAGTTATGAGTCTCTCGCCGGTCACGATCATCTGGGCAGGCGTGTTCTGTCTTTTGGGGATCGGCCTGTATGGTTTGTTGGCGGTTCGCAATCTAATCAAGGTGATTGTCGCCCTGCAAATCCTGGTCAAAATGGCAATGCTCTCCCTGGTTGCGGCCAGCTATTCTGTCGATAAGCTGGCACTGGGGCAGAGTCTCGCCGTGATGGTGATGGTGGCCGATACTATCGTAGCGGTGATCGGGCTGGCGCTGGCTGTTCAGGTTCAGCAGCGGCTTGGCACGCTCGATATCTCCGAACTCTCCAGGCTGCGAAAGTGATGATAATGAGTAGCTGGTTGATCGTTTTGATAATCGGTGTTCCCTGGTTGGGGGCGGTGGTCCTTCGGCTGGTCGATGACCGGCGGGCGCAGCTTCAACATACGCTGGCCGCCGCTTTTGCCTGCATCACAGGGGCTGTTTCGGTAGCGCTGCTCTTTTTCTCGTCCGGTGAGGTGACGCTAAGTTTACCGCTTGGCGAGGTGTTCGGCGTGTTCACTTTTGTTCCGGACGCGTTTGGCGTTTCGCTTTCGGCAATTGCCGCCGCGATCGGTTTCCTGGCGGTGATCTTCTCCGTCGATTACATGCAGGGCGAAGCGCAGTTAGGGCGCTATTACTCGTTCATTTTGCTCTTTATTGGCGCGATGGTGGGCCTGGTGCTTTCCGGCAACCTGCTGCTGCTGTTCTTCTTCTGGGAGATCACTGCACTGTGTTCCTACGTCCTGATCTCCTTCTACAACGACGATCCCAACGCGGTAAAAGGCGGTCTTCAGGCATTGATCGTCACCCAGCTTGGCGGCGTCGGGCTGCTGGCCGGGGCGCTGCTCGTCCAGGCGAACCTGGGCACCTATCAGATATCGACCTTCCTGGCCGAGGCGCATACTTTACCGGTGGGCGTGTTGAGCCTCACTGCGTTCGGGTGCCTGTTCGCGGCGGCAGCGAAATCGGCACAGGCCCCTTTCCATTACTGGCTGCCGGGCGCGATGGAAGCGCCTACGCCCGTTACGGCGCTAATCCACGCCGCGACGATGGTCAACGCCGGGGTGTACCTGCTGGCCCGCTTCTACCCGGCCTTCGAAGGCGTCCCCGGTTGGAAGACGGCGGTGGTCGCCGTCGGGTCGATCACGGCCCTGATCGCCGGGATCATGGCGATTACGGCGGTCGATTTGAAGCGTGTGCTGGCCTATTCGACGGTCAGCCAGCTTGGATACATGGTCTACGCAATCGGGGTGGGCGGGGTATTCGCCAGCCAGTTCCACCTGTTCAGCCATGCAATATTTAAAGCGCTGTTGTTCCTGGCCGCCGGTACGGTGATCCACTCGGTCGGCACCCGCGACATGCGCCAGATGGGCGGGCTGGGTAAATCAATGCCCTTCACGCGGGCGGTGTTCATCATCGGTTCGCTGGCGCTGACCGGTATTCCAATCTTTAATGGATTCTGGAGCAAGGAACTGGTTCTCGAAAGCGGTGCGGCGGTGGGGCCGAACTGGGCGTATATCATCATGCTGATCGGTGCTGGCCTGACGGCGATCTATACCATCCGGATGGTGTGGATGGTTTTCTACGGGACTCCGGCATCCGAGGAGCATTATCACGACGCCGCGCCGTTCATGCGGGTTTCGCTGAGCGTGCTTGCCTCCGGGGTGATGGTTGGCTGGCTGCTGGTTGGTCCCTTCGGGCAGATGATGGAGCGGACACTGCCATATCATCATTTGCACGTACTGACCCTGCCCGAACTGTTCTCCGAAGCGTTTAGGGGTGCGCCGCTGACACTGACGATTGTCTTTACCGGTTTTGCACTGTACCTGCTGCTGCGTAAGTTCACCGCCCTGTGGGATCAATTTGACTGGCTGGTGCGTTTTGCCGATCTGGATTTCGGTTTCTCCTGGCTCAGCGATCGCTTCGCTGGAGCTGTTCAGGGTGTCGCCGAGAGTGTGCGGGTGACACAAACTGGTCAGTTGAACTGGAATATCTTCGGGCTTGTCCTTGGCCTGATTGTCATTCTGGCTGTTCTGATTGTGGGGGCAGCATGACCATACCTCCGTTCATCTGGTGTATCGTACTATTGTGGGGGCTGACGCCCGCGATCTACCTGTTGGGGCGGATCGGCCAGCAGCGGGACGAATCGCCGGGGTCTCCGATTGCGCGCTGGGCGGCGCTGGCAGCAATGCTCGCGGCCTGGATTCCGCTGGGGATGGCGATTACATCGTTCGCCGACGGCCCGGCCCGCTATACCCTCGGCGCGATGGCGCTTGAATTCGACGGGCTGGCGCTGCTCTTATCCGTCCTTGCGATGGCGCTGGGCACACTGGCCGTGATCTACTCGATTGGCTACATGGCAGGCAGTGACGACGAGGAAAAGTTCTACGCGATGCTGGTCGCCATGATCGGAGCAATCGTCGGCCTGGGCTGCGCCACCGACCTGTTCAATATGTGGGTGTGGTTCGAGGCGATGGCGATCACGTCTTACCTGTTGGTCGCCTTTTACCACGAGCAGCCGGGGGCATTGGAGGCGGGTGTCAAGTACCTCGTTCAGAGCGCGGCAGGCTCGATGCTGATCCTGCTCGGTATCGCGCTGGTCTTGCTGCAAACCGGGACGCTCGATCTCTCCGAAATCCACGCAGCGGCGGTTACGTCGCCCGCCCTGCTCTCTGCCGGTGGGCTGTTCCTGATCGGGTTTGGTGTCAAGGCGGCACTGGTACCGGTTCACACCTGGCTGCCCGATGCCCACTCGCAGGCCCCGACCGGCGTCAGTGCGTTGCTGTCGGGAGTGGTGATCGAGGCCGGATTGTTCGCTCTTTTGCGTGTAATCACAGCCTTGGCCAATGTGACATCTGACTGGGGTGTGCTGTTGATGGGCTTCGGCGCGCTGAACATGCTGATCGGCAACCTGATGGCCCTGCGCCAGACGAGGATCAAGCGGCTGCTGGCTTTCTCCAGCTTGGTGCATATCGGCTATATGCTGCTTGGCTTCGGCGCGGCGATCTATACCGGCACCCTGACCGGTGCCCAGGGCGCGATGTTCCATGTGTTCAATCACGGGTTGATGAAGTCTCTTGCGTTTATGGCCGCTGGCTGCTTCCTGTATGTTCTACATGCCGCGCACAGTGATCACAGCGCGCTGGTCGCCGACGATCTGTACGGCGCGGCGGGGCGCTATCCTTTCGCGGCGCTGGCCTTCAGCATTGCGCTGCTCTCGCTGGGCGGGCTGCCGCCGCTGGCCGGGTTCATGTCAAAGTGGCAGATATTTGTCGCCTGCTTCAACAGCGGAAACGCGTGGATTAGTGGGCTGGCAGTTTTCGGCGCGTTGAACAGCGTGCTTTCGCTCGGATACTATGCCCCACTGATCAACAGGATGTATCGAAAAGCGCCGTCGGCGGTCATCGAGAACGGGCCAGAATCGCTGCCTCTGTCGATGTTGGTGCCGCTGGGCCTGATGGCGCTGGCGATTGTGATGATCGGGGTGTGGCCGGTGCTGCTCGACTGGCTGTCGATGCCGTCCGGGTTGGCGCTGATGGCGGCTCTGAGTGGGTAAGGTTGGATTTGAGGAAGGGTAGTGAAGCATGCAGTCGATATTGTTGTGGCCTCCTGTCGCCTTTTTGATCTATGCCGGGTTGGTCGGCCTGATCTCACTGGCCGGACGGAACCTGTCTGCTTCAAGCAAGGTGTCGAAAGCGAAGGCATCGGTCTATTCCAGCGGGGAACTGCCCCCGGTTAACGCCGCTGCGCCCGGCTATCGCCCATTTTTTGTGATCGCCCTGTTCTTCGCCATCGTTCACCTGGGGATACTGGTTGCGGGAAGCGGCGGCATCTCGCCGATGGTCGGGTTTTATATGGTAGGGCTGGTATTGGCCTTGATTGCCTTGATTCTGGGGTGATCTGAGAATAGGTTCGACAATGGATATTTTGAAACAGATTATCACCCTGATAATATTCCCCGGCGGACTGTTCCTGTTTGTGCTGGGGCTTGTTTATACCTGGATCAACCGCAAGCTGATCGCCCGCCTGCAAAACCGGGTCGGGCCGCGCTGGTTCCAACCCCTGGCCGATATCGCCAAGCTGCTGACCAAAGAGGAGATCGTCCCCGGCGAGGGGAATGCGGTGCTTTTCATCGGCCTGCCGATTGTCGCCCTGGCCGGTGTGCTGACTGCCGCGTTATATGTGCCGATTGCCGGGCTTCCCCCGGCATTCAGCTTCCCCGGTGATCTGATCGCTGCGCTGTATCTGCTTGGCCTGCTGACGCTCTGTACCGGGCTGGCCGGAACCAATCCGCCCGGACGTTATTCGCTGGTCGGGGTGACCCGCACGTTGACCCAGTTCTTTTCCTACGAAGCGCCCTTCCTGCTGGCGCTGATTGGCCCGGCGATTGTCACCGAGAGCTGGCAGATCGGGGAGATCGTCGCCTCGACCGGTGGGCGCTGGCTGGTACTGACCCAGCCTGTCACGTTCATCATCGCGCTGGTCGCGCTGATGGGCAAATTGGAGATGCCGCCCTTCGACGCGCCGGAAGCCGAAACGGAGATCGTTGCCGGGGCCCTGACCGAATACAGCGGACGCGGCCTGGCCCTGTTCTACCTGGGGCGCAACGTCGAGCTGGTGGTTGGCCTCGCACTGATCGCCGCCCTATATCTGGGTGGGTTTGCCAATCCACTGGCCTTCTTCGCCAAAACGCTGGCGCTGCTCGTTTTGATCGCGTTTACCGAGGTGCTGGTCACCCGGCTGCGCATCGACCAGACGGTGGGGTTATGGTGGCGCTATGGGACGCTGCTGGCGGTCATCCAGCTGGTTGTTATTGTCATCGGGCGGAGCTTTTTCCCCTGACGATCTTTCTTTTCTGCTGCTTTCTATGGTATCCTCGATCAAATTCGAATTGAGTGATGACATCTGGAGTCCGGTGAATGCCGAAGGATCCCTGGCAGGATAAGCTGCAATCAATCCTAAAGCCCAAAAGCCAGGAACAGCGCGCAAAGGTCGCGATTGTTGGTATTGGCAACACCCTGCAAGGGGATGACGCTGCCGGTGTTGAGACGGCCCATGAGTTGAGCCTGCTTATCGACGACTGCGAGTATGTGATCGTGGTCAATGCGGGGTCGGCCCCGGAAAACCTGACCGGGGTGCTTCGGCGGTTCGATCCGGACTGGGTGCTGCTGATCGATGCGGCTGAGATGGACGCAGAACCGGGTACGCTGCGCTGGCTCGATTGGAGCGAGACGAGTGGAATCAGCGCCTCCTCGCATACTTTACCGCTCTCGGTACTGTCCCGCTACCTGGTCGAGGAATTGAAGTGTGAAGTGGCACTGCTGGGCATCCAACCCCAGGCGCTTTCGTTCGGCGGCCCGCTTTCCGGCCCGGTGCAGCATGCGGTCGATCAGATTGTTGCGGAAATCTGTGTGCTGCTGGGCTAGATTGTTAACCCATTTGCGCCCTGCGAAAGGGCATCGCTATAATCCTCTCCAGCGTGAAAAATCATACCAGCATCCTCTATCTATTATTATTCGTCGTCCTGATGTTCAGCCTGACTGCCTGTGAACAGTTGCAGCAAGGCTATTACCTGACGCCGGAAAACTACCCCGACGTAGAGATCGTTTCATCAACTTCCACCCTGATCCCGACGCTGCCCTCACCTGCCGATTCCACTGCTACGCCGGTTTCGACGGTGCGTGCCGTCGCCACTGCGACATTGACGCCGCTCCCACCGCCAACCGAAACTGCTACCCCGGAGCCAACCCGGATCGCCTGCACTGAGACAGAAGGCGTGATCATTTTCGATGCTTTCAGCAGCAGCTATACCGGTGGAACGGTTAACTACCGGGTATATCTCCCTCCCTGCTATGCCCTATCCGGAAAGCGCTTCCCGGTGCTGATCATGCTGCACGGCCTGGGTGCCGGTATGGACGACTCCCAGTGGGACGAGATGGGCCTGGACGAAGCTGCCAACGCGGGCTTTGTCGATGGATCACTCTCGCCGCTGATCATTGTGATGCCCAACGGGAACGATGCCGGGCATGAGAATTCCTACAGCAATTACCCGGACGTGCTGGTCGAAGAACTCATCCCGCGTATTGAGAACCTGTACTGCACGCTGGATCATCCCACCGGCTGGGCAATTGGCGGCCTCTCGCGCGGGGGGTATTGGGCTACCTATATCGCGTTCTCCCACCCCGATCTGTTTTCTCGCCTGGGTGGGCACAGCCCCTATTTCTACGATCCGGAATCGAGCGCAGAGAAAAATCCCAACAACCTGGTCGACGGCATACTTGGAATCGGGCACCTGTCGATCTATTTCGATCATGGTAAACAGGATTATCCCCAGGTATTGGAAGGCGTCGGCGACTTCGTTTCGCGTCTGCGCCGCCAGGGTATCGTGACTGAGTATGTGATCAACGAGTACGGCGATCACACCGAGGAATACTGGTCGGAGCATGCCGCCGACTATCTGGCTTTTTACACCGCCGAATGGCCCCACGATCTCAACGACCTGCCCGCCTGTGTCGTGGAAGAATGATCCTTGTGTTGGAACGAGATCGCCTGCTACACTAACTATCTATCCGTAAATTCACTTCGTTCGTTTCGGATAGATACAAAAACGAACTATCCGAGGCGATTTTTCGATAGATTGTAGTTTCAATGACCAATCCTTAACCACAGCGTGGAATCAATGACCAGACGATTGTATTACGACGACGCATATACAACGGTATTCGAGGCCAGAATTATCGAACGGCTGGCTGTAGATGGTCAGCCTGCGGTCGTTCTCGATCAGACTTGTTTTTACCCGGAGGGGGGCGGACAGCCCGCCGACCGGGGGACGATGGCAGGTGTTGAGGTCGCCGATGTTTTTACCTGCGAGGACGACCGCGCGGTCGTCCATGTGCTGGGCGCAGAAATCCCTAGCGATGGCGTTTTCTGTGAGATCGATTGGCCCCGCCGCTTCGACCATATGCAGCACCACACCGGGCAGCATATCCTTACCCAGGCGTTTGTTCAACTGATCGGGGCGAATACGATTGGGTTCCACCTCGGCGCGGAAGTGGTCACCATTGATCTGGATATCCCGCAGATCGATCCTTCCGATCTGGAAGCGGTCGAGGAGCTTGCCAACCGGGTGATCTTCGAAAACCGATCAGTTGTTGTGCGGGTGATCGACCCGGATCAGGCGGATGACGTGCGCGTGCGAAAAATGCCCGATCACCTTTCGACCGGCGGGCTGCGCGTGGTCGAGGTCGAAGGTTTCGATGCGACCGCCTGCGGCGGCACTCATGTTTCACGAACGGGCGAGATCGGCCTGTTGAAGATCATCCGGCTGGAAAAACACGGTGATGAAACCCGCGTCGAGTTTCTGTGCGGCAGCCGGGCGCTGCGTGATTATCGACAGAAACACGCGATCCTTTCCGACCTTTCAGCCAGCCTGACCTGCGGCTATTGGGAGATCGACGGGGCTATCGAGCGGCTGCGCGGCGATCTAAAAGAAGCCCGGAGCAAGTTGAAGTCGGCCAGCAAGCAGCTGCTAACCTACGAAGTGGATCGGCTGGTCGATGAGACACAGCCCAATGCCAGCGGCGTCCGGGTGATTAAAATGGCATTCCCCGATGGGGACGCGAGCGATATCCGCGCGCTTGCCAGCCGCCTGATCGGAGAGCCGGATACTGTCGTGTTGTTCGGCGTGCCGGGCGAAAAAGCACAGGTGATCGCCGCACGCAGCGAGAATCTTTCCCAGGATATGAACATCGCCCTGAAAGCCGCGCTCGGCGTGCTGGGCAGCGACCGGGGGGGAGGGCGGCCCGATTTCTGTCAGGGCGGCGGCGTACCTGCCACCGAGTCGCGAATCAATACTGCATTGGACACTGCTGAGCAGTCACTGGCGGGGGGATAGTCAATGGAACAGATTTCGCCCAACATCTACATCGAAAATGATGCCCACTTCGTGACAGTCGGGGCGATCCTGACGGCGGATGGCTGG
Source organism: Anaerolineae bacterium (assembly GCA_016926255.1). Classification (GTDB taxonomy): domain Bacteria; phylum Chloroflexota; class Anaerolineae; order Aggregatilineales; family UBA3940; genus JAFGOY01. Next base: position 137,896 of record JAFGOY010000053.1, on the reverse strand, counting down.
ATCGGAATTGATACGCCCCCGCTGCCCAACGAGGCTCGTGCCTGGCGGCAGGCTCTCCACGAAATTAGCCCGGTGCCGTTCCTCTATATCGTCAACACCGACCATCACCGCGACCGGATCATTGGCAATGCCTGGTTTGGCGTGCCTGCTATCGCCCACCAGGAAAGCGCCCGCATTTTGAAGGAAATGGAACCGGGTGTTATCACCCAGGCTGCGGTCGAACTGGGTTTCGGTGACAACGAACGGGCAGTGCTTTCCGGTATCAAGCTGGTTCCGCCCCAAATCGCCTTCAGCGATTCGCTTCACCTGGTCGGCGACGACTATGATATCGAACTGATCAGCAAGCCCAGTGCTTCATTGGGCAGCCTGTGGGTGATCCTGAAGAAGCAGAAAATCATCTTTGCCGGGGATTCTATTGTCGTTGGTCGGCATCCGTATATCCACGATGGAGCGTCGAAGAGCTGGCTGGATATCCTGCGGCTGCTGCGCCTTGAACGTTATGATGACTGGAAAGTTGTCTCCGGGCGCGACGGCCTGATCGACCGGATGGACACTGCACCCCTATCAGACTATCTGCGGACTGCCCGCCGCCGGATGACAAGTATATGCCGCGCGGATCGTCCGCGTTCGGAGATCGGGCAGCTTGTCCCAGAGTTTATGGAGTTGTTTCCCTATTCACCTGCTGACCGGGAGCAGATTCAGCGGCGGGTGAAGACCGGACTTGAGGCGATCTATGAGGAACTTCGCAGCCTGCCCGACGATGCGGAACAGGAAGCATAGAGGGCAGTGATGATATGTCCGGCGCTGAAGCACCGGGCTAAATCTCGTCACACTCATCGGTGGTTTCGCTCTCTGCTAAACTCAGGTAAAATGCACTGAGTTTGTTGTTCATCACACCATCAGATCAGGAAAAATGACTACATCCGAATTAGAAGCGCTGGTCGGACATTTGTTTGTGGTTGGAGGGCGCGCTATCAGCGCGGCTTCTCCGGGTTCTGTTGCGATGCCCCCACCACGCAGGGCGGCACGGGGGCGTCATAACGACACCCTGTTTGGCCTGATCTCGCTGGGTGTAGGTGAACATCAGCCAGCCGCGTTCTACGAATCACTCGTTGAGGAGATGACATCGACCTATTTCAAAGCGTCGGGGAGTGTCACCTCGGCCCTCCGCACGGCGATCCAGGCAGTGAATGAGTCGGTTCGAAGGATGAACTCATCTCGCGGGGAGCCTCTGGCGGTTGGCCTTTCCTGTGCGATCATGCGCGAACAGGAAGTCTACCTGGCGGTGGTGGGGGCGGCTCGCTGCTTCCTGGCCAGAGAAGGTTTCATCGAGCGTCTACCCGACGACGAAGATATGGATGAACGGGCGGTTGGATTAGGCACCGGATTCGAACCGGATGTCCAGTTTTTCCGCCGCGAGATCAGATCAGGCGACTTTTTGCTGCTGGCCGATTCTTCTTTCGACCGGCTCACTGATGCAACTTTCCAGCATGCCATCGCCGATGGTGAAGTCAATAGTGCCTTGAACAACCTCGCCGGGGTTTCCGGCCCGGTGAGTTCTGCCGAAGTGATTAAATTTGTCTCTCCGCTTATTGAGGGCGAGGAAGATACCGTCCCTGTTCCCGAACGCAGGCCGGTTTCACCCCTTCCGACTTTTTCCCCATCTGGTGAAACTGAGGCTCCCGTGCCAGCGCGATCCCAACCTGCTGCGGGTGAACCAACGACCGCAGCGGAAAAACGCATCGTCGAGCACGCACCGGCGGGTGATGCAAACGCGTTTCAACGATTCCGCCACCGGCTGGCGATCTGGTTATCGAATGTATTCAGCCGTTCACGCACGCTGGTCGAAAAGATGCTGCCCGAAGAAGAACCGGAATCAGAGTCTGAGGCGCTCTTTTCGACACCAATGCAGATCGGTGTAGCGGTTGCCGTCGCGGTGCTTGTTGCACTGCTGACGACGGTCGTCTACCAGTGGCAGGGACAGAGTTCGCAGTATGCGCAGTTTGTACTTTCGGCCAATGACGAGATTCAAAAGGCCCGCGAAGGTGGCTCCAACCAGGCAGTGGCGCGTCCTCACTGGGAAGCGGCGGTTTACCTGCTCGATCAGGCGGCGGAGATCAGAACCCCCGGCAAGGAAATCCTGGAACTGCGCGAGCAGGCATTGACCGCTCTCGATTCCTACGATCACGTCACCCGTGTCGAGCTGACACAGCTCCGCGAATACGATCCGGGCAGTGTTTTGAAGGGGCCGGTTGTCCAGGGGTTGAATCTCTATACGATTGATACCACCCAGGACATCCTTTACCGTGAAGACCTGAGCGAAGATGGGGCCAGCTTGGTGAACCGTGAATCACAGGTGGTTACTCGCCAGGGAGATGTGGTCAGCAATCAGGTCGTCGGTGGGCTGATCGATCTGAACTGGATCGAAGATGGGGGTGTTCAGCAGAAAAACGTGCTAGGTGTTCTCTCTCGTAACGGTCTCCTGATCACCTATTCTCCCAGCTGGGATGTGACGGCGAATCTCCTCCCTGGGTTTGAAGCCTGGGTCGATCCGCGTGCGTTTGTCATCTATGAGCGTGACCTGTACGTACTCGATGCTGGAGCGAATGAAATCTGGGTCTATAATGCCGGGGCCGAGGCTTATTCCGCTGCTCCCCAGCGCTACTTCACCGATGTCCTCCCCGAACTGGGTGATGCGGTCGATATGGAGATCGACAGCAACGGTAACATCTATGTGCTGCATACCGGAGGACGCATCACAAAGTATTTCTTTGGGCAGACGGAAACCTTTGCATTCAGCGGGCTTCCCCAGCCGCTTGCCCGCCCGATGGCAATGTTCCTCAACCTAAGTCTCTACGACCGAACACTGTATGTCGCCGACCCAGGTGGTGGGAGATTGTACGCGACGGCATCGAACGGCACTTTCCTTCTGAATTACAAAGATGCCGATGACACCGTCTTCGATGCACTGTCCGGTGTTTTCAGTCAGGATAGACCGGCATTCGTCTACCTGACTGCTGGAAACGGGCTGTACACCTTTCCGCGCCCCTGAAGCCGTGCTATAATCCCGCCCCGCTGGATTGTGATCGATCAGAGATAAATGAGTCCCTTTATGCGTCGTTCAAATGAAACCCAACACGTACGGCTCCCCCGCCGGGGCCTTGAGCTTCCCACGTGGTTGACGGTCGTCCTGCTGGTCGTGTTTGTTGGGGTGGTTGTTGGACTGGCAATGCTGACTTTCAAGGGAGTCAAAAACATCTTTGCCGGTGCCCCTCTTGGTATCGGCGATTCTGGTTCTTCGCCGGAGTTCTCTCCTGCCGAGGCCACCGCCCAGGCTGAAGCGGCAGTTGTTGGCGAAACCGAGATATTGAGTGAAGGTCGGGTTACCGTCTTGCTGATGGGGATCGACGAGCGCGAGGCTGAATACGGTCCCTGGCGTACCGATACGATGATCCTGCTGACCGTCGATCCCAGGTCGCAGACTGCCGGGATGATCTCCATCCCGCGTGACCTGTGGGTTGCTATCCCCGACTACGATATATATGACCGCGTCAACAATGCACATTTCATTGGCGACCGGGATCACTATCCGGGTGGGGGCGGCCCGGCACTGGCGATGAAGACCGTCGAGCAGAATCTTGGCGTCCAGGTCGAATACTTTGTGACGGTCAACTTTGCGGCATTCGTTACTATCATCGATCATCTGGGCTGCATCGACATCGAAGTTCCTGAGACAATCGACGACCCGGATTACCCGGCCCCTTCCGGTTCGGGCTACGATCCTTTTTACCTGGAAGCCGGTGAATACTGCCTGGGGGGTGAAACCCTGCTGAAGTATGCCCGCACACGTGCCACTTTCGGCGGCGACTTCGACCGGGCGCAGCGCCAGCAGCAGGTGATCTACGCGATCAGGGATCACATCCTCAGCACGGGCCAGCTTCCCAATTTGATCGCCCGTGCGCCTGATATTTATGAGGCACTGGCCGATAATGTGAATACCAACCTGACCGAAGCCGATATTATCCAACTTGCCCAAGTGGGGGCCGAAATCCCTGAAGAGAATATCTGCTCGGCAGTGATCAGCGGTGAATACATCGAACAACTGCAAACGCTGGCCGATGGCAGCCAGGTAGCGATTCCGGATCGAACCGATATTCGCCTGCTCATTGAGGATGTTTACAGCGGTACCGGGCGCTGCGCACCCGGCTACATCGATCCGGCTGTCGGGGCGTCGAGTGAAAACGCGACAGTCAATATTCTCAACGGGACATTCAACGAGGGCCTGGCAACCTCTACGGGCGATTTCCTGGCGGCTGAGGGAATCAGAATCGGCGGACTAGGCAATGCCGATCAATTTGATTACGCTAACACGATCATCACTGTTTACACGGGTAAAATCTATACCGCCCAGCGCATTGCCGAACTGCTGCGCGTACCCCAGTCAGCGATTGTGGAGGTCGAATCGGAGAATGCTGCCTACGATATTGAGGTCATCCTGGGCCGGGATTACATCCCGCAGCAGTAGCTACCGTTCAGGACATAGGCTCTAACTCAGGCATCGGTTCCGGCGTTTCCCCCAGAAATTGATCGATATCTTCCCGGTTTTCCAGGTAGGCGGGCAGGTTATAGTATAGATAGTCAGACAAAGGCCCGTCTGCTATACGGACAAAGTCGATATCTACATATTGGCTTACCAGATCACCCCCCTCAGCATCGAAGAAAGCCGAAACATCTGTATCCCAACGGGTCGTCTGCCAGTCTTCGGGAAGGGTTACCGCGCCGTAGGTGATATGTTCGGGATCATTTGTATTACTGGCAAGATAGTATAGTTGATCCCCCTCCGAGGGAATCCAGAAGATTCTGTCCACCCATTCATCGGCAATGACCGGCACCGACCCCCGGATGGGCAGCTTCGCAAAGATGCTGTCTCCATAATGATCCCGGTTGAATACCGCTTCGGCATCATGAATGGCGTCCGGGCAGCCTCCCAGACCGATCCCTTTGCTCTGTGTTTGTTCGGAGGAGAATCCTACTCCCGCTCTGTAACAGGGGCCAGCCGCCGAAGACCTGGTGCGATAATGAACCAGCAGGCCGGGTTCAAGTTTGTATTTCATACCGAGGCCATGTAGCCGGTTTTCCCCACTCATATGCAGGGTGCCATCCACCATAAATATCTCTTTGTCCTGATTTTCCATATCCGAGGGGATCGTCACCCAGTTAAGGTCTTCGGTGGATTCGAACTCCAGGTTAAGTTTAAAATCGGTTGGTTCAAATTTATCCTTTGACTGGCAGGCCGTTATGCTCAGGCTCAATACAAGCAGTGATACGATAAGCTGATAGTTTTTCATGTGGGGACATTCTCCAGATGTGGTTTGTGCAATGTAAAGGGACGAGCCAGTGAAAGCTCGTCCCTGATTCGTTCTAAAAGAGGGATTAGTTGCCTAATGCCAGCCGTTGACCTTCGCGATTTCTTCGTCTGAGAAAACAACTTCGTGTTTGCCCTCCAGCTTTTCACGGACCTTTCGAATGACCAGGTCAAGGTGCTTGCCGTTGGAAACAAAATCCAGGTCATCGGAGGGTACGATGAGCACCTGGCTCAACGTGAAGCTGGCGTTCCAGTCTTCGTAAAGCTTGTTTAATTGTTCGAGGTATTTCGGGTCAATATCCTGTTCGAATTCTCGCCCCCGTTTGCGGATGCGATCCAGAAGGGTGTCGACCCCCGCGCGCAGGTAGATCACCAGATCGGGGGCCGGCAGGAACCTTGTCATTGTTTCATATAATTCGCGATACGTGCGGTAATCGCGGTCGGAAATATGCCCCTGTCGATACAGGTTCTTGGCAAATATCTCGGCGTCCTCATAGACGCTCCGGTCCTGTACTACCGAGTTGGGATGCTCGATCAGCTGGTGATGGTGGAGCAAGCGCCGTGAAAGGAAAAATATCTGCGAATGGAAACTCCAGGTTCGCATATCCTGATAGAAATCGGCCAGATAAGGGTTGTCGTCAACGGCTTCGTAGAACGGCTCCCAGCCCAATCGCTCGGCGATCAACCCGGTCAAAGTGCTTTTACCAACGCCCACATTCCCGGCGATTGCCAGAAATTTTTTGCTTGCAACCGTCATTCCGTCTCCTTTATTCTTGTTTCATACTTTGACTGATTATTGGTGACGATTTCCATCTTGTCGATATAGGCTTTTTCTAAATCAATACTGGCATAATTGCTGAGTTTGAGCAGATACGCCAGGCAGTCAGCCAGTTCTTCCTGAATTTGCGCCCGGTGTTTCGCGACGGCCATTCGCTGCGCTTCGCGCTGCTCTTTACCTGCCTTACGATACTCGGCCTGCGCCAGCCAGGTTTTTTTGAGGGCATGGGCCAGTTCGCCTACCTCTTCGTTGAGTGCAATGAAATTCATGAACGGGTCGGGGTCGAACCCTTTTTCGGCGTCAAGCGACAGATGAAACTCCTGCATATCAGCCAGACTGTGGACACCATTTTCCATCTCCTCGAGAATGGCTTTAGGTTCGCGAATCGTCTCTTCCCCCACGCCGGGAAGCTGCGCCTGATAAATACCGTACTTCAGATCGCTCTTGATGCGCTGGAGCACATAAGTCAAATCGTCTTCGCTGCGGACGAAGTCGAGTGAATTCGTGTCAATGACCAGGACAGGGGCTTCGTCATAACTGCTGACAAATTCCTCGTAGGCAATCCTTAATTCTTCGATATAATCGGGGTCCATGTCGCGCTCGTATGGCCGGTCGCGGGCAGCGATGCGCCCCATCAGTACATCGAGATCGGCGCGGAGAAATACCAGCAGGTCAGGCGTGGGAATTTTTTCGTTGAGCGCTGCATAGACCCTATCGTACATTGCCAGTTCGTCGCCGGAGAGATTCAGGTGAGCGAACAGGCTGTCTTTGGCAAAAATATAATCCGAAGTCACTGGACCCTGTCCCAGCCCGGTGGTGACGGTCGACAACTGTTGGCGATAGCGGCTGAGCAGAAAGAACAATTGAGTCTGGAAGGCATACCGAGTGCGGTCGGCATAGAAATCGGAGAGAAACGGGTTCTCTTCGAATTCTTCAAGCAGAATAGTGCCGCCCATTTCCGGTTGAAGCAGGCGTGCAAGAGTGGTCTTACCCACCCCGATCACGCCTTCAATGGCAATAAAGGGATGACGGTTCATATCACGGTTGTTCCATCGCGCTAAAGCAGTTCGTTTGCAGAAGGAACTGCTGCCAGGAAAGTCGAAATGTCCCTGGAAATAAAAAACATTCGAGTTTCCTGGGGGCTGATGCAAGATGATTAGATTGTTTTGCTTGTTACTATCCGGGGTCTTCTACTGTTGCGAAGAATTAAGCAACAAACCCGGTGGCAGCTTACTGAAAATTGATCGGCAGCTATCGAATTTCGACGCCAAGGCAAGCATACCTTGTTAGGCTCCTGGGGTGCAAGCTGGCGTGTTAAAAATTATCTGAAAGGCGAAATTTTTAAGGTTGGTGAAGGCTGCGGCTAATGTCTGACTCAACGAAAATCATGCTGGTTGATGAGTCCGCCGTCCAACACGTTCTCGAATGTATGCGATCCGCCAGGCCGATTGATGACGACAATCCTCTGCGCCGCCTGGTCTGGGTCCATGCTCAGATTGATTCGTGTGGGTTTGTGACCTCACCAGTTGAACGCGATGTTGCCCTTTCGGCAGTTCTGACCGATCTGATCACGGATCGGCTGCGGCAGTTTCGGGTCATTCACAGAATCCCTACCGATGTGGGCGAGCATCGGGAGGAAGCGCTCGACGTTTTGCTCCGCGATTTTCAGCAGGCGAACAGCGAATTGGAAGGTTGGAGCCTGCTCTACCATCGTTATGTGTATATTGACCTTGATTTGCAGGTGCAGGAACTTTCGAATGTGTTAGGCGTGTCTACCCGACAGGTGAACCGCCGGATGTCGCTGGGGCTGCGCCGCCTGACAGAGATGATCGGCCAGCTTGAAATCAAGGCTCGTCTCGACAACCGTCGCCTGTGGCTGCAATTGAAGCTCCCTGCGCCATCCTCCGTCCAACTGTTTGGTGATGGCAGAGCAGGGGACGATCTCTATGAGTTTTTGCATGATCCGTCTCCCCCCCATGTAACGGTGCTGGTCGGCGCGAGGGGAATCGGCAAAACGGCGCTGGCCCAATCGGTTGTCCAGCGGCTGATCGAAGCGGATCGTTATGAGGATTTTGCCTGGCTGGATTTTGATGTGCAGACAGCTTACACGACTGTACTGCATAACCTGGCCCGTGAATTAGGGTATTCCCACCTGTCCAGCACCAACCCGGACGAGGTCGAAGCCGGGCTGCGGGCCAGACTGTCGTCGGTGCCCACTCTGGTGGTGCTCGATTCTGCCGATCATATTGAAGACCTCGACAATCTGTTACCCCGTTTGGGGAGATTGACTGCACCAGGGCACGCGCTGGTCATTTCCCGCCGCCACCCGCCAATCGAGTCTCCGGTTCGTGTCGTTCAGGTTCAGCCCCTCGACCTGGATAGCTTTTCCGATCTACTGCTCGATGCCGCCCGCCGACGGCGGATTTCGCGGACAGTTCATCTCGATGAAGCGGTGTTGAGAGATTTGCATACCATGTTGGGGGGCAATCCGTTGGCCGGGCGGATGGTGATCGGCCAGATGGCTTTTTTACCGCTCGACAGGGTGATGGAGAATCTTTCCTCCATTCAGGTCGATCAGGGCGAAGGGCTGCTCCAGTCGATGTTTGGATCGGTCTGGGAAGCCCTGGACGAAACTGCCCGGCAGGCGGCTGCGGCGATCAGCCTTTTGCCATCGAAGGAGGCGGCCTGGGCAAAAATACTGACCATGTCGCGTCTCGAGCCGAATGACCTAGATTCAGCGTTGGAGGCGCTGACCACCTGCTCGCTGGTGGATGCGTCAGGCGATGAACCTCTTTACGGAATGTCGCCGCTGGCCCGGCGATTCGTCAGGGAGCAGGGCCAGAGTTACCTGAAACAAATTGCGCTGATGGCGCAGGGGCAGGAGGGTATATCCTTGCTGCCTTACCTGGTCGATCTGCTCCCTGGTCAGGTTGCCGGTGAGGATGCGAAGCAGGTATCAGCACTCGTCGTTCAGCTATCGCCGGTCGTCCGCCGATCCGGTCAATGGGCTTTGTGGCGGGATGTGCTTTCGGAAACCGCCGAACAGATGCGGCTGAGTGCCGGTGATCCGGACAGCCTGGCGGTGATTCTGCTGGAACTGGGGGTCGCTTACCGATGGCTCGGCAAATTCTCCCTGGCCGGGAAGCTGTTATCCGAGGCGGTTGCCCTGTTTGGTGAGACCGGTGATTACGCTCGACAGGCCGAGGCGCTGGTCGAGATCGGGTGGCTGTCTCAAGACCTGGGCCATACCGAACCGGCTTACGAGGCGTTTCAGCGCGCTGCCGCCACCGCGCAGCGCTATCGGCGTCCAGATATACGGCGGCAGGCCTTGAACGGCCTGGTAAACCTGGCCCTGCATAACGATCGCGTCGAGCAGGCATTGGAACTCTCTCAACTGGCTCTGGATACATTTGAAGACGATCCGCCGGACGGCCAGACTTTGAGCACACATAGCATCGCTTTGCTGCGGGCCGGAGCAGTCGACGCGGCGTTGGGCGTGCAGCTTCAGGCGCTCGACCGTTTTCACGTCGATGGCAATATCCCTGCCCAGTCGCGGACTCATCTCCGGCTGGGAATGGCTTACTCGGCAGCGGGCCAATACGATGCAGCACACGAACATTTTTCGGAGGGCCTGTACCTCATGGAGTCGCTTGGCGATGCCCTGGGCCGCGCCCGCACCCTCACCAACCTAGGGGCTGTCTACGCCTTTCAGGAAAAATGGGAAGGTGCCCGTTCCACCTGGGAACAGGCACTGGGGCTTCAACAGAGCCTCGACGACCGGGTGGGGATGGCCTACACCTGGTACAACCTGGCTGATATGTACTGGAAGGCGAAAAAGGAACTGAACGCCCGCGAAGCGCTGACTCACGCCCGGCTGCTGGCCGAACAGTTCAACCTGCTCCCGCTGCTGGATACGATCGATCGCCACCCGATGAGTATCCTCTGATCGATCTCTATCTTGACGAACCATCCACTACCGTTTATAAGTATCAGACAATTGAGTTGGCGACTTGCCTTTTAAGGATCGTATTTTGCCTGAGAAACTTGCTTCGACCTCCCTGCGTGTCCTGATGATCTCCAAAGCCTGTCTGATGGGGGCCTACCAGCGTAAGCTGGAAGAGATCGCCGCCTACCCGGAGATCGATCTGACCGTCGTCGTCCCGCCTTTCTGGGCCGGCAAAGGCAACTATATTCCTCTTGAGCGTACCCATCTGGAAGGCTACCGGTTGGAAGTGCTCCCGCTGCGCTTCAACGGGAATTTCCACCTGCATTATCACCCCAGCCTGCGGGAACTGATCGAGGAGATCGGGCCGCATATCGTCCATATCGACGAAGAACCTTACAACCTCTCGACCTTTCATGCGCTGCAACTGGCCCGTCGCTGTGAGGCGAAGGGGCTGTTCTTTTCCTGGCAGAATCTGCTGCGCCGCTACCCGCCGCCCTTCGCCCAGATCGAGCGCTGGGTGCTGCACCACGCCGATTACGGGATTGCCGGTAACGAGGAGGCGGTCGAGGTATGGCGTGAAAAGGGTTACACAGGCCCGCTGGCCGTCATTCCCCAGTTTGGCGTCGATCCGGCGATGTTCTCGCCGCCTGATCAGGCACCCGACCGCGAGCATTTCATCATCGGTTATGCGGGGCGATTTGTCCCCGAAAAGGGGCTTGATCTGCTGATCCAGGCCGCCGCCGGGCTGTCGGGCAAGTGGGTGCTGCGCCTGCTGGGGGATGGTCCGCTACGCGAAGAGATTCAAACGCTGGCCGGGATCTACAATATCTCCGGCAGCGTCCGGTTCGAGGAGAAGATTCCCTCCACCGAAATGCCCGGCTTCTACCACCAGCTTGACGCGCTTGTTCTCCCCTCGCGCACACAGCCAAACTGGAAAGAGCAGTTTGGCCGTGTCTTGATCGAGGCGATGGCCTGCGGCGTGCCGGTCGTCGGCGCGGAGTCGGGGGCAATCCCCGGTGTGATTGGCGAGGCAGGACTGACCTTCCCCGAAGGTGATGCCATAGCCTTGCAGCGCCAGCTTCAAACGCTGATCGACGATCTCGATCTGCGCAAGTCGTTGTCCACAACGGGACGTGAACGTGTCATCGAACGCTACACCCAGGCGCAAGTCGCCAGCCAGACGGTCGCCATCTACCGGGAACTAACGGCGTTCTAATACTTATTTGATGGACATCCCATCGAGAATACAGGACAATTTCTTTAACAAAAGGCGGCTTTATCGCCAGCCTTTCGCCTGTTGTATACTGTGATCGAATCTGGCATAAAAGCGACCTACTTTTTAATGAGAGTGGTATAGAGTAGTGAGGATTTTAGCTGATGTATCGTTCCGATCGTTTTACCGAGCGTGCGCAGGATGCGGTTCAGCGTGCGCTTGAGATACTCCAGCGTTACGGGCATACGCAAATCGATACTGAACATATCATGCTGGCTCTATTGGAACAGCCTGATGGCGTTACCGGGCAGATTCTTGAGAAGCTAAACGTCGATCAGGAGCAGCTCATCCAGCGCCTCGATGACGATCTGCGCAATTCGCCCCATTCTACCGCCGTCTATGGGCGCGGGGCGGTGCCGGTGTTTATCACGCCGCGCGTCAACCGCGTGATCGAAGGGGCACAGGAAGAAGCCAGCCGACTCAACGACGAGTACATCTCGACCGAGCATATTTTCCTGGCGATCCTGGGGGATCGCTCGACCCCGTCGTCGCGTTTTCTGCGCGAGGCGGGCGTGACCCGTGAACGGGTTCAGGAAGTGATCCGGGAAATACGCGGCGGGCAGCGAGTCACCGACCCGCAGGCCGAGAGCCGCTACCGGACGCTGGCGCGTTACAGCCGCGACCTCTCGCGGATGGCCGCCGAGGGCAAACTCGACCCGGTCATCGGGCGTGACGATGAAATCCTGCGCGTGATCCAGATTCTCAGCCGACGTACCAAGAACAACCCGGTGCTGATCGGCGAAGCGGGGGTCGGTAAAACGGCTATTGTCGAAGGACTGGCACAGAAGATCGTCGCAAACGACGTGCCCGAAATCCTGATGGGCAAGCGGGTGATCGAGATGGACCTGGCGGCGATGATCGCCGGGTCGCGCTTCCGGGGTGAGTTCGAGGAGCGGCTTAAGGCAGCGATCGAAGAAGTGCAGCGTTCCGAAGGGGAGATCATTCTCTTCATCGACGAGATTCACCAGGTGGTCGGCGCAGGCGCTGCCCAGGGGGCACTCGATGCTTCGAACATGATGAAGCCCGCTCTGGCGCGCGGTGAACTCCAGACCGTCGGTGCGACGACGCTTGACGAATATCGCCAGCATATCGAGAAAGACTCCGCGCTGGAACGGCGCTTCGCGCCGGTATACGTTGAAGAACCTTCGATTGACGAAACGATAGAAATGCTCAAGGGGCTGAAAGCCCGTTATGAAGCGCATCACAACGTCACCTATTCTGATGAAGCATTGATCGCGGCGGCGCGGCTCAGCCACCGCTACGTGACCGATCGCTTCCTGCCCGACAAGGCCATCGACCTGATCGATGAGGCGGCGGCCAGCGTGCGAGTCGCGCTTTACTCGATGCCCAGTGAACTAAAAGAGATGCGGAACGAGATTGATCGGCTGACGGCTGAGGAGGAACAGGCCGCGCTGAATGGCGATTATCAGGCTGCAGCGCAGTACAAAACACAGCGATTGCAGCTCAAAGGCGAATACGACGAACGCTACGGCAAGTGGCAGCAGGACAATACGCTCGACGAGATTGTCGACGAGAAAGATGTCGCCGCTGTTGTCGCCCGCTGGACGGGGATTCCGGTTAACCAGATGATGGAAACGGAAGCCGAGAAACTGCTGCGGATGGAAGACGGTCTCCACGAGCGGATCATCGGCCAGAACGAAGCGGTCGCCGCCGTTTCCGATGCGATCCGCCGGGCACGCTCCGGCCTGAAAGACCCCAAGCGCCCGATCGGGTCGTTCATCTTTCTCGGATCGTCGGGGGTGGGCAAAACAGAACTGGCTAAGGCGCTGGCCGAGTTTATGTTCGATGACCCGGACGCGCTGCTCCGGATCGATATGAGCGAGTATCGTGAACAGCATACTACCGCCCGGCTGTTCGGTGCGCCGCCCGGATACGTCGGTTATGAAGAAGGCGGTCAGCTTACCGAAGCCGTTCGCCGCCGTCCATACCGCGTCATCCTGTTCGACGAGGTCGAAAAGGCGCATCAGGATGTCTGGAATGCGCTGCTGCAAATTCTGGACGATGGCCGACTGACAGATGGGCAGGGGCGTACCATCGACTTCCGCAACACGGTGATCATCATGACCAGCAACCTGGGAACGGAGTTCGCCCGCAAGGGCGGCACGCTGGGCTTTGTCTCAAGCCAGGACCCGGAGACGGTGGCCGATCACAGCAAGATTGAAAAGGCGCTGAAGGAAACTTTCCGGCCTGAGTTCCTGAACCGTGTCGACGAGATCATCATCTTCTCGCCGCTGTCAATCGAGGAGGTCGAGCAGATCGTCGATCTGCAAATGGCCGAGATCGCCACACGGCTTGAGGAACAGGGTTTAACCGTCGAACTGACCGAAGCGGCCCGTGTCTGGCTGGCCCGGCAGGGCTACGACCCGGCTTTTGGGGCGCGTCCGCTGCGCCGGGCGCTCCAGAAAAGCGTTGAGAGTCCGCTCTCAGTGCAGATCTTGCGCGGTGATTTCGAATCAGGGTCGCATGTTATTGTCGATGCTACCGAGGAAGATGGTATTGTCTTCCATACCTGATCCTGATCGCCGATCAGATGATAGGCAGTCGCCCGCCCCGTAACCGGGGCGGTTTCGGTTGTTCTCTACATCCGCCCGGCTTAAAATGGTGGGGAAAACGAGATACTAAAGGCTGAAAATGGAACCCGAAACGATCGTCGAGCAGCTTCAATCGAAAGGACACCGGATGACGGTGCCCCGCCGCTGGATCATCCGGGTTTTGTGTGAAGCGGATCATCACCTGACCGTCGAGGATGTTCACCGCCGCCTTGTTGAAAACGACATCAAAGTGGACGAGGCGACCGTCTATCGCACCTTGCAATGGTTGAAGGAGAACGAAGCCGTATCGCAGACCGATATCGGCCAGGGAGCCGACGTCTACTGCCTGATCGGCGATCAGCCCCACCACCATTTGATCTGCCTGAACTGCAACCATATTGTCGATGTGTCCGACGATCTCTTCGCCGGTTTGCGGGAAACGCTGATCGAACGGTACCGGTTTGCTCCTCGGATCGATCATTTTGCGATTTTTGGCCTGTGTGAGGGGTGCCGGTCGGAACTGGCTCGTGACGAAGATTGACCGGTTTTCGGCGTAAGTGTTTGTGACAATAATACCCGTGCGTTATCCTCAAAGTACCTCAATCAATGACCTGTCCGTAAATTCACTTCGTTCAGTTCGGATAGGCAGAGAGATGAATCCGTAGAGATGATTTCTGGGCAGATTGAGAGATGAAATGGAGATCAGAGTATGGAAGTGACACCGACCGCCGGTCAGCGCCAGGCAGAATCGATCCCGGGAGATCAACCCCTTGAGATGACGCCGCGCCCGGCATTATGGGCCGACGTGCCCGACGAAAAATGGAACGATTGGCGCTGGCAGATGAGCAACCGGCTCAACTCGCTCGAAGAACTCCAACAGGTCATCGATTTGACCGACGACGAGATCGAAGGGTTGAGTGCCGAGGGTAAGTTCCGCGTCGACGTCACGCCGTATTTCGCCAGTCTGCTCGAAGCGGACGACCCTCGCGGGCCGGTTCGCTTGCAGGTGATCCCCAAAGGGAGTGAGATGGTGGCCTTCGATTCGATGATGGCCGACTCACTCTCGGAGGACGCACATTCACCGGTGCCGGGGCTGGTGCATCGCTATCCTGACCGGGTCTTAATGCTGGTTACCACGCAGTGCGCCAGCTACTGTCGCTACTGCACTCGTTCGCGGGTGGTCGGCGATCCTTCGGCGAATTACAGCCGTAGCGATCACGAGGCGCAGATCGAATACATCAGGAATACGCCCCAGGTGCGCGACGTGCTGCTCTCCGGGGGCGATCCGCTTATCATGCCGGAGCGAATGCTTGAAAATCTGCTGTCGAGTCTGCACGAAATTCCGCATCTTGAGATCATCCGCATCGGGTCGCGGGTGCCGGTCTTTCTGCCGCAGCGCATCACCGATGAACTGGTTGACATGCTGAGCCGGTTTCACCCGCTGTGGTTGAATATTCATGTCAATCACCCGCGCGAGATCACGCCCGAACTGAGCCGGGCACTGGCGAAACTCGCCGATGCAGGGATTCCGCTGGGCAACCAGTCGGTGCTGCTGCGCGGCGTCAACGACAGCCCCGAAGTGCAGATGGAACTGGTACAAAAGCTGGTCAGGAACCGGGTTCGTCCCTACTATCTCTATCAATGTGACCTTGTGCAGGGGGCGGGGCACTTCCGGACGCCGGTAGCCGTTGGCATAGAGATCATCGAGGCGCTTCGCGGCCATACGTCCGGCTACGCCGTCCCGACTTACGTGGTCGATGCACCAGGCGGCGGTGGCAAGATTCCGGTGATGCCCAACTACGTGATCAGCGAAGGGGCCAACCGGGTCGTGCTGCGCAACTATGAGGGGTTCATCACGACTTATTCTGAGCCGGACGAAGCTTATCAGCGTGACGACGAGCACCTGCGCAAATACCTAGAGCCGAAGGCGGCGCAGGAAAACATCGTTCAGAAAGGCGTCTCCGGGCTGGCTTCCGGCAAGCATATGACGATCAAGCCGGAAGGCTTCGACGATGTTCACCGCCGGGGGCGCGAGGCGGAAGTCGAGAAGCGCGGCAAGCGCAACTTCGAGGACGATTACAACTGAGGGATGCTATCTCGGTATGTGCCGGTAGGCGACGGGTATCAAGAGTAAGCCGGGAACCGGTTTGGCGTTTCCGGCTTTTACACGTATGTAGATGACCATCAAGTTGTTGTTGGTCGTCGCCTGTTAATGTGTGCGCTACACTAGTATGGTCAGGACTTACGCAGTTTAAGTTGATTTTGTACCTAGACAGAAAACCAAACCATTTATTCCATGTTCAAATGCGTCAGTCCTGGTAGCTTGATTTTCTATTGACGAGGATGAAACGGATCGATGTTTAAGAATCTGATGAAAACCCTGGCGGGCAATCCTTACGAGCGTGAGTTAGAGCGCTACAAAGAGATACTCAGCCGGGTTAACGTGTTAGAACCGGAGATGCAGGCGCGCTCCGACGACGATCTCCGCGTCCTGACCGACGATCTGCGGGCGCAAATCCAGGATCGGGTGGCCGGTATCGAGGATCGGGAGGCGTTCCTGGCTGCGGAAGCGGAAGCACTCGACGAGATACTGCCTGTCGCATTCGCCGCCGTCCGCGAGGCGTCGGTGCGGACGATTGGCCTGCGTCACTACGATGTACAGATCATCGGCGGTGTGGTGCTCCACGAGGGCAAAATCGCCGAGATGAAGACCGGTGAGGGTAAGACCCTTGTTGCCTCGCTGCCGCTTTACCTGAACGCCCTGGCGGGCCGAGGGGCACACCTGGTAACCGTCAACGACTACCTGGCCCGCCGTGACGGTGGCTGGATGGGACCGATCTTCAGTCTGCTGGGGATGAGCACCAGTGTAATCGGCAGGGAGCAGTATTCGGCGGTCTACGATCCGGGCTATGTCGATCCGGGCGGCGATCTGGAAGACGAACGTCTCGTCCACTGGCGGCCCACGCTCCGCAAGGAATGCTATCAGGCCGATATCACCTACGGCACAGCCTCCGAGTTTGGCTTTGACTATCTCCGTGACCACACCACTATTGAACCGGCACGGCTGGTTCAGGGTGATCACGCTTATACCATCGTCGACGAGGTCGACTCGGTGCTGATCGACGGTGCCCGTACACCGCTGATCATCTCCGGCCCGGCAGGACAGGCGTCGAGCACTTACCAGCGTTTCGCTGAAATCGTCGAGCGTGCCCGTCTGCGCCGCAATACCAGCGATCTTGAGCTTGAAGAGGCCGACGGCGACTATGTGCTCGACGACCGCACCCAGACCGTTTCGCTGACCGACCGGGGCATCGAGAAGATCGAAAGCCAGCTTGACGAAATCGATATAGAGGGCGGCGAAAGTCTCTACGATCCGCAGTACTACGAGTTAGTTCACTACCTGGAAAACGCACTCAAGGCGAAATATACCTTCAAGCGCGACAAAGACTATATCGTCCAGGGCGAGCGGGTGATCCTGATCGACCAGACGACCGGTCGCCCGATGCCTTCCCGCCGCTACAGCGAAGGGCTGCACCAGGCAATCGAGGCCAAAGAGGGCGTTCAGGTTCGCCGCGAGGATGTGACCATCGCGACGATCACCGTTCAGAACTACTTCCGCCTCTACGACAAACTGGCCGGTATGACCGGCACCGCCGTCACCCAGGCGGAGGAGTTCGACGAGGTGTACACACTGGACGTCGTCCCCATCCCCACCAACGTCGAGTTCATGGCCGACAACGAGGAATACGAGACTCGTAAAGGGAAAGTAGGCGAGGTGCTTCCTACACTGGGCAGCCTCGATTTTGACGATGCCGTCTCGATGACCAGCTATTGGGATGCGGACAACCCCGATCATCCCGCCTATTTCAAGCGGGTCGATTTCCCCGACCAGGTTTTCCAGTCAATCAACGGGAAGTTCGAGGCGGTCAGCCGCGAGATCGCCGACATCAGTTCCGGGGGCCGCCCGATCCTGGTCGGCACCGGCTCGGTCGAAGCCTCCGAAGTGCTGAGCCAGAAGCTCGATAAGCTGGGCTTCGATCACGAGGTGCTGAACGCCAAGAATCACCAGCGCGAGGCGCTGATCGTCGCCCAGGCGGGGCGCTCCGGCGCGATCACCATTTCGACCAGCATGGCCGGTCGTGGCACCGACATTCTCCTCGGCGGCAACCCGGAAGGATTGGCCGCCAAGTTCCTGGCCGACGAATTGTTCGATGCTGCGGCTTTCAAATATCTGGCCGCCGAAGTCATCGGCGGGGATATCGAAGCCGCCCGTAAGCGAGCCCAGGCCAACAGGTCGATGGACCTGGCGCTTGTCGACTGGGTCATCGAGGCGCATGAAGACCTGGTACGTAAAGCCAGTGTGGACGACGTGCTGGGGGCAGTTGTCGACGAGATTCGGGAAGACCCGGCCTACCGCGATCTTTCGTATGACCTGCTGGTAAAGATCATCCAGCAGCTCGATCTCGTCAGCGTCGATTCCCGCCGGATGGATCGCGCCCGTGACCTCGCCGAAGAAGGTGGCGCCCCGCTCTCGATCCTTCCCGATTTGCAGTACCGGCTTCAGGAGTACCGCAACCTGAGCGGCGTGCTGGGCGAAAACGAGCAGGCTGAAACGCTCGCCCGCCGCCTGTTCGAAAAGCACTATAACGCCCGCGCTGCCCTGATTCGCGCCGTCCTCTCCGACAACCTGGACGAGGCCCGGCGCATCACGTCCGAAATCCCGGCGCTGCCCGAATCGCTGATCGACGATATTCAGCGCATCCGCGAAGACTGCCGCAATAACCGTCAGGCAGTCTGGGAGCGGGGCGGCCTGCACGTGATCGGCACCGAACGCCACGAAGCCCGCCGCATCGACGACCAGCTTCGCGGGCGCGCCGCCCGCCAGGGCGACCCTGGTTCGTCGCGGTTTTACCTCTCGCTCGAAGACGAGCTAATGCTGCGCTTTGGCGGCGACCGCACCAAGCGGATCATGGAGCGGCTCAATATCCCTGAAGATATACCGATCTCGGCCAGTTTGCTCAGCAATGCGATCGAACAATCCCAGGCACGTTTCGAAAGCTACTACTTCGACATCCGTAAGAACCTTGTCGAATATGACGAGGCGGTCAACCGCCAGCGCCAGATCGTCTACGACGAGCGCAGCGCGATTCTGACTGGCGATGTCTCCGAACTTGATGAGCTGGTCGCACGGTTCATCAGGAGTACACTGGCCCGGCTGGTCGAACGCTACCGCGATGGCTACGAAGCCTGGGCGATGGGCGAGATCGAGACGGTGATCGGCGATTTCTCTAATATCGAAACCGGGGAAGTCAATACGCGCGGCATCGTTCAGCGGGTGCTGCCGCTTTTCCCGCGCCCGTCCGGGGAGCAGATACAATCGCTGCTGTCGATCACCGATGGCGAGGCGCTTTCCGAAGAACTCTACGAGATGGTGCTGGATGGCATCGAGGCCGGGCACAATATCCGCATGATGCTGGCCGAGATCAGCCGCGTGGTTCCGCTCTGGCCGGTACCGCCGGTCGTTCACCCGCACGGGCTCGAGGGCTGGTCAGCCTTTGTCGATCAGACTCAAATGACTTTCCAGCGATATGCCGAATACCTGCCCGCCGACCAATCCGCCGGGTTATGGGAGAATCTGTCTTCGGTGCTCAAGGAGACTCAGCGCGATATCGTTGCGGCGCTGGGGCGCGGGACAAAGGTGCCCGAAGCCCAGAATATGCTGCACACCACTGTTGGTGTGGCGCTGGCAGAAACCTACGCAGTGCTGCTGGGTGACCTGGAGACAGACGATCTTGTCACCGCGATCATGGGCCGAGCCGACGAACTGCTGGTGGTCGCCCGCCAGTCGCCCCCTGGCAGCGCCGACGCTGTCGAAACGTCAGAAGATGGCGGCGCGATCCGCGAAGTCGAACGGCGGCTCTTTGCCATTGGCGAAGAGGAACTGATCCGCTACGAACGGGCACTGATGCTCTCGGTGATCGACGGCGAGTGGCGGCAGTATCTCAACGCTATCGACGACCTGCGCCAGGGAGTCGGGTTGGAAGCCTTCGGCCAGCGCGACCCGAAAGTCCAATTCAAGCGCCGCGCGTTCGAGATGTTCGACAAGCTCCGCGAAGATGTCGAGGAGGAGATCTCCCGCCGCTTTTTCAGTGATCTCTCGCGCCACCGCCAGATCGTTGAAGCCCAGAAGCGCCAGGAGCAGCTTCTCGATAATTTGAGCCAGGCCGGTTACCGCGTCGAACGCAAGGCAACGCGCAGCAAGACAACCGGCAGGCAGAAAGTCAGCCAGACCGTTCACAAAGACCTGTGGAGCAATATTGGGCGCAACGATCCCTGCCCCTGCGGGAGCGGCAAGAAGTTCAAAGATTGCCACTACCGCGAAATCCAAAAGCAGCAGCAAACCATCGGGCAGGATTCGGTTATGCGCAGCAGCGCGGGTCGTAAACAGGGGCGCCGCCGACGTTGACGCCTACCAGAGAAGCGTGCCGCAGTTGCACGCTTCTCTGGTTAACCATAAACTAGGGAAAGGAGCGTATGGATTTTGTAACCATTTTCTGCCAACATTTGATAGCATATTGAACCGGTTTTGTTATAGTAAGGGTATATAACGACCTTGACGGGTATACCGGCCTGACCTCCGGCTTACCAGAATACACCACACCGAGGATAACCACGATGGATTATCGCGAGGTCAATCACAGAAAAAACGATAATCCCCAGCTCTACGAATCGCTGAAGGCGCTGCCCAAGATCGAGCTGCACCGTCATCTTGAAGGTTCCTTGCGGTTGAGTACGCTTGCTGATATTGCGCGTGAACATCAGCTTGATTTGCCGGGGTATGCAGTTGAAGACTTCCGCCATTTGGTTCAGATGGTTCCGGAAGACGAGCCAGACGCGAATGTTTTTATCTCCAAGTTCTTCACCCTGCGAAATTTTTACCAGTCGCCGGAGATCATCGACCGGATCGCCTATGAAACGGTCGCCGATGCCGCTGCTGAAAATATTGTCTACATGGAACTGCGTTTCACCCCCATCGCGCTTGCCAGGGAGAAAGAATACGCGATGAGCGATGCCGCCGATTGGGTGATCAAGGCCGTTGACCGCGCCGAGGCGGATTTTGGCATCGACGTGCGGTTGATCGTAAGCATGAACCGCCACGAGAGTGTCGAACTGGGCGACGAGATGGTCGACATTGCCATCAAGAACATGGATCGCGGCATTGTGGCGATTGACCTCGCCGGTTCGGAGAACAAGTTCCCCGGCAAGCCGTTCGAGCATGTTTTCGCCAAAGCGCGTGCAGCCGGGCTGTCGATCACCAGCCATGCCGGTGAATGGGCCGGGCCGGAAAGCGTCCTCGAAGCGATCAACGTGCTGGGCGCGACACGGTTGGGACACGGCGTCCGGATTGTCGAAGATCTCGACGTGGTCAGGCTGGCCCAGGATCGCGATATTACCTTCGAGGTATGCCTCTCAAGCAATATCCTGTCAGGCGTCGTTGATTCGCTGGACAACCATCCCTTCCGCGACTTGTATGCAATGGGCCTGCGAACCACCCTCAATACCGATGATCCGAGCGTGCAGGGGGTGAATCTGACCGACGAGTTTGTCGCTGCTTCGGTGGAGATGGGCTACAGCCTTGACATTCTCAAAGAGCAGGTTATCAACGCGGCTGAAGCTGCATTCCTTCCCGATGATGAACGTCAGGCTCTGCTGACACGCTTACAGGCAGAATTCTACCCGGAAAGTGCCGAGGCTCCCGCCGAGTCTGGATCGTAACAGCGATCCGGGTATACAAATTGAGCCTGCCCAGGGAGACCTTTTTCCAAAGGTCTCTTTTGATTTATAGTTAGGACAGGTAGATCGTTGTGATACAAGGGAGCAGTCGACCAGTGGATGATTCCCCAGGAACGGATCGTGAAACAGATCGATATGCCGCCGCGCGCGAGCGAATGGTGAAAAAGCAGCTTGCCCGCCGCAAGATCGTCAATCCCTATGTGCTCGAGGCAATGCGGACGGTGCCGCGTCACCTGTTCGTTCCATCCGAATATCGCCATATGGCTTACGAAGATGGCCCGCTGTCAATCGGCTCCCGACAGACTATCTCCCAGCCGTACGTAGTTGCTCTGATGACCGAGCTGCTGGCCCTCAATCCCACCGACCGCGTGCTGGAGATCGGCGTCGGCTCCGGCTACCAGACGGCTGTCCTGGCTGAATTGGTTCAGGAGGTGGTTGGTATCGAGCGGATCAACGTGCTGGCGAACCAGGCCCGCGAACGGTTGTCGTCGCTGGGATACGAGAACATCACCGTCATTAAGGCCGACGGCACGCTGGGGTATCCATCCGCAGCGCCCTATGATGGCATCCTGGTGGCGGCGGCAGCGCCTTCCGTTCCGCAGCCGCTTGTCGACCAGTTGGCCGAAGGTGGACGCCTGGTGATCCCGGTCGGCACCAGCGTCAACCAGGTGATCCAGCGCGTAAGACGCAAAGAGGATCAGATTCACGTCGAGAAACTGATCCCTGTTCGTTTCGTGCCGCTGATCGGCGAGCACGGGTTTTCAAATGATGCCTATTGAAGACGCCTGTTATACGTTGAAGCGCACCGTCATCACGTCCCCATCTTGCAGGATGTAGGTTTTCCCCTCAAGCCTGAGTTTCCCGGCCTGCCGTGCCCCGGCCTCGCCGCCCAGTTCGACCAGCACGTCCCAGGGGGTGATCTCGGCCCGGATGAACCCGCGCTCAAGGTCGCTGTGGATCACACCCGCGCCCTCCTGCGCCGTCGCCCCGATTTTGACCGGCCACGCCCGCACCTCGTCATCCCCGACCGTGAAGAAGGTCTGGATGGTCATCAGTTCATACGATTCGTGGATCACACGGTCGCGCATGGGTTCTTCAATGCCGTATTCGGCCAGGAACACGGCGGCTTCCTCCGGGTCTAACTGGCCGATCTCCGCCTCGATCTGTCCTTGTAGGGCGAGGACGCCCGTTTTCTTGCCCGTCACACTGACCAGCTTGGCGGGGTCGATCCGCTCCTCTCCCAGGTTCAAGAGAACCAGCTTGGGTTTCAGCGTCAGGAACCCGTAGCCGCTCACCTGTTGAAGTTCGCTTTCCGATAATTCCAGTTCGCGGAGGGGCTGTTCCGATTCGAGGGTTCCGAGCAGCCGTTCGAACAGATCGAGTTCTTTCTGGTTGGCGGCTTTGTCTTTCCCTTTCGAGAGTTCGTCCTTCAGCCGCCCGATCCGGTTCTCGACCGTGATCAGGTCGGTCAGCAGGAACTCGTCGTCGAGGATATCCAGGTCGCGCTGCGGGTCGATGGTTTCTTCCGGGTGGGGGACGTTTGGATCGTCGAAAACGCGCACCACGTGCAGGTATCCGTCCAACTGGCTGAGTTGATTGCGGAACGACCCGCTCAACCCGCCCTCGCTGATCCCCTTCGCCAGCCCGCCGATATCCGCGTAGGTGATCTTCGCGTTGACCTTGCGCTCCGGCAGGTAGATGTCGTACAGGGCATCGAGTCGTTGATCTGGTACGTCGACGACCGCCATCTGTACGTCCAATTTGCCCGGCGCGGCGATGCTGGTCGGACGGTTTGCCCCGGTCAAGGCATTGAAGATGGTTGTTTTGCCGCACATCGGCAAGCCAACTAATCCTAGTTTCATTTGATATCCTTATCCTGTGATGTCAAGCGCGGGCGATTATAACACCGGAGAGGGTTTTCGGGGAACGTCACCGGCTGGTGCTCACCGGCCAATTGATTATTCCGGTGGTAGTCCAAGCGCCCCGGCGGCGACGGTGCAAAGATCGCTGCCGCCCGACTCCAACCACTCGATCAGCGTTGGGCTTTGCTGAAGCTGACCTTCGGCTTCTTCGTAGATGCCGCTTCCCCAGTATTGATAATACTGCGTTTCGGAGGCCCATTCGGCGGGGGAGAGGTAGATCGTACCGGGGCCGCCGTTGTAGGCGGCGAAGGTCAGGCCCAGATCGCCGTTTGCCAGGGCAGACATCTCGGTGAAGTAGGTCAATCCTCGGAGGGCGTTGGTATCTGGGTCGTAGGGGTCTTCACCTTCTTCGAAGTGCAGCGGCATCAGTTGAAACAGCCCGGACGCCCCTGCCGACGAGACTGCTGCCGGGTTCCCGCATGATTCGATCTGCATCAACGTGGCGATCAGGTTGGGCTTTACCCGGTAAGTGATCGACCATTGAGCAATCGAACCGGCCCAGTGCTGGACTTCTTTGGTGAAGATTGGCGAGATCGATAAGTCCCAGTTGGGGGTAGGTAGTTCCGAATCGGGTGGTATCTCCATCCCCTCAACGATGAACACCGGCTCGGCGGGGGGCAGGGTGGCAGCGGCGGTCGCTTCCGGGCCTCTGAACCAGCCTGCAACTGCTCCAATTGCCTTGACGGGCAGCGAGGGTTCGACGATCAGGATCATGATCAGCAAAGCCCACACCGGCAGGAAGCGGATAGCCAGGGTCAGGAACGTGACCGGGCGCTTTGCTTCCTCTTCCTCGGCCTGGCGCGCGGCTTCGCCCCGATTCAGTACAACCGTCGGTTTGATCACCCGCCAGCCGGTTACCGGGGTAGGATCGTCGGGTTCCGGCTCGTAGACTATTTCGCTGTGGGGGTCGCTGCTGCTCATTGATTGTCTCTCGGTGGAAGATGTCCACCTGTTCTCGTATTGACCGTCTCCGGGATTATACCCGACCGGGGGGCATTATTTGAAGGAAGTTACGCAATCGTTACGTAAAAAATTCCTACAGGCTGTCCCCACTGCGCTTTTCGATCTCCTCTTTTGCCAGCATGAGCAGAATTTCCCGGTCGGCGTCGGTCAGGTCTGCGGTCAGCAGCAGGTCAGGGCGGCGATCCCAGGTTCGGCGCAGCGATTGTTCCCGCCGCCACGCTTTGACCTTTGCCTCGTGGCCTGATAAAAGTATCTCCGGAACTTCCAGCCCTCTGAATTCGGGGGGGCGTGTGTAATGCGGGTATTCCAGCAGGCCAGTCGCGTGGCTGTCATCGACCGGGCCGGTGGGGTCGCCGAGCGCACCGGGCAGCAGCCGGGTGACCGCGTCGACGACGACCATCGCGGCCAGTTCGCCGCCGGTCAATACGTAATCGCCGATGGACAATTCGTCGGTGATCACTAATTCTCTGACCCGCTCGTCGATTCCTTCATAATGCCCGCAGATCAGCGCGAGACGTGGATATTGACTCAACTCCTGGGCGATCTTCTGGTCGAAGACCCGCCCCTGAGGGCTGAGCAGGATCACGGGAATGGCTTCGCTTGTCGGGAGTGTCGCTTCAATCGCAGTGGCGACCGGGTCTGGTTTGAGGATCATCCCACCGCCACCGCCATAAGGGGTGCCATCGGCGGTATGGTGTTTGTCGGTTGCATAGTCCCGGATATCGATCAGATTGATCGATACGATCTGATTTTCCTGGGCGCGCTTGAGCATCGACTCGGTCAGCGGCCCGGCGAACATCTCCGGGAACAGGGTATAAATGTCAAATTGAAGCACGCGGCTGTTCCCTACTCGCTTTCGAGCACCCACCGGTCGAAATGCAGCGGCCCGGCGTGAGTGTCCGTGATATCCAGCCGGTCGCTGATCGCCAGCGGGCGGGCGTAATAATAGAGCGGGATGACCGGCATTTCTCCTGTATCGCTGAACAGACCGTCGAGGATAGATGCATAAGTCTCGGCGCGAGTCTCGTCATCGAATTCTCCGGGTGCCTGCTCTAACTGCCGGTCGAATGTGCCACAGGTGCGCAGCTGGTCGAGGTAGGCATCGGGGAACAACTCCTGGCAGCCCAGGATATCGGCCAGCCAGTGCTGTGTATCGGGATAATCGGCTTCCCAGGCGAGCGTGATCATGATTGGGCGCTGCGTTTCCTCATTGTCGACGACCATTGTCTGTGGTGTCTGGAGCAGATCGTACAGTTCGCGCAGCGGTTTGCGCCTGACGATGAACCGTCCCGTGCAGCCTAATTCTTTCTCCCACATGGCGATATAGGTGTTAGCGATCTCAAGGGCGTTGTCCGTGTCATCCGTGTAGAAATATGAGCGCGGGAAGCTGTAACAGCCCGGATACCCGGCTTCTTCGAGTGCTGCCCGTGCCGCATCGGGATCATAGCCGGTTGCCTTTTCATCGAATGGCGGTGCGAGGACGCTCCCCGGTGGAACGAGCGATGCGGCGGGAAGCCCTGCCTGCCTGGTCATGGCGAGTGTTTCATAAACAAATGCTTCCCGGTCGATTGACAGCGAAAGCGCCCGGCGGACGAGCGGATCGTTGACCGGGTACGATTCGTAGGAAAAGACGATAAACGAAGTTCCTGGTAGCGCCAGCATCCGGTAGGCGGGGTCGTTGCGGAAGGGCGTATTGGCCAGTTGATCGGCTGGTACGGTTACCAGTTCGAGTGAGCCTTCCTTCCATGCCTGATAGGCTTCCCCGGTATTGTCGAAGCCGATCAGGATAATATCGATATTCCCGGTGCGTTCAATCGGCCAGTGCGGGTTGGCGATCAGCGTGTAGCCTTCCTCTGCCGGGATGGTGGGTTGAAGAGTGTACGGCCCGCTCGTCCAGATCGTTTCTGGATTTGTCCAGGCATCTCCCTCCACGTCGACCAGGTCAGCGGGGACGGGGTGGAACATCGACATGGCGAGGATCGAAGGGAAGACCGCCGAATCTTCGGTCAGCGTGAACTCGACAATGTAGTCATCGATGACTTTCACACCCAGCGTTTGTTCAATGTCCTCGTCCGTGGGCAGCGGGTTTCGCATGGCGTTGATCGCTTCGCAGCCTTCGATCAGGAACATGCCGGGCTGGTAGCCAAGCGGGGTACCGGTCGATGGGTGGCAGATGCGTCTGACCGAGTAGACGACATCCTCAGCATTGATCGACCTTACCGGTTCGATCTGCTCGGTCTGCGGGTTGATCTTCACCCAGTAAATATCCTGGCGAAGCCTGATCCACCAGGTCAGGCCGTCTTCGGTTTTTTCCCAGCTTTCGGCCAGGCCCGGTTCAAGCTGATTTGTCTGCGGGTTGATTCTGAATAGCCCGGCGAACAGGTTGTCGACCAGATCGTTTTCTGCGCCGTTGAGCGGGGCGACCTTAGCCGGGTCTATTGTCTCCGGGGGCGTTCCCAGGTCGATAGAGATGATCGTCGGGTCTTCCTGTTCACCTTCTTCTACTACCTCCGGTTCCTGAGTTTCTGCGGCTTCGGTTTCTGCAGCCTGCTCGTCGGGTGGCATGGCCGTCCGGGTCGGGGTGGGAGCGAGTGTGGGCTGGGGCTGGCATCCACCGGCGGCAAAACCGGCAGTTACAATAAGCACCACACAGGCGAGATGCAGCAGTTTATGTCGAAGTGGTCGTGAACCGGTCATGATGATCGAGTCTCCTGTGGGTTGGCGAGTATCATCTCGTACTGTCTGAGGCTTACTTTGAATCCGGCTTTTTCTAATGGCGGCAGCATCGGATCGTTTTCCGGGACGTTGAGGTAGGAAAAACTAGCAACCCGATGATGATCCAGCAGGTGCGAGAGCAGCATACTGCCGCATTCCTGGTTGGCGGCGCACAGGTGTGTCACACTGCCCTGGTGACCGTTATACTGGTAAAAGCATATCCCTGACAACTGACGATCAAACTGCTGCCGGGCCGATAAGCCATAGAGTGTTGGGAGGATCAATCGCTGTGCATCGATCTCTGTCTGCCAGGAAGGGTCCGATGCAGCAAACTCGGCCAGGTCCTCGACCAGTTCCTCCGCCGGTTCTTCCTGGATCACGAGATCATTCCTGCCCCTGATCGGTCTTTGCCGCGAGTGAGTACAGTTCAGAACAAGCAGCAGCCGCCGGGTTCGAAAACCCAATGACTGGTAAAGAGTATAGGCTGCCGTGTTATCGGTGATGACTTCAAGCTGGACGGTATCCAGCCCAAGAGCCCAGGCACGTTCCAGCAATGCCTGCATGATCGTCCGCCCGATTCCCTGCCGTCTGTATGTGGGGATCACCCCCATTCCGCCGATCCATCCCCGCCGCTGGCGCAGACCCAGTAGCCCCATCCCCACAATCTTGCCGTTATCTACTGCTGCGCAGGAAGCATCCAGGCTGACCGATTCGCGCTCGGCGAGGTCGAGAAAAGTATGTCTGGTAAGCTGAATCGGTACGTGGTAATCCGCATAGGCGGTATTGAGTGCCTTTACGAACTGCCGAATGTCGAGTTCAGATACCGGGTGAATTGTGATGTTCTGGTTGACCATGTTGCAATAGTATCACGCCGTGCATTCGGTTACAATAAATTTTGCGGTGGGCGCAACCTTTACCCGTTCAGTGCGTAATGGTTTGTGAGATACAACAATAGAATGACTTGCAGTTGAGAGAGTGAATTAATGTCTGAATCTAAAAAACTTTACCGGAGCCATGAAAACCGGATCATCGGGGGTGTATGCACTGGCCTGGGTGACTATTTTGGAGTCGACCCGGTGCTTATCCGGCTGGTGTTCGTTGCTTTAGCACTGGTTAACGGAATGGGAATTCTGGCGTATCTGATCCTCTGGTTGATCGTTCCGGAAAAAGGCGCCGGGGAACTGGCCGGTGAAGACGTGGTACACGCCAATATCAATGATATTCGCCAGCGGGCCTCCAGTTTTGGCCGGTCGCTGCGGGATACCAACCAGGGTGGGGTGCTGATCGGAGTCGTGCTGGTTGCCATTGGCGGCGTCTTCCTGTTGAAGACGTTCGTGCCGCAGGTCAGCGTGGCGATTGTCTGGCCGCTGGCGCTGATCCTGGTTGGCGGTTACTTACTATTCTCCCGCAGTCGGGAGTAAATTGGGTTGAGAGGATATCGGTAATATCAATGACAGAAGAACAAACTTTTCAAGAGCGTCCGCACCGGCATGGTGCGCGAGGGATATCAGGGGCCGTCATTCTGATCGGGCTTGGTGTCGCGTTTCTGCTTAACAATCTTGGCGTGATCGATTTTCAATGGTGGGCGTTGTGGCGACTGTGGCCCATCTTTTTGATCCTGATTGGCCTGGATATTGTCCTGGGACGTTCGACGATTGGCAGTATTGTTGCCGCGTTGATCGGATTGGTGGTCGTGGTCGGCATGATTTACTGGGTTGGAACGACGAGTTCCCCGGCAGCGATGCCTTCAGGCCAGACGATCACACGGGATATCGAGCAGATCGAACTCGGCGATGTGGATCGGCTTGAAGCCTACATCGAGATCGGAGCTGCTTCGGCGACCGTCGAGGGGCTGTCCGACAGCCGCTATGTGGTCGAGGGATCATACACGACTGACGAGAACCTTGACCTTCTCGTCGAATATGACCGACATGGTTCGCGGGGTGATTTGAGCATCTCGCAGGGCGGTCCGGATTTCTGGTTCCCAACCGGGCCGGGTTATATCGGCGAGTTGGATTTGAGAATCACGGAGAGTGTGCCCGTTGACTTGAAGGTCGATACCGGCGTTGGGTCGCTTAATATGGATCTGTCCGGCGTCGATCTTGAATCCTTGAAAGTTGATGGTGGGGCGGGTGAAGTTGTCATCGTTCTACCTGATGAGGGAGCCTTCGAGGTGGATGTCAATGCCGGAGTCGGACGGGTCGAACTGGCCGTTCCCGGCAGCCAGGAAGCCCGTATCGAGATCGATGGTGGGCTGACCAGCGTTAATCTGTCAGAACGCTTCCAGAAGGTTGATGATGATAAATGGGAAACGCGCGGTTTTACCGAAAGCAGCGGGCTCATCATCAGCATCGATTCCGGAGTCGGCGAAATCCAAATCCACGAATAATCGGGCATCTGGCCCAGCTAAACTGACAATGCCACGAGGGATTCAGATAGTACCGTTGTGGCATTGTTACTTTTTTTGATAGCATCCTTGTCATTTACGGTATAAAATCCACTCGTTATGTGTTTTCAATGTCACTTTTCGTAACCTGGGATGTAGAATAATGGCTTTGGATAAAATTGGCAGGTACGTCATCCAGAAAGAGATCGGTCGGGGTGGGATGGCAACAGTTTACCTGGCGCGTGATCCAAACTTTGACCGTGAAGTAGCAATCAAAGTTTTACCCTCGCAGTATCTGCACGATCCCCTGTTTCGTGACCGGTTCGACCGGGAAGCCAAGACGGTTGCTGCACTGGAACACTTCGCGATTGTTCCCGTTTATGATTTCGGACAGCAGGAGGATATGCCCTTTCTGGTCATGCGGTATATGACTGGCGGCTCTCTCTCGGAACGTGTTAACAATGGATCGCTGAAGTTGAGCGATTCCTCGGCTGTGCTAGGCCGCATCGGTTCGGCACTCGACGAAGCACACCAGCGGGGGGTCATCCACCGTGACCTCAAACCGGCCAACATCCTGTTTGATCGGTATGGCGATGCATACCTTTCTGACTTTGGAATCGCCAAGCTCAGCGAAGTGACGGCAGCCCTGACCGGCAGTGCGGTCATCGGCACGCCTGCTTATATGAGTCCAGAGCAGGCTTATGGTAATAATGATATCGATGGCCGCAGCGATATCTACTCGCTGGGTGTCATCCTGTTCGAGATGCTTACCGGCGAGATGCCCTACGAGGCAAACACCCCGATGGGCGTTGCGATGAAGCACATCCTTGACCCGGTGCCCAACATCCTCGAAGTCGATCCCAGTCTGCCGGAGGGGATTGGCTCGGTGATCCAGCGTGCGCTGGCAAAACATCCCGGTGATCGGTATCCCACTGCCGTTCAAATGGCGAAGGACATCGAACTGGTCGCTGGTGGGGGTACGATCAGCATGCCGGAGATTCCTGTCCGGGAGCCGACCCGTTATTCGATGCCCGACCTGAACGAGATCACTGTCGTTTCACAGACTCAGCAGGTTCCCGGGATGAAATCCGCCCCGAAAACGAAAGTGATTCGCAAACCCACGTCGGTGCCGCCATCCCCACAAACCGAATCAGGTACGGCGACCGATCGTCACTCAAGGCGAGCCTTACGTCAGGTTCGCCAACCCAGGCGGCGCAGGCCGTTTTTGACGGCCTTTCTCTTTTTGATCTTGCTCCTTGTCCTCTCGGTTTTCTCCGAACCCTACTGGCGTCCGTTTGCCGGGTCGCAGGTTCCCACAGTTCGTGCGTTTTTACCGATTCCCGCAATGGCCAAGGCGACCTATTCCCTGGAGCAGGAATTAGAGGATGTCGACGAGTTGGATGTATCGCTTGAGATCGGGCATGGCAACCTTGACGTTTACGCCCTTGAGGACAGTCCCAACGCGGTCGAGGCCAGCTACCGGGTCGGGGAAGATTACGATAACCTGAGAATGGATTATCAAGAATCGTCCGGCGGTGGTAAGGTGGAGATTTTCCAGGATTCGCTGTTCGATCCCTTCGAGGCGGCCAATCTTGAACTGGGCATCACCGATGCTGTCCCGGTCAGTCTCTCGTTGACCGTCGATGCCGGTGAACTGGATGTCGATCTCGAAGACCTGAATATCGAATCACTGAGAATCGAGGGGAACGGCGGCAGGTACGATATCACCCTGCCCTCACACGCTGAGAATCTCATGGTCGACATCGAAAGTGGGGGAGGGGAATTCATCTTCCGGCTGCCCGACGACGATACAGCGTTGAACCTGAAATCGATCAAGGTAGTTGGCCTTGCCGGTTCCATCTATATCGAACTGCCCGGTCACGGTGACTACGAGGTTCAGACGACTGCCGGGGTCGGCGGTATCACCATCAAGGTCCCTGACGAGATCGAAGCATTGGTGACGTTGGATGGTATGGCTAGTCTTGATTTTCGAAGTGACCGCTTCGAGGAAACCGAGATGGGCGACTGGACGACGAGTGGATACCAGGGTTCCACCGACCGGGTCGATATCCAGGTGACGAATATCCTGGGCAGTGTCGTCATCGACGATTGATGGATATTGCCCCGGCCCATGCCTCCTTCGTCCGACCCCACCCCCTTCGACGGGGCTGCGCCCCGCCACTTCCCCCTTTCAGGGGGCAGATCGGGCTGTTGTCTTCTTTGAGGAGAACCGGTTGGCGGCGACTGCAAGTGCCACCGCGATGACAAATCCTGTCAATCCCATCGAGAGGCGCCAACCGGCGATACCGGGAAATGTGCCATATGGATCGACCGCGCTGATCGCCGAATCACCGGCGGCAATGGTCACCGTGATTGGCGTGCCCTGCCCGCCTGTGCGATCGTAGAAGCGCCGGGTAACGTCCTGCTCGCCGGTTCGCATCTTTCCCTGGGTGTTGGGGAAGGCGTAGCGGATAATATAGGTGGTAACTTCAAACGGGAGAAAACGATCGGTACGCTGCTCGACAAGCTTTTCGGTGATAACTCCCTCGACCGCTACCGCACCGCCTGCCTGTCGGTAAGGGCGATGGACACGCCGGACAGCTGTATAAGTTGCCGCCAGCGATGCCAGTGCCAGCCCAACCGCTGCGACCAGGAGGGTGACTTGAAGAATTTTTCGCCTCATCATTCGCCGATGATCTGCATGACTAGCTGGCGTTTACGCGGGCGCGTATCGAAATCGATGTAGAGAATCTGCTGCCAGGTGCCGAGCGTCAAGCGTTGTGAAACAAAGGGCACCGAAAGGCTGGGGCCGAGCAGCGCCGCGCGGACGTGGCTGTGCCCGTTGCCGTCGTGCCAGCGCTGGTCGTGGCGATAATCCCGCCGGGGGTCGACGATCTCGTCGAATAGACGTTCAAGGTCCGAGAGCGCGCCGCTTTCGAACTCAATGGTCGTCAGCCCGCTGGTGGAACTGGGACAGAAAATAGTCACGACGCCGCTGTTGAGTTCCGACTCGGATACGAGCCGGGCGACTTCGGCGGTGATATCGTGCATATCGGCGTTCCCGCGTGTGTTAAGAGAAATCTCCTTTGTAATTACCACGATTCCTTTTTCCTCAATCAACAGAAGCGTCTATGATTTGTGCAGCGGTTACCCGGATTAAATCGTCGACGGGTATCCGAAGGTTCAGGCCGCGCTGTCCTGCGCTGACGGCAACCGTGTCGAGCGCCGCCGCCGGTTGGTCGATGTAAATGGTAAATCCCCGGTTCAAGAGGGCCAGGGCTGAAATACCGCCGACTTTCAGACCGGTGATCCGTTCGGCGTCAGCGTGGCGTGCCATATGGACTTTCTTCAGCCCCACCGCGCTGGCGACTTTCTTCAGGTCGAGCGAACGATTGGCCGCGATCATGATCAGCATTGGCTTAACATCCGGCTGATCGGCTTCGACGACCAGGGTCTTATAGACATGGTCAGGTGGCAGGCCCACATATTCGGCGACGGCGGTCGCGTCATGAATAGTGTCTGGGAACTCGATGACTTCATAGAACATGTTCTGACCTTCCAGAACACGCATCGCGAGGTTCTTGACCGGCTTCTTTTTCCGCGCCATGACTCTACTGCTCTACCGCCTCAGCCGATATCGCACAGCGGAAACCGGTGCCAGGCCCGGCTTCGTCGGGTTCAAAGCGGGAGCGGATCGAACTGAGCAAAAGCCGCGAGTCACTCACCCCCCAGGCTCCACCGCGCGCCACGCGCTGTGTGCCTTCATCCGGGCCGGTCGGGTTGGATTCCGGTGAGACGGAATAGTAATTGTCGTCAAACCAATCGTAGACCCACTCGGCGACGTTGCCCGCCATGTCAAGCGCCCCAACCGGGCTGGCTCCACCGGTGAAACTTCCGACTGGCGCGGTTTGTGCCCAGCCATCGTCGGCGGAAAGTTCCGCGCCGCTCAATGGGCAGTTCTGATCGCAGAAATTCAGGAGGGTTGGGTCCCAGTCCTTACCCCAGGGATAATTCAGTGCAGAGGCTGTATCGATGTCCCAGCGAGCGGCTTTTTCCCACTCGGCTTCGGTGGGGAGCCGCGCCCCGCGCCAGGTGCAGTAGGTGTAGGCCTGGTTCCAGTCAATATAGATCACCGGGTAATCATAGAACTCGCTGACGCCATAGTATGGATCTCCTGCGTAATCAACGGTTGAGGCGGGCTGCTCGCAGATTTCCGCGGCGACGCATTCGCGCCACTGCCTGTTGGTCACTTCCGTTCTGTCGATATAGTAGGCGTCGAGCGATACCATATGCTCGTTACTGCTCGATCCCATCTGGAAGCTGCCTTCTGGTACATAGACCATCACAGCACCGTTTTGTTCAATCTGGTTATTCTCCAGCAGCACAATGGACGGCGTCAGGGTGGGGCCGGGGAGCGCCGGGATCGAATCCGATGGTTCGACTGTATCGGAGGGAACAGGGGGCGGTGCGGTGGTTGGCGTGACGGTGAGAGTAGGCAGCATTGTCACCTGGGCGGAAGGCGTTTCGCTTGGCCCCAGGGAGGGCTCGATAATGATCCCGGTCGGGAGTGTTGCAGTTTTATCCGATGCATTCGGGCCGATGCCTCCGGGTTCGCCGCCAAACAGTGCTATCCCGCTCTCGATCAATTCCCTGGCCTGCGGCGGCAGGGTGTCCGTGAAATAGCCGAAGGCAAGAAGCCCTCCTCCTAACAGTACCAGGGTCGCCAGTGCCGAAATGATGAACACAAAAGCCGGGCTTAACTTCAAACGCTGCCGCTCTGCTTCCCGCTGGATGTCTCGTTTCAATTCCGGGTATTCGCCGGTTGGCGGCGATGATTTCTCTTCCCAGTCCGGGCCGGGGATCAGCGATTCCGGCTGCTCGACAGGCAGGTCGATCCCAAAAGGCTCCCATTCAGGCCGGGTATCATTAGCATCTTCAATAGGTCCCGATTGAGCAGGGAGATCGGTTGGCCGAGACCAGCCGATCTCAGGCGGCATGGGGGCCGGGACCGGTTCAACGGGGGGCGCGGGAACGGGCATTTTCGGCTTTTCGATAGGCGGCGCGGATTCTCTGCCCCCCGGCGCGAAGAAAACACGCACCACCACTTCCTCGTCATCTTCCGGTATATCCGGCAGGTCAGAGGGTTTTTTGTCGCTCATGCGGGCTGGTGGGGCCGGGGGAGTAGAGACTGGCGCTTCTGGTGGTTCATCCATTTCGAGCGAGAGTTCATCGTTGCCATCCAGCAGGTCGCTGACGGAAACCAGCTTGTGAGTCGGCGTCGAATTGTATTCATCTTCAAAAGCAGGGATAAACAGATCATCTGAGATGACCATCTGTTCGAATCGCTCAACGGGTGCGCTCTCCGGCGATTCGTCGGAAAAATCCGGCACGGCGCTGGCCTCAACACTCCCCAATGCATGCGCAGAGACGTCCGAACGGTCAGGAAGCACCGGCGGGGTCGGTGGGCCACTTTTATTTTCGTCCTCAAAGTCGGGAACAAAGTTGTCTGAG
Organism: Anaerolineae bacterium; assembly: GCA_016926255.1. Lineage (GTDB taxonomy): Bacteria > Chloroflexota > Anaerolineae > Aggregatilineales > UBA3940 > JAFGOY01. The sequence continues at coordinate 102,691 of JAFGOY010000053.1, read as the reverse complement.
TTATCCGCCATAATACTTGATCCTCTTCACCCGAAGGTTCTCCTGCTAGTGTAAACGAGCGGCCTTTTTCGGGCAACCGGTTGGCGACTCCATAGACCGGCCAATCCTCTCACCGGATGCGGCGGTTCGCTCAGTCCTGGGGGATGGCGGTTTCTCCGTCAAGGTAGGTGGCGATCATCTCCGCCTTCAGATGATTGCCTGGGGTGGTCAAATGGCGGCTGTCGGCCCAGTATGCTTCATCGAGGGGCATCCGGGCGGCAAAATCGAAGTAATATGTATCGAGTTCTCCGGCCAGCCGTTCGATAACCGCGTTTTGCTCCTCATACGCCGATTGGTACTCTGATGTCGCCGCGTAATCGCCCAGGTTTGGGTTCGAGGCCCAGCTAACCAGCAGGACTTCCGCATCGTTGGCTCGCGATACGGCAATAATATTGCGGATGTTCCGCTCGTAGAAAACCGGCGGGTTGGCTTCTAGTGCGTCTTCCAGTGACATCCCCAGGCAGGATTGTTCAGCCGTCAGCCCGGAGCATTCGACGTTCATCACGTCGTCGATGGAAAGTCCCAGTGGTGTTTTGAACCAGCCGAAGGCCGAACCGATCACCCGCCACAATGTGATCGGCACTTTTGCCGCCCACGAAGCCGCCGCTTCCTCGATGATCTGCGAGTTCCAGGCGTGGCGATGTCCCGTATTGTCGCCCCGGTAGGTTTCCGGTGAGACCAACCGGCAGTGGACGTCGTTGGTGTTCTGGTAGACGACGATCAGATCGGGTTCCAGGTCGAGCACGCGGTAGTTGAGATTAGCCAGCGACTCCCACGAATTGTGCCCGCCGACGCCGCCGTTGATCACCTCGACATTCCGGTAGCCGAAATCGTCCTGTAAGATGCGTTCAAGTTGAGCGGGGTATGAGTCATGCCAGTCGGCGACGCCCGTGCCGTAGGTGGTCGATCCGCCAATGGCGACGATCCGGTAGACGCCGTCGGGCTTGGGGACGGCGATCTCTTCGCCGCGAAACCCGCGTGAGTTGATCTCGTCCAGGCCATCGGGGGATCGCCAGCCCGGAGCCGGGATATAGCCTTCGTATGGGTGGGACTGGTAACGCAAGAGCTGGGCGTTGGTCGCTTCGAAGGCTTTGGCTCTTCTGGCGAGGTCGCTGTCCGGGAAACTGTGAATGTACCGATTCAGCCCCCACTCGGCACAGGCGGCGGCGATCAGGACGCTGATCACCACCATGTAGAACTCAGGCTTGCGGATGATTGCCCTCAGCGCGTCCAGGCTGATCAGGATCAGGGCGAGGGTGGTCAGGGCGAAGAACTGCCCGTACAGCTGGTTGTAAAACGGCTCAAGGTAGGTGGGGGCAGCGATAAATCCCAGCGTGTAGATCAGGAGATGGGCCGGAAGCCAAGCCGCCGCCGCGATGGTCTTGGTCTTCTCATAGCTGCCGGTGATCGCCATGCGGGACCACCTGCTCATTGCGACATAGCCAATTGCCACCGAAAGCAGCACACCGCCGATCAGCAGGACGAGGTAGCGCGGGGTGTAGCGCCCAAGCAGCAGGTTTTCTGTATCGCTGGATTGGTGGGTGATGAGTTGATAGGCGGTGATCACCGCGAGAAGAATCAGGAATACACGAGACCAGAATAATCGGGCTTTATCAGTCATTACCTCGCTCCGGTGCCAGGCCCAGGTGTACCAGCAGTAACAGGATCAACGACGCGGGATTCTACCAGCGAAGAAACGGCGCAACAACCAGTGCAGGGTGTTCGTTGGCAACGATCCCTCTGGATCGCTATAATGGCGGTCGAGCCCCCGTAGCTCAAAGGATAGAGCAGCAACCTCCTAAGTTGAAGGTTACAGGTTCGACTCCTGTCGGGGGTATTTTGATTCTGGCGTGCTAACCGGCAGGCTGTGAAGCCGACTCCAGGGCTGCCTCAGAGCGTTGGTTGCTCGACTTACCTGAATAGAGTGCCCCCACCAGCCAGAATAGCCACAGCGAACGGATGACGAACGGCCAGAACGCGAAAATGTCGTCCGCTTGATAGCGCTGAACCGGTCGCGGGCTGTAGCAGTGTTCGGTGTAGAGAAGCAGAATTTCCCTGGCGTCTCTTATCAGCCAGTCCCTGCGCTTTTCCCAGTCACCTCCCCAGCGCGGCACAATCGACATACGCCCGGCAAGCGCATCCTTCAAGGCTTCCAGAAATTCGTAGGGGGTGCGGGTGACAGACAATTCGATCCCCATCCGCTGCCCGGCCTTGAGCATCATTCCGTACAGCACCTCGACCATCCTGCCGGGTTCCAAGCGGCGAAGCCTACTGCGGCGAACAGCGATTACCAGCATCACGATCTGCCCGACTGCACCGATCAAAATGAGCGGAACTCCCCACGCATACCAGGGTATGTTCAGCTTGAGATCGGATTCTTCTTCCGAATCACTTTGCCGTTCATCTTCCAGTTCGGCAAGTACAGAATTCAGCGGAGGCAGTTCGAGGTTCTCATTCTCCAGGCCAACTGTCGGTTCTGGATAGGCGGCGGTCGGTTCGAAGATGACCCAGCCATAACCGGGGAAATACAGTTCGGGCCAGGCATGAGAATCGCCATAGGTTACGTTGTAGGCATCGGTTTCAGGATCATAGGTGCCCATCGCAAATCCGGAGGCTAACCGGGCGGGGATTCCGAGCGTGCGGGCCAGAACCGCCATCGCCGTCGCCGAATAGTCACAATAACCTCGCTGTAAGTCGAACAGGTAATAGTCGACCACGTCACGGTCAGTTGGTGGTTCTTCGAGATCGAGGGTGTATTCATAGGAGCGAAGTGTCTGCTGAAGCGCGAGCGCCTTGTCATAAGGTGTGTCCTGCTCGGAGGTGATCGCTTCAGCGAACATGGCGAGATGTTCCGGGAGGTTATCGGGGAGAACGAGATAGTTCCTTGTCACCCAGTCGGGGTAAGGTTCACCGGCAGTTGCCCTGAGTTCATCAGGTGTGGCGACCAATTGCCATGATTGAACCTCGTAGGCGGCAATCGGATAGGATGCATACAGATAAACCAGGTCGGAGCCTGCCATATCGACCCAGCGGCTGACTGTGGTTGTGGAAACCCGCACCGGGCGTCCGGCAGCATACACAGTCGATACCGGGTAATCAAAGCGAAAGGTCTGGCGGATCAATACATGGTGATCGGGCGGATCGAGTTCTTCTGGATTCAGCGGGGTCACCGGGTCTCTGACAGCGTATGCCTGCCGGATCCAGCCCTGCCCGGTGTACTGGGCGTAGGCGGTTGCCCGCCAATAGAGACGGTACTCCGGCTGTTCCACAAGATGCACACTCATCACCGGCAGCTCAGTGACCTCCGGCCCCGCGCCAAGCAGGTGAGAAGTAGGCCAGACAGACATTTTACGAACGCCGGTTGTCCCGGCAGCGGTCACTTCGGTGGTTTCGGAATCCTTTAAGGGGTTGATCTCGTCGAACCAGTCGATGAATTCCTGGCTGGTCAACCAGGTGCTGGCCGTCATCACGACCGTGCTGGCCAGAACGACCACCGCTCCCCAGGCCAGCCAGTCGTTTGCCATCCCGTAAGGCAGCAGACGATCTGGCCAGCGTCTCTCGATCTGCTGGAGGGTACTGGTACTGATCAGCATCAACCCGATGGTTGTTTCCATGGTCAACCAGATGAAGCCTTCGCCTGAAAAAAAGACACTCAGCAGAAGCAGCCCGATTACCGGGAACACACTTCCCCAGGAAGGCCTGTCGTTGATGGTCAGCCAGATCGTCAGGCCGGTTACCACCCAGATGAGCCAGCGTATGAGTGTCCCAAGCAGCACCTGGCTGCTTTTCTGGACGCCCGGTGTCAGCTTGATCGGCCAATCAGATTGGAGATTCCATACATACAACGACAGGCGCTCAAGCGCCGCCTGCCATTCCGGGAGGCTGGGGGGGTGAGGGAAATAAACGATGGTTATTTCAGGGTCGGCGATCATGTGGATGACCCGCCCCAGGCAGACCCGCGACCACTGTTCGATGAGCGCCAACTCCCGGTACGCCGGTTCGACCGGGGGTAAGAGATTCCCCTGCATCAGGGGGACGATCGCCGTTCCGGAAATCAGGATTGCTAAAACTGCGGCAGCCGGTCGGCGAAAAAGATAAGCGACCAGAATGCCGAACAGCGCGCTGTATACCGCCATGATCCAGGCTATCGAAGTATCTCTCAACCACTGTGTCTGGTTTATCGCTATTGGCAGGCAGACCAGCATACCGGTCAACAGGATCGCGACGACGGCCTGACTCAGTGACAGGTGTTTCTGTACCCGTTTCAATGTTCTAGAAGCTAATTCTATTGCCATTATCTAGACCTTCGTTGGGCGGGAGTCGACAATCACTTTGCCCCAGGGAGTCGTCCTCAGTTCCCAGTTGCCACCGCCTTCCCTGGTGGGTTGTAGCTCGAATTGCTCCTGACGGCGGACAACATGGGTCGCGATCCCCAGCCGCGCCAGTTGGGACAGCATTGCATCAATCGGCGATTCAGCCCGCCGAGCTTCTTCTATATCAGGCTCATGGAATGAGTCAGGGTCGAGCAGAACCGCTGCGTGGACCGCGTTCCCTGCACCAGTTTGGGACAGCATCGGCGGCCAGTCGGGGGACAGGGAAGGGGTGAAAACCACCAGCGAATGCCCACGCCGGATAAAGGGGCGAAGTTCCTGCAAGACCGCCGCCACCGGGCGCCCGGAACAACAGTCGACCTGTGCCAACACCTGCAGGATCGTCCACAACTGGTCGCTGCCAGTCGCCGGGGGAATGACGATGCGCTCCGGGCCGTAAGTATAGAGGCCAATGCCCTTTCCCTGCCGGATCAAATACCAGGCCCAGCTTGCTGCCCATACGATGCAGTGTTCCAGCGTGGAGTCAGCGCCTTCACCGGCCTGAACCTCGCGATTTAGGTCGGGTACCAACCAGATATCGGTGCCGCGTTCGATGTCAAATTCTTTGATGAGCAGATGCTGGTGGCGCATGGACAGCGGCCAGTGTATACGGCGCACCGGGTCGCCCGGCACATAATTGCGAACGCCGCCAATTGCCATTGTCTCTCGAAAGCTGCGATCACGGGAGGATACCCGCCCCTGGCCACCGCCCGATGGCAGCGTAACCCCAAACTCCTGAAGCACAGGGGGTAAGACCAGCACCTCGCGCTGCTCCTTATAGTGACAGGTCACAAGAAACAGCCCGAGCGGATCGGTGATCCGGCTGACGGTCGGCCCCAGGTGAAACTTTCCGCGCCGCTGGCTGACAGCCTTTCTGCGCCAGGAATGGTCGCCCTCGTAGTTGATCGAACCCACCCCTGAGATGTCATAGCCTGGCACATTGGAGAGGTCTTCGATCTCCATAGCCAGCACGGGGAATATCGACCTATTTTTCAGCGTGAGCGATTCTTCAAGCAGGTCGCCAACTTGCATCCATCCGTAGAGCATTTCGCGGAACAGGCTCACCCGCCGAGCCGAGTTGAGCGCCCAGCCGTAGCTGGTGAGCATCATTACGACCAGCCCGGACAGCATGACCGTCCAGGCGCGGGAAGGCCAAAACAATTCTACAATCAGCACGACAGTAAAGATCAACAGGGGGGCCGGGCGAGTAAAGGTAATATCCACATCGCTGGCTGATGAATGGAAGCGCGTAACGACCAGCTTGCCCTTGAATAATCGCCTGATGAAATCGCCTATCGAATGGAGCAGCTTTTTGATATTGATATTCATATTTTGAGACGCCCTCTTCACTCTGCTCCGCCATTTTACATCGGAATGTGTTTGTCGAGTAGAGGGTATCTATCAGAGAAATCCACGCAGCCTGCCGTAGAATCCAAAAGGGCCAGCGCCCCGGCTGGCTCTTTTGATGGATAAGGAGAGAGATTTAAATATCGCTTTTGAACACTTGCGCTTCGGGTACATCCATGACCTGTGCTCCAAGTCCGGTGCTTGGCAAAAGGACCGTCTGTCGTAAGACTGAGCGGACGATCCCGCTGCGCCGCTTGACAATGACGACGGTTGCGTCGGCCATTTTTGCGATCCGCGCCGGGATTCGGCCTGTCAGCCGGTTGGATAACAGCGGCTCCTCGGTCGCTCCCATGACGATCAGATCATAACCGGCGGCTTTTTCCAGTATCGTATCGACGACTTTTACACCCTCGACCAGTTGGGTGGTCAGCTTTTCGTAGGTCTTGCTGCCGTTTATCGCTGAGGCGATGGCCTGCTCTGCTCTGCGGCGAATGTGCTCTGGGCAGCCGGGAGGGATAATAGAGATGATATGGATATGGGCCGGACCTTCCTGTGCCTGGCGAGCGATACTCAAGGCGACTTTGATCGCCAAACGGCTGTTCGGTCGGGCGATTACCGGCACCAGGATCGAGCGGATCGGGTGCCACTCCCGGTAGCGCACCAATGCCAGATCGGTGGGTGGGTTGTCGATCACCTCGTCGATCACTGCCCCAAAAAGGCGCTCAGTGGTACCGGTGTAACCGGGCCAGCCCATCACCGTGAGATCGCTGGCGTTCTCGATGGCCGTCAGGCGGATGCTTTCAGCGATGTTTCGCCCCAGGCGGATCATCGTGTGCACCGGGACTTCAAGCTGGCGTGCGTTAGCGATCACCGCATCGAGGTGTGTGCGGCCTTCCTGGAGAAATACCCGCCCATCGATCAACGTCATCTGCTGCGGGACTTTCGCAACGTGCATGGCGAAGATGTCTCCATCTCTGTCTTTTGCGATCATAGCACCCAGCAAGCTCGGTACGTGGCCTTTTTCTGTGTTTGCAACCGGAACCATGACCGAGTAGTTCTTGGTGACCAGCACTTCTTCAAGCAGGATATCGCTGGGTGTTTCGCGTTCTTCCATTCGAGAGAACACACCGAAGTAAAGCAGCAGTCCACCGACGATCCAGGCAATGGCGGTGATAAAGGCTGAAGCCTCGTACTGGAACAGGAAAACCAGCAGGGCGATCTGGCTGGCGATTCCGATCAAGGGTACTACCGGGAAGCCGGGTATCAGGAAACCACGATCCAGTTCGGGCATCTTGTGCCGGAGGATCATTACGGCGATGTTCACCTGGATAAAGAGCAGCAGGAACATGATATCGGCGGCGGCGGCGACTGCCTCAATGGGCAGTGACCAGGCCATGACGATGATCAGCATTCCCGAAAGGATGACGGCCCAGACCGGTGTATGGCGCTTTTCGCTGATTTGGCTGAACAGTTTCGGTAGATTGTTGCCGCGCCCCATAGCAAACGAGACGCGGGCGGATGAATAAGTGGTGGCATTCAGGGCCGACATCGTGCTGGCGACCGCACTGATCAGGATCAGCAGGCCGCCCCAGCCGCCCAGAACCTGCTCGGCGGCGCGGACGATGGCGGTTTCTTTTTCGATGCTGAGATATTCCCAGACGGGGATATCACCATAGGAGGCCGGGACCTCCGTTGCGCCGATTGCTGTAAAGGCGACCAGCACATAGATAATCACGACGATGACGATTGAGGAAAAAATCGCACGCGGTACGTTGCGCTTGGGGTTGACGACCTCTTCGCCGCTCTGGGCGATGATCTCATACCCTTCGAAAGCAATGAAGGTCAGCCCCATCGCCGTGACGACACCTCCCATTCCTTTGGGCAGGAAATCGATGGTGAAAACCGCCGACCAATCCGGCTCGCCAAACATCATACCCATTCCGACGACGACGAACAGCAGCAGGATCACTACTTTTGATAAGGTGATGATATTGCCGACCAGCCCCGCCTCGGATGCGCCGAGGTAGTTGATATAGGTGAACAGGATGGCGATCAACGTCATAAACCCCAGGCGCATGAACTCTGGCCCCTCAATGCCGAAGACCGCCGCTTCCAATACAGGCAGCCCGGCGACCTTTTCCCAGAGTTCCAGCGCGAATGCGCCAAAAGCCAGCGCATAGAGACTCCCGGCGACGGCATGAGCGAACCAGCTCATCCACCCGGATAAAAATCCCTGCGCGCCCCCCAGTGCTTCTTTCACCCACAGGTAGCCACCTCCCGCTTCCGGGAAGGCTGATCCCAGTTCGGCATAACTCATCGCGGTGAAGGTGGTGACAATACCATTTAAAAAGAACGCTAACACTAAGGCCGGGCCTGCTTCACCTGCCGCGATACCGGTCAGGACGAAAATGCCGGCACCGATCATTGCACCAACGCCGATCATGGTGATGTCAAAGAGCTTTAGATCGCGGCTCAATGAAACATCAACCGTACCGGCTTGCTCAACAGTCTGTGTGTTTTCGCTCATCACTCCCTTTACTTTCTCGTTATTATTTGCGGTCATTCTAGGAGTGGGCTGTACTCAGGGACTAGTACCCATAAGGATTATCCCCCTCAGAAAATGCCCGTTTAGGGGCCTTATTGCCCGTTCGGGTAATGGATTTGAGTACCCCCCACCCATACAATTACGGCAAGTTCGGCAAAAAATTTGCAAAAGAGGAGAAAACATTATGAAGCGAAAGAATAGACGATTTTGGAGACTGTTTTCCATCTCGATGCTGGTCATCGGTCTGATGGTCTTGATCCCCAGCATCACCTTCGCCCAGGACGACGCACCCAGCGCCTCTGACCTGGCAAAGTCAATCAACACCATGTGGGTGCTGATTGCCGGGTTCCTGGTCTTCTTTATGCAGGCGGGGTTCGGCTTCCTGGAAGCAGGCTTTGTCCGTTCCAAGAATGTGGTCAACATCATGGCCGAGAACTTCCTCGATACCACGATGACCACGATTGGTTTCTGGTCTCTGGGCTTTGGCATCATGTTTGGCAGTGGAAGCGGCTTTATGGGTTCCGAGTGGTTCTTTCTTCGGGGCCTGCCCTCGGAAATCAACGGGCTTCCCCCGTATGCATTCTTCTTCTTCCAGTTTGCATTCTCGGCGGCTGCATCAACGATTGCTTCCGGCCTGATGGCCGAACGCACCGACTTTGTCGCCGACCTGATCTACAGCTTCATCGTCGGGTTGTTGATCTACCCCATTGTTGGGCACTGGGTGTGGGGGAGCGATGGCTGGCTTGCCGCAATGGGCTACATGGACTTCGCCGGATCGACCGTCGTACACCTCGTAGGGGCGTTGGTCGGGTTAGCCGGTACGCTTGTCCTCGGAAAGCGCGCCGACAAGGAATTCGGCCAGACTGCGAAACAGATCCGTGGTCACAATATCCCCCTGGCGGCTATCGGTACATTCGTGCTGTGGCTGGGCTGGTTTGGTTTCAATCCCGGTTCGACGCTGGGTGCGACCGATGCCAACTCCATCGCCCTGATTGTTCTCAACACCGACTTTGCCGCAACGACCGGTGCTATCGCTGCTATCTTCCTCGGCTATGCCTACACTAAAAAATGGGACGTCAGTATGGCGTTCAACGGCTCGCTGGCCGGGTTGGTTGCGATTACCGCGCCCTGCGCCTTTGTGACGCCTGACGCGGCCCTGATCATCGGTGTGATTTCCGGCGTGCTGTGCTGGTACGGCGTCGAATTGATGGAACGCCTGCGGATCGATGACCCGGTGGGTGCGTTCCCGGTTCATGGCCTCAACGGCATCTTCGGCACGCTGGCCTGTGGTCTTTTCGCCGTCGAAGGCGGTCTGTTCTACGGCGGCGGCCTGGCTCAGCTTGGTGTCCAGTCACTGGGTCTTCTGGCGACCATCGGTTTTGTCTTCCCGATCTCTTTGCTCCTGTTCCTCGGAATCAAGTTCCTGGTTGGCCTGCGTATTTCACCTGAGGTGGAAAGCGCCGGGATCGATCTGTACTACCACGGCATTGAGTCTTACCCGGAATTTGCAGGCGTCGAGCTTCAGGGCGTCCGGATTGGCGACATGATCGAACCCGTCCCGGCTCCAGGCGATTAGGCTGGCCATCAGTTAAATAGCAATCAATAGAGAGGAGCTAGTGCCATGTCAGACCTGAAAATCGCCTATAGAAAAAACCCGGTATACACGGGAAACGGAACAGGACCGCGATTCTTTGCAACCATTGACTTACGTCCCTACGGCGTCAAAGGTGAAATGACCGAGGTGACAGAACTACCAGTATTCTTCAAGCGTCTTGAAAAACCGATTGGACCGGTGCGTGATGTCTACAGCGTCTACCCGGCGGGGCTGCCGGTGGAGAGGGGAAACCTGCATGCTCTCCAGTCGATTCTGGACGGATATCTGAAGGTGCTCATTCGCTTCGATCAGCTTCCGGAGTATGTTTTCCGGGTAGGGACAACTGCCTGGCCGATCTACAAGCTGGGTAATGAACTCGTGACGCGCTATCCAGGCGGGCCTGTGTTCAAGGCCTTAACCATCCAGGATTTGCGCAAGTGGCTGGCCAATCATTTCAAGGAAACCGGTCGGGTGGAAGATGCCGGTGATTTAGAAGTCTTTTCCCTGTCGTCCGCTGATTTGCAGTTGTATCCGGTCGCAGTTTAGCGAAAAGAAAGGTCGGGATGCCTGGATATTTGATACCCAGGCCCCCGACACTTCACAACAAGAGAATCTTAACAAGAATAGTATAAGGAGACAAGCAATGACAATCAAATTACGTTCACTTGAAGAAGCAGCAGAACTGGCTTATGGCGAACCCGGTCGGGCCATTACTCCTGACGTGGATCGCTGTGAAACGGCTGATGACGTTTTCGAATATGCCCGTGCTCGCAGCCTGTCAATCGTCGATATCAAGTTCACCGATCTGTTTGGGCGCTGGCACCACTTCAGCATGCCGATCAATTATCTCAACGCAGATATGTTTGAAGAAGGGTTGGGTTTTGACGGCTCAAGTATCCGGTCGTTCCAGAGTATCCACGAGTCGGATATGATCCTTTTCCCCGATCCGACAACAGCGATCGTTGACCCAATCATGGAAATACCGACCCTCAGCCTGACCTGCAACATCTACGATCCGCTGACCCTCAGCCCGTACAATAAGGATGTTCGCTATATCGCGATGAAGGCCGAGAAGTTCCTGATCGATGAAGGGCTGGCCAGCCTGAGCTACTGGGGTCCCGAAGCTGAGTTCTTCGTCTTTGACGGCGTGAGCTTCGACTATAAGACTCGCGGTGCTCACTTCACCATCGAGAGCGATATGGGGCACTGGGAAATGCGCCGCGCCTATGACCAGCGCTGGGGTGCCAATCTTGGCTACCGCCCGGAAATGAAGCGCGGCTACTTCCGCGTGCCGCCCGTCGACAAACTCCAGGACTGGCGTTCGGAAGCCATCCTGCGCATGATGCTGGTTGGCATCAACGTCGAAGTCCATCACGGAGAGGTCGCCTCGGCAGGCCAGCAGGAAATCGACCTGAAGTACACCACCCTGACGAAAGCTGCTGACCAGATGCAGTGGTATAAGTACATCCTCAAGAACGTCGCGGTTGCTCACGGCAAGACGGTCACCTTCATGCCCAAGCCCATGTTCGAGGACAATGGCTCCGGAATGCACACCCACCAGAGTTTGTGGAACGGTAGCTCGAACCTGTTCTACGACGAGAACGGTTATGCCGGACTTAGCCAGATGGGTCTGTGGTATATCGGCGGTATCCTCAAGCATACCCCTGCGCTGCTCGGCATCGTCGCACCGACGACCAACAGCTATAAGCGTCTGGTGCCCGGTTACGAGGCCCCGGTGATGATGGCCTACAGCCAGCGCAACCGTTCCGCCTGTGTCCGTATCCCGGTCTACTCTGCCAGCCCAAGCGCCAAGCGCATCGAGTATCGCAGCCCCGACCCGACCGGCAACCCGTACCTGTCTTTTTCCGCCATGTTGATGGCCGGTATCGACGGAATCATCAACAAGATCGACCCCGGCGACCCGATGGACATGGACCTCTACGAGTCCGACGTCAAAGTCGAGCAGGTTCCTGGATCACTCGAAGCCGTTCTGGCAGAGCTTGAAAAAGACCACGAATTCCTGCTTCGTGGCGGCGTCTTCACCCAGGATGTCATCGACTCCTGGATCGACTATAAGCGCAAGAATGAAGTGGACGCGATCCGTATGCGCACACATCCATACGAGTACGCACTCTACTACGATATGTAAACCTTCTTTTGTGGTTGTGTGGCACTTCATGGTGCCACTTGCCAGCTCCTTAGCAATAGTAGGGCGCGATGTTGGTCGCATCTGCGCCCTACTATCTTTTTCCCCCGGATCAAATACAATCAAGTTGATATCGATCGTGATTTATGATCCATTTGGGTAATAGCATACCCGAATGGGTTATTCTACAATCAACGCCGGTAACTTGAGATAGACCAGTAAATGTGCATCGCCGACGTGATCGTTTCCCACCGGCGGTGCGTTGACCAATTGAATAGGCCCGGTTAAAAATTCATCACTGCTAAGGAGTAAATAAAGATGGCTGACCTGGTTCAACAGGCAATAGATGACGAAGTGAGATTCATCGACTTACAGTTTACCGATATTATGGGCACGACCAAGAGCGTTACCATTCCCGTATCCGGGCTGGAAGAGGTTCTGGAAATGGGTGCCTGGTTTGACGGGTCAAGCATTCAGGGGTTCATGCGCATCCAGGAGAGCGACATGTTCCTGATGCCCGACCAGTCCACCTACCGTGTCATGCCCTGGACGGCACCGGAACGCCGCCGCGCCCGCCTGATCTGTGACTTGAAGCGACCTGACGGCGAGTCTTTTCTGGGCGACCCGCGCGCCATACTCCGCCGGGCAATGGCCTATGCGGAAGAGATGGGCTACAAATACAACTGTGGCCCGGAGCTTGAGTTCTTCCTGTTCAAGAAGACCAACGATGACGAACCGCTGACCCCTATTCCCCATGACATCGGCGGCTACTTCGATTTTTCACCAAAGGACGAGGCCCAGTCCATCCGCGCCGACATCGTGGTTGCACTTCAAGAGATGGGTCTGATCGTCGAGGCCAGCCACCACGAAGTGGCAACCGGCCAGCACGAGATCGACTTCAAATACGCCGACGCGCTGACCGCTGCCGACAACGCAATGACATTCAAGTACACTGTCAAGGCCATTGCTGCCAAGTATGGCGTTTTCGCCACCTTCATGCCTAAGCCGATCTTCGGGATCAACGGCTCCGGCATGCACGTCCACCAGAGCCTTATCGACGCCACTACCGGCGAGAATGTCTTCTTCGATGCGAGTGACCCTTACAAACTCTCAGCGACCGCCTACAGCTTCATTGCCGGGCAGTTGGCCCATGCCAAGGGTCTTGCGGCAATCGTTGCGCCGACGGTCAACAGCTACAAGCGCCTGACCCCCGGTTACGAAGCCCCGGTCTACATCTGCTGGGCGCAGATCAATCGTTCGGCCCTGATCCGTATCCCGCGCTATTCACCGGGCCGCGAGCAGAGCACCCGTGCCGAACTCCGCTTCCCCGATCCAAGCTGCAACCCGTATATGGCTTTCGCCACGATGCTGCGGGCCGGTGTCGACGGTATCGAGCAGGGTTTGCAGGCGAGTGAGCCGGTTAACGAGGATGTCTTCCACTTCTCAGACGACGATCTTATCGAACGTGGCATCTACCAGCTTCCCGGCACGCTCGGCGATGCTGTCGAAGCGCTGGAGAATGACCCGCTGCTGCTCGACGCGCTCGGCGAACACATCGCACCCTGGTACATCGATGCCAAGCGCGCCGAATGGGACGAGTACCGCATCCGTGTTTCACAGTGGGAACTCGACCGGTACCTGCTTTCGCTCTAGACATCATCAGGTCTGCTGTATCCTACAGGCTGCCCGAAATACCGGGCGGCCTTTTTTTAATCGACGAAATTTCCCTCTTCGGGAACCTTTGATGCAGTTTGTTCGTCATCATCGGTGAAGCTGTTTTATTGATTACCCGGAGGAGGAAGATCATGCAGAAGAAGGTTGTTAGATGGTCAGGTATACTGCTGCTGTTAGCGCTGATGCCCGCCTGCGCTTTCCTGGCAGCCCCCACAGCGGCGGTGGATACCGGCGTTGTGCAGGAACGGGACCAAGTCACGGCTGTTGATGAAGATGTTAAAACTGAGGTAGAGGAAGCCCCGGCAGAGGAACAAGAGGCGGAAGAAGAATTCTATGCCGAGGCTCCAGCCGCACCAGAAGCCTTTGATTCTGCAGCGGCGGGGGCAGTTCCTCTGCCAGCCGGCACCCCTGCTGCTCTCGATGCCGAAGAAGGCGAGCAGCCGGACACGATGATCTTCGAGGACTACGGCACCAACCCCTTCGTGGTGACTGCTGTAGACAATCTCTCCACCTTCGCCGTCGATGTCGATACCGGTTCCTACACCCTCACCCGGAGCTATCTCAACGATTACCTGCTGCCGCCCCCCGAAGCGATCCGCCTTGAGGAGTTCGTCAACTATTTCGATCAGGATTACCCGCTGCCCGAACAGGGAGAGACGTTCAGCATCGTCACCGAAGCAGCCCCGGTGCCCTTCGCTGCCCAGGGCAACCTGGTGATGCGGGTCGGCATCCAGGGCTATGATATCGCCCCGGAGGATCGTCCCGATGCTCTGTTGATCTTTGTGATCGACATATCGGGTTCGATGGACATGGAAAACCGGCTGGGCGCGGTCAAGGAGGCGCTCTACACGCTGACCGCGCAGCTTCGCCCCACCGACCAGGTCGGGATCGTCGTCTACGGCTCGACCGGGCGGGTGCTGCTCGAACCGACACCCGTCAGCCAGGGGCAGGAAATCGGTCAGGCGATTGGCAATCTGCTGCCCGACGGCTCGACCAACGCCGAGGAAGGCTTGAATCTGGCCTATCAAATGGCTACCGCTCACTACGACGCGGATAAAATCAACCGGCTGATTCTCTGCTCGGACGGGGTCGCCAATGTCGGTTCGACCGGCCCGGATGCGATCCTTGAGACGGTTCGCACGCAGGCGCGGGAGGGCATCACGCTGACGACGGTCGGGTTTGGGCTGGGCAACTACAACGACGTGCTGATGGAACAGCTTGCCGATGATGGCGACGGGCAGTACTTCTACGTCGACTCGCAGGACGAGGCACGGCGAATCTTCGTCGAGAAGCTGACTGGAACGCTGCAAACCATCGCCCGTGACGCCAAAATACAGGTGGAGTTCAACCCGGAGACGGTCGAGTATTACCGGCTGATGGGCTACGAGAACCGCGACGTGGCCGACGAGGATTTCCGCAATGACGAGGTCGACGCGGGCGAGATCGGTGCGGGGCACAGCGTCACCGCCCTCTACGAGATCGTTCCGATTGCTGGCGCAAGTGGCAATCTGGCGACCGTCCGGCTGCGCTGGCAGGACCCCGAAAGCGACGAGGTCTACGAGATCGAGCAGAGCCAGTCGGCGGGTGACGTTTACGAAATGTTCGAAGATGCCCCGCCGCATTTCCGGCTGGATGCCGCCGTCGCCGCCTTTGCCGACCTGCTCGGCGAGGGAGCCTGGATGCAGAATGCTAGCTATGATGTCATCGGCCAGATCGCCCGGAAGGTGAGCGGCGATCTGCAGGGGAATGAAGAGGTCGAGGGCTTTGTCGAGGTGGTGGATCGAGCCGCGTCGCTCAGCCAGTAACCCTATGCAGCCTGTCAATTGAACAAAGAATAATCTGATTATGCCCGGTGATCTGAATTCGCCGGGCTTTTTTCTCCCCCAAACTGGCGGGCCTGCCACGCGGCATAGAGTGCCACGCTCCCGGCAACGGTCGCGTTCAGGCTCTCGATCTGCCCCTGCATCGGGAGGTAGATCAGGAAGTCGCAGGTTTCCCGAACCAGCCGCCGCAGCCCTTTCCCCTCACTGCCGACGACGATCCCCAGCGCTCCACGCAGGTTGGCCCGGTCGTAGCGCTGGGCGCTTTCCTGATAATCCAGCCCGGCCAGCCACACGTTGGACTCTTTGAACGTCTCCATTGTCCGCACAAAGTTGGTCACCTGCGCGACGCTCAGATGCTCGACTGCCCCCGCCGATGCACTTACCACCGCCGGGGTGACTCCTGCCGCCCGCCGCTCCTGGATCACCACGCCATGCACCCCCACTGCTTCGGCGGTGCGCATCAATGCGCCCACGTTGTGAACATCCTGCAAGAGATCGAGCAGTAATATCAGGGGTGGCTCTCCGTGTTGTTCGGCGGCGAGCAGAAGTTGTTCCAGGTTGACGTAGGGGTAGGGGCCTGCTTCGAGGATCACGCTCTGGTGGTTGGCATTCTGCACCATCGAATCGAGGTCGCGGCGGTGGGCCGTTTCCATCTTTATGTTGTTTTGGCTGGCCGCCTCCAGGATGTCCTGTATGATCCCGGATTGCTCGGCATTGTCGGCGACGATCAGCCGCTGGAATGTGCGTCGTCTGGCCCGGAGCGATTCAAGCACCGGGCGGCGTCCGTATAGCAGTTCTGTGTTCATGGTATAAATGTGAAGGGGCGGATAGTCCGCCCCATTTTCCTGTCGTCTATTGAAGTTTGTAAACCGTTCCGTCCGGGCGATCTTCGAGGATCACGCCGAGATCGGCCAGCCGGTCGCGGATCAGGTCGGAGAGGGCGAAATTCTTTTCGCTGCGAGCCTGTGCTCGCATCTCGATCAGGAGCTGGATCAGGCCGTCCTGCCGCGCTGCGTCGACGCCCGCTTCGGAAATCTCGTCGGGGACGATCCCCAGCACATCACCGCCAAGCTCCCGGTAAACCGCGTCGATAGCTTCAAGCGTCTCCCTGCCTACTTCCTCACCGCTGTTGAGCAGGGTGTTGACCTCCCGTGTGAAGTTCTGCAAGACGCCCAATGCCTGCGGCGCGTTGAAGTCGTCGTCCATCGCCTCGATGAACTGCTGGCGGTGCTCGTCGATTGCCACCTGGAACCCGCTTCCGGCGTCGCCTTCGGGGGCATCGCGCAGGGCATAGCGCGTCAGCTGCACCGCCCCCATCAGGCGCTCCCATCCCTTTTGAGCCGAGACGAGCGCCGCTTCGCTGAAGTCGACCGGGTTCGAATAATGCGAAGACAGGATAAACAGCCGGATCGCCTCAGGCCGGTAGGTCTTGATCGCATCCTTTACGGTGATAAAATTGCCCAGTGACTTGCTCATCTTCACGCCGTCGACGGTCAGCGAGCCGGTCAGCAGCCAGTAGTTGGCGAAGGGTTTTCCGCTCAAGGCTTCGGCCTGTGCGATTTCACATTCGTTGTGCGGGAAGCGGTTTTCGAGGCCGCCACCGTGAATGTCGAACGTCTCGCCCAGATACTTGGTCGCCATCGCCGAGCACTCGATGTGCCAGCCGGGGAAGCCAACTCCCCAGGGGCTGTCCCACTTCATCAGATGTTCCGGTTCGGCGTGCCGCCACAGGGCGAAATCGGCGGGGTGACGTTTTCCCTCGGCCACCTCGACGCGTGCGCCGCCTTCCAGTTCTTCGAGCCGCTGGCCTGACAGCTTCCCGTACTCCGGCCAGCTGTGGACATCAAAATAGACATCGCCCTCATCTGTGGCGTAAGCATACCCTGCCTCGATCAGCGCCTGGGCCATCTTGATCTGTTCGGGAACGTGGCCGCTGGCGCGAGGCGAGATATTGGGGCGCCGCACGCCCAGCGCGTCCATATCTTCGAAATACGAACGGGTATACGTCTCTACGATTTCCATCGGTTCCAGGGAGAGCGCCCCGGCCTTTTTGAGAATGCGATCCTCACCCGTGTCGAGCAGGTGTCCCACGTCGGTGATGTTCTGGACATAGCGCACCCGGTACCCGCTGTAGCGCAGATAGCGGTTGATGACATCGAAGGAGACGTAGGTCTTGGCGTGACCGATATGGGCGTGATCATACACGGTCGGCCCGCAGACGTACATCTTGACCTGGCCTTCGGTAAGAGGTTTGAACTCCTCTTTCTGGCGTGTCATCCGGTTGAAAACCTGTAAGGTCATAGAGCGGCATCCTCGTAAAAAAATACTTCCCGGCGCTGAAGCACCGGGCTAAAACTGATATGGCTTAACAGCGCACCGGAGTCAATCCGGCCTTCGCTTCGCGAACTTCGGATAGACGGCTAATTGATGTTCGGTCGGGCGAAGATCATCCGCCCGGCGGAGGTTTGCAGAATTTTCGATACCGTCACGTTGATCGTCCGGCCAATATACTTCCGACCGTTCTCTATGACCACCATCGTCCCGTCTTCCAGGTAGCCTACGCCCTGTCCCAGTTCTCGTCCTTCCTGGATGATCTCGATATCCATCTCTTCGCCGGGGAGGAAGACCGTCTTGACGGCATTCGCCAGTTCGTTGATGTTCAGTACGACCACCCCTTGCAATTCCGCGATCCGGTTCAGGTTATAGTCGTTGGTGACGATAGCGCACTGAAGTTCCTTCGCCAGCAGGATTAGCTTCTCGTCGACTGCGTCCACATCCTCGAAGTCTGTATCGGTGATGATCACAGGGACAGGGGCGTCTTTCTGCAAACGGTTCAGGATTTCGATCCCCCGCCGCCCACGATTGCGGCGCAGTACGTCGGCTGAATCGGCGATGTGCTGGAGTTCTTGTAGTACAAAATTTGGCACGACGATTGGCCCCATGATGAAGCCTACCTGGCTGATATCGGCGATACGACCGTCGATGATCACGCTGGTATCCAGCAGAACCTGCCTGCTGGGCGTCAGGCCGTCTTCAGCCTGGCCGAGCCGCAGTGAGGGCAGCCGCCCCTGGAAGAGTTCAAACACATCCCTGCGGCGGGTTGAAAAAGTCGATACGCCCAGGTAGCCAAAAAAAATAGCGGCGACAATCGGCATGATGGTGTTATATGGCCTGGGCAGCAGCGCCAACGGCAGCGACAGAAGCACCGCGACGATCAGCCCGATAATCAGCCCGACAACGCTGGCGACCAACTGTTGAGCCGGGAGGCGATTGAGATAGTCCCGCAGTTTAGTTGCAGGCCGTGTGGTTAGGTAGGGTGTCAGGATCAGGCCCATCAACGCGCCGACCATCGTCAGGATCAGCGCCCATAGTTCAGGTGGATCGCTGGCCAGTCCGGCCAGATGAATACCAAGGTTAAGCCCCGCAATCCCCAGGACGATCATCCCTATCAAGCGTATGAAGAATTCTATACTCATTGGACTCTCGATTTTTCAGTATTATCCCATATCCGTAGTGGGGAAAAAGGCACTTCACATTTGGAAACAGGCCGGTGAACAGTTGGTGTTTGTGATAGCCTTCTGAGGTGGGCTGCCTGCGGGGAAGATAATAAGTGAATAAGAATGATGATTGCTGGTCTTCATGCAGTGCAACCCTACTACCCACCAGCTGGATTGTAGCACAAAGCGAAAGCCTCAACAATGTGTGAAACGGTTGGATGTTTCTATGATGAAATTCGATCAGTCGGCTATCTTCAGTACTTTAAGTGCTCGCAGAGTAACCCACTTGCTAGGTTGTTTCTTCTTCCCAATATCCACCCAGGTTTTACCTGTGTAGTCGTACTCAAGTATCCAGCGACCCTGAGCATCCTGTTTTCCCTGGATGATAGCCAGTGCATTCGTCAGCCGGGCATCATGCCCATAACCCAGTGAAGCCAGCGCTTCGACATTTTGCAGCAGATCGCTGACATAGAACACCGGAAAACCGAACTTCCACCAGTTTCCGCTCGGCTTATTACTGTATCCTGTCGGATAATCGGCCTGAGCCGGGTCAACGCTGAACAGGAAATCCACACCCTGTTTGATGGCGTTTTTGATAGCGGGGGTATGACGCTCACCGGGCCACTTGCCTAAAGCGAGCATTACCTTGACGGCTCCCCAGGCGCAGGGGAGTTTGTTGTTTGCGCCACAGGCAAAATCCGGGCCGCACTTCCCTGATGCGTAGTAGCGAACCGGCGCATTCCGATTATCTGAGGAAGCAATCCCCTCCCCGGTGACAGATCGCGCCATCCAGTCGAAAGCCAACTCAAGCCGGGGATCGTCATAGCCAAGATCGAGAAGCGCTGCACACAGGTTGCCCTGCAAACAATCAGCCGTCCCCGAAGGCGCTCCTGACGCCGAGAACTGTCCATTATCAGTCAATGCCTGATCGATAAAATAGGCACAGGCTGTACCAATGCGCTCATCTTGCTGCACCGAAGCTCCCAACTGGGCCAGCATGATGAGCGACCAGACCGTCGAGCGGTATTTCGGGTCATAGCCCGGCCCTTCCTGTGCCCAGTATCCTCCGGGTTCCATATTGTCCAATATCTGAGCGATAGGACCTTCTCGATGTGCCTGCTGCCTCGCGCTCACCAGTTCGGCGTCCCCCGGTGGGCAATCCAGCAGATCACGCAGCGCCAGGTATCGAACCCCGATTGGTTCAGGCTCAAGGAGCCAGTTGATCGAATCTTCATTGACCTGCCATGACATATGCCACTACCTTTATTCGAGTCTGAACATGTGTGCTAATTTCGACTCTATTATACACCAATCTTTATTGTTGGTTTGACTCTCTTCCCGGAGTGTGCTATTTTATTGACGGCATCTAGCCAGAGAGATTTGCACTATGACTCAATTAATCGCTATTGTCCGTCGCCCTCGCGCTCGTACCGGCTCCACCTAGGAGGTCCGGCGATGTGACGCGCCTACGCGACACTAGCACAGGTTGACAGAACCGCTCCCGGACCACCGGGAGCGTTTTTTTGTTGTATAAGCAATAAGGAGTGAGCGATGAGCATCAATGTTGGCGTTTTTGGCGCGACCGGCTATACCGGACTGGAGTTGATTGGCATTCTGGAAAATCACCCCGGTGTGGAAATCCTGTTTGCCACGTCCGAGAGTTCCGCCGGGAAGAGCCTGCGCGAGCTTTCGCCCCGTGCTCCTGATCTTTTCCTGATCTCCTCTGCCGAGGCACCCTTCGACCAGATCGATTGTGCTTTCTTGTGTCTCCCGCATACACGGTCGGCACCGATTGCGGCTAAAGCGCTGGAGCAAGGCGTCAAAGTGATCGATCTCTCCGCCGACCTGCGGATCGACGATCCCGCCGTCTACGAGCAGTGGTACAAGGTCGCCCATCCCAACCCCGAACTGCTGCCGGTTCCGTATGTTATCCCTGAGCTGTCCGAACGGGAGAACCTGAAGAACGCGCCTTGCATCGCCAACCCCGGTTGCTATGCGACCGCCGCCCTGCTGGGTATCCTCCCGCTGGCAATTGAGGGTCTGTTCCTGCCCGATACGCCGATCATCGTTGATGCGAAATCCGGCGTCTCCGGGGCCGGAAAGACGCCCAAAGTGCATACTTTGTTTTGTGAGGTGCATGGCAACTTCTATCCCTACGCGATTGGTCGCGCTCATCGACATATCTCCGAGATCGAGCAGGAGATGGTCAGAGCCGGGCTGGAAGCAGGGCGGTTGATCTTCTCGCCCCACCTGCTGCCCACAGACCGGGGGATCATTGCCACTGTCTATGCACAGATCAGCGATATGGAGGCGGCCCTGGAAGCATTCGACGGACAGTTTGCCGGTGAACCGCTCGTCCACCTGCTGCCGGAAGGCGAACTGGCGTCGCTGGCTCACGTCACACGCACGCCGCTGGCTGTCATCTCGTTGACCCCGGTCACCGGCTCGCTGTTGATCGTCTCCGTCGCCATTGACAACCTGCTCAAAGGAGCGTCCTCGCAGGCGGTGCAGAACTTCAACTTGATGTTCGGTCTTGATGAGACGCTTGGTCTGCTGCCCTTTCAGGGGGGTGTCGCGTGAGCCAACCCCCACTGGTCATCAAGATGGGCGGCAATGATCTCGAAAAGCCGGGCTTCGTCGAGGAGCTGGCGGCGGTGGTCGCTGAATTAAACGCGAAACAGTCCTGCATCCTGGTGCATGGCGGTGGCAGGGCGATCAGCCAACTGATGGAGGCTCTTGGTCTGGAACCGCAGTTCGTCGACGGGCAGCGTGTCACCGACGAGGCGGTGCTGGACGTGGTCGAGATGATCCTCAGCGGGACGGTCAACAAGCGGCTGGTGCTGGCACTGCTCCACGCCGGAGTCGACGCGCTGGGTCTGAGTGGAATCGATCTACGGTTGATCCAGGCCGGGCAGTACCGGGTCGAGTATGGCCGGATCGGTGAGGTCATTAACGTGCGGGGCGAGGTGCTGCTCGATCTCTGCGAGCAGGGGATCGTGCCTGTCATTTCGCCCGTCTCGTATGGCGAAGATGGCCGCTACAACGTCAATGCCGACCACGCTGCCGGGGCGGTCGCGGCGGCGGTCGATGCCTCACAGATCGTCTTTTTGACCAACGTCCCCGGCGTCAGGCTGGCCGGTGGCAAAATCGCCGCCGAGTTGACGGTGTCCGATGTCGACCGCCTGATCGATGAAGGGGTGATCGAAGGGGGAATGATCCCCAAAGTCGGTGCCGCCCTGGGCGCGCTTACCGGCGGTGCGAAGCAGGCCGTCATCACCGACCTGGATGGTCTCCGCGATGGCACCGGAACCATTTTATCCGTTTGATTGTTATTCAAAACAGTTATCATCAGCCCGGAGGAGCAGTCAATGAACGTCAGCGTCAGTATTGTCGAAAAGGAATCACAGTACATCGTCCATACCTATAAGCGGTCACCGTTCGTCCTCGAACACGGCGAAGGGATGTTTGTCTATGATTCGAAAGGAAACCGCTACCTCGATTTTAGCTCCGGCATCGCTGTCAATGCGCTTGGCCACTGTGATCCTGAACTGGTCGCGGCGGTTCAAGACCAGGTCGCCACGCTGGGCCATGTCTGCAATCTCTACCATACCCGGCCCCAGGTCGAGCTGGCTGAGGCGCTCTGCGAGCACAGCTTCGCCGACAAAGTTTTCTATTGCAACTCCGGCGCGGAAGCCGTCGAGGGAGCGATCAAGTTTGCGCGTAAATATTCGCTGACTCATTATGGCCCCGGCAAGACCTTCGTCGCCTTCACCGGCGGCTTTCATGGCCGGACGATGGGGGCGCTTTCCATCACCGCCCGTGAGCAGTACCAGGCTCCCTTCCGCCCGCTGATGCCCGGCGTCACGGTAGCACCTTTCAACGACGTTGAGGCGGCTAAAGAACTGATCGGCCCGGAAACCTGCGCGGTCTTCGTCGAACCGGTTCAGGGCGAGGGGGGCATCCAGCCTGCCAATGTCGAGTTTCTCCGGGCGCTGCGTGATTTATGCGATCAACATGATGCGTTGCTCGTCTTCGACGAAATCCAGTGTGGCATGGGCCGAACCGGGAAGCTGTGGGCCTATGAACATTACGGCGTCGAACCTGATATCATGGTGCTGGCGAAAGCGCTGGGCGGCGGTCTGCCGATTGGCGCGGTGCTGGTCACCGACCGGGTCGCTGACGTCATCGAACCGGGTGATCACGGCAGCACCTTCTCCGCCGGGCCGGTCGCCTGCCGTGCGGCCCAGGTGGTGCTCGATCGCGTCTCCGACCCGGCGATGCTTGCCCACATCACCGCAATGGGCGAACTGCTCGTCGAACGCCTTGAAGAACTCGACTCGCGGCATATCAAAGAGATTCGCGGCCTGGGTTTGATGGTCGGCGTCGAAATGGATTGTGAAGTTGCCCCGTTTATTGAAGCTGCCTACGAGCAAGGAATGATACTGTTGAATGCCGGAGCAAATGTACTCCGGCTGCTGCCTGCTTACATTGTCTCAGAAACTGATATCGACCAATGTGTTTTTGTCATTCAACAAATCATAACCGTGTAGAGAGAGAAAAAATGCAAGCAGAATTGACCGTCATAAAAATCTATTCACAGTTGGCTTCGGGTGCGATCACCCTTCGCTCCGCGCAGACAGCAGAAATTCAAGCCATGCTTGACCTGTTCGACGAGGAAGTCCGGGCCGGGCGGATGCTGCCTCGCAATCCCAACGAGGTGCGTGCCCACATCGACGATTGGATCGTCTCCGTCGAGGGCGATCAGGTCGTGGGCTGTGTGTCACTGGTATTCTACAACGGCGACCTGTGCGAGATTCGCTCGCTGGCCGTCGACCCGGAAAAGCGTGGCCTGGGGATAGGCGTTGCCCTTGTCGAGGCCTCGCTCGAACTGGCCCGCGAACGGCGTATGAGCCGTGTTCTGACACTCACCCGCGCCGCGCGCCTTTTCGAGAAGCTGGGCTTTCAGGAGAAGTCTATTGAGGAATTTCCGCTCAAAGTCCGGCGTGACTGCCGCCCCTGCCCGTTTCGCCACTGCTGTGACGAAGTCGCCCTGCTCTACCTGATCGATGAGGAGGGGGCACGATGACCGCAAAAGTACAGGGATTTCAATCGGCGGGGGTTCATTGCGGCCTGAAAGCGGAGGGCGCGAAAGACCTCGCGCTGATCGTGAGCGACCGGCCCTGTGCGGTAGCGGGTGTGTTTACTACCAATCAGGTGAAGGCTGCCCCCGTGATCTACGATCAATCGATCCTCGCTGCTGGTAACCCGGTGCGGGCGGTCGTCACCAATACGGGGAAGGCCAATGCCTGTACGGGCGAACAGGGTTTGGTCGATACCCGGTCGACGGCTGAACATGCCGCTCAGGTGATCGGTTGTTCGCTTGATGAAGTACTCGTTCTCTCGACCGGCGTAATCGGCGTCAACCTGCCGATGGACATCATACTGCCCGGCATCGAACGGGCGGCAGCGGCGCTTTCCCCTGACGGCTGGGAGGACGCTTCAAGCGCGATCATGACCACCGATACGCGCCCCAAGCTGGTCAGCGTGACCACTGAATCGGGTTATACCATCACCGGGATCGCCAAGGGTGCGGGAATGATCGCCCCCAATATGGCGACCATGCTCTCCGTCGTCGTCACCGATGCCGTCGTCAGCCGTGAGGAATGTGATCGGGTGCTCCGTCAGGCAGTGGGTGAGAGCTTCAACCGGATCGTCGTCGATGGCGATATGAGCACTAACGATACGCTGCTGCTGCTGGCAAATGGCGCGTCAGGTGTCGAAATTGCCCCCGGAGACGAGGCGTTCGCCGCTGCCGTCCGCGAGGTGTGCACCGAACTTGCCCAGGCGATTGTCCGCGATGGCGAGGGTGCGACGAAGTTCGTTACGCTCGAAGTCACCGGCGCACCTGGCGAAGATGCGGCGGTTGCCGTTGCCCGTACGGTGGCCCTGTCGCCGCTCTGCAAGACCGCGTTTTACGGTGGCGACCCCAACTGGGGACGGATCGTCTGCGCGGCAGGCTATGCGGGTGTCCCGCTCGACTGTGGGAAATTATCCTTATGGCTACTTGACGCTGCGGGTGAGCCGGTGATTCAATTGGTAGATAGTGGCTGCCCTGCCGATTACGATGAGCCGTCGGCCATCGCCCTGATGCAGCAGCCTGAATGGGGCCTTCGCCTTGACCTGGGTCTCGGTGCTGCCCAAACCGTTGTCTGGACCTGTGATCTCAGTCACGAATATGTGACGATCAATGGGCATTATCGAACCTGAACCGTTTTTTGAAATTGCCACACATGTATTTTGGAGGAGAAAAGCATGGCCGAATTTAAAGAAGTCAAGAAAGTTGTCCTGGCCTATTCCGGTGGTCTGGACACATCGATCATCGTTCCCTGGTTGATCGGGAGATACAATTGCGAGGTGATCTGCTATACTGCCGATCTCGGCCAGGGCAAGGAACTCGATGGCCTTGAGGAAAAAGCCATACAGAGTGGGGCAAGCAAAATTTACATCGAGGATTTGCGCGAAGAATTCCTCACCGATTATGTCTTCCCTACCATGCAGGCCGGGGCGATCTACGAGCGCAAGTACCTGCTGGGAACCTCCTTCGCCCGCCCGCTGATCGCCAAGCGGCAGGTCGAGATCGCCGAGAAGGAAGGCGCTGATGCGCTGGCCCATGGCTGCACGGGTAAAGGCAATGACCAGGTGCGTTTCGAAGTCACCGCGATGGCCCTCAACCCGACTCTCAAGGTGATCTCCCCCTGGCGGGAATGGGATATTCGCAGCCGTGAGGACGCCATCGAATATGCCCAGGCGCATCATATCCCGGTGTCTCACACCAGGAAATCGATCTACAGTCGTGATGCCAATATCTGGCACATCAGTCACGAGGGCGGCCTGCTCGAAGACCCCTGGCTGGAACCCGAAGAGGAGATGTACAAGCTCTCGGTCAGCCCACAGGAAGCCCCTGACGAGCCGGAGACCGTCGAATTGGAATTCGAGGCCGGGAACCCGGTCGGTTTGAACGGGCAGAAGATGGGGCCGGTCGAGCTGGTGCTGGCGCTGAACGAGATCGGCGGAAAGCACGCGATTGGCCGGATCGACCTTGTCGAAAACCGCCTCGTCGGGATGAAGTCACATGGTATCTACGAGACTCCCGGCGGCACGATTCTCTACAAGGCCCACCAGGAGCTTGAAAGCATCTGCCTCGACAAGAATACCCTGCATTTCAAGCAGATGATCGCCTTGCGCTATGCGGAACTGGTCTACGATGGCCTGTGGTTCTCCTCGCTGCGAGAAGCTCTCGACGGCTTTGTGATGGTCACTCAGCGTCACGTTACCGGCCATGTCCGGTTGAAACTTTACAAGGGCAATATCATCGTCGAAGGGCGGAAGTCGCCTTACAGCCTGTATCGCGAGGACTATGCCTCGTTCGGTATGTCCGATATTTACAATCAGCAGGATGCGGAGGGCTTCATTCACCTGTGGGGTCTGCCGCTCAAGGTCGATGCGATGTTGAGCATCGCCGGGACCGGCAAGAGCCGCTTCCGCGAACCCGACTACTCGATCTTCAAGCGCGACTGAGGCAGCCGTTTTGCGGCTGCTTGGAGTTTCGCTTTCAGCGAAACATTCACCAATCGTGTTAAGGTCACAATAAATATTGTGGCTCCGGGGAATTTGGGCAACGCCCAAATTCCCGTCCTATGGACTTGTGAAAGGAACCGCCCATGCGTTTATGGGGAGGCCGATTCAGCGGCGAAACTGACGACCGGATGCGTCGATTCCATGACTCGTTTGGTTTTGACCGCCGCCTGTATGCTGCCGATATCCGGGGCAGCGTGGCCTATGCTGCTGCCCTGCTGCGGGCCGGGCTGATAACCGATGACGAGCGCGCGGCGATTGTAGAGGGATTGGGGCAGGTCAAACAGGAATTTGACGACGGAACATTCGAGCCGCTGCCCGGTGATGAAGACATCCATACTGCTGTCGAACGCCGCCTGACCGAGATCGTCGGCTCCCCGGCAGGCAAACTTCACACCGGACGCAGTCGCAACGATCAGATTGCGCTCGATGTCCGCCTGTGGCTGATCATGTCCATCGATCAGGTATCGGCGCTGCTGACCGGTGTTCAGTCGGCCATCGTCGACAAAGCCGAGGTGCATTCCGGCCTGGTCATGCCGGGTTACACACATCTCCAGGCTGCTCAACCGGTGCTGTTCGCACACTGGCTGATGAGCACTTTCTGGATGCTCGAACGTGATCGGGATCGGCTGGCCGACTGCCGCCGCCGGACGGCGGTCTGCCCGCTTGGATCGGGGGCGCTGGCCGGTAATCCCTTTGCGATTGACCGCGAGGCGCTGGCCGCCGACCTGGGGATGGAATCGGCCACACCCAACAGCATGGATGCCGTCGCCGACCGGGACTTCATCGCTGAGTTTCTGTTCGCCGCCGCGCTGATCGGCATCCACACCAGTCGTCTGGCCGAAGACGTGGTTCTCTATACCAGTCCCGGCTATCGATTTCTCTCCATCGGCGAGGCTTACTCGACCGGTTCCAGCCTGATGCCCCAGAAGCGCAATCCCGATTCGATGGAACTGGCGCGCGGCAAGGCTGGCCGGTTGATCGGCGATCTGGTCAGCCTGCTGACCGTCTTGAAGGGCCTTCCCTCGACCTACAACAAGGATATGCAGGAAGATAAAGAGCCGCTTTTCGACGCCTTCGACACGCTGATGCTGACCCTGCCGGTGCTGGCCGGGGTGGTTGGAACGATCACCCCCCACGCTGAAGCCATGCGTGCAGCGCTCGACGAAGCCATGCTTGCCACCGACCTTGCCGACTATCTCGTCAGGCGCGGGATGCCTTTCCGCGAGGCGCATCACATCTCCGGGCGGATCGTCCGCAGGGCTGAGGAGCGTGATGTGCCGCTTTCCGCGCTGGCTCTCGACGATTTCCGGGCCGAGTCGGATGTATTCGAATCGGATGTATTCACCGTCTTCGATTTTGATTCCTCGGTTGCTCGCCGCGCCGTAACTGGCGGAACCGCTCCCGAAGCGGTCGCTGCACAGATCGACGCAGCGCGTGCCCGGCTGTCTTCCCGCTAGCCTGATCGATGGTATAATGACGCGCGGGGAGATGATCATGTCAGCTAACAAACTCTTTCGAGCGGGAATCGGCGGGGTGTTGATCGGGGCAATGCTGGTCATTGCTCAACCGCTCTATGCCCAGCCAACACTCATCGACGCGTCACCGGCTCCAAATGCGGGACTCGATTCCGCGCCGCAGGAAGTCGTGCTCACTTTCAGCCACCCGCTTGAGGAAGACGGCAACCTGATCGTCGTCACCGACGAGGCAGACCAGCAGGTCGATAGACAGGATACCACCCTTGACGAGGATCGGACCGTCCTGTCTGTATCGCTGCCGCCGCTGGCAGAAGGGCGGTACCAGGTTGTCTACATGGTATCCGGCACTGAGCTGTCGACCGGCCTCAGCGGGCAGTACGAATTCTCCGTCATGCCACCCAGACCCCGCCTGTCGATTCTCTATCCCGGCAATGGTGAGGCATTCACCGAACAGCCAGTGGCAATTGAACTCGAAACTGCCTTCTTTGACCTGAACACCGGCGAAAACAGCATCCACCTCTACGTCGACGGTGAACTCGACGCCGAACTCCACACCCTTGAGCACACGCTCGGCGAACTGCCGCCCGGCGTTCACGAGATCAGGGCGGTGCTGTCGGTTGGCAATGATGACGAACTTCCCGAAACCGCCACGACGACCACTATCGCCATCGCCCAACCGGACACCGAGATCGAGGGGCGCGAACTGGCCGCCACCGCTGAGCCCGATGCTGGTCTTCAACTCTCGACCGGACAGTGGATCGGGGTCGTATCGGCGACGGTTGTTCTATTGGGTGTCGGGGTCGTTCTGGGGATCAAAACGCGGCGGTAGGCGATAACTATGGCCGTTGGATGAAGGCCAGTAAATTCTGGATGGCCTCGATGACCTCCGCAGGGACTTCCTCGTAGGTGAGAATGCCTTTTACCAGCGCAGACGCAACATCAAGGTCATGAAATCCGCTATTGTACTGCTTGAACAACTCGCGCGAGGGGCCGGTGTCATACTCGTGAACCCGGCAGCTCAGTTCCCCACTACCGATTTCGCCGTTGCGCCACTCGGTAAAGCTGCGGTCTAGCAGTGTCAGTTCCCGGTATAATTCACGCTCGTGTGCTTCGGCGGCCCACTCAAGTATCGCCTTCCTGATGGACTTCGGATATTTTCTCATATGTCTTTTCCCATAAGGGCCATCAGCGTGATCTTATCCTCAAAACGGACAAAATCACCGATGTTAGCTGTCAGCAGGGTGTCAATACCGTAAGCCAGCATGGTCGCAACGACATTGGCATCGTGTACCTGTTTGCCTGCTGTCGACGTCTGTTTGAGCGGTGTTATCAGCCAGTTGGTAACGTCAGGTGTTTCATCAGCCACTTCAAATGTGTTTAGCATCGCGTTGACTTGAGCCAGCACAGGTTCTTTTTCCGGGAGTGGTTCGCCCTGCCGGGCACGGGTCATGACCACCAGGTATTCGCGGATGATCTAGCGGCTGATCCACAATTCACTGCCACTATCACGTAATGCCACCAATTTGTTTCGGGCAATATCCACATATGGAGAACTGAGCACGCTGGCATAAATTAAGACGTTGGTATCAACAAAGACCCGCACGATGCTCGTCATCGTATAAATCCTCCCGGTGTGGCGGCCAGTCCTCCGGCCAGGAGCCGATGTTCAGCAGAGGAATATCTTCAAGCGAACCTTTCTTTGCTTTGCGCTGCTCCGTCTGCAGGCGGCGGATCAACTCGACTTGCTGTTCGTGTGGAAGTTGGCTCGCCGCCTGCAGTAACTGGTCTAAGGTCATTTCGGCCATCACTCTGGCTCCTTCTTGTCTTCCCGAACTGTCTGAAATCCCAACAATTCAGATTGAGACAATTCACACCTATCGATCTTGCTGAATCAGAGTATAGCACAGAAATGAACCGTGTTTTGGGCTTCGGAGGTGTATCTCGTCGGCATGAGTAGGCCCCAAAACTTGGGATGTTCATTATCGGTTCACTGAATTGCCTGTATAATCTGGCTAGTTGTAAACCAGACTGTTTCTTGTCAGGCGTTTCTCTCCCTTACACTTGAGGAAATCCCATGTACGTCGTAGAAACTGAAAATCTCACCCGGATTTATGGCAGCGGCGCGGCGCAGGTCACTGCCCTCGATCACGTGTCATTACATGTCGATACCGGCGAGTTCGTCGCCGTGATGGGCCCAAGCGGATGTGGTAAGTCGACCCTTTTGCACCTGATCGGTGGGCTTGATCGCCCCGATGAGGGCATGGTCAGGATCGATGGGCAGGATTTGAGCGCTCTGAACGACGACTCACTCACCGATCTCCGCCGCGAGCGGATTGGTTTCATCTTCCAGTTCTTCAACCTGATCCCCACGCTGGACGCGCTGGATAATACGGCGCTGCCGCTGGTGCTGGGAGGGATGAAGCCCGCCGAGGCCCAATCCCGCGCTGCCGACTGGCTGGAGAAACTCGAAGTCGCCGACCGTAAATCGCACCGCCCGGATGAGCTTTCCGGTGGGCAGCGCCAGCGCGTTGCTATCGCCCGCGCGCTGGTTACCGAACCGTCGCTGATCCTGGCCGATGAGCCGACCGGCAACCTTGATTCAAGTGCAGCCGGGGATTTTGCCACCCTGCTGCGGGAAACCGTTGACCGCTGGGGACGCAGTATCCTGCTCGTAACGCACGATCCTCGCATCTCATCCTACGCGGATCGCATCCTCCAGATGAAAGACGGGCGAATCACCGAAGAGACGCGCAACAATATCGACCGGAAGGCAGTTGTCGTGGAGGATCATCATGCGTGAGCTTCCGCTTGCGATCAGCTATCTGAAGGGGCGGCCCATACGGAGCATCATGACCATCCTGTCCATCGTGATCGGCGTGATGATCATGTTTGGCCTGAACGGGATGGCCCCGGCTTTCCAGGACCTGTTCAGGTCGAATATGGAGTCGGTGGCCCTGTCCAACGTCGATCTGTACGTCACCCGCACCGATGGCAGTTTCTTCCGCCAGGAATATGTGCAGGATGTCAGCGCTGTCCAGGGCGTCGAATCGACTACTGCAATGATCGTTCAGTCGGTGTCCCTGCCGCCGGAGCATTACCAGACGCCGGACGGCATCGACGTGAGCACCATTCAGGTCTACGGGATCGATACGTCTGTTACGGATGAAGCCTTCAACGTGATGACCGCCGGGGGACGCCGCCTGCTGACAGGCCGTCTTTTGCAGCCGGGCGATACCGGGCTGGTGGTGCTCATCTCCGAGGTGTTCGCCGAGGGGCTGGGAATCGGCGTCGGTGAGGTGGTGAAGCTCCCCGGTGCGGGGGGCTGGGTGCCCTTCGAAGTGGTGGGCATCCTCGACGATCCCGGCCTGCTGCTCGGCAACCAGCAGGTATTCATGCCGATTGAGGCGGCTCAGGACCTGCTCAATAAGCCCAACCGGGTCAATATCATCATGGGACGCTATGCCGAAGGCAGCGATGCGCAGGCCATTGAACTGGCGATGCGGTCGATGTTCAGCCGGGGTTACGAGTTAAGCCCGCTGGAAGGCGGTGCTGACGTATGGTCGGCACTGCTGGAGTTTATGAACGTCATCTTTACCATGTTCGGCCTGCTGGCGCTGGCGCTGGCCGGGCTGATTATGTTCAACACCTTCCGCACCAGCGTCGTCGAGCGTCGCCGCGACATCGGCATGCTGCGCGCCGTCGGCGCGAAACGCAGGGTCGTGATGCGCACCATCCTGTACGAAGGACTGATCCTGGCCGTGCTGGGCACCGTGCTGGGCATGCTGTTAGGCGTCGCCTTTGCCTATGGTGCCAGGGCCGGACTTGGCAGCATCTTCGAGACCCTGATGGGCGGCACGATTGGAAAGCCGAGATTCGAGGCGCTGACCTTCGCTGTGACGATTGCCTTTGGACTGGGCGTCCCGCTGGTCAGCGTCTTGCTGCCCGCACGCGGGGCCAGCCAAGTCACTCCGCTGGAGGCCATGCGCCCGACGACGGTCGATCAGGAGAAGGCGGTGCGCCGCAGCCGCCTGATCATTGGCCTGATCAGTCTTGTGCTGGGCGTGGCCGGGCTGATCAGCGGGATATTCCAACTCATGGCCCTGGGGATGCTGATCTTCCTGCTGGCGCTGGGGCTGCTCGGTCCGCTGGTGATCAGCCCAATTACGTCATTCTTCAACCGCGCCCTGTATCTTTTGTTTGGCCAGGAAGGCGGCCTGGCGGCGGGAAACATCGCCCGCCAGCCGCGCCGCGCGGCGATCACAACCACCTCGCTGATGGTCGGCTTGGCGATCCTGATTGGGCTGGGTGGCATGTTAGGTTCCGTCTACGGTGGTGCGCTGCGATTCCTCGACGCCAGCCTCCGGTCGGACTATATCCTGATGGCTGGTGGCCTAGTTGTCACCAACGACACGGTCGGCGCCGATCCTGATCTGGCGGAAACTGTCAGGCGAATGCCCGGCGTCGAAGACCTGACTACCATGCGGCAGGTCGACGTGCTGAACGAGGACGGAATCGGAGTCAGGCTGATCGGCATCGACCCGCCTAGTTACGGGCGCATCGCCGGGCTGTCTTTCATCGAAGGGGACAAGTCTGCCTTCGAACGACTGCAAGGCGGGAACGAGGTCATCGTCAATGGCCGGTATGCCTCACAATTCGGTGTTAGCGTTGGTGATACGATCACCCTTGAGGGAGATCACCGCCTGATCGATATGAAGGTAGCCGCCGTTGGGCTTGACTACCTCAACATGAAGCTGCCGACGGTCTACATGGATCAGGCTGTGCTCTCCAGGGAGTTTGGCGTTCACAACGATGTTCTGATACTGGTCAATGCCGAGCCGGGGGTTGATCGGGAAGATCTGGAGGAAGACCTGCTGGCAGCGATAGAGACCTATCCCGGTTTTGGCATCATTTCCCGCGAGCAGCTTTACGCTAGTCAGAAACAGGTTGCCCGGTCGGGCACTATCGGGATGAACATCATCCTGGCCCTGTTAGCCGCCCCAGCGCTGCTGGGATTGGCGAACGCGCTTGGCATCAATGTAATCGAGCGCACCCGCGAGATCGGGATGCTGCGTGCGGTGGGCGCAAAACGGCGTCAGGTTCGCCGGATGATTGTCGCCGAGAGTCTGCTGCTCTCGTTGGTCGGGATCGCTTTTGGGATCACAAGTGGACTCTTGTTGAGCGTCGTCATGACGGGAATACTGGAGTTCGCCGGGCTGCATATTCCCTACAGTTTCCCCGGTGTCGGGTTGCTGACCTCCATCGCTGCCGGGCTGCTCTGTGGAGTGCTGGCGGCGCTGATCCCGGCCCGCCGCGCATCCGATCTGGAGATCGTTTCGGCGCTGGCCTATGAGTAGCAATTGCGGAACTGACAGGTGTGCTGATCGTCAATCGCCCAGAGTGAACGTCTTCGACGCGGCCAACTGATCGCCGAGGTAGAACTGCACCTCGTACACTCCGGCGGGCCAGCCGCCGCGCGTCTCGAAGTAGTAATATACATCCTTGCCAACCGCCCCCCAGGTCCAGGTTTCTGTCTGTGATCGCACCACTTCGCCGTTGTACAGCAGCACCTGCGACCAGGATACACCCTGCGCCAGATTTTCATAATCAAAGAAGAAATAAATCCGGGGGATGCCTGCCGCGAAGCTGTCGCCGGGATCGAGGGGCAGCAGGTTGGCAGTGATCCGGCTGGAGATCGCCGTGAGCGTAAGTGAGGCACCTTCCGGCACTTCGATGCTCGTCTCGGCGGTGGCGATGGCAAGTGTTGGAGTCTGAGTTGGGGTCGGCTGCGTTGGGGTGATCGTGGGAGGCGCTTCGCGCAGGTCTTTAGGCGTCAGGCTGGGATCGATGGTGGCTATCGGGAGTGATTCGACGGTGGGCGAGGCAGGTGTAGTGATGTCGGACGGTGGGCCTTCCTCATCGCTGTGAATATTCCTCAGCCGGAACCCGGCAGCCATACCCCCGATTGCAATAATCAGCACAATAAACCAGCGCCTGACTTTTCGGGCGGAATCGCGCCGGACGGTGAAATAAGTCGCCTTTCGATAGACACGCAGGTTTGAGATCAGCCCGATAATCGAAGCAATCAACAGGATGCCTAGGAAAATCAAGATCGCCGTGATGACTGCCAGCATAGGGTACGCCTTCCCGGGGAAAACAGTCCGCCGATAGTATAGCGCGCTAAATCAGCAGCTACAATTTGAGAAAGCCGATTGTAATCGGTTTGTCTGTGAGCTAAAGTAGGTGCGATCGGTTGATCTTCTCTCGTAAAGTTCGGCGAGGGACTAAGCGTGTGGATTGGAGAGAGTAAAGCATGAACATTCTTTGCGTTCAACCACGATTTGGTGATAGTGATCAGCGCACTCCCCTCAAACAGAGAATATTCCCCTGGGGATTTGCCACAGTGATCCGTTATCTCGAAGATGACGGCCATGATATCCAGGTATTGGATGTATATGGAAACGACCTGCTGCAAGCGGAGGTCGAAGATTACCTGGATAACTATTCGTTCGAGGCTGTAGCGATCACCGGGTTTGGCACAATCAATTATCTGTATGTCCTGTGGCTGGCCGAGCAGATCAAGAAGCGCTGTGCCGTGCCTATCGTGGTGGGCGGCCTGCTGGCGAATTATCATTATGACCTTTTGCTGTCAAAAGGTACTATCGATTACTGCGTTGTCGGTGAAGGTGAAGAAACCTCGCGCGAGCTTTTCCGCCATATCGACGATCCGAACAGGCTGCCCGATATACAGGGGATCGCCTACCGGAAGAATGGCACGATTTCGATCAACCCGCTCCGCCCCTTGATCGAAGACCTCGATTCACTGCCGATGCCGAACTTCGATTTATGGCCGATGGAACGCTATACCCAGGCGAAGATGTATGCCCATGACCAGACAACTGCTTTCAAGTCTTACGAAGTGGCCCTGGATATAGACCCTTCTGAACTGCGCCCTAACATGACCTTCCTGTCAGGGCGAGGCTGCCCATACAAATGCACCTATTGTTCCCGAAGTTATAACTCGCTCCGCCTGAAGTCGGTTGATCGGGTCATCGAGGAGCTTGAGTTTGTCAAGGAGCGCTATGGGATCAAGGCGGCGCACTTCGCCGACGAAACGCTGCTGCTCGGTAAGAAGCGCATCTTCGAGTTTTGCGAGCGGATCAAGGATGTCGGTATCTACTGGGATGGACAGGGCAGGGTCAATACGCTGAACCGGGAGATCATGATCGTGCTCAAAGATGCCAACTGTCTGTCGGTTGGCCTGGGTGTCGAATCGGGCAGTGATACGATGCTCAAGACGATGAAGAAGGGAATCACGCGCAGGCAGACCCTCGAGGTTCTGAAGGCAGCCAAAGACGTTGGGCTTCACCTGAAAATCCAGTTGATGGGCGGCTATCCAGGCGAGACGAAACGAACACTGCGCGAGACGGCTACCCTGATGAAAGAAGCCGATCTTCCACCCCGCCGGTTGACGTGGTGTACGCCGCTGCCCGGCTCGGAGTTATATGGGATGGTAACTGCTCAGGGGTTGATCGAAGACGAAGAAGCTTACATCGTCAAGTTGCAAAAGGGCTACAACAACCGGGACTATATCGCAATGAATGTCTCCGGCCAGACCGACAAAGCGATGATCCGCCTGTTTGACTGGGTGCATCTCAAAATGGACTTCAACTATTTTGTGTCGATGCTGCTTCACCCGCGAACGCATCCCGGCATCGGCCTGTGGAAAGTCTGGCTGAAGCGCGTTGGCCGCAGCGTGGCGATCTACTATGTACCAGGTCTTTACTTCCGATATAGTGCCTGGCGGCGGCGTAAGCTGGCCGAGCGAAAACTCACTTCTGGTTCCACGACATAGGTAGAGTTCAACCTTCTCACAGGGTATCCATCCCCAGGTGTAAAGTGCGCCGGGGGATTTTTTTATCTTTGTACCCGATGATCTATGCCTGTATAATGACCGGGGGTCAGTTTGCGCAGAAAGGACGAATTGTGTGATGACTGCGTCCAAACGTCGGGCTGTGACGGACAAGCAAAAGCAGGAACGCGAGCAGGCGCTGATTGATGCCGCCTGGACGTTGTACCAGGAGAGCAGTTACGAATCGGTAAGTGTGGCGAGTGTGGCTCAGGCTGCCGGACTTGCCAAGGGGACGGTCTACCTCTATTTCAGCACCAAAGAGGAGTTGTTCCTGGCTGTGCTGGGCCAGCATCTCTGTGAGTGGTTTGAGAGCCTGCGAGAGAAACTTGATCGTATTGGCGAGTGCGAGGTCGATACGCTGGCCGACTATCTCGGCGAATCGCTAAAAGGACGCTGGTCGATGCTGCGGCTGTTTGCGATTGTCCATGCGATTCTTGAACGTAATGTGGAATACGATGCGGCTTACCGCTTCAAAAAACTGATACTGGATCAATTAACTCTGACTGGCGTGGCGATCCACCACTGCATCCCCGATTTTGCAATGGGGCAGATTATGCAGTCGATGCTGTATATATACGCGCTGATAATCGGCATGCAGCAGATCGCTGAACCTGCCCCGGTCGCCCGGCAGGTGATCTCCGAAAATCCAGAGATGGCTGTGTTCAATATCGATTATACAGAAGCGCTTTCGGCTGCCGCTGCCAATCTGCTGCGCGGGATGGCCAAATCGGAGATGTAGCAGAGTACGGAAATCGAGTTTTGTGGAAATTCTGTCTATTGGCGATTCTGACATTGACCTTTTGTTTCGGATGTGCTACACTTCCGCCCAATCAAGAGGGAGAGATTGACGCCATGCAATCCGGTATGTTGCATCACACAAATAAAGCACAGAACGACGCTTTCCGTTTCGTGAATGCGGCATATGCCTATTTCTTTTATTTTTATTGGAGCCATAAATAGATGGGAGCATGGCGCACTAATCGCTGTTGAGGGCTGAAAAGGCCCGCTGAAGGAGAAAGCACAGGCGTAGAGCAACATGCTCTACGCCTGATTTTTTTATCTATCGAAAGTCAAAGGAGAAAGTAGTGACTGATCAGGATGGTTGGGAAGACATACCGGTTTGCCGGGGCGTACGTGGCGCGACGGTGGCTGCCGAAAATACACGGGAGAGCATCATCGAGGCAACAAAGGAACTCCTTGCGGAGATGATCGACGTGAACGGGATCAACGCTGAGGACGTGGGCAGCGCTATCTTTACGACCACGGTTGACCTGAACGCGGAATATCCGGCCCTTGCTGCCCGGATGCTGGGGTGGATGGATGTGCCGCTCCTGTGCGGGCATGAAATGAACGTCCCCGGCAGCCTGAAACAAACGGTGCGCGTTCTCATTCATTGGAACACGGTGACACCGCAGAAAGACATTCAGCATATCTACATAAATGGGGCGGAAGTACTACGGCCTGATCAGGCACTGAAGAGCAGTCGATTTACGAATGAGGAGGAGAAGCAAGCATGATCATCATAATGGGGAAAACATCGACCCAGGATCAACTCAAGTCGGTGATCGACTGGGTTGAGAACCACGGGTACCAGACGCATGTGTCGGAGGGGGAAGAAGTGACCATCGTCGGAGTTGTGGGCAACGGGCGCCCAATCGAACAGTACCAGATCGAACGGCTGGAAGGCGTCGAGCGAACGGTTCGCATATTGGAACCTTACAAGCTGACCAGCCTCGATATGAGGCCCGAACCAACTCTGATCCCGCTCAATGGGACTAAAGTTGGTGGCAAACAGGTCGTGGTAATCGCCGGGCCGTGCTCGGTGGAAAGCCGCGAGCAAATCTTAGAAACGGCAAAACTGGTGAAGGAAGCCGGGGCGACCGCGCTCCGGGGTGGGGCGTACAAGCCGCGCACCTCGCCCTACGCCTTCCAGGGGATGGGGTTGGCCGGGCTGGAATTGCTGGCCGAGGCCAAGAAGGTCACCGGCCTGCCGGTCGTCACCGAGGTGATGGCCCCTGAGCAGGTGACGATGGTCGCCCAGTATGCCGACGTTTTACAGATCGGTGCACGCAATATGCAGAACTTCAACCTGCTGCACGCGGTCGGGCAGACCAATCATCCGGTGCTGCTGAAACGCGGCATGATGAACACGCTCGAGGAACTGTTGATGTCGGCGGAGCATATCCTCTCCTGTGGAAACTCCAATGTGATGCTCTGCGAGCGCGGCATCCGCACCTTCGAACGCTACACCCGCAACACCTTCGACGTCAACGCGATCCCGGCGCTGAAGGCCCGCACGCATCTCCCGGTGATCGCCGACCCGTCCCACGCGACCGGCCACTGGCAGTATGTCGGCGCGGCGGCGCTGGCGGCGGTCGCGGCGGGAGCCGATGGCCTGATGATCGAAGTTCATCCGCACCCCGAAGTGGCGCTCTCGGACGGCCTGCAATCGCTGAAGCCGGACAAGTTCGCCGACCTGGTGGTGCGGCTGCGGGCGGTGGCGGAAGCCGTAGGCCGGACGCTGTAATCATGGACGAGAGTGGCTTTACGACCCCAAACGGGTTGAAAGAGACGGTTGTATGTATCGTTGGGCTGGGATTGATGGGTGGTTCGCTCGCACTGGCATTAAAAGAGCGAACCGCCGGTCTCCTGGCCGTTGACAAAGATTTATCGACCTGCTGGAATGCCACCGAAAAAGGCGTTGTTAGTCAGGCGGGCGACGATCTCGCACTGGTGAACAAAGCCAACGTTGTGATACTGGCAACGCCGATGCGTGTTTTGCTGCGCCTGCTCGACGAGGTGGCCGCATATCTCAAGCCGGGGGCGCTGCTTCTCGACCTGGGGAGCGTCAAGCAGCCGATCATCGATAAGATGAACCGGCTGCCGGAATCGATCCGGGCAGTGGGCGGGCACCCGATGTGTGGTAAAGAGGTTTCTGGGTTTGCCCACGCCGACGCAGAGTTGTTCCGAAATGCCCCCTTTGTCCTGTGCCGGTCAGAGCGGACGACGCCGGAAACGCTGGTGCTGGTCGAAGAACTGGTGAAGGCGGTTGATTCGCGGGCCATCGAAATGGATGCTGCCCACCATGACCGGATCGTTGCGGCGATCAGCGCTTTGCCTTATGCGCTGTCGGCGGCACTGGCGCTGGCTGCCGGGGAGCAGGCAGCAGAAGACCCGCTGACCTGGACGCTGGCGTCGAGCGGCTTCCGCGATACCTCCCGGCTGGCCGGGTCGGGGCCGATGGTGATGGCCGATATCCTGCTGACCAATGCCCCGGCTGTGCTTGCGTCAATTTCCCAGGCAAACGAAACGCTTGCTGCACTTGCAGGGTTGATCGAACAGGGCGACCCGGTGGCGCTGCATGCGTTCCTGAGCCGGGCGCAGGGGTATCGACACGAGTGGGAGGAGGCGACTCAAATCCTATGACCACGCTTCTTATTCGACCGGCAGCCCGGCTGCACGGCACGATCAGCGTACCCTCCGACAAATCGATCAGCCACCGGGCGCTGATCCTCGGTATGCTGGCGCAGGGCAGATCGACCGTCCGCAACTGGCTGGCTGCCGGAGATACGCTGGCGACCCTCGGCGCGGTCGAGGCGCTCGGCGTCGAAGTCGACCGTGATGGCGATACCCTCTCTTTCGAGGGCGGAACGCTGTACGAGCCGCAGCGACCCGTAGACTGTGTCAACGCGGGCACGGCGATGCGTCTGCTGGCTGGGGTGCTGGCCGGGCAACCTTTCCCTTCGGTGCTGGACGGCAGCGAACAGCTCCGCCGCCGCCCCATGGGAAGGATCGTCGAGCCGCTGCGCCAGATGGGAGTCGACATCAGCGGCACCGATGGGCACGCGCCATTGACCATTCGCCCGGCAGCGCTAAAGGGGATGACTTACCATTCCCCGGTGGCAAGCGCACAGGTCAAGAGCGCGATCCTGCTGACCGGGCTGTTCGCCGAAGGCGCAACGACTATCATCGAACCCGGCCCCAGTCGCGATCACACCGAGCGGATGCTCCGGGCAATGGGGGCCAACCTGACCGTCGAGGGCAGGCAGGTGCGCCTCGTTCCCGATCATGATTTTTTAACTCCCTTTGATTTGACAGTCCCCGGCGATATGTCGTCGGCGGCCTTTTTGATCGTTGCCGCTGCGCTGGTTGGCGGGTCGGAGGTGCGAATCACCGGAGTCGGTTTGAATCCCACCCGCACCGGGCTGCTCGATATCCTGCGGCGGATGGGCGCAGCGGTCACCGTCGAAGATGAAGATGTACAGGGCGGCGAGCCGGTCGGGACGCTGATCGTGCGGGGCGGCGATCTGTCCGCCGTCGAGATCGGCGGCGAGGTAGTCGTGCGTGCCATTGACGAATTCCCCATTCTGACCGTAGCCGCAACTCAGGCGAACGGCATCACGATCATCCGCGATGCGGCTGAATTACGCGTCAAGGAAGTCGACCGGATCAGCCTGGTGGCTCAGGAACTAGGCAAACTCGGCGCGGAGATCGAAGAAACGCCGGACGGAATGATCGTCAGCGGACCGGTGCGCCTGCGCGGGGCGGCGGTGTCGAGTCATGGCGATCACCGGCTGGGGATGGCACTGGCCGTAGCCGGGCTGGTTGCCGAAGGTGAAACACAGATTCTCGACGCGGGCTGCATCGCCGATTCGTTCCCCGGCTTTGCACAGACGCTTGTTCAATTAGGCGCGGAGGTGAACTGATGACCGAAAAAGTAGGCTTGCTGGGCTGGCCGGTCGAGCACAGCATCTCGCCGTCGATGCACAACGCGGCTTTCGCTGCGCTGGGCCTCGACTGGCAGTACGATCTGCTGCCCGTCGAACCGGCAAAACTGGCCAACGGGGTCGAAAAGCTGCTTGACGACGGCTACCGGGGATTCAACGTCACCATCCCGCACAAACTCGCCGTCCTCGATCTGCCACAGGTGGCAGCGGTCGATCCGGCGGTCGATGAGATTGGTGCGGCGAATACGTTGATACTGGAAAACGGCTCTCTCCGGGCGGCCAATACCGACTGGCTGGGATTTGTCGCCGATCTGCATGCTCATGAAGTGGCGATCGATGGCAAATTTTGCCTCGTGCTGGGCACCGGGGGCGCATCGAAGGCGGTGGCCTACGCGCTGCGCCAGATGGGGGCATCGGATATTAAACATGCAACAATTGAACCCCTGCGCGACGAGAACGATTTTCCTTACGATCAACTGGGCGATATCGCACCACAGGCCGGGCTGATCGTTCACTGCACTTCGCTGGGGATGTGGCCGAAAGTCGACGCTTCGGTGTGGCCGGATGACGTACCGTTTCCGGCTGAGGCAGTGTTATATGACGTGATCTACACGCCGCCGGTCACCTGCCTGATGGAGCAGGCCAGCCGCGCCGGGCTGCACACGATTGGCGGCCTTGGGATGCTGGTGCGCCAGGGGGCACTTTCCTTCGAGGAGTGGACGGGGATCACGCCGCCCGTCAATGTGATGGTCGATGCGGCGCGGCAGGCGCTGGGAATCGGGTAGTCTCGCGGGATGCTCCGGGCCAGTGCAAAGATTACTTTTATCTTTCGACTTTTATCTTTTATCTTGACTGAGGGGACAGCATGTTGAGATTTTTGACTGCGGGCGAATCGCACGGCCCGGCGTTGACAGCAATTCTAGAGGGGATGATCGCCGGGCTGCCGCTGGACGAGGAGACCATCGCCGCCGACCTCGTCCGCCGACAGAAAGGGTACGGAAGCGGCGGGCGGATGCAAATCGAGCGAGACCGGGCGCGAATCACCGCCGGGGTGATGAACGGCCTGACCACCGGCGGGCCGATTGGCCTGCTCATCGAGAACCGCGATTGGAAGAACTGGCAGGAAAAAGACATCGAGCCATTCACGACCCCGCGGCCGGGTCACGCCGACCTGACCGGGGCGGTAAAATACGGCTACCGCGATCTGCGCTTGAGCCTTGAACGGGCCAGCGCCCGCGAAACGGCGGCGCGAGTCGCCGTTGGGGCGATCTGCAAATGCCTGCTTGCCGAGTTCGGGATTCGGGTCGGCGGCTACGTGCAGATGATCGGCGGGGTCGAGGCGAACCTCCCCGCTGTCGCCGACGAGGCAACCTACCATGAGCGTTTCGAAGCAGCGGAAGCGAGCGAAGTTCGCTGCCCCGACTTGGATGCATCGGTGGCGATGCAGGCCCGGATCAAAGAGGCGATCAAGGACAAAGACACGCTGGGCGGTATTTTCGAAGTCGTCGCGCTGGGCGTCCCGGCAGGGCTGGGCAGCCACGTTCAGTGGGATCGCCGGATCGATGGCCTGCTGATGGCGGCGGTGGGCAGCATCCCGGCGATCAAAGGTGCGGCGGTCGGCCCGGCCTTCGCCAATGCGGCCAAACCCGGCACTCAGGTTCACGACCCGATCTTGTTGGACGATGATGGCACTCTGACCCGCCCATCGAACCGGGCCGGGGGCGTCGAGGGCGGGATCACCAACGGGCAGCCGGTGATCGTCCGGGCGGCGATGAAGCCGATCTCTACCACGATCAACCCGTTGCCGACGGTCGATCTGGCGACGGGGGAGCCATCACAGACCGTTTACGAACGTTCGGATTACTGCGCGGTTCACCGTGCGTCGATAGTCGGCGAGGCAATGGTCGCCTGGGTGCTGGCCGGTGCGCTGCTCGAAAAGTTGGGCGGCGACAGCCTCGCGGAGATCAAACCGCGTTTCGAGGTGCTGCGGCAGGCGCGTCTTGACGACCTGCCGATGGACGATCAGCCCTGGCGATTCGGGTTCAGTGATTAGGTTATCTTACAATTCGAATCCCACCTGCCCCCTGTCAGGGGGAAGTGGCGAACCGAAGGTTCGTCGAAGGGGGTAGAACGGCAATATGAATAATCAACAATCCAACCCCAGACACAGCATCGCGCTGGCCGGGTTCATGGGCACCGGGAAAAGCTCGGTCGGGCGGCTGGTGGCAAAGAAACTGTCCCTCGACTTTGTCGATGCAGACTCCGTGATCGTCGAGCGGGCCGGGAAAACCATCGCGGAAATATTCGCTGACGACGGCGAACCGGCCTTCCGCGCACTGGAAGCAGAAGTGTGCCGAGAACTGGCCCACCAACCCGATCTGGTCATCGCGCTGGGCGGCGGAGCACTGCTCAATACTGAAACGCGGGCGAGGTTCGAATCGACGAGTCTACTGGTTTGTTTGCAGGCCAGCCTCGACGAGATCATCCGGCGCGTGGG
The DNA here is from genome assembly GCA_016926255.1 of Anaerolineae bacterium. Classification (GTDB taxonomy): domain Bacteria; phylum Chloroflexota; class Anaerolineae; order Aggregatilineales; family UBA3940; genus JAFGOY01. Next base: position 59,410 of record JAFGOY010000053.1, on the reverse strand, counting down.
CAACGACCCGTCACGGCCCCTGTTCAGCGTCGACCGGGAGAAGACGCAGCGTCTCCTCGACAGCCGCGCCGATATGTACAACAGCATCCCCTATCAGGTTCAAACCGACGGCTTCTCGACCAAACAGGTGGCCGATCAGATTATCGAATTGTGGAGAAGTGAACGATGAGCGTCGAACGTATCGAAGGGCTGGGCTATCCGATCCTTGTCGGGCGTGGACTGCTGGAAAACGATCTGCCGGAGTTCATCGCCGGGATCGATCATTCAAACGTGGCGGTGATCACCAACGAGACGGTTGGGCCGCTGTATGGCGAGGCACTTGCGGATCGCATCCCCTCGGCCACATTGATCAGCGTTCCCGATGGCGAGCAATACAAAACCCTCGCCACTATGCGGACCATCTACGATGCGCTGCTCGAATCCGGCGCAGATCGCTCGACGCTGATCGTCGCCCTGGGCGGCGGCGTGATCGGCGATATGTCCGGGTTTGCGGCATCGTCGTTCATGCGCGGTATCCGCTTCATCCAGTGCCCCACCAGCCTGCTGGCGATGGTCGATGCCAGCATCGGCGGCAAGGTCGGCGTCGATCTGCCGCAGGGGAAAAACCTGGTCGGCGCGTTCTACGATCCGCTGGCGGTTTTCGCCGATACCGGCACGCTCGAAACGCTGCCGGAAGTCGAGAAGCAGAACGGCTACGCAGAGATCATCAAGTCGGGGTTGGTCGGCGACGTCGAACTGCTGGCGAAGATGGCCGCAGGCCGCCCGCCAGTCGAGGAGATGATCGTTCGGGCGGCTTCGGTGAAAGTCACCGTCGTCAAAGAAGACCGACTCGAAAGCGGGATTCGCGCTTACCTGAACCTGGGCCACACCTTCGGCCATGCGCTCGAACAGGTCAGCGGCTACGAATGGAAACACGGACATGCGGTCGCGGTGGGGATTGCTGCTGCTGCGCGGCTGTCGGAGCGCCTGGAGATTGTCGAGGAGCCGTTGAGCGCCGATCTCGACCACCTGATGACGAAATGGAATTTACCCACGCGTTTCGATGGCTACCAACCCGCCCAGTTGTGGGAAGCGATGCGTCATGATAAAAAATGGAAGGGCGGATCGCCGCGCTTCGTGCTGCTCAAACGGAAGGGCGAACCGGTTGTTGTCCCCGATGTCGCACAGATCGATGTTCTGGCGGCGCTGAATGACGTGAGAAAGGGCGAGTGATGAATATCTTGGTACTGCATGGGCCTAACCTGAACCTGCTGGGAACACGCGAGCCGGAGGTCTACGGCTCGATGACTCTTGCTGACATCAACACCCACCTCGAAGAAACCTCCGCTGCTAACGGGGCGACACTGCGAATCCTCCAGAGCAACCACGAGGGGGCCTTGATCGACGCGATCCACGAGGCGCGCGGCTGGGCCGATGGCCTGATCATCAATCCCGGCGGTTATACCCATACTTCCGTCGCGCTGCGGGATGCGATCAGCGCGGTCGAAATCCCGGCAATCGAGGTTCACTTATCAAATGTGTTTGCTCGCGAATCGTTCCGGCATCACTCCTACATTTCGCCGGTCTGCCTGGGGGTGATCAGCGGGCTGGGCTGGATGGGCTACCGCCTTGCGCTGGAACGTCTGCTAGCGGGAGGTGACTGATCTGCAGGCGAACCTCTCTTTCCATAACAAAAACCTAAAACTTCATTGTGTTCAGGCGAAGCTGTTGTACGATAGAGGTAGCCCTTTTCAGGTTGATCCAGACTGAATGGGTTTGATACGCGCGACCGGAGGCTGTCAGTGAGGCATTATTTACTTTTTAGTGCCACGTGGAATGGAGTATCGTGCAATGGGCAACTATGGGGACTATTCTGAGAAATCGCCGGAAGGTCATAACAGCGATCTATTGAACGGCGTCAGAGAACCATCTGCGGCGGATAGTGAGGAGGCCCGGTTGGATGAGGCTTTAAAAAAACATATTGCAGAACTACACCAACCCACTCAGCAACTGCATCTATCTGATCTCTCGCAGGTGCTGGGTGTAGCGGGATCGGCTTTTGGCGTTCGACCTGGAATTGCTTCGTTGTACACGCTGCTGCCTGCGTCGATGTCTGCCGAAGACGTCCCGCTGAGTTCCCCTCTCTGGCGGATTGAACTGCATGGTCTGCAATCGGACAAAGGCCCGTTGGGGCTTGATATTGTGGGTGATGTTGTCATTGGGCGAGGGGGAAGTGAATCCGGCGTCGACCTGGATATGGAGCCATATAACGGAGCGGCTCTTGGTGTTTCGCGCCGCCATGCCATGCTGCGGCCAACGACCAACGGCCTGTTTGTCCTCGACCTGGGCAGCACCAACGGAACGCTGATCAATGCCATGCCAGTGGGACCGGGGATGACTCGCGCCCTTGCCCACGAGGATACCCTGTCGTTTGGAACTCTGTCCTGCACGGTGAAGATCATCAGCAGTCCTGCGCTGCGTGCAGGCGCTGCGGGAGTTCATGCCCAGGAATAATGATGCTCGATTTGCTACGAAGTTAGCTGGCTTTGTGATCGCCGGGAGTATTCGGGACCAGTTCGACCGTCGGTGCCTGTTTTCGGCAGGATGAACGAGAACGCACTTCCTTCACCCAGTTTACTTTCAACCCAGACACGCCCGTGATGCTTTTCGATAATCTCCCTGACGATGGATAATCCCAGGCCGGTACCGCCGTATTGACGGGTCATACTGCCGTCAACCTGGTAGAAGCGCCGCCAGATTTTATCGTATTCCTCCGGCGGGATGCCTATTCCATTGTCAGACACCGTTGAACGGAGCGCCATGCCGACATCCTCAATAGCGACGACGATCTCTCCTCCGTCCTGGGTAAACTTGATTGCATTATCCAACAGGTTGTAAAAGACCTGCTGGATCAGCTTGACATCGACCGCAATGTCGGGGATATCCGGCTGGTACTGGGTGACAATCGCAATGCCCGATTTCCGGGCTTCTGCCTGCGCGACTCCAATCGCGGCGTTGGCAATCTCTTGAAGCGGGAATTCCACTCGTTCCAGCGGCTCGCGCTCCATATACTGGATGGTCAACAGGTCTTCGACCATTCGGGCAAGCTGCCTGCTTTTTTCGGAGATCACGTCGAGACCATTGCGCTGCTCATTGGAAATCGGACCGAGGTCGCCCTCGATGATCAGGTCGGTATAACCAATGATCGATGTCAGCGGGGTGCGCAGTTCGTGGGAAACGTTCTGTATCCACTCGGCCTTAACCTGATCGGCATCTTGCAGATCGTTGTAAGCGGCCTCTAATTGGGCCGCACGACGCAGCAGCGCGGAATACAGCCGCGCGTTTTCCAGCGCATTACCGATTACGTTACCAGTCGCTTTGGCTAACGAGAGATCGCTTTCAGTGAAAACCCGGTCAGGGTTGGTGTCGATTAACTCAACCAGCCCGATCGCTTCGCCCCGTGCAATCAGGGGCGTGATCAGCAGCGAGCCGGTTTCCATCTGGGGAAGCGTCGTCTGGCGGGTGATAAAGACGTTCTCCTCGGATATCTTTGCGGTCACCGGCGTTCGTTCGGCAACTGCCACACTACGCAGGCTATTGGTGTCCAGTTTATACTGTGGCCCCTGGCCCAGCGGCCAGACCATGCTGCTGTTCTGATGGAGGGCGATCAGTACTTTGCTTGCCTGGTCGAAATCGAAAACGGTACAGCGCCCGGCATCGGTGGTCTGGAGCAGTCGCATGCTCAATACCCGCAGATTGACAGCTCTTTTCCAATCAATCAGTTCGCTGAGGGCATTGACCCAGGCCTTGGTGATTGTCTGGCAGCGCTCAATATCTTCACCGACGAATTTGCTGTCGTCAGAAAAATGACATAGTTCGACCAGGCCGATGATCTGCTGCTCGCTTTTGATCGGCAGCACAAGGATGGATGTCGTGTTGGCTGGAAGCACCTGCCCGTAGCGTTCGCTTTTATTCTCTAACTGGCCTATGTTCAGGCTGACGGGATGGTTGTTGCGGAGCGACTGGTCGGCAGCCGGGTACTGGCTCAGCGTAAAGCGGTGGCCGCTGCCTTCCGGCCAGAAAATATCGGCGGACTCGGCCTGGTATTGGATGGTCTGGTTGTTATCGTCCAGAGAAGAGATCATGCACCATTTGACGGAGAGTGTTTCGACTAACTGCAGGGCGACCGTCTCCAGCACATGCTCGATAGCCAGCGTTGACGATGCCGTCTCACTGGTCTTGAGCAGCAGCGTCAGTTCGCGGACGTGGCGTTTGGCATCGCTGTACAACCGCACATTGGTGATCGCAATCGCCGCCGAGCGTGTCAGCCCTTCCAGCATTTCCAGGTCAGCCCTGTCAAATGTTCCCTCGTTTTTATTGACGACCTCGACCACCCCGATTACCCGGCCATCGACGATCAGTGGGGCAGCGACGGCGGAACGCTTTGTCATCCCGGCGATTGAGAGAGGTTGTTCTTTGAAGCGTTTGTCATTCTCCAACGCGGTGACCAGCACGGGTTCGCCGCTGCGGGCGACGTATCCCGCTATGCCATAGTCAGTTGGGATGCGCTGACCGCGCAGCTTTTCGGCGTGGGGGCCGACTGCTGCCTGAAAGACCATCTCGTCACCGCCCGTGGTGCGAAGCAGCACCGAGGCCATCTCGGCCTGCATCACGCTGCTGGCTTCCATCAAAATCGTGCGGATGGTTTCGTCCAGCGAGAGCGTCGAGGCGATAGTTTGCGTTGCATGGCTCAATGCCCTGAGCCGGTGGGTCTGTTTCTTTAAGGCTTGCTCACGCGCTTTTTGCAGACTCAAATTGGTGATCACCATCACGCCGAGTTGTTCGCCGCCTTGCTGAGAGGTCGAAACAGTTCGGCTGCTCCGGATCGCCAGCACGGGCAGAACATTCTCATTTCCCCGAAGGAGATTTACTTCAAACGATCGCGTCTCAACCTGTTTTTTTTGCTCGAAATGAAGTAGTTCTTTGATACGATTCTGGTCTTCGGAAGCGAAAAGGTTGCCCACCGGCTGCCCGACCAGTTCTTCGAGGCTTTTACCGGTCATCCTTGACAGACGATGGTTGACAAAGGTAATGATGCCTCTGGTGTTGTAGACCAGCATTCCATCGCCCATGCTGTCGAGAAGCGCCTGCCGGAAGGCGCGCTCGCGGCGGCTTCCAATCTCGCGCCTGGTGAGCGTCTCGATCAGGCGGGCGTTTTGCAGAACGGTTGCTGCCTGGCTGGCTACTGTGGTCAATATCTGCTGGCCTGCCTCGGTGTCAGTATCGTGGATATCCCGGCTGCCAAGCACCAGTATTCCCAGCGGTGTTCCCGATATCTGGAGGGGGATGATTGTGACGAAGTACAGGCCCAGCCGGTCGCAGGCTTTGTACACATCAAAGTCGCCAAATTCGCTGACCCGCGACAGGGGCAGGTTGAATTCAGAGATACCGGATAAAGCAACACGGGTCAGCAGGCTTCTTTCGGAGCTCAGCGGAATCTGCCCCTGGTCTTTCTCCCCGGTTGCCTGCGAAAGAAACGCCTGGGACGCCTCTTCGCCCTGGCTGGTAGCAACCGTCTGGCTGACGAGTTTCTGTTTTTGCGGATCGATGGATAGCAACCAGGCCAGTTCGCAGGGGACAACTGCCAGTGCTGTGTAGGTGGTTTCATCTACCAACCGCTGATTCTGGTCGGTGGTATCGACTTCATGTGTCAGGACGACCTTAATGCGCCTGACGAGATCATCAAGATCGAACGGCTTTGTGATGTAGTCGTTTGCTCCGGCCATCAATGCATCGGCGCGATTCTTGTGCGGTTCGTGGCCCGTCGCCAGGACAACCGGGATGCTGGCCGTTTCCTCTGCGCTTCGAAGAGTCTTGCAGATGGTTATGCCGTCTGAGTCGGGAAGGCGTATGTCAAGCAGGATGAGATCTGGTTTTTGTGACCGGGCAAGCGGGAGTGCCTGCTTGCCGCTCGTCGCTTTCAAGACCTTATAATTGTGCTTTTGCAGCAGTTCGGTCGCGAGTTCGAGGGTATCCAGATCGTCATCAACAACCAGAATAGTCGTCATTGGGTTTGTTCTCGGCTGAAAAATCTATATTGCTCAAGTATACGGCACTTCGATTAATCGTTACAAACCAAAAACAATACAAAAGCGTAATTGGTATTGTCAGCTCCATATCTTGACAGCCGTCGTCAGGTGCTTATCTGGAAGAATATTGTGCCGGGTTATGGAGCAGCCTTCAGTACATTTGTGGGGAATAGAATGTTGGTTGCCCCCGATTTTGTTAAAGAACCTGAATGACGATTTTACTATCGACTTGCCGGGGATTGCAGGTGATATCAACAGTTATTCCGGGTCCTTGTGAATCCAAAAAGGGCGGAGGTTGATCCTCCGACTTTTGCCTCTTTGTTCAATTCCGGTCAATTTCCCCTTGATTTTGATGTGATCGACCCTCAATCTGCTGTATACTTATCCTCGACCTCAATGACCGGGCGCTCACCGTCTCCTGATAACCAGGGCACCATACAATCCTGCATGTACCGGGCTTTCGACATCGAAAAAGGGGATACCACGCCGAGGTGATCTTTACATTTACCGAACCGTTGGAGAGCGACCATTACGTGTGGCTGGTGTACAACGAAGAAACCCTGTTGTATGACGAGGTGTAGATGCCGCCGGTCGTGAGACGCGGGTATATCCGTAGTGGGGCAGGGCGGCGGTTGATGCGAATTAGGGTAAATAAACCACAGATGTTGGAAAAATATGACAGATGAAAAATAAAGTTCTGTACATACGGTGCAATAGCGGACACTATTTCTCTGGAGGAGAGAACTGCCCACTGGATAATTGGTCACTTCCTCGCTATGAAGAACTGGAAGAAGTGATAGTCCAAATGGAGACGGAGGGAATTGATATTTCGATCGAAGAATTTAGAAAACGGGGAGTGAGTGACGATATCCTGGCACGGATAATAATAATTGATTTTGGTTCAGTAAATTCAGTGTTTACTGGACTTGTCCCTGAAGGTTATATTGGCAGAGAGGGTAACTTCATACCGGTGAATCTGGCTAGTAGCGATTATCACTGACGTCTCTGTAAATCACATAAGTCCGTGAGAGAAGACGATCTACGTTCTCGATATCGACACGCCGCTGACGATGGTACTTGCCGAGTCAACGATTCGGCGAATCCGCTCTTACCCGAACCTACAATCCCTGCAACTGTGATACACAGCAAAGGGCGGAGGTCAATCCTCCGCCCTGTCTATAGTTCCATCTCGCGGATCGCCTCGACCTGCCCGGCGAGGCCGTTGATCGTCAGTCTGATGTAGGTCAGCACCGTTTCGCTCCACCCGTAGATGTAGTGGATACCGCTGGCCTCCGGGGGCGCGATGGCCTTCCGGTAAGGCGCAATCGTGATCAGGAACGCCTGCGCGTCCGGCGCGATCTTCTGCCGGTACTCGTCGTCGGCAGGAACCCGTGTCGCCCCGACTGGTCCCGCGCCCACTCGATGTTGTCGGTGATCCCGATGAACGTGTCCACCCTGATCCGCTTATCGAGCAGGTAGCTGACCGGTGCGCTGACTGCCGTCCCGCCGCCGCCGATCTTCGCCAGCCGGTCGGCGGTGGTCATCGCGCTGTCGTGCGCCGACAGTTTGATCTTTACAACATCGGTCTCGAAAGGCAGGATGATCGCGCCACCCGATGCCTTGAGCAGCGCCGCCGTGAAAATCCCGGCGATGTCGATGTAGCGCGTCTTACCACGCTGCCCGGCGATCCCCCCGGACATACTCCCGCTGACATCGGGCGCGATGGCGACTTCGCCGCCGAGTTCCGGCATGTTGGCGAAAGAGGCCTCCAGTGCCTCGACCAGCGCATCGGCGACCTTCCGTTCGGCGCGGTTTCGCGGATCGAACATCCGGTAGGCCATGTACAGGCGGAAGGGCAGCACACGTGCCTTGCGCAGCGCGTCGGCGTTGTTGAGCCGCCCGGCGACATATTTCGCGCTGTCGATGTGCTTGAGCACCCCGGCCCGCTGAAGCGTGTTCAGGTGACGCAGCAGCGCGAAGTAGGGCATCTGCTGCATCAGTGCCCGCCACGTCTCGAAGTCCAGCCCGATCACGCCGGTCACCACTTCGTAGGGCAGGCGGCCCTCTTCGATCAACTGCCGGGCTTCCACCTGATCCCCATTGCCGCCAGCCTGCTTGAGACGTTCGAACGCGTCGATCTGCGGGGTGAGCGCGTGCTTTCCCTCAGCCTCGAGCCAGGTTTCCCGGTCGGCCAGCCAGTGGAAGATCGCGTCCTGGGTTTCGGTCGGCGGCTTCGGGTGCGTCAGGCGCAGCACGTCGCGCAGACTGTAACCCTGTCCGCCCGTGCCATACTTGATCGCGTGGTACTCGCTCAGGCCGTTGATCCAGCCGTTGATCGCCTTCTTGATGCTGCGGCCCATGCCGCCCGGCACTACGCCGCCGCGCACAATCTCGACGAAGCTCGTCAGGTCGCCGGGGGTGAGGATCACCTCCGGGAAGACCCGGTGAAACAGGGCGAGATCGGCTTTGGCGAGATACGCCAGCCCGACCACCGGCTGGAGGCGCATCAGGCCCTGACGCCGTGCATATACGATTGCCCGCGCCATGAATGCCGGATCGGTCAGTGCAATCTCCGCGTGCAGTTTCAGAGACTCGTCAAGCAGCTGACTCTCCGTCGCATAGAAGGTGCCGGTCAGCGTATTGGTCAGCAGCACCTGGATGTATGCCTCTTCGAGTGACCGCGTGAAGGATGGAAATCCTTCCGGGTTGAGTCCGTTAGCGCGGGCATATGGATTGCGCTTCAGGTTGAACCTGTCAAGAATACGGGTCATGGTTTAGCCTCCTTTCTAAATCTCAATGCCGTATTTCGACCGTACTTCATGTAAGAAATATGTAGAGGGAAGGGCCATCGGCGATGCCGGACCCGGTGTCCGGGGATTTAGCGATATGCTCTGCCCGTTGAGCTACATACCCCGAAGGTATGGCGGGACTCGAACCCGCAGCCTTATCGTCCCGAAGTATCCCCGGACGGCACCTCGACATGTTTGCTTCTTCGATAGGACACAGAGGGAAGGCGTAGAAAGTACTGCTCTTGCCGTCGATCTGCGCCGCCGGTGGAGGCGGTTGGATTCGAACCAACAGAAACCAATTTTCGAAGTAACTCCACCGGACACCTCTGTGTCCGTACTGCTGTTGTTGAACTGTGTTTTCTCCTGATTTGTCAGCGACGAATTATTCCAATATATAGAGGGAAAAGCGCTGGAGGTATATGGTTAAACATATGCGGGATTTGAACCCGCTCTGGCGTCTGCCATTTATCCGAAGTAGCCCCCAGCAGGCACCTCTATATTCGATTTCAATCGAGACACAGAGGGAATGGCGCAAGAAGCTGAGATGCTCTACCTGTTAAGCTACACCCCCGCTGTGGGGGCGGTTGGATTCGAACCAACATCTTCCGCGTGAAAGGCGAAGTAGCTCCTCGCTGTACCTCTGTGTCCGTACTTCCATAGTCGAACTGTGTTGCTCCGTTTTCTTCACCGGATGTAGAGGGAAAGCTGCCAGCGATGGTTTGTCGTCAGCGTCTGCCAATTCCGCCACATTCCGGCTTGCCGGAATGACAGGATTCGAACCTGCAATACCTAACGGTAAACGATTCTCGAAGGAACCTCTGACGGCACCTTTACATTTAGATTTCACTCAAGACACAGAGGGAATGACGTACGAAGCCCTGCTCTGCCATCGAGCATCACTCCCCGTGCCGGAGGGCGGTTGGATTCGAACCAACAAAGACCGTATCTGACGATGTAGCTCCATATTTCACCTCTGTGTCTATTTTGAATAAGTCCCGCATCGAGGGAATGGCGTTCGGGGAATCCCCTCCGAAGAGGGTGCGGGATTTGAACCCGCATTGGCGTTTGCCAGTTAACCGAAGTAACCCCCAACTGTACCTCGATGCATACCGCCCCCAGGGAGAATCGAACTCCCATCGCCTGATCGACAGTCAGGTATCTTTGCCATTGGACCATGAGGGCAGGGCGATGCGCGGCGGATTCAGCCCCGGCCTGTGACCCTGTCACCGCCGCACATCGCAGGCGGAAGGAGTGGGATTCGAACCCACATACCCCTTAAAGGGGTCAACGGATTAGCATTCCGCTGCCTCAACCAATAGGCAACTCCTTCCGATAGCGGGGAGGGAGGGATTCGAACCCACAAGGCCGAAGCACAACTGTTTTCAAGACAGCCGCAGTCGCCATTCTGCTTGCCCCCCCATTCAAAACATTTCGATTCGGTTGTTAAGGTTCGGCGCGGCGGGCGACATCGCTGCCACCCGCCGCCGGGTGAAACCGGGTTGCCTAAGCCTCGATCCACCCCCAATGACGGTTTCAGGATTCGAACCTGCACCTCTCGATACCTGATTACAGGTGTCGAGAGTCTGTGCCCCTCACACACCGCCGCGTTCGACGCAGCAAAAAAGCCTGTGCGCCGAAGATACTGCGAAGTGCCCTTGCTCTGGCCGTCACTCCGCTCGATCTTCCACGCACAGGCTTTGTGTGCGGGGCCGGTTGGCGTATCAGTGTGCGCCGGGTCCGGCTCTTTTCGTGCGGAGGGTGCTGCTCCCATCGATGAGCGATGCCTGCTGCTCACTATCGCAGCCATCGACATCTATCAGGTGGCGATAACTCGCGGGGGCAACCGTGCCGACCGGGAGCAAGTCCATCTCTGGCATCGCAAACCACTCGACCATTTCGCTTGGTCGCTTGGTCGATAATGCGTTGTTCTTTTCGTCTGTGTGTTTGCGATACACGGTTGTTCTCCTGCCTGGCTCATCGATTGGTGCTGTTTGCCCGCACCGCATCGGCATTTACTCCCGGCGCGCAGGGGGAAAACTTTGCCCGACGCTTTGCGATTTTCAGTCGAAGTATCGTCAGGCGTCGCCTCTGCGCCCGTTGTTTATTGAATTGTGTGTTGTGGGGAAATAAAAAATCCCCCAGGTTGGTAACAGAAATTGCCATCAAATGGCACGACTTCTGTTCTGGGTGGATCGCTTACTACGCTATAAGGCTTAGGCAGGTAACATGATAAACGTTGTGTGGGTGTTTGTCAAGAGCAATTTTTTAGATGCTCATTTGGATCGTAGGTCTGGGGCAGGAGCGGACTCGCCGAACCGTCGACTAACTGGCACAACGAGATCAAACTCATGCAGTTAGTAGATCGCGGCTTCGCCGTCGGTCGTTTTGGCGAGCAAGGTTGTAAAATTCCATTCGGTGCCGATTTCATTAAATAATCAGTACCAAAACAAAAGAGTAAGTTGTGGGGTAAAAAATCCCCACAACTTTCTATGTATAGTGATTTTTGCTACAGTCTCGCGCAGATTGCCTCGCCCATCGACCTGGTCGAAGTGTCTCCGCCCAGGTCTTTGGTGAAGACTCCGGCCTCAAGCGTCTTTTCGATCGCCTGCTCGATTGCGCTGGCCTCCGCTTCGAGACCGAGTGAGTGGCGCAGCAGCATTGCCACCGACAGGATCGTCCCGATTGGGTTGGCGATCCCCTTCCCGGCGATGTCCGGGGCCGAGCCGTGTATCGGTTCGTACAGCCCCAACGATCCCTCTGCCAGTGATGCTGACGGCAGTAGGCCCATCGACCCGGACAGCACTGACGCCTCGTCGGTCAGGATGTCGCCGAACATATTGGTCGTCACGACTACGTCGAGCGATGCGGGCCACTGGATCAGTCGCATGGTCGCCGAATCGACCAGTTGATTCTCGAACTCGATATCGGGGAATTCCCCGGCAACTTCCCCGGCGACCTGCCGCCACAGCCGGGACGATTCGAGAACGTTGGCCTTATCGACCGAGGTGACCTTCTTCTTGCTGCGCCCCTGGGCCAGCTTGAAGGCCAGCCGCACCACGCGCCGCACTTCCGAATCGGTGTAGACCATCGTGTCGAGTGCCCGGATACCGCCATCGAATTCCTCGCGCAGACGCGGCTTTCCGAAGTAGACACCACCGGTCAGCTCGCGCACCACCAGAATATCGACCCCCTCCAGCCGGTCGCGTTTCAGGGGGGAGGCGTCCATCAACTGCGGGTAGATCGTTACCGGGCGCAGATTGGCAAACAGTCCCAGATCGTAGCGCAGCCTGAGCAGCCCCTGTTCCGGGCGCACCGACGCAGTGGGGTCGTCCCACTTTGGCCCGCCGACCGCGCCAAGCAGAATCGCGTCGGCGGTTCGACATGCCTCGACCGTCTCGTCAGAGAGGGCGGTGCCCGATTCGTCGATGGCGCAGCCGCCGATCAGGTGCTTCTCGAACGTGAACGAGTGCCCGTATTGTTCGGCAATGGTTTCCAGAACCTTGACGCCCTCAGTAACGACTTCCGGGCCGATCCCATCACCGGGGAGAAGGATAATCTTTGCTTCCATTTTTATGCGTTAACCTTTGTTGCTTGAGGCGCGAGTTCTTCCGCGTACCTGAGTAAACCATATTCGAAACTGTCGGCGAGCGCCTGCCACGAGGCTTCGATGATATTGGTCGATGCCCCAACCGTGCTCCAGCGCTCGAATTCGCTCTGCGTATCGATCAGCACACGGGTCAGCGCACCGGTGGCGCTTTCGCTGTCGAGGATACGCACCTTGTAATCCACCAGATGGAACTGAGCCATTTCGGGGTATGTCTCGGTGAGTGCCTTGCGGAACGCATTGTCGAGCGCGTTGACCGGGCCGTTGCCCTCGGCTGCGGTGTGGAATACATTCCCGTTGACCCTCACTTTGACCGTCGCCTCGGTGACCATCCCCCGACCCTGCCGGTGTTCGACGTAGGTGGTGTAGTCCACCAGTTCGAACGGGGCGACATAGCTCTCGTCCGCCCGTTTGAGCATCAGCGCCACCGATGCCTCCGCCGCCTCGAATGAGAAGCCGCGTGATTCCAGGTCTTTGATGTCTTTGAGAACCCCGGCCACATCTTCCTGGTTTTCGACGTCAAGGCCAAAGTCCTCGGCCTTGCTCATCAGGTTGCCGCGCCCCGAAAGCTCGCTGACCACCACCCGCATCTCGTTGCCGACCAGTTCCGGGTCGACGTGCTGGTAGGAGTCGATATTGCGGCGCAGCGCAGCGACATGAACACCGCCCTTGTGAGCGAAGGCGCTCCGCCCGACATAGGCTTCGCGTTCGTTGGGTGAAACGTTGATGACTTCGGCGACAAAATGCGAGAAATCGTACATCTGCCGCAGGTTGCCTTCGGGCAGGCAGCGTTTCCCAAGTTTCAATTCCAGGTCGGGGATGACGACACACAGGTTGGCGTTGCCGCAGCGTTCGCCGTAGCCGTTGCTTGTGCCCTGAACATGCATCGCGCCTTCTTTGACTGCCGCAATCGAGTTGGCGACCCCGCAGCCGCCGTCGTTGTGGGCGTGGATTCCGAGCCGTGCATTGACTTTACTGCCGACCGTTCGGGTGATCTCCTGAATTTCCCAGGGCATCGATCCGCCGTTGGTATCACACAGCACCAGCAGATCGACCCCACCCCGGACGGCTGCCGCGAGGGTTTCCAGCGCGTAGTCGGGATCGGCTTTGTAACCGTCGAAGAAGTGCTCGGCATCATAGACCACTTTCCGCCCCTGGCCGATCAGGTATGCGACGCTGTCCTCGATCATGCGCAGGTTTTCTTCGAGCGTGGTGCGCAGCACGTCGGTGACGTGGAGTGTCCAGGTTTTACCAAACACGGTGCAGACCGGTGCCTGTGATTGGATCAGCGCCTGGATGTTGCCGTCGTCTTCCGGTGCGGTATCCTTGCGGCGGGTCGAACCGAACGCCGCGATCAGGGCGTGTTCCCATTCCATATCTCTGGCTTTTTCGAAGAATTCAACATCCTTCGGGTTTGAACCCGGCCAGCCGCCTTCGATGTAGGTCACGCCAAGCTGGTCGAGGCGTTTGGCGATACGCAGCTTGTCATCGCATGACAGCCAGATCCCCTCACCCTGGGTGCCATCGCGAAGCGTCGTATCGTAGACTTCGACGACATTGTCGCCTTTAAGTTGTTTGGACATCATGCTCCCCCTCATAAGCTTTGACTTGTTCCTCAAACGACATCAGATATCCAAGCTGATCAACCCCCTGCAGAAGACAACGTTTTGCAAAACCGTCGATCTCGAACGGTACCTGTTTGCCATTTGGTAGTTCGGTTGCCTGCGCTTCCAGGTTGATCGTCAGCATGGCGGCGGACGTTTCCTCGACCATGTCTAGCAGGTCGGTGTAGGTTGCCCTGTCGACGGTCACCGGCAGCAGGCCGTTCTTGAGCGCGTTGTTGTAGAAGATATCGGCGAATGAGGTTGATATGACTGCCCGGAACCCATAGGCGACCAGCGCCCAGGGTGCGTGTTCACGCGACGATCCGCACCCAAAGTTATCCCCGGCCAGCAGAATCTGCGCGCCCTGGTATTCGGACTTGTTGAGTACAAAGTCGGGTTTAGGGGTGGCGCTCTCCGCCGCATCGACGCTGGGCACCGTGCCTTCGTAACGCCAGTCGCAGAACAGTACCTTACCCAGGCCCTCTTTGTCGGTGACTTTCAAAAAACGCGCCGGGATGATCTGGTCGGTATCGATATGATCGACCGGCAGCGGGACTATTCGTGAAGTCAGTGATGTAAACTGTGCCATCAAGTGTTTCTCCTCTTTTCTCAGGCAAAACAAAACCGGGCGCAGACGAATCCGCAAACCCGGTCAGGGACAGCGAGCGCGCGGCTCACTGTCCCTAGTTAATAATGATTGCGTCTTGCAGCAGCGTGCGAACGTCAGTGATTTCACCGGTGACGGCAGCCGCCGCAGCGGTGAGCGGTGAAGCCAGAAACGTCCGGCCTCCTTTGCCCTGCCGCCCCTCGAAGTTACGGTTGCTGGTGCTGACCGCATACTGGCCCGGCTGAAGCTGGTCACCGTTCATGGCGATACACATCGAGCAGCCCGCTTCGCGCCAGTCGGCTCCGGCTTCTTTGAACACCCGGCCGAGACCCTCGGCTTCGGCCTGCCGCTTGACTTCCTGCGAGCCGGGCACGACCATCACCCTTACGTTCCCGGCAACTTTTCGCCCATCGAACAGGCGGGCCGCTTCGCGCAGATCGCCGATCCTCGAGTTGGTGCATGATCCTATGAACACCACGTCGACTTTCTTCCCCAACAGCGCAGCACCCGGCTGTAAATCCATATAGGTCAGCGCCTTTTCGAGCGATGCCTTCTGCACCGGGTCGGCGATCTGATCGGGATCGGGCAGCGTCCCGGTGATCGGGATTCCCATTCCCGGGTTGGTGCCATAGGTGATCATCGGTTCGAGCGCCGAGGCATCAAGCGTCACGGTTTTGTCATATTCCGCGCCCTCGTCGGTGGGCAGGTTCCGCCATCTGACGAGGGCCTGGTCCCACGAGCCGCCGTTCGGCGCGAACTCGCGCCCGGCCAGGTACTCGAAGGTGATATCGTCCGGGGCGATCATCCCGGCCCGCGCGCCGCCCTCGATTGACATATTACAGATCGTCATCCGTCCTTCCATTGAGAGGGAGCGGATCGCTTCGCCGCAGTATTCGAAGACGTGGCCGGTGCCGCCGCCCGTGCCGATCTGGGCGATCAGGCCCAGGATGATGTCTTTGGCGGTCACGCCTGCGCCCAGCGATCCGTCGATCTGCACCTTGCAGGTCTTCGGCTTGTTCTGGAGCAGGCATTGAGTCGCCAGTACGTGCTCGACTTCGCTGGTGCCGATCCCGAAGGCCAGCGCGCCGAACGCGCCATGTGTCGCCGTGTGGCTGTCGCCGCAAACGATGGTCTTTCCGGGTTGGGTCAGACCCAGCTCCGGCCCAATCACATGGACGATCCCGCGCTGTTCGGAGGTGAGATCGTAAAGCGTGATCCCGAACTCCCCGGCGTTGACGCGGAGCTGCTCGATCTGTGCGGCTGCCAGCGCATCGGCAATCGGCACGTCAGGCGGCGTGGTCGGGGTCGAGTGATCCATCGTCGCGAAGGTCTTATCCGGACGGCGAACGCTCAGCCCGCGCGCCCGCAGCCCTGAAAATGCCTGCGGGGAGGTCACTTCATGCACCAGGTGCAGATCGATATAGAGGACTGCCGGGGCGTCCGGCTCCTGAGCGACGATATGATCGTTCCACACCTTGTCAAAAAGGGTTTGTGGTTGGCTGTTCTGGTTGGTTGTCGAATTCATCAGCAAATCTTTTCCAATCCTCAGGCCGTTGGCACCGGCTCTTCAGCCGATTCCATCTGGGCCTCGTTTGTGTAACCATAGGCAACCAGCATCTTGTTCAACGCCGCGAGATAGGCTTTAGCGCTGGCGACGATGATATCCGTATCGGCCCCATGCCCGCCAAAGGTGCGCTGCTTGACCGTATCATGCTGCGGGTTGACGACGCCGTTCTCTTTACCATTGGAGCGTTGAATGCGAACTGTCACCTCGCCCAGCGCGTCGATCCCCTCCGTCACGGCGTTGATATTAAATTCGAGAAGCTTTGCGGGCATCCCGATCACTTTGTCGATGGCGGTATAGGCGGCGTGAACCGGTCCGGTGCCAACCGCTGCCTCGACGAATAATTCGCCATCTGGCCCGCTCATCCGCACGGTTGCGGTCGGCAGACCCATTGTACCGCAGGCCACCTGCAGCCCTTCCAGGCAGTAGATTTCGCAGGGCTGATCGAATTCGTCTGACATCAGCGCGTCGAGGTCGGCATCGGTGATCGTCTTCTTCTTGTCGGCCAGGTGCTTGAAGCGGTCGAAAATCTTTCGCAGGTCTTCGTCGTTCAAGTCGTAGCCCAGTTCAGCCAATCGCGAACGCAGAGCATGCCTGCCTGAGTGCTTACCCAAGACGAGCGTGCTCTTGATCCCCACCATTTCGGGGCGCATGATCTCGTAGGTTTCGTTGTGCTTGAGCATGCCATCCTGGTGGATACCGGCTTCGTGGGCGAACGCATTCGCGCCGACCACCGCCTTATTTGGCTGGACGGTGATGCCTGTAAAGTTGCTGACCATCCGGCTCACGCGCATGATCTGGGTGGTGTCGATCCCGGTTTCCAGTTGAAATACTGGCTTGCGAGTCTGCAATGACATCACCACCTCTTCCAGCGAGGTATTTCCGGCGCGCTCGCCGATCCCGTTGATTGTTACTTCGGCCTGACGTGCGCCTGCCCGGATTCCAGCCAGCGTATTGGCCGTCGCCATGCCGAGGTCATTATGGCAATGGGTAGATACGATTGCATTTTCAATGCCAGGCGTATGTTCGATGATCCCGGCGATCAATGCGCCGAACTCGTCCGGTGTGGTGTAGCCGACCGTATCAGGGATGTTGAGCGTCGTCGCCCCGGCTTTGATCGCCTCACCCAACGCGACATACAGGAACTCCGGGTCGCTGCGTCCGGCGTCTTCTGGGCTGAACTCGATATCCTCGCACAGGCTGCGGGCGTAGGTGACCATGTCGATTAGCTGCTGGACGACTTCCTCCGGGTCCATCTTGAGCTTGTGCTGCATGTGGATCGGCGAGGTAGCGATGAAGGTATGGATGCGTGGGCGGGCGGCATGTTGAACAGCGCCCCAGGCCGAATCGATGTCGGCTTTCTTGGCACGCGCCAACCCGCAGATGATCGGCGGCATACCGCTCGGCCCCGGCGCGTTGCCGATCTCCTTCGCAATCTGGCTGACCGCTTCGAAGTCGTCTGGCGAGGCGATTGGGAAACCTGCCTCGATAATATCCACGCCTAGTTTTGCAAGCGCGCGGGCGACTTCCATCTTTTCAGGCGAAGTCATCGTCGCTCCCGGCGACTGTTCGCCATCGCGCAGCGTGGTATCGAAAATCCTTACGTAGTTGTCTTGAACGGGAACCATTGCAGTCTCTTCTCCCCTGTTGATTATGCCCTGGCAGGCCCGGTTGTGAGTCACAGCCTGCCAGGACATTATGAACGGATATCTATCAACCCTCACCCGGCTTGATCGTGACCGGGTCGAGGAAGGGCATCATTTCACGCAGTTTCGCGCCGACCTGTTCGAGAAGCTGATCCTGTTCTTTCGTGCGCATCTCGTTGAACCAGGGGCGGCCCTTCTCGTTCTCTTCGATCCAGTTCTTGGCGTAGATGCCTTCCTGAATGTCGGTGAGAATCTCACGCATTTCCTTGCGCGTCTCCTCGGTGATGACGCGTCGTCCGGAGCTGTAGTCACCGTGTTCGGCGGTGTCGCTGACCGAGTAGCGCATGTAGTTGAGTCCACCCCGGTACATCAGGTCGACGATCAGCTTGAGTTCATGCATGCACTCGAAATAGGCGATCTCTGGTTGGTAGCCCGCTTCGACCAGCGTCTCGAAACCGGCCTTGACCAGTTCGGAGACACCACCACACAATACGGCCTGTTCGCCAAAGAGATCGGTTTCGGTTTCCTCGACGAAGGTCGTCTTGAGCACGCCCGCACGCCCTGCGCCCAGTGCGCAGGCGTAGGCCAAAGCCTGCGCTTCCGCCTGCCCGCTGTAGTCCTGGTGAACGGCCACAAGGCAGGGAACTCCGCCGCCTTCGGTGTAGGTTTCACGAACGCGGTGGCCGGGGGCTTTGGGAGCGACCATGCTCACGTCGACGTTTGCCGGGGGGATAATCGTCTGGTAGCGGATGTTGAACCCATGCGCGAACATCAGCGTTTTGCCCTCGGTCAGGTGCGGTTCGATGAATTTTTCGTACACCGCCGGGGCGGCGGTATCGGGAACCAGCACCATGATCACGTCGGCCCAGGCTGCTGCTTCGGCAGTCGGGAGGACTTTCACGCCGTCGGCCACCGCGCGATTCCAGGCTGCGCACCCCTCACGTTCCGCCGCGCAGACGTCGACGCCGCTTTCAGAGAGATTCTGGGCGTGGGCGTGCCCCTGTGAGCCATAACCGATAATCGCCACCTTCTTCGAGGTGATAAGTGAAAGATCGGCGTCCTTGTCGTAGTAAATCGTTGCCATTGTGTAGTCTCGCTTTCTTTCGTTGTGTAAAATCCGGGGAGACTGCCTGTCTTTTCCCCGGATTTTACGGTGGTTAAAGGTTTTTTTATTTTGCTACAGCTTCTTCTGGTACTACTGCCTCAACAAATTCAGGGCTGATTGTCGGGGCATATGGGCCTCGCCCCATGCCAATCACGCCGGTACGGACCATTTCGATGATGCCATAAGGTTCAAAAACCTCGACCAGGCTGTCGATCTTGGCTGTCGGCCCGGTTACTTCGACCATCACCGATTCGGTTGTCACATCGACAATCTTCGACCGGTAAACTTCCACCGTCTGGAAAATCTCAAGGCGGTTTTCCGGCGATGTCCGCACTTTGATCAGGGCCAGTTCGCGGATTACCTTGTCATCGTAGGTGATGTTCTCGACGAGCAGAACATTGACCATCTTGTACAGGTTGGCCTCGATTGTCCGCGCCGTAAAACCATCAGCCTCGACGACAATTGTCATCCGGGATATGCCCGGTTTGTGGGTATGCCCGACGGCCAGCGATTCGATGTTGAATCCACGCCGACGGAACGACGACGCCACCCGGTTCAACACACCCGGCTTGTCTTCGACGTAAACTGTAAACGTTTGCAGCATCGCTATACCTCGCTTGCTAATTCAGGATTGGGTTCAGGGCGGCGGATCATCACGTTCAATTTAGCACCAGCCGGAACCATCGGATAGACGTTGTCTTCCTGCACCACCTGGAATTCGATCAGGACCGTCCCCTCAGTCTCACGGGCCTGCTGAATGAGCGATTCGGCCTGGCCCCGCTCGGTGCAGCGCAGACCGGTCAGTCCATGCGCCTCGACCAGTTTTACGAAATCAGGGTTGACGTTGGGAGTGCCTGCGTAGCGCCGGTCATAGAAGAATTCCTGCCACTGGCGCACCATCCCCAGGTAGCCGTTATTGATCAGGGCGATGTTGACCTTGACCCCTTCCTGACGGCAGGTCGCAAGCTCAGAAGCGGTCATCTGGAAACCGCCGTCGCCGACGATCAGCCAGACCTCTTCATCCGGGCAGGCCATCTTTGCGCCTATCGAGGCAGGCAGGCCAAAGCCCATCGTTCCTAACCCACCGGAGGTGATCAGGTGACGGGGTTTATCAGGGCGATAGTACTGGGCAGTCCACATCTGGTGCTGCCCTACGTCGGTGACGATCAGCGCTTCGCCGTTAGTATACTTCCACAGGTCATTGATCACATGAGCGGCGTAGAGCTGGCCTCCTTCGGGTTGCCCTACAATGTCCCGTTCCGCTGCTTCGCTTTTCTGTTCGAGGATGTGATCTACCCAGCCGTTCCGGTCGCCGCGTTCGATGGCGGGCATCAGGATTTCCAGAGTCTCGCGCAGATCGCCGACGATGCCGACATCGACACGGACGACCTTGTTGATCTCGGACGGGTCGATGTCGATGTGAATCTTGGCCGCATTGGGCGCGTAGGTCGAGAGCGTGCCGGTGACCCGGTCATCGAAGCGCATCCCGAAGGCCAGCAGCAGGTCGGCTTCCTGGATCGCGTTGTTGACCCATACTTCGCCATGCATGCCCATCATTCCCAGGTTGAGGGGATGGCTGGCCGGGAGGCCGCCGATCCCCAACAGTGTTTCCGCGACCGGGATATTGGTCATATCGACGAATTCGCGCAGGATGTCCATCGCCCCGGACATGATCACACCCTGACCGGCCAGAATGACCGGACACCGGGCGTTATTGATCAGTTCGGCGGCGCGTTGATACTCTTCGGGCAGCGCACGCAGGTCGGGCTGGTAGCCGGGCAGCCGCACCGGTCGATCATCCCATACCCATTCGGTCTTGCCGTTTTGCGCGTCTTTGGTGATATCGACCAGAACCGGCCCAGGTCGCCCCGAACGAGCAACGTAAAACGCCTCACGCAGAACCGGGCCTAATTCGTCGGCGCTGGTAACGAGGTAATTATGCTTGGTGATTGGCAGAGTGACGCCGGTCAGGTCGGTTTCCTGGAACGCGTCGGTGCCGATGACCCCGCTGTTGACCTGCCCGGTGATGCAGACAATCGGCGACGAGTCCATCATCGCGGTAGCGATACCTGTCACCAGGTTGGTCGCGCCCGGCCCGGACGTTGCCATTGCCACGCCAACTCTGCCCGATGCCCGCGCATAACCATCGGCCATGTGAGCCGCGCCCTGCTCGTGACGAACGCGAACATGGTGGATCGAACTGTCAAGCAGGGCGTCATAAGTAGGAAGCACTGCTCCGCCAGGGTAGCCAAACACAATCTCGACTCCCTCTTTGGCAAGCACTTCCCAGATCACTTGAGCGCCGGTTTTCGTCATAATTCTCTCCTCCTCAGCTAATATGCTCAGTCAACCAGAATTGCCCCGGTCGAAGCGCTGGTAACCATCTTTGAGTAGCGTCGCAGCCATTTACTGGTTGCTTTCGTTTCGAAGGGTGGCAGCGCATCCAGCCGTGCCTGTATTTCTTCGTCGCTCAACTCTATGTTTAACGTTCTCGCGTCGAGATCGATGCTGATGATGTCGCCGCGCTGAACTGCCGCAATTGGGCCGCGTGCCGCCGCTTCCGGGCTGACGTGTCCGACGCATGCGCCGCGCGTCCCACCAGAGAAGCGCCCGTCGGTGATCAGGGCGACTTTGTCGCCCAGCCCCAGCCCCATGATCGCGCTGGTCGGGCTGAGCATCTCCTGCATACCGGGTCCACCCGCCGGGCCTTCGTAGCGGATCACGACGACTTCGCCCGCCTGGACTTCGCCGTCGTAGATGCCCCGGATCGCCTCGTCCTGGCTCTCGTAGATGCGGGCCGGGCCGCTGAACTTACGCATGCGGGGATCGACTGCCCCGGTCTTGACGACCGAGCCTTCGGGGGCAAGATTGCCGTAAAGCAGCGCCAGCCCACCGGTCTTTGAATAAGGATCGCTGCGCGGGCGGATGACTTCGTAGTCGGTTATTTCCGCGCTGGCGATGTTCTCGCCCAGTGTCTTGCCGGTGACCGTCAGGCGGTCGAGGTGGAGCGTATTGCCGTTATCCGACACTTCTTTCAACAGGGCGGGGATGCCGCCTGCCCGGTGCAGGTCTTCCATGTGAACGTTGGAGGCCGGGCTGATCTTGCATAGATAGGGCGTGCTGTCGGAAATCTCGCCGATGCGCTTCATGTCGTAGTCGATGCCTGCTTCGCGGGCGATAGCCAGCACGTGGAGCACCGTGTTCGAACTGCCGCCCATCGCCATGTCGAGCGTGAATGCATCATCGATGGCTTCCTGGGTGACGATCTTGCGCGGGGTCAGGTCCATTTCGAGCACCTGCATCAACTGCCGGGCGGCTTTGCGGGCCAGGTCTTTGCGCTCCTCGGCGGTTGCCAGCGCCGTCCCGTTGAAGGGCAGGGCCATGCCGAGCGCTTCCATGATGCAGTTCATGCTGTTGGCGGTGAACAACCCGCTGCACGATCCGCAGGTCGGGCAGCCGAGGTCTTCCAGCATTTTGAGTTCGGCGTCGTCAATCGTTCCGGCTTTGTAGGCCCCGACACCCTCGAATACGCTGATCAGATCGACGGCGCGCCCGTCCGGGGTTTTCCCGGCTTCCATCGGCCCGCCGCTGATGAAAATCGTCGGGATGTCGAGGCGCATGGAAGCCATCAGCATCCCGGGGATAATCTTGTCGCAGTTGGTGATGCAGATCATGGCATCGAAACAGTGAGCGGAGATCATCGTTTCGACGCTGTCGGCGATCAACTCGCGGCTGGGCAGGGAAAACTTCATGCCCTGATGTCCCATCGCGATCCCATCGTCGACGCCGATGGTGTTGAATTCAAAGGGAACGGCTCCCGCTTCGCGGAGAACCTCTTTTACAATGGTGCCAAATTCCTGAAGATGCACATGTCCGGGGATGATATCGACGTATGAATTGACGACTGCCACGAACGGCTTGCCCATGTCTTCATCACGGACACCGGTGGCTTTCAACAATGAACGATGCGGAGCGCGTTCCACTCCCTTTTTGATCTGATCAGAACGCATTGACGTTACCCCTCACTGGCTGATGAACCGGATAAATAGTCGATTATGATTGGTCGGATGGCTCGTTCGCGTGGTTTGCCGCTTGATAGCAGTCATCAGCCTTTTGTACCTGC
Source organism: Anaerolineae bacterium (assembly GCA_016926255.1). Taxonomy (GTDB): domain Bacteria; phylum Chloroflexota; class Anaerolineae; order Aggregatilineales; family UBA3940; genus JAFGOY01. The sequence goes on along the minus strand of JAFGOY010000053.1, from coordinate 36,300 downwards.
TTCGCGCTGGCTTCACGCGTGATAGTCGAGTCTTCCCATACCGGGTGCCAGGCGTTGGCCCAGGGGCCATCTGATAAGGCCATCGGTATTTGTGGAACTGTGGGGGGGATAGTTCTCACACTTTGATTAAACATTTTTCTTCTCCTGTAGTTTCTGCATTTGCTACTAAACTAAAAGAGCCGCCCTTTCAGGCGGCTCCCTGTTCCCTTCCGGTCTGTCTGGCGCTTATCTTTCTTCGCGCCACACTCTGACCGTTACCCAGGCAGCCGCCGTGTCCTTCTTAATAAGGACAATAAGTTCCAGGAGGACAATAATAAGGATGCTGATGGCGACTATTGTATTTTGTGCTAACACAGCGAACTCCTTCTTAAACGCCTGTGAACGGTCCTGGCATTAAAAACGCCCCCCGATTGGGAGGCGTTTGTTTGCTTTTTGGTGTCTCTGTGCACCCGCCCAACCGGAACTAGCTTCGTTGGCTAATAAGGCCAAGAAGGAGGACGACGACAATAATAATAAGATTCCGGTTAGCTATCGATGCAGTCATCAGTTTATTTGGTACTCCTTACCAATTGCTGGGCACTATAGCACACTTTTGGAGCGTATGTCAACCCTTTCCCCGAAATTGCCCCAATTTCTTTACCCGTTCTTAGCCAGGCCAGTGCCGATCAGACACTCCGGGGGTAAGTGCCCAGGATGCGCAGTTCGGTAGCTCGTTCGGCCAGATGATCCAGTGCTTTTTTGCTCGGCCCATTGCTCCCATCACCGATGAAATCGAGATAGAAGCGGTATTCCCAGGGAGAACCGGGAATCGGGCGTGACTCTATTTTTGTCAGGTCGATGTCGCGCAGGGCAAAGCAGGCCATCGCCCTGAACAATGCGCCCGGATCGTTGTTGAGGGCAAACACTATCGACGTTTTGCTCTCGCCTTCGGGGATGATCGGATCACGGCTCAGGACGAGGAAACGGGTAAAGTTCAACCGGTCGTCCTCCATCTCTTCGCGGAGGATGTTCATCTCGTACACTTCTGCGGCCAGTTTGCTGGCAAGCGCAGCAACGTCACGTTCGCCACTCTCTTTCAGATCACGGACGCTTCCGGCGGTATCGTAGGCGGCTTCGGCGATCAGCCCCATCTCGGCCATGTGATGCTCGCACTGGGCAAGCGCCTGGGGATGTGACCGGACGGTCTTGATCTCGTCAAGCGTCACACCAGGATTGGCGATCAGGCAGTGGGCGATCCTGAGCTGTGTTTCGCCGATAATATGCAGCGAGTGGCGCAGCAGCAAATCGTAGTTGCGGTGGATGCTGCCTGCCAGCGAATTCTCGATTGGCACCAATCCCAGGTCAGTTTTACCGGATTCTGTGCTCTCAAAAACATCGTCAAAAGTTCGATTGGGCACCGGGACGATCCCATCGCCGAGCGCCGCCAGTGCTGCCATTTCCGAATATGCGCCGCGCTCGCCCTGGAACGCTACGCTTTTCCCCTCCCATTGGCCCGTCATTGATATTATTTCTCCTGAAGCTGCAGTTTTTCGCCAAGATATCCTTCGGCGGCAAGCAGTTCGGCATTCAAGATCGCACCACCGGCTGCGCCACGCAAGGTGTTGTGAACCAGTACGACCAGCTTGTAATCCATTACTGAACAGGGCTGGATGCGCCCGACGGAGATCGCCATGCCGTTCTGTGCGTCACGGTCGCGGCGCGGCTGCGGACGATCTTCTTCTTCGCGCACGATAATCAGTTGTTCGGGCGAACTGGGCAGCGCACGAACCGAATCGAGTGCCTTGTAGTTTGCAATCGCAGCCTTGACGTCGTCAAGGCTGGCCCGTGATTTCAACCCAAACGACATCGCCGCGAGGTGCCCATCCATCACCGGGACGCGGTTGACTTGGGCGCTGACCGGGAAACCGGCGGGGACGACCTGCCCATCCTGCACGATTCCCAGAATTTTAAGCGGCTCAGTTTCGACTTTGGATTCTTCGCCCTTGATAAACGGGATCACGTTGTCGAGAATATCAAACGATGCCACACCGGGATAGCCTGCCCCGCTGATTGCCTGCATGGTGACCACGTGCGCCTGGGTCACACCAAAAGCGTCGTTGAGGGCTTTCAGAGGGAACACAAAACTGGAAACGGCGCAGTTCGGGCTAGTGACGACCACTCCCGGCCAGCCCCGCCCGGCCTGCTGATCAGCGATCAGCGAAAGGTGATGGGCGTTGATGTCCGGGATCAGGAGCGGGATGTCGGGTTCCATGCGCAGTGCGGACGCGTTCGAGGCAAGGACGTAGCCTGCCGCAGGCAGGTCCGGCTCGACTTCACGGGCGGCGTTAGATGGCAGCGCCGAGAAAACGAGCTTCGCTCTGTTGCCAATGATCTCGACCGGGTTCTCGGTCGGCTCGACCACAAGGTCGGCGACGCTCGACGGTATTTCGCCGGGGATCACCCAGTTTACGGCTTCGGCGTAGCGCTTCCCGGCGCTGCGCTCGGAGGCAGTCACCACGGTTACCTCGAACCAGGGATGATCTTCAAGTAGACTGACAAATCGCTGGCCGACCGTGCCTGTGGCGGCCAGCACGGCCACCGGTATCTTCTGACTCAATGTTTCTTCTCCCCCACTACTGCGGATCGCTGTCAAACGGTGTTAATTCCGGGTAAGTATACCCAAAAGCGGCGGAGTGCAAACATCGATTGAGCGAACTACCATCACTTTTGTGCAGTTACAACACAGCGCCTCCATATGGAGGCGCTGTGTTGGCGGAACAGCCGGTAGAGATTCCCCGGATATGTTTACGATAGATTTTATTGGCGCTGTTAGCCCTTCAATGCGCCTGCCATCAGGCCGCGTAAGAAATAGCGCCCCAACAGGATATAGACCAACAGGGTTGGGAATGCAGCGACAAGCGCGGCGGCCATCTGTACATTCCATTGAATGATCTGGCTCCCGGCGAGGTTGTTCAAGGCAACCATGACCGGCCACTGTGCGGGGTTGGTGAGCACGACAGCGAACAAAAACTCGTTGTACGCCTGGGTGAACTGCCAGATGAGCACAACCACAAAACCGGGTATCGAGATCGGAAAGATCACGTGCTGGTACAGATCAAAGAAACCTGCGCCGTCAATACGCCCGGCCTCAAGAATTTCGGTGGGCACACTGGTGTAATAGTTGCGGAATATCAGCGTAGTGATCGGTATCCCGTAGATGATGTGGACGAGGATCAGGCCGACAATTGTGCCCCGCAGATGGATTGCTTCCATGAATTTCGTCAGCGGAATCAGGATGCTTTGATAGGGAATGAACATACCAAACAGGATCAGCGTGAAAATAATGTCAGAGCCTTTGAACTTCCACTTGGCGAAGACATATCCATTCAGTGAGCCGACCATTGAAGAGATTATCGCTGCCGGGAGAGCCATCGCCAGGCTGTTCCGCAGATGCGGAGCCAGTTCGGTAAAGGCCGCGGAAAAGTTTTCGAGATAGAGTCCTTTGGGCAGGCTCCACATCGTCTGGAGATCGACTTCGGCGAAGCTCTTCAACCCCGTTACCAGCAGCACATAGATAGGCAGCAGGTAAATGACTGCCATAAATATGAGTATCAAATATAGTGCAGGCCGGGCAAGCCGTCGTGCTGTGGTCATAGCTCGGCCTCCGAGCTCATGGAGTTGACAAGATAGGGAACGATCAAGATGGCGACGGTGATCAGCATCAGGATACCAATGGCAGCGCCCCGGGCGTAGTTCAACCCGTCGAAGGTGGTGCGCCACATATAGACACTTGGCACGTCAAGCGCAATATTGTTTTGGCTGATCGCGACAATCAGGTCGAATATTTTTAAGGAGATATGTCCGAGGATAATCACCGCGCTCAAAGTCACCGGGCGAAGCAGCGGCATGATGATATAGCGATAAATCTGGAATTCATTGGCTCCATCGACACGGGCCGCTTCACGCAAATCGTCGGAGACGCTCCCCAGCCCACCCAGGTACAGTGCCATCGTGAAGCCGGACATCTGCCAGACAGCCGGGATTGCAATAAAGGCAATCCCGATCCCGGTGATGGTCAGACCAAAGGGTAGATCAAGGGTGGTTGTGGTGTGCCACTTGCTGATCAGGAAATCAAGCCCCAGCTTATCGAAGAGCAGGTTAAGCCCGCTGATCCGACTGCCGGTTGCCGCGTTCATCAACCATCGCCAGGCAACGCCGGTCACGATGAAAGAGATTGACATGGGGAACAGAAACAGACTTCGAAAGATGCCTTTGCCTTTTATATTTCGGTCGAGCAGGATCGCCAGGAACAGGCCAATCGTGATGCTGAAGAACAGGAACAACACGGTGAAGATCAGTGTGTTCTTCATATCGATAATGAAGCGCCGGTCTGCGCCATGCTGTGGGGATCGCCGAGAATCTGTTCAAGGTCAGGTCAGTCGACCTCGTGCTGAACATCCCCGGTGGCCTGCCCGTTGTTGCCATCGACCAGACGCGCATCCGGCAGGTGCTGCCCAACCTCCTCAACAATGCCTGCCGCTTTGTGGAAGAGGGCGAAGTCCGCCTGAGCGTTGAAGTAGGAAGCGATACGATCACCGTTCGGGTGAGTGATACCGGGTCGGGCATTCCCGCAGAGAAACTTCCCTACATATTCGACGAATTCTATCAGGTCGATTATTCGCTGCGCCGAACGCGTGAAGGAGCCGGGCTGGGGCTGGCAATCTGCAAGCGATTTGTCGAGGCACACAACGGGCATATCTGGGTAGAAAGTGAGATTGGCAAAGGTTCGACCTTTTTCTTCACACTGCCGCTTCAGGAAGAGAGTCCACAGGCCGCCGGCGTTATCCGGGAAGTAACGCGGTCATTTCCAGAGAAAGAAAAGCTCATCCTGGTGGTTGATCCCGATCCAAAAGTTGCCAATATAATCGCCCGGTACGTGCCCGACGGGGCGGTGATTCATGTTCCGGATGGTGAACAGCTCCTCCCGCAGATTGAGTGCCATCATCCCGAAGCAGTGGTCATCAATATGCATCCGAGCCGGGAAGTTGATCTCCAGATGATCGAGCAGGTGACTGTGCCGGTTATCGTCTGCTCGCTGCCCAGCCAATCCTGGCTGGCGGTCAATCTGCGGGTCGAGGGAAGTCTGGTCAAGCCTATCGAAGGTGAGCACCTGCTCTCCGAAATTAAGCGGATTGATGATGTAAAACGGATACTGCTGGTTGACGACGATCGCGGGTTCTGCCACCTGGTTCAGCGTATTTTACAGACGGCGGATGTCGATTATGATCTGCGCCTTGTCTATAACGGCAGAGAGGGATTGGATGCGATCAAGGAAGAACGGCCTGACCTGGTTTTACTCGACTTGATGATGCCGGAAATTGATGGTTTTGAGGTCATCCGACAGATGCAGCAGGACCCGGCGATGTCTGATATTCCAATGATCCTGCTTACGGCAACCAGTTACGCCGAAGATGCTCTCAAGCAGTATAACAGCCAGTTGAGTGTCATTCGTCCCGGTGGAATGCGCACGATGGAAGTGCTGAATTATCTTCAGACCATTACGGAAGCCATCGGGAACGGCGTGGCCGGGCGTATTCCAAAGCCTGAGCCGATCTAGTGAATCCGGGTAGATAGCAGCAGATCACTTTTTAGTGGGCTTTTTGTATACAAACCTGCCGCCGGTAATCAATCTGCACAAACCTTATAGACTGTCTCTATAAGTTCTCCACAACTGCCCTCTAATATGAGGGTCAGAAACCAATTATCGGAGGGTAGTATGGAGAACTCACGACGTAGAAATTACTGGATTGACGTAGCACTGTTCGTTTTGATGTTAATCACTTTCTTCTCGCTGGCCGGTCACAGGGGGGCAGATGTGCCGGGGGGGCAGAGTGTGGTTCACTGCATCGCGGGTGCAGCCCTGTTTATACTTGCCGTTCGGCACCTGGGCAGTCACATCGACTGGATCAGGAAGGTCTATACCACCAGGCGGAAAGACCTGCCTCGCAAGGTTCGAACCCGCCGCCGTAACGACCTGCTGCTGTTCATCTGGATCACTGCCTGCGGCGCAAGCGGGCTGGTAATGTGGATATCCGGCTATAACGAGGTGCTGTCGCATTTACACAAGATCACCGGTGTCCTGGCATCCTTTACGATGTTGCTCCATGTTGGCTATCATGCTCGCTGGTTGGTCAGGGCGACTCGGTGCTACGTTTTCAACGGTGGGCGGAAGGTGCCGCAGGAACAGCCGGTAGGTGCTGACTCTTTGACCGCGAAGTAAAAGCGTTACATTGACAACTCATACGCTTCACCCCACAATGAAGACAGTTCCGCAGCCTGCGAGGAGCGATATGAGTCAGTATCGGGTGCTGGTTGTCGATGATGATAGGGAGATCGTGCGGCTGGTGCAGGGTTATCTGGAGAAAGCCGGGTATCAGGTGTTGTGTGCCTATGATGGCGAAGAAGCCCTGCACATCCTCAAAGCCGAAAAGCCCGATCTCCTTCTACTCGATCTGATGCTGCCCAACCGGGACGGCTGGGAGATCACGCGCATCATCCGTGCCGATCCCGTTCTCTCCGAGATTCCCCTGATCATGCTGACTGCCCGCATTGACGACATCGACAAAATCCTCGGCCTCGAACTGGGAGCCGATGATTACATCACCAAGCCGTTCAATCCTCGTGAGGTCGCCGCCCGGGTCAATGCGCTGCTGCGCCGGGTGAGTCCGGGCGGCTTCGGGGCGGTGACGGTTTTCCGGGCAGGTGACCTGTGTATGGACCCGGCCCGCCATGAAGTGACGCTCGATGGCAGGGTTCTCGACCTGACGCCTACGGAGTTCAACCTGCTCCGCGCCATGCTGGAGAATCCCGGCTATGCCTTTACCCGCAGTGAATTGATCCAGCGTGGGCTTGGCTATGAATACGAAGGCATGGAACGTACCCTCGACAGCCACATCAAGAACCTGCGGCAAAAACTGGGCGATGATCCCAAAAAGCCGCGCTATATCGAAACGGTATACGGGGTCGGCTATAAGTTGTCAGGTGGGTAATGATGAAGGCGCGAAAGCTGTGGGTTCAACTCAGTATGGTGATCGGGGGAGCATTTTTACTCACCCTTATGATGCCCGCTGTGATCGGGTTCATCTACTGGCATATGGACGTCATCCCGGCAAGCGAGGCAGGCCCATTCGCGCTTGAACACACGCGGGAAGAAGGAGATATTCTTACCGAATCCGAGGAAAACCGGATCGCGGCCTTCATGCTCCTGACCGTCTTTGGAGCGTTGGTCGGGATTGGCATCGGCTCATGGTTCAGTCGGTCGCTCACCTCCCCGCTCAACGATCTGGTCAAAGCCGCTAACCGGGTCGGTTCGCATGACCTCTCTTACCGGGTCGAGCCTCGCGGGAGCCAGGAGTTTGTCGAAGTGGGCAGGGCCTTCAACCAGATGGCCGCCGATCTCGATCAGGCCGAACAACTTCGGAGGAATCTCGTCGCCGATGTCGCCCACGAACTTCGCCACCCGCTTACTCTCCTTCAGGGAAATTTACGGGCGATCCTCGATGATGTGTACGAAATGGACAAAGGCGAGATCGCCCGGCTGTACGATCAAACCCGGCACCTGACCCGGTTGGTCGAAGACCTGCATTTGATTTCGCAGGCCGAGGCGCACCAACTGCCGCTGGATATGCAGCGTGTCGCCCTGGCCCCGATCCTCCAATCGGTGATCGACGTGTTCGAACCGGCTGCCCAGGAGAAGGGGGTCAGGCTGGCCTGTGACCTCGATCAGAATGCCTGCGCTGCGGTTGATCGATCGCGGCTGACACAGGTAATGCACAATCTGCTCTCGAACGCACTGCGGCACACTCCTGCTGGCGGCGTGATCACCTTACGGCTGGTCGATCACCTGGATACGATCCAGATCGACGTGGTGGACAGCGGCGAAGGCATCGAAAAGGCGCAGCTTCCGTATGTATTCGACCGTTTCTACCGCACCGATCATGCCCGCACACGCGATACCGGTGGCACAGGGCTGGGCCTGGCGATTGTCAAGGCGATTGTCGAGGCGCACGGCGGAACCGTTTCGGTCAGCAGTGAGGGGATCGGGAAGGGTGCTGCCTTCACAATACAAATTCCCGCCGGAAGTCACTCTAGCCGGGGTCGGCGCATTCAATAATTATTCTGTTTTTACCATCCCTGCTCTCCATCTCATTCCTGTATCCCGGATAGTATTACAGTCGGAGGGTATTTGGTGTTGCGAAATCGATGGTAATACGGCAATATTGTCAACCTGGAAGCCAGCCTGAAAACAGCGCTCCGAATGAAATAAATCCAGCCATGAATCAATCCACTGAATCCCGTCCTAACCCCATACTGCGATTTTTACAGAGACAGGGGCCAACCTGGTCATCACTCGATTCCTTTGACCGGTGGTTGTATGGATTGACAATAGCGCGGGTAGTTATTGCGCTGCTGTTCCTGTACAACATCCTGCCCCTGGATTTGAGGGAAGGCTGGTACCTGCATCACGGCGGCGACCAGCTCGAGATGATGAGCCTGGCCCAATCGATCATTGGCGGAACCCCGAAGGAATCCGTCGTCGGGATCGGGCAGGCGCTGGTGATGATCCCCGTTATTCTCATAATGAAACCGGCCATCTACAACGATATGGTCGTCCCGCTGGTTATCATCAACGGATTTATATTTGCGGGGCACTCGATTCTGGTCACCGGCAGCATCGCCCGGTCGATTCTGAAACGTGAGCGGGCGGCGATCTGGGCGGCGGCGATCTGGACGCTCACACCACTCGCGGCCTACTTTGCTTTTTTCTGGCATTTCGATCCGTCAACCGTGCGGAGCGCCACCGTACCGACTCTCGGCTGGCTGAACGGCCTGGCCGATGGCCCGGCGATGTATTTTTTGCTCCAGGCGATCATGCTGCTGGCTGCGAAAATTGATGATGAATCGCCTGTCAGTTTTCGCCCTCTGCTCCTGATCGGCATATCGATGGGACTGGCCGTGTCATTTCGTATCCATGCGTTGTTTATGATCATCTTTCTGTTGCTGTATGTCATCATTGCGCATGGCTGGAAAGCACTATTGATCGTTGCCGGGGGAGCGTTGTTAAGCTACCTGCCTCAAGCGTGGTACAATCAGGTGGTTTTTGGCATGCCGATCACCACCGGGTATATCTCTTACGGGGATATTGGGCAGTTCCGGGGAACCTGGAATCGCTCACTGGTCGATATCCTGACGACGCTGCCGTTTCACCCGGTGCATCTCGTTCAGAATGCCTGGCATTTCATCGAGCGGCGCCCCTGGCTGACCGTGCCCTCGGCGCTGGCGCTGGTGGTTAGCGTTTATGTTACGGTCAGGCTGTGGCAGCGGCACGGGTGGAGAGCCGCCGCGCTGCTGATCGGTGCGCCGCTGTTTTACCTGATCCCGATGGCGGCGGCCTTCAATTTTCGGGAGGACATTATCCGCTTCTCGATGCCTGCCCTGCCGATGGCGATCATGCTGGCGGTGTTTGGTGTCGAGCAGTTGTGGAATGATATTTCGACGCGGCGGGGGAATTCTCGCTCCGCTGCAGTAGAACAGAACGAAGCTGGGCCTCCGCCCGGACTCAAGGAGAACAAATAAACTTATGCGTATTCTGGTTACAGGAGGATTGGGGGCCGTCGGGACGCCGCTCACCGCAGAACTGAGGCAGCGCGGCCATGAAGTCTGGGTGCTGGATCGACCGCATGCCCCCGGCCCTAATTACTACCGCTGCGATGTCGGCGTCTACCGGCAGGTCGAGCGGGTATTCGATGAGCAGTCGTTCGATGTCGTCTATCACCTTGCGGCTGAGTTCGGGCGCTGGAACGGCGAAGACTTCTACGAGACGCTCTGGCAGAGCAATGCTATCGGCGTGAAGAACATGCTGCGCTGTCAGGAAAAACACGGCTTTCGAATGGTCTTTACCAGCAGTTCCGAAGTCTACGGCGATTGGGATGGTGTGATGACCGAGGATGTGCTCGACAAGCATCCGATCCGCCAGTTGAATGACTATGCGATCACCAAGTGGGTCAACGAGATGCAGATCATGAACTCTGCCGACCGCTTCAACACCGAGACGGTGCGCGTGCGGCTGTTCAATACCTACGGCCCCGGTGAACCTTACTCGGCGTACCGGAGCGTGATCTGCAAGTTCATCTACCACGCGCTCCATGACATGCCCTATACGGTCTATCTCGACCATCACCGCTCATCGACCTATATTGACGATACGGCCCGGACTCTGGCGAACATCAGTGAGAATTTCATTCCAGGCGAGGTTTATAATATCGCCGGGGACGAATACCACGACATCAAGGTCCTGTCGGATATGATCCTCAGCTACCTGGGCAAAGACGATTCGCTGGTCGAGTATGTCGAAGTCGAAGAGCACAACACGCGCAACAAGAAATCGGACAATACCAAGGCCAAACGCGACCTGGATCACAAATGTACGGTGACGCTGGAAGAAGGCATCCCGCGCACCATCGAATGGCAGAAAGAGGTTTACGGACGTGACTGATACAGATAAAACCATCGTGGTCGTTGGGACGGGCTATGTTGGCCTCCCGGCGGCGCTCCTGCTGGCGAAGGCTGGTTACGATGTCGTTGGTGTGGACATCAACGAGAATATCGTTCGTGCCATCAACGAAGGCGTAATGCGTATCAAGGAAGACGATCTCCAGGCATTGATGGACGAGCCGGGGGTCAGGGCCAATCTTCGCGCGCAGTCTACTCCCTGTGAGGGCGATATCTTCATCATTGCTGTGCCGACCCCGCTCGATCACCGCAAGAAAATCGCCGAGATGTCTTATGTCGATGATGCGGTGGAAAGCATCATCCCGTTCCTTCGGCCCGGCAACCTGGTAATCATCGAATCGACCATCCCGCCGCTGACCTGTCGCGAGCGGGTCACCCCGATGATCGAGAAGGCGACCGATCTGGTGATCGGCGAGACGCTCCACCTGGCCCATTGCCCGGAGCGCATCCTGCCCGGAGACATTTTCTACGAGATCATTCACAACGACCGGATCATCGGCGCGATGAACGAAGAAGCGCGCGACATGGCGGCAGATATGTATGCCACCTTCGTCAAGGGTGAACTGTTCAAAACCGACGATGTAACCGCCGAACTGGTCAAGTTGATGGAAAACACCTACCGCGATATCAATATCGCACTGGCGAACGAGTTCGACGCCGTCGCCGAAACGCTAAAAATCGACGGGCGTGAGGCGATCACCCTTGCCAACAAGCACCCGCGCGTCAACATCCTGTACCCGGGGATCGGGGTAGGCGGGCACTGCATCGCCATCGACCCCTGGTTCATCAAAGAAGTCGACCCGTCCAACTCGCGCATGATCTTCACCTCGCGCCTGATCAACGACGGCATGCCCGCGCGGATCGCGTCGAAAATCCGCAAGGCGGTGCGGGAGATCGACAACCCGAAGCTTGTTGTTCTGGGCGCGGCCTACAAGCCCAACGTCGACGATCCGCGTGAAAGCCCGGCGATTGAGATCGTCAGGTTGCTGGTCGAGGACGGCTACGACGTCGCGCACTACGACCGCCTGATCGATGGCATGGAATACGAGTCGCTGGTCGAAATCTGCAAGGGTGCCGACATGCTGGCGATCCTCGTCCCGCACGACGAGACGATGGCCGAACTGGAGCGCACCCGCGCCGAGGTTGAGCAGGTAATGCGCACCCCACTGATCGTTCGCTACCAGTAGCCAGGCGTTTTATGTTCTGGTTTGCACTGCTTATTCTTCCGGTCGGCTACCTGTTTCTGTGGCCGCTTACCGACCGCCTGCTGAAGGATCGGGGTAAGCCGCCTTTGCAGGTTGCACTGACGGCGCTGGCGTTCAGCGTCGGGGTGTTGGGCCTGCTCCTGTTTTACCTGGGCCTGCTCCCCGGCACGTGGTTGAGCGGCGTCTCCGCGCTGGCGATTATCGTGATCGGGCTGGTGGTCGGCCTTGTGCTGAACCCTGGTTGGGTGTCGCCGCGCCGCTGGCTCGACTGGTGGCGGTCACAGTGGCGGCGGCTGGTTCGCCTCGATCTCGAAGCCCTGCTGTCATTGGCGATCATCGGCGCGGTGACGGTCATTCTGGTCTACCTGCTGTACTATCCCTTCATCGGCGATGATACGCTGGTGCGCTATGCGCTCCAGGCCAGATTGATTTACCTGGCCCGCAGCCTGCCGGGAAAGGTATGGGGATACCCGCCGCTGGTTCCGATTACCTTTGCGACGACCTGGTTTGCCGCCGGTTCTGTTAACGAGCACCTTGCCAAAATCTTCCAGTTTGTGATGGTCGTCGGCACCCTCGGCGCGACGTACCTGATCGCCGGGCGAAAGGGCAACCGGCGGCGCGGCCTGCTGGCGGCGGCGATTGTCGCTCTGACGCCAATGTTCGTCAATTATGGGTCGCTGGCCTACACTGACATCGCCACCACATTTCCGCTGACGCTGGCGCTGCTTTCGATGATTCAGTGGTGGGAGAGTGAAAAAACATTCGACGTGCTGCTGGCCGGTTTACTGCTGGGTGTCGCACTGTTTGTCAAGCAGTCCGGGGTATCCTGGCTGGCAAGTGCTTCGCTCATCCCCGTGCTGAAGTTGATCGCATCCCGCCGCCAGCCGGTACCGGGCCGCTGGCGAAAACTGTTTGTGGCACTGGCCTGTATCCTGCTCCCGGCGATCCTGATTGCAGGTCCCTGGTACCTGCGCAACGTGCTGATCGGCGGCTGGGAGTATGTCATGCCGGTTGCCGGGCTTTACCATCAACTGTCGCAGCAGGCCGGGCTGCTGGGCATCTCGCCCTCGCTGGCCTATCCCGATGCCTTTGGCTATGTCTTGACGCCGCTTTATACCATCGGCTGGATGATGGGGATTTATCTGGCCGTTGTCCAGGGGATCAAAGTGCTGCGGGCCGACGATCAGCCGACCCCGGTCGATCTGATCCTCGCTGCCGCCGCGATCCCATACTGGCTGGCATGGTGGATGAAGGTATCGCACAATCCGCGCTTTATGCTGCTGGCGCTTCCCCTCCTGGCGACCTGGTCGGTCTACCCGGTGGAGTGGATCGCCGGGTGGATTCAAAAACAGCCCTGGTCGCAGAAGATTCCCCAGATCGTCTGGCAGGGAATCGGGGTTGTAGTGCTACTGGGAACTGCGTTTCTGGGGACACAGGAGCGGCTGGGCGGCGTGTATTATACGATCACAAAACCCTTTGCTACCGACGATCAGCGGCTTGAACATGCGAAGTCATTGGTTTACGAACTGGTTCATTTTGCCCGCACCGAACTCGATCCGGAAACCGACCGTCTCTATCTGATGGACGACCGCCTTGCCTATTACCTGACAGATTTCGAAACGTTTACCGGCAACCCTTCTGCTCTGGCTGAACTGGAAGACTACGACTATATTTTCTACAACGTATTCCTCTATGATCGGGAAAAGGCTGACCGGATCGGTTGGCAGGATCGCGAATTCTACGTGCATGCTTTTGACGACGATTACTTCGAACCCGTGTTTGAGACGCACGGCATCCACGTTATGCGGATACTGCACCCTGAACAAAGCGGCGAAGGATCGTAAGGCATGGACATCGTCGTCGTGCAGGAAACCGACTGGCTGCGGCGCGGCCCGCACCAGCAGCATCATCTCTTCGAGCGGCTCTCCCTGCGCGGCCACACGATCACCGTGCTTGATTATCCGATTCTGCGTTCGCACTGGCCGCAGGAACCGCTGATCGTTCGCCGGGAGGACAACCCCCATGCTGCCCGGATCATGAACGGGGCGCAGATCAAGCTGATCACACCGGGGACGTTGAGTCCGCGCTTGCTGGCCCGCCCCAGTTCGGTTTTTTCGCACCACGCGGCGCTGAAACGCTTGATCAAAGATCGGCGGCCCGACATCATCGTCTCGTATGCCCTGAGCACCGGTATGCCTGCCCTGCGGCTGGCCCGCCGCTACGACATCCCCTATGTCCTTCATGTGATCGATGCACTGCACGCGCTGGTGCCGAGTAAAATCGTGCAGCCGGTTGCCCATACGGTCGAGCGCTGGCTGTTCGGATCGGCTGCCGAGGTGATCCTGATCAACGCCCACCTGCGCGATTACGCGATCAGAATGGGGGCCAGCCCCGACCGGGCGCGCGTGCTGCGCACAGGAGTCGACCTGGAACGCTTCCAACCGGGGAAGCCCGATTCGGCCATCCGCGCCGAACTTGGATTGGCCGAGAGCGACTATGTATTGTTCTTCATGGGCTGGCTCTACGATTTCTCCGGGCTGCGTCAGGTTGTCGCCGCGCTTGCTGATGCCCCTCTGGAGGTCAAACTGCTGGTGGTCGGCGACGGCGACGAATACGAATGGCTGTGCCAGATGCGCAATGCAGGGCTGGGTGATCGGCTGGTGCTGACCGGTCGGGTGCCCTATCAACGTATTCCTGAATTACTCGCTGCTTCCGATGCGTGTTTGCTGCCCTTCCAGACCGTCACGGCGACCGAGCACATCGTCCCGATCAAGATTTACGAGTATATGGCCGGTGGTAAGCCGGTCATCGCGACGTCTTTGCCGGGCGTGATGCGCGATATCGGCGAGGGCAACGGGGTGATCTATGCCCCGGCGGAAGATCATATCGAGATGGCGCTGAATGTCCGCACACGGGCCGAACAACTTGGCCGGGCGGCCCGCGCTTTCGTCGAAGCCCACTGCGACTGGGAAGCGATCACCACCGAATTCGAGGCGATTCTCGCCGGGCATGTCAGGTAAGGGCAGGTGGCAAACGTGGCCGAGCAACTCCACATTCTGCATATCAGCCCTTATTATGCCCCGGCCTGGGCCTTTGGTGGGCCGGTGCGGGTCATCTACGAGATCGCCCGGCGGCAGGCCGCTGACGGTCACACGGTGGCGGTCGTTACCACCGACGCGCTCGACAGCACCCACCGGGCACCCGCAGAGTGGGAAACCGATCAGGGCCTCGATATCTATCGCTGCCGCAACCTGAGCAATTTCCTTGCATGGCGCAGGTTGTTCTTCCCCCCGACGATGGGGCGCGTCATCTCCGAGATGCTCCCGGCCATCGACGTGGTTCACCTTCACGAAATCCGCAGCATGACCAACGCGCTGGCGCTGCGCCCGCTGCTGAAATCAGGGATTCCCTATATCGTGACGCCGCACGGCGGGCTACCGACGGAACTTGGGCGCACAGCCTATAAACGTTTCTTCGATCTGATGTGGGGCAATCGCCTGCTCGACCGGGCTGCCGGGCTGCATGCGATCACCGACATGGAGCGCCAGCAGTACCTCGACCGGGGACTGCCGGAAGACCGGATCGTGGTCATCCCGAACGGGATCGATGTGGATGCGTTCGACATCGACGCCGACCCGGACTCGTTCCGTCGGCGGTTCGACATTCCCATCGACGCGCCGCTGGTTGGCTTCGTGGGCCGCTTGAACCCGATCAAGGGGATCGACTTTTTGATCGATGCCTTTGCGGAAGTGCTGACGCACAAGCCGGGGGCGATCCTGCTGCTGGCCGGGCCGGACGACGGCGCAAGGGCCGATCTCGAAAAGCAGGTCGAGCGGCTGGGCATTGGATCGGCGGTGCGTTTTGGCGGGTTGTTCGAAGGCGACGAAATGCGGGCCGCCGCGTACCGGGCTTTCGATGTGTGTGTGCTGCCCTCTCGCTACGAGATTCTTGGGATTACTTTGCTGGAGTCGCTGCTCAACGCTACCCCGGTGATCACCACCGACCGCTGCGGATTGGCCGGACTGCTAACCGATCAGGATATTGGCCGCGTGGTGCCCTTCGGTTCGACGGGCGATCTGTCCGCTGCGATTCTCGCTACGCTCGACGATCCTTCTGCCATCGAGCAGGCTCATCGAGGGCGCGACTACGTATCACAACACCTGAACTGGGACGCGATCAGTGACCGCTGGATCGACACCTACCGGGCGATCATCGCAAAGCCTCACGGATAGCCCCGGCCATCGCCCGCGCCCGTTCGGGCGCATCCCCTACGTAACCCGATGCATCCATCAGGCTTCGAATCTCATCCACTGTGAGATGAGCGGTCATCCGCGCATTGGCGGCCAGCAGATCGGCCAGTGGGTTGTCCTTCCCGGCGCGGACGTCCTTCCAGGCTTCCATGCTGTTCTCGCGGATCACCTCGTGCATTTCCTGCCGGTCGGCCCCGGCGCGAACCGACGCCATCAGCACACGCTCGCTGGCGGCGAAAGTTCCGTAGCGGGCCATGTTCGATTCTATCGCCTGCTCGTCGATCACCAGACCGGCAACCACCCGGCGGGCGGTGATCAGCATGTGGTCGACGGCGAGGAATGCTTCGGGGATGATCGTGCGGCGGTTGCCTGAATCGTCGAGGGTGCGTTCGAGCAGGCAGTGGGCGGCGTTGTCCCAGGCGATGCGCGGCAGCCCGGCGACGAGTCGCCCCAGGCTGTCGAGGTTTTCGGCTTTGATCGGGTTGCGCTTGAAGGGCATCGCCGACGAGCCGACCTGCTTCTTGCCGAAGGGTTCTGACCATTCGCCGAAAGCGGGGCTTTGCAGCAGGCGCAGGTCGAAGGCGAAGCGGTAGAGCGTGCCGCCCAGCCCGGACAGCGCCGATAGCAGCGCCCAGTCCTGCCGCCGGGGGTAGGTCTGCGCGGCGATGGGAAAAGCCGGGAGATCGAGGGCTTCCATGATCCGCGCTTCGAGATCGCCGACGGTCAGATCGGTGCCGTCGAGCAGCAGAGTGTAGCTTGCGCCGCTGCCAACCGCTCCTTTGATTCCCTTCCCGCGCAGCGTGTCGCGGACGCGCTGCAAATCCTCATAATCAGCGAGTAAATCCTGAGCGTAGGTTGCCAGCCGGTAGCCGACCGTCGTCGGTTCGGCGGGCTGGAGATGCGTCCAGCCGATACAGGTCACATCTGCCCACTGCTCGATCTGCTCCGCGAAAACTGCCAGGAGATCGCGCAGTCGGTTGAGAACGATGTCGAGTGCGTCACGCTGGCGGGCCGCGTCGACGTTGTCCTCGACGTCCATGCTGGTCGCCCCCAGGTGGATGATCGGGCCACCGACCGGGCACTGCTCCGCATAGGTGCGGACTTCGGCCATCAGGTCGTGGTGAATCTCGGCCTCGATCTCGTGGGCGCGGGCGATGTCGATCTGGTTGACATGTTCGCGCAGGTCGGTGACCTGCTCCGCTGTTACCAGCCCGGCCTCGGTCTGAGCCTCGGCCAATGCCACCCACACGCGCCGCCAACGTTTCCGCTTCTCGACTTCCGACCAGAGTTCGCGCATTTCGGAACTACCATATCGCCACGAGAACGGCGAAAGATAGCCGTGATCTATCGTATCAGCACCCATCAGTCACATCCCCCTCAAAAAAAGAAAACAGGCGGCCAATCATCGCCGCCTGAAACAATAAAAGAAAGTGTCCGATTACGCAAACGGATCAATCGTAGCGGTAGAACAGCCAGTCTGGTACCTCGAAACCCTCGATCTCGCCGCGCCGGGCATCGAGTAGATTGTAAGCCCGGTTGATGGCAAAGTGGTACGAAGGCCAGGAGGCCTTTGCCTGCCGGGAATCCAGTTCGATTAGGTGTTTGTGAAGCCACGGCCCGGCCTGCTCCCGGATTGTTCCTGTGTAGTCGTCGAGGAGAGGCAGAAACGCCGGAATCGCGTCCTCGGATAGACTGCCCAGATAATCGACATCCAGCGGTTCGCCGTGTTCGTAGCGGGCAATGTTCTGCCGTACGATGAAGGCATCGGGGTTGAGGATATCGAGGGTGATCACAAATCCGAGCGACATCACCAGTGCCCCGGTTGCAAACAGGTACGATTTATCGAGGAAGAGGAAGACGAGGAAGTAGGCCATCAGGATCGCCAGCCAGACCATGAAGATATGCGGATAGACCCGCAGACGGGTGAAGCCGTAGGCCACTTCATAAAGCTGCATCCGCTCGAAGGCCGAAGCGAGGATGATGATCGTCATCAGGATCATCAGGCCGCTGCCTGCAAGGAAGATTGTGCGTTGTGATTTCGTTTCGCGCCTGGTGAAATGATCGAGCAGCAGGATCAATCCCAGGGTGATGATCGCCACTGCGAGTAGTTCGAAGAATCCGCGCCGGGCATACTCCGAATAGGTCAATCCCTGCCTGCGCAAAAATGCTTCGCCGCCAAACAGGGCCGCGAACTGGATGATTACGAACAGCAGGAACAGGATATCGACGCTGAACAGCACCACCGATGATTCGATCATGCCCAACCCGATTCGTTTGTCGATCTCTTTGGCGTTTTCCTCTTCAATCAGGGTCTCGACGTTCTTTTCCTCGTTGTCATCGGCGGGATCGGGTTTCCTGCTGAATAGACGTTTGCTATCCGGGCCACGCGCCAGAGCATAGGCCAGCCCGCCCATCGCCAGCAGCGAAAAGACTATAGTCAGCAGTGTGTGACCGATGAAGTCGCCGATATGCAGATTCGTAAACAGCCTGTCGACGTATCCGCCAAATATCAGGTCCGCCGAAGAGAAAAGAATGGTGAAGATGCACAGGAAAGGCAAGGCGATCAACAGGCCAATCAGCACGCTGCGGACGACTTTCTTGCTCAACTTGCCGCGCTGCCGGATATCGTTGACACCGCGTTCGATCAGCACTACTGAGAGCAGGGGGGACATGATGCCGCTTTCGATCACCGCCTCCACATAGCCGCCGATATTGAGCTTCACCAGCGGTCGGGTTGATAGACTGTTCGCCAGGAGGAGCATCAGCAGCAGGCTCCCGCTGATATTCAGGAAGCGCAGCAGCGGGGCCGCCCGAACCGCCGACATTGCCGCCATGAACAGCAGGGGCAGAATCAGCCAGAGGTTGCCAAGAAGAACCTTCGTGCCCTCGACCGCCGCCAGCACGAACAACCCGATCAGAATCAACACGATGATGATCGGTACCGATATACCAAGCGGATTCCCATAGAGGAGCAGGTCGCTTAGCAGGCCGATTACGAACCCAACGGCGATGATCACCAGTGGGAACTTCAGTTTCGAAATGTCCATGTTTTCCCCTCACGATTGATGTGTTCCGGGTATTATGGCTGCGGCGAACTCTCAAAACCTGCCGCTGCACTGCCAGAAACTACCGCCGGAAATCCCGGCCAGATGTTGTGACTCCATAACAGCCGCGCCCACACCATCGTGACATGACCCTGTTCCCACTGCCGGGTGGTTTCGATACGACTTCTTGATTTTTGCTCTATTCGTCTTCGACGATTTCGAAATCGTGGGTGACCGGAACGCCCTTCTTGAGCGTCGCCGAGACGGAGCAGTATTTCTCGTCAGACAGCTCGATGGCGCTTTCAATTGCCTTCTCATCGAGATCGCGGCCCCTGACGATGTAATGCACGTGGAACGACTGGAACGTCCAGGGCGGATCGGCCTGCTGCTCGGCAGTAACATGCACTTCCAGCCCGGTCAGTTTCTGGCGCTTCTTTTGCAGGATGTTGACCACGTCGTAGGCGGTGCAGCTTCCCAGCGCCATCAGAAGCAGATCGGAGGGCTTGGTGCCGATCCGCCCGTCTTCGCCGGGTGAGGCGATCACGATGCCGTGCTCGGTGCTGTCGATGCCTACGAATTGTTTCGCTTCCAACCATTTGATCGTTGCTTCGGCCATGCTGCCTCCTTAAATAGATCGGTGTCTGACATGTATTCTTTGATGCAATTCGAGGCGGAAGGTCGCATCTATGTTGTGCGGTGCAGCCCGATCACGGCCTGCCCCAGGCTGAGTCCGCCGTCGTTGGCCGGTACCTGCCGGTGAGTTAGGACGGTGAAGCCTGCCGCCCGCAGCGCGTCGCGGGTCAGGCGGAGCAGGAGTCGATTCTGAAAGACCCCGCCCGATAGCGCGGCGGTGTCCAGCCCGGTCTTTGCGCGGGCGAGTCTGGCGGTCTCGACGCTGATCGCCGCGAGGGTGTGGTGGAATGCCGCTGATATGTCGCTCACTCTGCGCCCGGATCGGGCATCCTCCACGATTGAGTTTAGCATCCCGCCAACGCGGATCACCTCTTCTTCGTCGATCTCGAATGGGTAGGGAGCGATGCGGGAAAGATCGCTCTCACGGGCGGCGAGTTCCAGGGCAATCGCCGCCTGCGCCTCGAAGGTGGTGGTCGGGCAAATACCGGTGAGCGCCGAAACCGTGTCGAACAGCCGCCCACAGCTAGAGGTCAGCGGGGCATTGATCCCCCGTTCGACCTGCTGCGCGACGATCTGCTTTTCCTGCGCGGGGAAACCGGCCAGCGCGGGAATGTCGGGGATAGTACCGGTCAGCGTGAACAGGTATCCCCAGGCGATCCGGTAAGGGCGGCGAATCGCCGCTTCGCCGCCGGGTAGCGGCAGGTATTCCAGGTGAGCGAATCGCTCGTAATCGTCAACGCTGGCGATCAGTATCTCACCGCCCCAGATCGTCCCGTCGGGGCCGTAGCCGGTGCCGTCGAAGGCCACGCCGATCACCGGGCCTTTGTGTCCGTGCTCGCCCAGGCAGGCGGCGATATGGGCGTGGTGATGCTGCACGGCGATGCGCTCCAATTGATGGACCTCGGCCAGTTCGTGGGCCAGCCGGGTGGTCAGGTAGCCGGGATGCTGGTCGTGGACGACGATCTCCGGCGCGATCTTGAAGATCGAACTGAGGTGATCGAGCACCTGCCGGTAATAATTGAGCGCCTCGATTGAATCGACTTCGCCGATGTGCTGGCTGAGGATTGCGTCGTGGCCGCTCAACAGGCACAGCGTATTCTTCATCTCCGCGCCGGTCGCCAGAATAGGCTGTCCGGCCTGCCAGGGCAGCCGCACCGGGTAGGGGGCATCGCCCCGCGAGCGTCGAAGGGGCTGCCGGGCGGCGTCCTGCTCCCCGGCGAAGCGATCCACCCACCAGACAGCGTCGTCGCAGCGCATGTGGATCGGGCGGTCGTGGAGCAGAAAGGCGTCGGCAATGTCGCCTAGCTTTTCCTGTGACTCGCCGTTCCCGGTGATAATCGGCAGGCCGCTCAGGTTGCCGCTGGTCATCACCAGCGGGACACCGGCATCGTGCAGCAGCAGGTGATGCAGGGGCGTGTAAGGGAGCATGACGCCCAGCATCGGGTTGTCCGGGGCGACGTTCGGCGCGATCCCTGATCCGGCCTTTTGATAGAGCAGCACGACCGGTGCGCTGACGCTCGTCAACAGCGCCGCTTCCTCGTCGACAAGGTGGCAGTATTCCCACACCTGCTCCAGCGACGACATCATCACCGCGAAGGGCTTGTCGGGGCGATGTTTTCGCTCCCGCAGCCGGGCGACCGCTGCCCGATCAGTAGCATCGCAAACAAGATGAAATCCCCCCAGGCCCTTGACGGCCAGGATCGCACCATCATGCAGCAGCACCGCCGCCTTTGCGATGTCGTCATCTGGCCCGGTGGGTAGATACGTGCCTACCAGCTCGACACGTGGCCCGCAGACCGGGCAGGCGTTGGGCTGGGCATGGAAGCGCCGGTCGAGCGGATTTTCGTACTCGGCGAGGCAGTCGGGGCACATCTCGAATATTCCCATTGTCGTTGCCGGGCGGTCGTAGGGCATCGAGCGGATGATCGTGTAGCGCGGGCCGCAGTTGGTGCAGTTGGTGAAGGGGTAGCGATAGCGCCGGTTGGCCGGGTCGAAGATTTCGGCGAGGCAGTCGGGGCAGGTCGCCACGTCGGGCGAGACGAGCGACGATCCCGCGCTGCTGGCGCTGTGGCGGATCGAAAAGACCGTGTCGGTGCCGTCGAGAGGCACCGGCTGCGCCGCCACCCGGTCGATGCGGGCCAGCCGGGGCGCTTCGGCGCTGATTGCTGCCTGGAATGTGTCGAGATCGGCGGGCGGCCCCTGCACCTCGATATCGACCCCGGCGGAGGAGTTGAGCACCCAGCCGGTCAGATCGAAACGGGCCGCCAGTCCGTAGACAAAGGGGCGGAAGCCGACTCCCTGCACCACGCCATCGACGTGAATGTGGCGTCGGGCTGTATCGGTTGCTGCGGTGGATCGATGCTGTGGAGTCATGGTGAAAGGAGTCTACCACGTTGTTTTTCCTGTATCGACCTCTTTTATTGTTCGGGCCGGAGCGGTGGTAAGATAATCTCGTTTGCCTGACCATAGAACTGTGAGGAAGCACTTTTGACTCAGCTTTCCCTGCCCGAAATTCCCCCTTATGACGAACAGGCCGCCGCCGCTGCCCGCCAGCGGCAGAACCGGCTGACCAAGCCGACCGGAAGCCTGGGCCGCCTGGAGGAACTGTCGATACAACTGGCCGGTATTGCTAGGAGTGCCGCGCCGCGCATCGAGCGGAAGGCGGTTGTGGTGATGGCCGGTGATCACGGCGTGGTTGCCGAGGGTGTCAGCGCCTATCCGCAGGTCGTCACCACCCAGATGGTGAACAATTTTCTCAACGGCGGCGCGGCGATCAACGTGCTGGGGCGGCATGTTGGCGCGGAGATCGTCATCGTCGATATGGGCGTGGCCGCCGATCTCGACCCGCATCCCGACCTGCTGGTGAACAAGATCGGTTACGGGACGGCCAATATTGCCGTTGGCCCGGCGATGACCCCGGCGCAGGCGGTGCAGGCCATCGAAGCCGGGATCGAGATCGCCGTGAGCCTGATCGAACAGCGGCAGATCGACATCGTCGGCACGGGCGAGATGGGGATCGGCAATACCACCCCCTCGGCGGCGATTGCGGCGGCGATCACCGGGCAGCCCCCGGCGGAAGTGGTCGGGCGGGGCACCGGGATCGACGATGCTGGGTTAGCCCGCAAAGCGGCGGTGGTCGAACGTGCGCTGGAAGCGAACAACCCCAACCCGGAAGATGGGTTAGAACTATTGCACAAACTTGGCGGCTTCGAGATCGGCGGGCTGGCCGGGCTGATGATCGGGGCGGCCTCACGGCGCGTCCCGGTGGTGATCGACGGCTTCATCTCGACGGCGGCGGCGATGATCGCGGTGACGCTTTCACCGGGCGTCCGGCCTTACCTGATCGCTGCACACCAATCCCAGGAACGCGGTCACCGGATCATGCTGGACTGGCTGGGATTGTCCCCGCTCCTCGACATGGATATGCGCCTGGGGGAGGGGACAGGCGCGGCGCTGGCGATTTCGCTGGCCGAAGCCGCCTGCCGCATCCTCTCGGAGATGGCGACCTTCGACGATGCGGGCGTCTCGGATCGGGAGGGATGATGATCGGGCTGCTGGCTGCCTTCCAGTTTTTGTCGATCCTGCCGCCTGTTATCAAACGGCTTTTCACGCCGGAGGAAATGGGACACGCGGTGGGATACTTTCCGCTGGTTGGCCTCGTTCTGGGTGGAATACTGGCGGCGGCCAGACTGCTGCTCGATCTCGTCCTGCCGACCGCTGTCTCTGCGGTGATCGTCGTCACCCTGTGGGTGGTGCTGACCCGCGCCCTGCACCTCGACGGGTTGATGGATACCTGCGACGGCGTGTTCGGCGGATATACCGTCGAGCGGCGGCTCGACATCATGCGCGATTCGCGGGTCGGGGCCTTCGGCGTGGTGGGGGGCGTTCTGGCGCTGCTGGCGAAAGCGGCGGCGGTTGCCTCGCTTGGTGGGCAGACCGTCGCGCCGATCATGGCGGCGGTGCTGGGCCGCTGGGCGATGTCGCTGGCGGTGGTCGCCTTCCCCTATGCCCGCGCGGATGGGCTGGGCCGGGCGATGAAGGATCACGCCGGGTGGAAACAGCTTTTGATGGCAGGCGTAATCGCCGGGCTGGTGGCATGGTTCGGCGGGTGCTGGGTGGGGATGATCTTCGCCGGGGGCGCGATTGTTGTTTGTCTGGCCCTGGGACGCTTCTTCGTGAAGCGGATTGGGGGATTGACCGGCGACACATACGGCGCGATCTGCGAAGTGATCGAAGTCTGTGTTCTGGTGGGTTATACAGCTTTGAATGGATGAACAATGGGGAATCTCATTTTTGTGCTCGGCGGCGTGCGGAGCGGGAAAAGCACTTACGCCGAGGCGCGTGCAGAGGAAATCGGCGGCGACCGGGTATTGATGGTCGCCACCGCCGAAGCGAAAGACGAGGAGATGGCCGAACGTATCCGCCAGCACCGGGAGAATCGACCGGCAGCATGGCGAACGGTGGAAGCGTCGCAAAATCCTGCCGGTGCGATCCGGTCGGCGGTGGGCGATGCAAAGGTCGTCCTGGTCGACTGCCTGTCGATGCTCGTCTCGAATATATTGCTGTCGATGGCATCGGCGGAGGATGACGGGTCTTATTTCGATTCGACCATCGAGCAGGAGATGCGGGACGAGGTCTGCGCGATTGTTCGCTGTGCATCGGAAATCGACGCCGACATGATCGTCGTCTCGAACGAAGTGGGGATGGGGGTCGTCCCGCCGTCGGCAGCCGGGCGGGCTTTCCGCGACCTGCTGGGGCGGGCGAATCAATTAGTGGCCGAGGCCGCCGACGAGGTCATTTTGATGGTGGCCGGGATTCAAATGCGCGTGAAGTAAACGATCAGCGTAGTGGTAGAAACGTCAGCGAGCTTTTATAGGAGCAAATGCACAGAATGATCCGTCTTTTGCTTGTCCGGCACGGCCAGACCGATTGGAACCACCAGCATCGCTACCAGGGTCAGACCGACATCCCGTTGAACGAGGCCGGGCGCGAACAGGCGGCGCGCCTCGCGCCGAGGATGGAGTCGTATAGTATCGACACCATCTATGCCAGCGACCTGGAACGCGCCTGGGAGACGGCGGCGATCGTCAGCCGGGGAACCGGGCTGGAAGTCCGGCCAGACCCGCGTCTTCGTGAGATGTCCTTCGGGGTGTTCGAAGGACTATCCTTCGACGAGATCGGCGAGCAGTGGCCCGATGAACTGTCCGCCTGGATCACGGATCGCAGCAATACCCCGCCCGAAGGCGAGCCGATGGATCAATTCGTTGCACGCCTGCGGGCATTCCTCGCCGACATCGAGGCGAATCGCCAGGATGAAACGGTGCTGATCGTCTCACATGGCGGCCCGTTGAAGGGGATCGTCCGCCTGCTGCTGGGACTGAACGGCAGCACCCGGTGGACGTTCAAACTGAGCAATTGCAGTCTGACCGAGATCATGCTCTACGATCCGCCGCTGCTGGTGCGCCTGAACGACCGGGGACACTTTTTATAGCAGGGATTATTCGAACAGCGGAAGCTGGTCGAAAACCGGCCCGCCGGGCTGGTAGCTGTCGATCCTCGTCGAGAGCTTGTACGCTTCACACAGTGCGTGGAAATGCTCCCACAGTTCGCCGACCTCGTTGGCCGGGCAGGAATATCGATCTCCATATCGCGCCCGGTATCGATCTCTGACTCCGGGGAACAGCCGGTCGAGCTTGTCGTAATAATAGGCCCTCTGACGGTCGCGGAGGGTCATCCCCAGCGAAGCAATGACATAGGTCACCCCCGAATCGCTGGCCTGCCTGAGTATCTCCCCGATGTTCTCTTTGCTGTCCTCGATGAAGGGGAGGATCGGCATCAGGGTGACGCCGGTGTGAATGCCGTGCGCGGCCAGCTTTGCCATCGCCTCGAAGCGGGCTGAGGGACGCGGCGCGCCGGGTTCGACCTTCGCCGCGAGATCGTCGTCGGCAGCGGTGACAGTGAAGGTGACGTTCGCCCGCGTCTGGTTGATCGCCACCAGCGTGTCGAGGTCTTTGAGCACCAGGTCGCTCTTGGTGATGATGTGAACCGGGAAGCGGTACAGGGCGAACAGTTCGAGCGCCTGCCCGGTGAGGTTGTAGGTTTTCTCGACCGGTGTATACGGATCGCTCATCGACCCGGTACCGATCATGCCCCTGACGCGCTTGCTCGGCAGCTCGCGCTTCAACAGATCGATGGCGTTGACCTTGACCAACACGTCCGAAAAATTCTCGATCTGGTAGCACTCGCTCCGCGAATCGCAGTAGATACACTGGTGCTGGCAGCCGCGATAGATGTTCATATTGTATTTCAGGCCAAACCACGTGTCCGGCTGCCTGACGTGTGAGAGCATCACCCTGGCCTGTATCTCTTTGATCACTACGCCTTGTCCTGATAACCAAAAGGTTTAACGTTCGCGGCTATTATCCCCGAACATACGTTCTTGTGTCAAGCCGATTTTTCATCTATCGTGCCGACCGTATAATATCCGGTAGATCAAGTCTCATCGGCTTTTATGCAGTCATCAGGAGTATTTCATGACGACCGTTATCGTAGAGCGTGTCACGAAGAAGTTTATCCAGGATGATGGGGACGCCGGGGCTGTGGCTGTCGCTGTCGACGATGTATCACTCAAGATCTATCCGGGTGAAACGCTGGCCCTGCTGGGGCCATCTGGTTGTGGGAAAACCACGTTGTTGAGGCTGATCGCCGGGTTGGAAACGCCCGACAGCGGAACCGTGTTATATGACAACATCCCACTGGACGAAATCCCGCACGAGGAAAGAGGGGTGGGGATGGTTTTTCAGGAAGACGCCCTGATGCCCCACTGGGTCAGTCGATTGAACATTGATTTCTTTCTGAGGCTGCGCAAACGTGAGGGAGAACTCCCAGAACGGCTGCTGCGAATTTCTGAGATCACCGGCATCGATATTGACCATCTGCTGGATCGATTCCCCGATCAGCTTTCCGGTGGCGAAAGGCAGCGCGTCTCCATCGCAAGGGCGCTTGCCCGCGACCTGGAAATCCTGCTGTGTGACGAACCCTTTGCCAGTCTGGATACGTCCTATCGCAGCAAGGCCCGCCTGGAACTCAAGCGCCTTTTGTCGGAGTTTTCGGTCACGACCATTTATGTCACCCACGATCAGCTTGAAGCGATGGCCCTCGCCGACCGGATAGCCGTGATGAACGAGGGAAAAATCGAGCAGATCGGGACGTATCGCCAACTCTATGAAACGCCACAGGGTATCGTCGTTGCGACTTTCATCGGCGTGCCGACTATCAATCTCTTTCAGGGGCAGGCCATCGGAGGAAAGTGGCACGGTGAGAATTTCGGCGGGTACCCGATCCGGCATGATCTCCCCTCAAATTCCCCGATCACAATGGGGATTCGCTCGGAACATATTCATCTGGCCATTGACGGGGTGCCGGGTGTCGTAGACGAAGTGACGAAGTTTTTCTCCGAACGCTACCAACTGGTCGATGTTCACCTCGGCGGAGAAGAATGGTCGCTTCAGCTTCCCCTCGACGTTACCGTTCATCATGGGGATACAATCTACAGTGCCATCGATCCGGCTGGATTGCTGTATTTCGATCCGGCAACCGGGGTGCGGATCGGGTAGTTATGGCAATTGCCGGTTCGATACTGTATCATTGCCGGGTTATCGTCGGCGCGAAATTGTACTCAAGGATGGTTGATGTCACTCTCGAAGATCAAACAGGATTGGGAAACACTCGGCGAGTTAGACCCCTGCTGGGCGGTACTGACTTCGCTCCCTAAAGGTCAATCTGGGGAGCCGGATTTCGATGCCTTCTTCCGCACCGGCGAAGAAGAGATCGCCGGTGTCATGCAGAAATCGGATCAGCTTGGCCGCTCTTCGAAGCGGGAGTCGGTACTCGATTTTGGCTGCGGGTTGGGCCGCCTGACACGCGCCCTGTCGACGTATTTCTCTCTCGCGGTCGGCGTCGATATTTCCGCCCCGATGGTCGAGCGTGCCCGCCAGTTGAACCAGTCCATCGCTAACTGCGAGTTCATTCTCAACACCTCTGGCGATCTCCGGCAGTTCCCTGATAACCATTTCGATATGATTTACACGGCACGTGTGTTGCAGCACATCCCCACCCGTGCGGCGATCAAAGCCTACCTTGAAGAATTCGTCCGCGTCCTGAATTCCGGTGGCTTGCTGGTTTTTCAGCTGCCGAGCTTCATCCGTGTGAGAAATCGTATTCAGCCCCGCCGGAGACTCTATGCCTTCCTGAAAGCGTTGGGTGTCGGTGAAAAGACCCTGCTGACCCGGCTGAATCTCTCCCCCATGCACATGACCTTCATCCCGAAAGCCGATGTTATCGACTATCTCGCATCACTGGGTGCCGGCATTCTGGATGTCCACCCCGATTCGATGTGTGGTCCGACTATCGAGAGCCACACTTACTACGTCACTAAGTGACAACAATTGGATGTCGTGATTGAGGGAGAACATGGCGTTCTCCCTTTTTGCAGTCTCAGCCTAGCTGCGCAGCTTCAAGCCATGTAAATGTTGGACAAGCCCGCGTTTCCGTTCGACCGGTTTTCCGGTCGCCAGGTATTCATTGATCCAGCCATCGATCTGGCTTCCGAAACTCTCTGAGCCATCCTGACCGGTCAGCCTTTCGATCACCGTCTCGCCTGTTTTGCTCAGGCTGGTGAATTCATATTTCAGGGTGGCGATAGTCGTATCCCCCGGCCCATCTTCGCAGGTTACATCCAATCGCATGATCCAGATATCCGGGGTGACGCTTACGTAGATGGTCTGCCTCAGTTCTGGATCGTACTGGACGGTGTACCAGTAGGTTTGTTTTCCCGGCACCAGTACATGAGCGAAGCAGGTGCCCGGCTCCGCATCCGGCTGTTCGGGAAAGATGAATGTCGTGTCCCAACCTGGAATCCAGTAGTATTCACCCTGTGCGGTAAACAGCGGGTATGTGATGTCCGGGGGCGCGTTCAGCTTCGCCTTGACCTCAACCGTGTATACTTTATGTTCACAATTTTTCTGCATTATTCTCTCCATCGAATAGTGTTTACTCTGTGTGATACGATTCGAGGATAGCGAATTCTCGACCTGTGGTTTTGACTCAACACGTAATCATCTTGATTAATCGCGCAGTCTGCACTTTCCGCCTTGGATTGGGTTCTGTATACTGCTTTGAGACCAAACAATGAGAAGGTGGTAGGTATGCTAACCTCGCAGCACAGCGTTTCTATCGATATGCTTTACTCGGTTCTGGTTTATGCTGAGCGTATCGGGTTGGATAAGAACGCCATTCTCGAAGAAGCAGGGATCGACCCCGCCACCCTGCAAAATCAGGAGGTGCGCATCCCGGTCGAAAAGGCGAACCATGTCTGGGAGATCGTCGAGGCACAGGCCTGTGATCCTGATTTCGGGCTGCATCATGCCGAGACGATGCGGGTGTTTGTCAGCGGCGACCTGATCACGACACTGATTTTGAACAGCCCTGATCTGCGTGGAGCCTTGCAGCGCCTGGGACGCTATCATGCCCTCAAAACTGATCTGGTCAAGCTCGATCTTGATGAATCCGAAGGGGTCGCCAGTTACAACTGGATGCCCATAAGTGCGCCGATCCAGATCGGCAGGCAGTATACCGAAGCCATTCTGTCGATGCTGTCGTTCTTCATTCAGGAAATAACACGTGGCGAGGTGCGGCAGCAGGAGATTCATTTCCGGCATCGGCGCCCGGAAGATATCAGCGAGCATGAACGGATACTGGCCTGCCCGGTGATGTTTGAGCAGCCGCGCAATCAACTCATCCTGCGCCGTGTCGATCTGGATCATCCCATAAGGATGGCGAACCCGAAGCTGCTTGGGCGGTTGGAGGAAATAGCGGACGAGATGCTCCACGAACTGTACGCGCCCGATTCATGGGCGGAGCAGGTTCGCAGCCGGATCGCCCATATGCTTCTCGAAGGCGATAAGCCTACTGTTGGTGCCATCGCTTATGACCTGGCGATCAGTGTGCGTCAGTTGCAGAACAAGCTCAAAGAGGAGCAAACAACCTATCGTGAACTGTTCGATCAGCTTCGCAAGGAAATCGCGATCACCTATCTTGACCGGCCCAATATCCCGATTTGCGATGTGGCTTTCTTACTGGGCTTTTCAGCCCAGAGTGCCTTTAATCATGCCTTCAAACGCTGGACTGGCATCAGTCCCTCCGAATATCGCCGGGCCTGACGCCGGGTCCCAATCAGAAAGAGTGGCATGAAACCACCTGGAAGATGCGAACTTCAGGAGTTTTAGCATGACACTCTGATTTTGCAAAGCTATCCCATTCGCTGCACAAGCACAAATAAAAGGGCGCTTCTTCTGGGAAGAAAAAGCGCCCGGCTGTGAAAAGTGATCCCCGTTTCAGAGGCTTTTATATCTTTCAGGATGTTACCGTGCCATTGGGCAGGGTAACCCCCTCAAGGGAGCCAATTTCTCGAAGCCGCTCGTAGACGACATCCTGTGTGCTCGGATGCACAAAGTCAAGATACAGTCCTTCCAGGTTCGCGAAATCCAGCGAAGCAGCTTTTTCCAGGGTGCAGTGAGCCAGGTCCGCATTTTTAAAAACCGAGTCTTTCAGCATTGTCTGATCAAACTCGACAAACCGGAGGAAAGCGCTCTCCAGGTTAGCCCCCCGCAGATCGGCCTCTGACAGGACGACGTTTTTAAAAGAGACTTCCTTGAGTTTGGCCTCAAATAAGTTAGCCCGGTTGAGATCGACATCTTCGAAGTTTGCCCTGCCCAGGTGCGCCATGACCAGTTCGGCCCGTGTTGCTGTCACTGCACGTAAGCTGGAACCCCGCAAATTAACTCCCCCCAGTTTCCCCCCGTCCAACTGAACGTTGTACAGGCTTACCCCTTCCAGATTCGCCGACGTCAGACTGGCTCCCTTAAGATCAACATCCTGGATATGAGCCTGGGAAAGGTTTGTTTCTATAAACGCATTGTGAAGGTCGAGTTCTCGTAAATAGGCCCCAGCCAGGTTCGTGCTCGATAGATAGGTTTTTTGCAGGTTGGTATTCCACAATACCGCATCTTCGAAGCTGGCCCCGGTGAGATCGGCTCTTTCCAGGTTGGCACCCACCAGAATAACACTGTGCAGGTTTGCTTCTCGCAGATTTGCCTCGGACAGATCGGCGAAGCTCAGGTCGGCCCCTTCCAGGTTTGCCCCTTCCAGATTTGCCCGCCGCAGCGACACATGAGAAAGATCGCACCACGACAGATCCAGGTTCTCCAGCGAGTCACTCCCATTCCAATTTGATATATTGGAAGGAACAGGCGAGAGTTCCTTTAATGGCTGAAATGTTTCACAGGAAGCACAAATCCGTGCGAAGTCCCGGATATCATTGTCGCAATTCACACATTTTCTTGCCATAAATCGCCTCCTTGTCTACCAGTTAACCAGCAGTGTCAACAAAAGAGCCGCTACCAGAAAGCAAACTTGAATGATATACATTCGTTTTGCTAGAGGCCCGGATAGCCTACTACTATTATATTTATTTATTGACCATGTCCCACCTCAACACGGCCATCTTTTAGTTTTTGTAACAGTAGAGGAGAAACGTCTGGAATATTATGAGGCTCTGAATCTTGAGGAAACTGGCTGCGCGTCCCCCTCCATCAACCGAGGGGGACGCAGCTCTTGATCGGAATGGTATTATTGTCGACCATAAACATTGGTATAGCGGTCATGCAATTTAGCAATAGCCTCTTCCGGAATTCCTTGTGGGTTCCCAATCTATAGGGCCAGCCACACGGTACGGGCGATTATCGCTACTTTGACGGCGGTTTCGCCCGACTTGCCGATGGTGGGGGCCTGCTCACTTTGGAACTGATCGAGGTTGCTAATACGAATTTATTGTACCTTCCGCTCTATCAAGGGCAATCATGGCCCCGTATTGTGCTGCTCATTGGGATATCACTTCAGTCTCCGGCGCAGGTAGCTGTGCATGATAACCGACAGGACGATGATCGAGCCATAGATTAACTGGGTCCAGAATCCGGTCAAGCCAACGGCGACAGTCGCAGCCTCAATAGCCCCAATGATGAAAGCTCCGATAAAAGTACCGAAGATCGTACCGGCACCACCAAAAACCGATGTCCCGCCTAAAAAGACGGAGGCCAGGGTGCGCAGCAGGTATCCATCCCCCAGGCTTGGCCAGAAGTAGGTCACATACAGGCTGGCGATCACCCCGGCAAAGGCAGAGATCGCGCCGATAAGCGAGAACACGATGATGCGCACCCGACCGGCATTGATACCCATCAATCTGGCAGAGTTTTCATTATCGCCGATCAAAAAGACGTGGGAGCCAAAACGATGCTTGTTGAGCAGCGCCCACATGGCTATCGTAACAATGATCAGCCAAACCATTTGCATAGGGAAGACACCCCCGATCTTGCCGACCAGAACGGGGTGCAGCAGGGATGCTCTGGTATATCCCAACGAGCCACTTCTTCCCTCCGAGAGCACAAGGACAGCTCCTCTCCAAAAGAATTGGGTACCAATCGTTGCCACCAGAGATGGAATACCGAATATGACCACGATTATGCCATTCAGAAAGCCAGCGACAGTCCCCATCAACAAGGCCGCGATAAAAGCCAATGCGACGCTGCTTGTTGCGTCATAGGTCAATATGAAGGCAATCATGCCCATAGCCATAATAGACGTGAACGACAAGTCCATCTCCCCCGCGATGACCGCCAGGGTAAGCGGCATTGCCATGATGGCAAAGAATGGGATGGTGGACATGAAGGCGTAGTAGATATTCGAGGCGAGGAAAGTGTCAGGTGCTGCGAAAATGAAAATCAGCCAAAGCGTGATAAAAACGCCAAAAATGCCAAGTTGAGTGCCATTGGATCGGACAAACTTGGCTAGCGAGAATTTGTCCTGGTAAGGTTGTGTCGATTCTGTGTTGGTCATTGTTGTTGCCCCTGGGAGTATTCCTGTTCGACTGCACCGTTAAAACTGCCTGTTTCTGCAATCCGATACATTTTGTCCATGAGATCGTCCAGAGTAATGTCTGAGGTATTGAATTCCCCGGCTACCATACCCCGGTCGATTACAATGACCCGATCCGCCACGTTGTATACATGGAAGATATTGTGGTCAATGAAAACGGCTGATTTCCCCGCACCCTTGATGCCACGTACAAAATTGAGCAATTTCCGCGTTTCTTTCAATGATAGCCCCATCGTGGGTTCATCCAGGATGATGATATCGGCGTTGAAATACAAGGCACGAACGATAGCCACACCCTGTTTTTCTCCACCAGAAAAGGTTCCAATCGGCGAATCGGGTGTGACGGCGGACGAAGTGAAACCCATGGATTCGATCATCAGGCGGTGGGTTTCGTCTTTCATTTTTTTTATGTCCATAAATCCCAATGGATTGCTCAGCTCCCGCCCCAGGAAGATATTGCGCCAAAGCGTTTGCAGCTCTGCCAGTGCGCGTTCCTGGTAAACTGTCTCAACACCGAGCTTTCTGGCTTTCGGGACAGTCAGGTTTTCTACTTGTTCGCCATTGAAGTAGATTTCGCCCGATGTGGGCTGGTGATAGCCTGTGAGAATCTTAATAAGAGTAGATTTCCCTGCACCGTTGTCACCCAGCAAGCCAACCACTTCATTCTGGCCGAGTTTGAAGTCGATATCCTTCAGGGCCTGTACTTCACCAAAGGATTTCGATACCTTTTTGAGTTCTATCCGGTACGTCATATAATACTCCTTGCTGGAGGGGCGAGGGACAATGAACGGTTTTTCAGACTGTCAGATCAGGCCGTACAATTGCCCCTCGCTTGACTTGTTCCTCGACTGTCTCTTTATCGAGGATCAAAGAGGTTGTTGCTAGCGAATTTGTTCTCCGACAAGGGCTTCGAGCAAGTCCACGTTGTCCTTATGGGCAAAGCCCGCGCCAGTGTCGATTTGCAAACCGGTAAAGGCATAATTATCCGTCAAGCAGATTTGCAGAACGGCCATATAGCCTTGCAGCCACTGCTGCTGGTCAATCACCAGGTCAGTCCAGCCACCCTGGATGGCTGTTACGGTCGCCGGTGAAAGGTCGAAACCGGCGGCGTAAACGTCATCGGGTCCGAAGCCAGCGGCGGTCAGGTAGGTTTCCTGGGTAGCAGTCAGCGCGCCGTGGTCGGTCACAATCAGCTTGACATCCGGGTTAGCCGAAGCATAGCCAACGAAAGTTGGGACACCAGCCGCCGCATCAGCGTTGGTGGCATCATCAATCTCCAGGTAATCGACAACGAGGCCCGCATCTTCAAGAGCGTCAACCACACCACGGGTACGCTCGCCGCGCCCTGCCTGAGCCAGCAAGCCCCAAACCATCGCCCGGTCGCCTTCTTGCAGGTCAAAGCGGGCAACGGATTCCTTGCCAAGGGCATAACCGGCATCATACAGGATTGCACCGACATAACCAAAGCCAGCCGAGCTGTACGCTGATTGCAGTTCGGGCAGCTGGGTATTCATGCTGGTCACAACAATGCCCTGAGCCTCAGCTTCGTCAACCAGAGGCGCAAACGCTTCGTCACCTGGGTGCCCCATGATGGCGATGCCATCCGGGTTGGTGGCCATGGCCTCGGCGAACTGAGTGATCATGTTCTCCGGGTTCCAGTCAGACCATACGTATTCCACGTTTGCGCCCAGGTCCTCGGCAGCCTGCACTGCACCGTTATAGACAACCGTAGCAAACGGGCCGCCGGGTGAACCGCCGGGGAAGAACACGATATCGGTGTTTGAACACCACTTCGCGCCTTCATCTACTGCCACCGGTTCTTCGACAGGCGCAGCGGCTGCTTCTGCTGCCGCTGCTTCAGCATCGGCCAGATCGGCCTGGGCAGATTCGAGCGCTGCTTCCAGATCGGCAACGTCCTGCCCGGCTTCCTGAGCAGCCGCGAGATCGGCTTCGGCCTGGGCTAACTCGGCTTCCAACTCGGTGATTTTTCCTTCGTCAACAGCCGGGGCAGCCGGTGTGCAAGCCGCGAGAACCAGACCTAACACCAGCACGGCCAAAAGGATGAGCAGTTGCTTCTTGGTTTCCATTGTCTCTTTATCTCCTTGTACTATTTGCTCAAATGAACAGTAGACATCTTTCTTTGCTTTTCCCTATTATGTGTGCCACCTCCTTAATATTGGCTATATATACACTCGGCATTTACTGTCCGTAAACATTGGTGTAGTGATCGTGTAATTTGGCGACAAACTCGTCCGGGATTTCGTCCGGTTGCACGCCAGCCAAACCGTCCGGGCGACATCTTCGACCATCACTGCTGCTTTGACGGCGGATTTGCCCGACCTGCCGACGGTGAACACACCGTGATTCTTGAGCAGGATCGCCACTGGCAGAGAGATCCAACTTCCCCCTATTCTCCCAATTGCCAGATTATCAAGTCTATTGATCCTCAACAGCACCGAGCGAATCCAAATCCGGGCATCGAGTGGTCGATTCGCGGACGATCAGCCGGGTAGGGATGACCTGTCTCGTGAAATAATCATCCGACGGCTCAACATTCTCGCGGCAGATCATCTCAAGCAGCATTGTCATGGCAATCTGGCCGGTTTCGTAGATGGGTAGAGCCACGGTCGTCAGCGCCGGGGTGGTCTGCTCGGCAAGGGGAATATCGTCAAGGCCGATCAATGAAATGTCCTCTGGGATGCGCAGGCCGATCTTGCGGGCTTCCCACAGCATGCCCAGCGCGGTGAGATCGTTGGCGGCGAAAACAGCGGTTGGTGGCTGACCGGCTTCAACCAGGCGGTGGAGCGCTGCCCGCCCGCCTTCGATCTGCAAATCACCCTCAACGACCATGACTTCATTAGCCGCAATACCACATTCCACTAAAGCCCCGATGAACGCATCGCACCGGCGGCGCGATGTCCATACGTCGGGCGGGCCGCTGATATGGGCAAACCGTCGATGTCCCAGATCGACAAGATGGCGGGCTGCCTCGCGAATGCCGCTGGCGAAATCGAACGAGATCAATCC
Organism: Anaerolineae bacterium; assembly: GCA_016926255.1. Lineage (GTDB taxonomy): Bacteria > Chloroflexota > Anaerolineae > Aggregatilineales > UBA3940 > JAFGOY01. Next base: position 600 of record JAFGOY010000053.1, on the reverse strand, counting down.
GACCTGCTCGCGGTATGGGAGCATTGCCTCATCATCCCAGTCGAGCAGAACGGTCGGAATCTGGTTGTCGAGCAGTTCGGCAGCCATCTCTGAGGAGAAGCGGCTTGACATGGCGATAGCGCCGTCGATGTGGCGGTCGATCATCGTCCGAATACTGCCAACGATGCGGTCGAGATCATAACTGACGTTGGAAAAAAGAACGGTGTAATCATGGTCGAGGGCGACTTCCTCGACACCTTTGATCACCGGTGGATAGAATGGGTTGCCGACATCGGAGATCAACAGGCCGACGGTATGAGTGTGACGGACAGCGAGACTGCGGGCGATCTGGCTGGGACGGTAGCCCAGCCGCTCGACGGCATCGAGAACGCGTTGTCGGGTCCCGTCGGCAACGAAGCGCGTATCGTTGAGAACATGCGACACGGTGGATTTCGACACGCCGACTTCGTCAGCGACATCGCGCATGGTGATACGTTTCATCAATTCGGCTCTCGATCCTATTGCAGGCTCACGCAACCGGTTGCGCAACCGGTTGTGTTCAGTATACGCCGAATACGGGTAGGGTGTCAATCTAAAGTTTTTGCCTATTTCTTTCCAGTG
>JAFGOY010000052.1 GCA_016926255.1 Anaerolineae bacterium | reverse complement strand
CGACGGCCACCGCACGCAGCGTCCGGAAGTCTTCGGCGCGTTTCTGTATTGTTTCGAAGAGCCGGGCGTTTTGAATGGCGACGGCGGCATGTTCGGCGAGGCTGGTGATAAAACGCTCCTGTTCGGCGTCGAAAGCGTTTTCCAGCGTGCTTTCAAGGTTGATCACCCCCAGGCATTCGTCGTCGAGAACGATGGGGACGGCCAGTTCCGACCGGGTGCCGGAATGACTGTGCATGTAATCGCTATCTGCCCTGACATTGTTCACCAATACGGGCTGCCTGGTTCTCACCGCCCTGCCGGTCAGCCCTTCGTCGGCTGACCAGCGTTCCAGATCGCTGAATCGCTCCGGGATGCCCTCGCGGGCGGCGCTGGTAAGCAGATTGTCGTTTGAATCGTAGAGCAGCACTTCGCCGTAATCGGCGGCAGTGGATTCGATGGCGACCGTGATCACCTGATCGATGACGGTCTGGAGGTTCAACCGGCGGGCCATGCGCTGGGATACGGTCTGGATTGCGGAAAGCTCCTCCAGGCGGCGGGCAAGCGCTTCGTCGGTGCGTTGGAACAACCGGGCATTCTGAATTGCCATCGCGGCCTGATCGGCGAGCGCCCCGGCGAGGTGAACATCTTCGGCGTCCAGTTCGAACATGCTGTCCGGCTGGCCCAGCAAAACCAGGCCGACCAGTTCGCCGTGAATGGTCAGGGGGATGCCGATCCCGGACTGCATGCAGCAATTTGAGATCATCTGGTGGAGGATGCTCCCTTTCATGCAGTCGGATTCTTCGAGCGGTAGAATTTCAAGATTTCGCACCGCCTCGGCGATCTCCGAGAGCTGGTCGAGGGGAAATTCTGTTACCTCGATCTCTTCTTCCCTGGCGATATCGTTCTCGACAAGCAGGCACAGACGCGGCACGAGGTTCTTCTGGTTTTCGTCGACGAGCAGGATGGCGCACAGCTTTACGTTGAATATCTCGGTCATGTTGGCGGCGACGGCGCGCAGCACGTTGTCGATGGAGAGCGAGGAGTTGATCACCCGCCCGGTGATATACAGGGTTTCCAACTCGTGGCGATGGCTGTTGGTCACCTCGAAAAGGCGGGCATTTTCGAAAGTAACGGCTAACTGCCCGGCCAGCGTGTGCATCAGGTTGATATCGCTGGGCGGGAAATGGCGGGGTTCGTCGTAATAAGCGGTCAGCGAACCGATCACCTCGTCGCCAAGCACCAGCGGCACCTCGATCACCGATTGGAAGCCCTCGTTCTGATAAAGCTCCAGTTCATCCTGAAAGCGCCTGTCTTCAGCAATATCTTCGGTGACAACCACCATTCGCCTGCGAATCGACAGCGCCCTGGGGGAATGCTGTACATCAATATTCTGTGATTTGTCGATGAATTCCTGGCTGATGCCGATGTTGTAGGCAATGCGGACGAAGTTCTTGTCGGAATCGAGTAAAAAGAGGGCAGCTTTCTGGCAGGCCATTACCCGGATCACAAGGTTGCAAATCGTCTCGCCAACGACGTCGGTATCCAGCCCGGCACTGATCAGCGACGAAACCAGATTCAGGGCGCTGAGTTCTGCCGACTGGCGGCGGCTCTGCTGGAACAACTGGGCATTTTGAACAGCGACAGCGGTCGCTCTGGCAATGATTTCCAGCAGGCGTTGGTCGTCTTCGTTATAGGCGAATATCTCACTGTAATTGCGGAGGGCCATCACACCGATGACCTCGTCGCCGACCATCACCGGGACGCCGAGAAAACTGAGCACCGATGCACCGAATGCCTCGATGTTGAGGTTGTGTTTCCCGGCAAAACCGGGAATATCACGCGGGATCAGCAGGGATTCCTTGGTGCGGATGATGTGTTCGGTGAGACCGTTGGCAAAGGGACGCGTGGAGGGGGGAAGCTGCTTGCCCTTGGCATAAAGCAGTTCGAATGAAAGGGTGTTGGTGTCTTCATCGTATAAGGCGAGGTAAAAGCCCGAGGTGTCGAGGAGCAGGGAAATCTCGTCGTGGAGTGTCGCCAGTAGTTCGTCGAAATCAAGAGAACGGTTCAATGCCTGGGTGATGCTGTTCAGTGTATGGAGATCGTCGACACGGTCGAGCAGGTGGAGCTGTGAGTACACCAGTCGATTGAACAACAATACCCCGATGGTATAAGGGAACAACCCCAGCACGCGGACGAACTCCGGGAGGCGATAACCGAAGAACAGCCCCACGCTGAGAATCAGCGGGCCGAACAGCGTCGATATGATAATGGGCTGCCAGAAACGGGCATAGTATTTGATGATGGGGACTCTGTCCATCGCCAGCCAGAAATTGAGGAACAGGTTCGAGATCACGAAGTAGATGAAACTGAAAACCGTCAGCGGCCAGATATGGTCGTGAAAGGTGACGATATCACTGCCGTGAACGATGAGCCGGTCAAACAACCATCCGGCAGGGAGGACACTGAAAATAATCATCGTGCTGTGGCGCAGCAAATCAATGGCGATGGCCTGCCGGTAGCGGCGCAGACGGGGGATGATGTTGAGTATCAGAAGACCAACCGGCACACAAAAAACGGTGACGATCAAGGCGACCAGCGTGGCCTGCCTGAACCCAATCGCCAGCGCCGCCGCGCAGATCGCGGTATCGACCAGCCCGCCATTTCCGCCCGCAGGCAGCCGGACGTTGAAGGCCAGCGAGAGACCAGCTAACAGGGAGAAAAATAATAACCCCTCTCGCCCTTCGATGGGAAGATGCCAGTTGATCGTCAGGGTAATAGCCGCCGCAAGCAGCCAGAGACCGAAGATTATCCGGTACTGCCGTTTGCCGAGCCGTTTCTGCACCTGCCGAGGTGACCCTACGCCGGTGATGGCAAAGGGCGACCTAGTGTTCATCGTTTTTTGACCTGACGCTTCTTCAAACGCCGCAGTTCCCGTCGTTTTTGCCGGTAGAATTCACGCAGTTCTTTCGGCGTTTTCTGGTGATTAAGAAATGCAACAACCGTATGGCCCAATGCCGCCGTCCCGGTCGCCGATGCTGCGCCTGCGATTACCCAACCAGGGCCGGGGATCAGCTTGACCAGTTCCTGCGCGCCATAGCGGATCGCCACGCCGCCCACAATCGCACTGAGTAGTTCCTGAGCGCGTGAGGCAGACATCGTTTCGCCGTAGATCGCCGCCAGCCGCATCAACATCCTGACCTGTACGCCGACCAGCAGCGGGATATCAAGACCGGGCACCGGTTCGGCACCGACAACCGCTGCTAGTATACCTGATTCCCGAATTACGCGCCGGGCAGCTATCGAGCGGAAATGCGGCAGGCTGCGCCCGATGGTCACCGCCATGCGAGGGTGGGCGTCGATCACCGCCGGGATCAACTGCTGGGCGATGTTGGTACCTTTTTTAGCCGAGATCGGAATCAGCGGGGCGCGGAGCTTGTGTTCGGCATCGCGTAGAACGGCGGAGAGATCTTTCTTGATCAGGTCGATCTTGTTCAGGACAGGGACGACGGTCATCCCCTGTGCCCGAACATCCCGGTAGAGGTCGATATCGCCCTGGCGAATCCCGGCCGCGGCGTCGAGAACCAGGATCACGACGTCGGCGTGGCTGAGGGCGTTCATTGCGCTGGTGGTGCGCTCAGCCCCCATCGCTTCACCCAGGCCGGGCGTATCGACCAGCCAGAAAGGGCCGAAGTGTTCGCTGACCGGGACTTTGGTCGTGCCCGGCACCGCGGAGACGTCGGACAGCCGCTGGCCCTTAAGCTGGTTAAAGAGCGTCGACTTGCCGGAGTTGACAGGGCCAATAATGACTAACTGGGCGCGTGCTTCCTGAGCAACTGTTGCCTCGATCTCGCGCAGGTCAAGCATTCCGATCAGGTTGCGCGCATCACGCAGCCGGGTTGGTAGATTCATGTAGCTGTCGAGTTCCTTTCTAACTGTTCTCAGTCTAGCATACAACCGGAATGCGAACAACCGTTTTAGTCTCTGCGCCGGGGTGGGGATTCTGTACTATTCGGGAAATCAATCGATAATGGGCCGTGTTATAATGGGCAATGGAAATTGATTTTTCCCAGTACATTCATTATACCCCTGCTGATGTGTTCAGCGTGGGATCAGTATGTTTTTTTGCTATCGGCAATTATTTGCAATTATAGGTGTGAATCATGAAAAAGGATCGTAAGGGTGTCATCAACCGCTTGAAGGGGTTGAAGCTTTTGATCGTCGATGATGACGAGCAGCATGCAGTGTTGTTTGGCATGCTGCTCGAATCGATCTGTGGGGCGAGCGTAACCGTTGCCCGCGATTACAACGAAGGGCTGGCGGTCATCAGGAACCAGGATTTCGACGCGATGCTGATCGATTACCGGCTCAGCTACGAGGGAAACGGGGTAGACCTGCTGCGGATCATCATTGAGGAAAAGGAGGTCGGCTTCCTGGTGCTGATGTCTGCGACATCGCGGTTTCACTTCAAGCCGGACGAACAGGAATGGCTCGACGAGCACGAGGAGATCGTCTACTTCGAAAAGCCGTTTGTGTTCCCGACCATTGTCTACCAGATCACCGATCTGCTTGCGGACAGGGCGAATGGGAAACAGTAAGCGTATCCCCGGTGCTGGGGCACCGGACAACAGCCGGATGCAGTTAATCTGATGAAACATGTATTCGTGTACCTGTGGATGGCGGCGATGTATGGCGGAACGCTGATCGCTGCCCTGTTTTTCCATTCGAAGCTTGCGCCGCCGATCCTCGAACTGCGGAACGTCGTGATCCACTCGACGGGTTACGCAGTGCTGGCCGGGCTGATCGTCGGGGCACTGGATGCGCCGAACCGGTTCGAACGGAAGCACACTCTGGCGGTGATCGCCGGGGTGGGGCTGCTGATGGGGATCGGACAGGAGATTCTGCAGGCTGTGCTGCGGCACCGGGTGTTCTTTGCCAACAGCCTGTTCGATCTGGGTGTCGATACCACCGGGGCATGTTTGTGTGTGCTGGTCCTGTATCGACGCGCCCGCCGCCGGGCGGATCGGCAGAAGGGTGAAACCAGCGGCCCTGTTTCGACTCTAAACAGGTAGAGGAGGTTGAGTGACTATGAGTGATAATCATGAGATAACAATCAAACTGGTCGATGGGATGCATTTCGAGGGCAAGGCCTACCCGCCGGAAGAGTCGCCGGATATCCACATGGACGCCACAGGAACAGTTGGAGGCCAGGGGGAGGGCGCACGCCCACAGTCGTTGATGCTGGTCAGCCTGGCGGGATGCACAGGCATGGACGTGGTCAGCATACTGCGCAAGAAACGCCAGGATGTGACCGGCTTCGAGGTCACGGTGCGGGCCGAGAAAGCCGATGAGCACCCGAAGGTCTATACCCACATCTGGGTGACTTATACCGTCACCGGTCACGATATCGACCCGGCGGCGGTTGAGCGATCTATCGAACTGTCGATGGAAAAATACTGCCCGGTGGCGGGGATGCTCAAGCAGATCGTGCCAATCGAGACGGATTACGAGATCATCCCGGATTGAGGCAGTGGGGAAATCAAAAAGGCGGCCATCACTGAGGCCGCCTCTTTTTTCTTAGCAAATCAATTACTCAGCCGGAGCAGCGGGTGGAACTTCTCCCTTGTCCTTCTGGGTTGCGCCGTAGATCACGCCGCCGATTGCGCCGAGGATCGCGGCGAAGATGAAAGCACCGCACAGGCTCATGACGGCGCTCATCGGGCCGACAGCCGCACTCCCGTACATGTCGTACATTTCCGGCGGTACGTCAATGCCCTGGTCTTGCAACTGGGACAGTGACGACATCATGCCTGCCGTTCCCATGATCAGCGAAGAGATCGCGCCGACGATACCGGCCATCAGTCCAGCGGCAGCACCGGCGATTGCGCCGCCCAGTGCGCCCGATCCGGCGTCAACGCCATTTTCACCCTGCTTGGCGAAGACACCATACAACACGCCTGCCCCGGCATAGCCGAGCCACAGGAGGCAGCAGCAGACGATGCCCGCAAGCGGGATCAGCTTGAGCAAGGCGAGAACAAGGCCGCCGCCCGCTGCAATCGCAGCCGACTTCCAAAGTGCATTGGTATCTAACTTCATAACTCCTCACTCCTTCTTTTAAAAGAATCATACAGGTAATTGAAAAGTGACTGCCGTTATCCTAGACCAGTTTTAATTTTCGCACAACCCTGTTGAATCACAGATCGAGGCGAAACACTTTGCCCTTTGCAGTGTTTCAGCAGACGAGTACTTATATGTAAACACCAGACCAGACCGAATGTTGCTCATCAAATTCAAAGGAGCGGCAGGTGATCAAGATCGTAACCGATACGACGTGCAGCTTACCGAAGGAAATTCTGGACGAGTTCAACATCCCGATGGTGCCCCAGTACGTTCATTTCGGCGAAGAGACCTACCGGGGATTCTACGAGATCAGCCCGGCGGAGTTCTTCGCCAAACTGCCGGGCGCGAGCGAGCTTCCCAAGACCAGCGCGCCCCCTCCCGGTGACTTCTACCCGATCTTCGACGACATCCTGGCGGAAGACCCGGAAGCAACCATCTTATGCATCCATCCAAGCTCCGAGGTGAGCGGGACGGTGCGCTCGGCGCGACCGGCGGCGGCCAGCTATCCCGATGCCGACATCCGGATCATCGACACGCGGTCGATATCGGTGGGATTGGCCCTGATCGTCTACGAGGCGGCGAAGCTGGCCCGTGACGGGGCGACCGTCAACCGGGTGATGGATCGCATCAAGCAGATGAGCGAAGCCATGCAAATCCTGTTCGTCGTCGATACACTCGAATACCTGGCAAAGGGCGGGCGGATCGGGCGGGCATCACACCTGATGGGGACGCTGCTCGACATCAAGCCGATTCTGGCTTTCGTCGATGGGCAGGTGACTCCCCATTCGAAGGCGCGCACGCGCAAACGGTCGCTGGTGACGATGCGTGACCTGGTCGTCGAGGACGTGGCCGAGAAAATCACCGGTGGCCAATCGGGGTTTCAACTGGCGGTCGCGCATGGCGTCTGCCCCGACGAAGGGCAGCGGATGCTCGACTGGCTGACCGAGGCGATCAACCCGACGATGACGATCTTCGCCGAGGTTGGCCCGGCGATTGGCGTCCACGCGGGGCCGGGGGTGATCGCGGTAAGCTGGTGCCCGGTCGACTGACCGATATGTTCCGAATGAGCAGAGGAAACACTTTGATTCTTGCATGGAAGGTGTGAGTATAATCCCCTCCAATCTCGCACTAACTTTGTCAGCGCTCGATTTTCCTCCCCCTTGGGGGAGAACCGGGGGTTCGGAGGAGGGGGTTCAAACCACTGGCATTGACTATTTCATTCGACAGATGAACCAACACGTCAACCATCACTATTTTCTAGCGAGGAAACCATGATCAAAATTGTCACCGATACCGATTCGAATTTACCCCAGGCGGTCGTCGACGAGTACGGCATCGAACTGGTGCCGATCCATATCATCTTTGGCGACGAGGTCGTCCGCGAGCATTTCGAGATTCAGCCTGCCGAATCTTACGCGCGGATGTCGGCGGCGGCGGAACTTCCGACCACCAGCCAGCCGCCCGCCGGGGAGTTCAAGATTGTGTATGACAGGCTGCTGGCCGAAGACCCGAAGGTGACGATCCTCTCGATCCACATTTCAGGGGATATGAGCGGGACGATCGCCTCGGCGCGGGCGGCTGCCGTCGATCTGCCGGATGCGGACATTCGCCTGTTCGATACGAAGTCGTGCTCCATCGGGCAGGCGTTGATGGTGCGGCAGGCGGCGGAGATGGTGCGCAGCGGGGCGACGCCGGAGGCGATCCTCGACCGGCTGGCCCAGATGCGCGACGAGATCAAAGTGTATTTTGTGCTGAACACGCTCGAATACCTGGCGAAAGGCGGGCGGATCGGGAAGGCATCGCACCTGATGGGATCGATGCTCCAGATCAAGCCGGTGCTGGGAATCGAGGAGGGTGTGATCTCCCCGCACAGCAAATTCAGGACGTGGAAGAAAGCGGTAGTCGGGCTGCGCGATATGGCGCTCGAACAGGCTGCCGATTCGGGCGACGGGGCGCTGCATATGGCGGTCGCCTATGCGGTCAACTACGAGGAAAAAGACGAGTTGGTCAAGACGCTGCGGGCGGAACTGAACCCGGCGGAACTGCTGGTCTGCGAAGTGGGGCCGGGGATCGGCGTGCATACCGGGCCGGGGGCTCTCGGCGTGTGCTGGGTGCGGGTGCCGGAAGGGTAGCCAACCGCAAAGAACGCAGAGGGCGGCGACCGGCAGGTCGCTCAGGAGTTTCGCCTCCGGCGAAACATCCAGGCAGAGAAAGGAATACCTGTAAAATATGTGGACGAGCCGGAGGTTTACTGCCTCCGGCTCGTTTTTGGTATGATCGGTCTCCCGACGGTGCTCGGCGCAGTTCTGGCGCAGCGGGAAACTTGAAGTTAGATTATGCGATATTCCCGGCGCAAAAGCACCGGGCCAAGATACCCCTACGAGGTGGGATCAGGTTATGAGAAATTTGATAAAGATCGTGTCGTTTGGGTTGGTACTGTTCGTGCTGACTGCCTGCGGATCGGTAAACGCCGACGAAGGATCGCAAACCCTGTACGTCATCTGCGACGAGAATAACACATGCGGCTTCATCGACATCAATGGCAAGGTGGTGATCGAGCCGCAGTTCGACGACGTGGGGAGTTTCCTCGGATCGAATATTGCGCCCGTGAAGGTCGGCGAGAAGTGGGGCTACATCGACCGGACGGGCGAGTTTGTCGTCGAGCCGATATTGAACGACGCGATAAAATTTGAAGAAGTCTGCGCCTCCGCGAAGATCGGCGACCTGTGGGGCTGCATCGGGCCGGATGGTAAGGTATTCCTCGACCCGCAGTATTTAGAGCCGCTCCATTTCAGCGAAGGGCTTGCGCTTGCCTACACCAAAGACAGGGACGGGCAGAATCACCTTACCTACATCGACCCGACCGGGGAGGTGGTGATTACCCTTCCTGAAGATCTCGAAATAACCCTCATCCCCTCCGGCTCCGATACCATCAGGGTGCTGCCAGCCGGGACCTTTTCCGATGGGGTATCCAAAATCAGGGACAAGAAGAACGACCGGGTCTATTTCATCGATCACACCGGCAAGATTGTCATCGAGCCGCAGGTCGATGACGTCTACCCGTTCTCCGAGGGCCTGGCCGTCGTGGAAGTCGATGGGAAAAGCGGCTATATCGACAAGACCGGCGAAATGGTCATCGAGCCGCAGTTCGATTTCGCCTATTCATTTGCCGACGGCCTGGCCGCCGTGCAGATCGATGGCTTGCTGGGCTATATCGACAAGACCGGCGAATGGGTCGTCGAAGCCCAGTACGAGGATACCTGGTCGTTTACCGAGGGCCTGGCCCCGGTGAAGGTCGACGGGAAGTGGGGGTACATCGATACGACCGGTGAGATGGTCATCGAGCCGCAGTTCGACAATGCCTATTCATTTTCCGATGGGCTGGCTTTCGCGCAGCGCGGCGATACGCTGGGCTACATCAACGAGGATGCCAAATTCATCTGGGTTTCTGAGTAGTGGTTTGTCAATGACTCGTTTGTCTATCCCGGCGCTAAAGATACCGGGCTAAAAACGGCTGACAATCGGATACAATCGAGAGTAGAAACAAACAGGCCGCGCCATTGACGCGGCCTGTGGTGATCGTGCTGAGTGGATCAGACGAGCAGGCGGATCGGGTCTTCCAAAATCTGCTTGAACTCCTGCAAGAAAGCGGCACCTTCCGCGCCGTCGGTGACGCGGTGATCGCCGCTCAGGGTGGCTTTCATCTGCCAGCCGACCACAATCTCGCCGTTCTCGTCGACGACCGGCACCTGCTGGGCGGTCGCCAGCGCGAGGATCGCCGCCGAGGGTGGGTTGATGATCGCCGCGAAATGCTCGACATCCCAGGCACCGAGGTTCGAGATGGCGAAGGTCTCGCCTTCCACGTCCTCCGGCCTGATCTTCCCCTCGCGGGCGCGGAGGATCATGTCGCGGTGATTGGCCGCCATTGCTGACAGGCTGGCCCGGTCGGCGTCTTTGCTGACCACGTTGATCAGCCCGTCGTCGAGCGCGACCGCGATCCCGATGTTGACGTGGCCGCGTTTGACAATCGTGTCGCCGTTGAAGGCAGCGTTCAGGTTGGGGTATTCGACCAGCGCCAGCGCAGCGGCCTTGACCGCCATATCGTTGACCGATACCTTGATTCCCTTCGCTTCGAGCTTTTCGTTGATCTCCTTACGCAGGCTCAACGCTGCCCCCATGTCGATGCTGGTGGTGATGTAGAAGTGGGGGGCTTGCAGCTTCGCCTCGACCATCCGCTGGCCGATCCGGGCGCGCATGCGCGGGGTGGGGATCACCTCGTCGTCGGGGCCGACCACGACCGGCGTCGCGCCGATGGTTATCGGCGTGCCTGCGGGCGCAGCCGGAGCCGACGGCGTCGTCAGAGCCTTTGACGGGGTAAACGATTCGACATCGTCTCGGACGACACGGCCCATCGGGCCGCTACCGGGCACCTGCTTGAGATCGATACCGCGATCTTCGGCGATGCGCCGGGCGAGCGGGCTGGCCCGCACGCCGCCGGGAAGCCCTTTCCCATTGGTATCCGCTGCCATAGTCGGTGCGGCTGCTTCGGGTTCGGGGGCGGACGCTTTTGCATCCACAGCGGATGCTGGCGCATCCGCCACCGCAGCCGGTTCCGCCTCACCCTTCTCCTCGACGCCCAGCGCGGCGAGGTCGACTTTTTCGCCTGCCTCGCCGATCACGGCAATCGGCGCGCCAATCGGCACCCAGTCGCCTTCGTGGACGAGCACTTCGAGCAGGGTGCCCGACGTAAACGCCTCGACCTCGATGGTCGCCTTGTCCGATTCGATCTCGGCCAGGATGTCGCCCTTTTCAACCGGGTCACCAACCTGCTTGCTCCAGTTAATAAGCTGGCCTTCTTTCATGTCAAAGCCCAGCTTGGGCATGTTAATCAGTTCTGCCATAGGTGTTTTCCTTTTGGCCTGGCTATCTGATGATCACTATTTGTGACGTTTTCACCCCCACCCTTGGCCCTCCCCCTCAAGGGGGAGGGAGCATATTATCGGTGAGGATTCGAGATAGTTAATCGTCAGCCAGAGTTTTCAACAAAACACTACACGATCTCTTTGACCGCCTCGACGATCTTCTCCGGGTTGGGCAGCGCCATCTGCTCTAATTCGCGTGAATAGGGCAGGGGCACGTCAAGGGCATTGACGCGCTTCACGGGTGCGTCCATCCAGTCGAAGCAGACATCCTGAACACGCGCGGCGACTTCACCACTGACATTGTAGTATGGCGTCGCCTCTTCGACTACCACGCCCCGGTTGGTCTTCTTGAAGCTCTCGTAGACCGGGTCGAGGTCGAGCGGGCGCAGCGTTCGCAGGTCGATCACCTCGGCGCTGATGCCCTCTTTCGACAGGATATCGGCGGCGGCGAGCGAATACTCGACCATCTTCGAATAGGCGACGATGGTCACGTCGCTGCCTTCGCGCTTCACGTCCGATTTACCAATCGGCAGCACGTAATCGCCGACCGGCACCTCGTCGCGGTTCTGGTAGAGCGTCGAATGCTCGACGAACAACACCGGGTCGTTGCTGCGGATCGCTGCCTTGAGCAGCCCCTTGGCGTCGGCGGGAGTGCTCGGCGCGATGACGGTCAGGCCGGGGAAGTGGGCGAAGACCGGCTCAGGCGAACGGGAGTGGGTCGCCCCTAGCTGGCGACCGCCGCCCGTTGTCGTGCGGACGACCATCGGCACGCTGAACTGGCCGCCGAACATATAATGGGCGACCCCCGCGCTGTTGATCATCGCGTCGAGGGCGAGGAAGGCAAAGTTGATCGTCATGATCTCGGCGACAGGCCGCAGACCGTTCATCGCCGCGCCGGTCGCTGCCCCAACGATCACCATTTCGGCGATCGGGGTGTCGCGGACACGCTTCTCGCCGAAGTGGTCGTAAAAGCCGCGTGTGACGGCATAAGTGCCGCCCCACACGCCGACCTCTTCGCCCATGATAAAGACGTTTTCGTCGCGCTCCATCTCTTCCCACAGGGCTTCGGAGATGGCTTCACGGTAGGAGATTCGTTTTGTTTCGGTCATCGGCTCACCTCGCCCATGCTGTCGGCATAGATATCGGTGTACAACTCACCCGGCTCAGGGAAGGGACTGTTCTTTGCGAACTCGACCGCTTCGGCGATCTCCTGGTCGGCTTCGTCGGATATCTTTTGCAGGTCGTCGGTCGTTGCCAGGTTCGCCTCGATCAGGTGGCTGCCGAGGTGAGAGATCGGGTCGTCTAGTTTCTTTTCCTCGACTTCATGCACCGGGCGGTAGCGCTCCGGGTCGCCCATCGAGTGGCCGCGATAGCGATAGGTGAGTGCCTCGACGAAGAACGATCCTTTCCCCTCGCGGGCGTAGATCGCCGCTTCTTCCAAATAGTCGACCAATGCCTGCAAATCCATCCCGTCGACCTGGACGCAGCAGGGCATTCCGTAGGCTTCGGCTTTCTTGGCGATATCGGAAACGGCAGAAGCGCGGATGACCGCCGTCCCCATGCCATATTGATTGTTCTCGACCAACCACACGACGGGCAGTTTCCAGACCGCCGCCATGTTGAGGGATTCGTGAAAATAGCCGATATTGGTCGCGCCGTCGCCCATCAGCGCCAGGGTGACACGATCTTCACCGCGATAGGTATCGGCCAGCGCGAGACCGGCTGCCAGCGGCAGGTGCCCGCCGACAATCGCCCAGCCGCCCCAGAACCGTTTTTCCTTGTCGGCAAGGTGCATCGACCCGCCCTTGCCCTTGCTCGTCCCGGTCGCCTTGCCGAGCATTTCGGCCATCAGGTTTTTGACCGGCAGACCGCGTGCAATTGCCAACCCGTGATCACGGTAGGCGGTGATCACGTTGTCGTCGTCGCGCAGGGCGTATTTGGTCGCCAGCGCGATGGCTTCCTGCCCGATGTAGAGATGCAGGAACCCGCCAATATCACCCGCCGCGTAAAGTTCGGCGCATTTCTCTTCGAAACGCCGGATGACCATCATCGTTTTGTAGGCCTCCAGCTTTTGTTCGTCCGTCAATGCCATAGGCGTTTACTCCGCTTGTTGTGTTTGATTATCAATTTACAGGGAAAAGTCACTATTAACATTTTTATTGTATCAAAATGTGAGATCAGTTTTCACGTTGATTCGGAGTGGATTCTGATTGTGATGGGATCGGTGAGCGATGATCACCCCCCTGCATTTCGCAGCGCGAAACGCTTGTCCTCCTCAGGAACTGTCAAAAGACAACTTCGCATCTTTTCTGATCTGAGGAAGCGGGGGGCGACCGCAAGGGATCGCCCCTACAAAAAACCGGTTCGATTTTCCCGTCCACGTTGTTCTATCTATGGCAACTGCTTCCACCATTCAGGCGGCAGCACGATCATCATCATATCGACCTGATCTGAACCGGAGCGCCCCCCGTTGGTGGTGAATAACACCCGTGTGAAATCCTGATTCACAGTGGCCTGCGGTTCGGCCCAGTAATCATGTTCCTCATTCTCATTGACGAGGGAGTGCGTGTGGGCCAGCCGGACGACGCGCCCGTCTTTCTTCAACTCTACTGCGAAGATGCTGTCGTCCATCCATGTGTAATCGGTTGGATACCCACCGGAATAGGTGGATATCAATGCCCAGCCAGATACGAGCGAAGCACGCCCTGAAAAATGAAACCCGATGGGGCTGTGACTGAAATCGATGGGGAACAGATCGGTTATCTCTCCGGTGGCTAAATCGAGCATCGAGATATGGTCGGTGTCAACATCCTGGTAGATGATTATTTCCTGCCCGTCGGCGTCGAGCACCGTATCGTAGTGCCCAATATTGCGAAGCAGGCTGCGTCCGTTTTGAAGATCGCTGTCATAGACCATCAGGCCACAGGGATGGGCATCGTCGCCGAGATTATCGTATTCACAGTAATTATCAAAGGATGCCAGGAAGTAGTTGCCCAACGGGCTGATCGTCACATGGTCGATTTCAGGCTTGCCGGGCACATCGCGCGATGCTGCCACCTCCCCGGCTTCCCGATCATAGATCAGAAAAGCCACGGTTTCCCAGTTTATTTCCGCCATCACCCCCCAGTAGCGTCCATCATATGAGGTCGTGCCTTCATAGTTCGTCCATACCTGGTCTTCTGATGACAAATCGGGTAAATCGGTGGTGAAATCGTGGACGACGATCCGCTCCCCGGTGCGTACATTGAACGTTACCAGACGAGTCTCGTCTGTGAAATAGAGCAGATCGGGATCATTCGCATCCCATCGTGGCTCGACTTCGACAGGAAGTTGTCCGAGTGGTTGCAAGCTGGCTGCATCATACAGATACCACCAGCCTTCTGTATTCATTACAACCAGCAGGCTGTCGTCAGCATTGAAAGATTGTACGCGGGCGTATTCATTCTTAAGCCCTCCCGCCACGCCATCTGACGCGAGATCAGCTTTGTGGTCGGTGACTCGCACCAGGCAGGTGCCAAAGACGGGGTCACGGAACGGTACACGGGGCAGCGGTTCGGCAAGATCGGGAGTCTGGTATACGCCCAGATCGGTGATCAACGGTGGCTGGGAATCGGTGCAGAATGTCAGCGCCGGGAGTGATTCAGCATCAAGGAGAGGAGTGAAGCTTTCCGATTCTTCAACTTCAACTTCAACTACATCTTCTTCGTAATACATATCATCTGCGTTTGACTCTACCTGGCAGGCCGGTAAGAGTAACAGCACTGCGAAGAAGACAATCATGATGCTGCGTTTCATGATTTACCTCCTTAAAAAGAGTATTCTTCATCCGTACGTTTTTTTAGCCACGAATTTCAGGCAGATGAAGATGCAGGTTTTTAACGTGCTTGTTATCCAGTATAGCAAATTTTCTGGTTCACACAGGAACTGTCAAAAAAACAACTTCGCATCTTTTCTGATCGTGATGTGAGGCGAGGGGGTGACGATCACCCCCTGATTCTCTCACAGCGAAACACAAGCCCCCCTTGCAAAAGGGGGGCGACATTCTGAATCGTGGCACGAATTTTGTATCACAAGATTCGTGTGATGGCTTAGCTTTCCTGTGGCTCCGGTGCGAAGAGGTCGCGGAAGGAAGTATGTTTCCGGTGGAGCAGCCAGACGATGGCAAAGGCCCACATCGCGTTTGATGGCACCGTCTCCCAGAAGTGGGCCATCGCCACGCCTCTGGGCATCAGCACGTTGGGGATGAAATGAACGGTATTCATCGAGATGCCGTAGAACAGGGCGACGATCAGCCCGGTTTCCCAGGCGCGGCCTTTCGTTGTGCGGATCACGGGCAGCGCAAAGCCGATCCAGAGCAGCCCCCGGAAAATCTGCCAGGGGTAGAGTGACGGTGATGTGCGGGCGAGGTGGGCGATCTGGGCCGCAAAGGAACCGGGATCGGTGCCGCCGTAGAATTCCCGCACCGCCGGGGCTTTGAAAGCGACATAATAGCCAAAGATGATATAGACCCACGGATAGACGATGATTGCAAGTATGGCGAGTTTCCACACCCATTGGCCGACAGGCATGATCAAGCGGTGATTCTCTGCCCCTTCTTCCGGTTCTTCGGGCTTCTTCGCCTTGCCGAGCATCCAGACGGCGAGCGGCGGAGAGAGCAGCACCAGCGGGAGGGTCATCATAAACATGCCGGGGATCATGGGGCCGGTGACGTTGTCCATGAACCACCAGGCTTCAATCGTCGACATGAAGGTCTTCGCGCCGTAGAAAATCAGTGAGACGATCCCCATCAGCTTCCAGCCGTACTGTCGGGAACGGAGGATCGCGTAGGTCATGATCATGGCATCGATCAGGCTGCCGACGAGTATGGCGAGCATTGACTGGGTACTTTGTTCGGGCGTCAGGGGAGGGGCGTCGATTTTCGGGCCGAGTAAGGCGGCACCAACTGAGAACAGGATAAACATCACAATTGTCAGGGCGAGGACTTTGAGAATAAGGCCAACAACTTGTTTTACATTCACCGGAGACTATCCTTTCGTTAGGGTCTGCAATACAGGTCGCTGTCCGCCAGCAGGGGAGGATTCGTGCGGCGAAGGAAGTTTTAGCGGTTAAGGGTGATTTCCACGCAGGACGAAACAGGGTGATACAGCCTTGATATGGTATCACAGATGAAAATCAAGGCAAATTGAATGATCGGGCGTGTTCCGGTCAGCTTCCGGGTGCATACCATGCCAGAGACACTGCACCCGGCCCCATGTGGGGAACCAGCCCTGCACCCAGCGGCCCGACGATCAGCCGGTCGGGGTTGAGTTCGGTGCGCAGGGTTTCGGCGATGTGGCATGCCTCCAGTTCGTTGTTGGCATGCGACACGCCGATCTGAATGCCGGGCAGGGGTGTTCTGCCATCGCTGCCAGAGCAGCCGTCCACTACCAGTTCGACCAGCACATCGAGCGAGCGATTCCAGGTGCGCTGGGTGCTGTGCGGGGCGACGACACCGTCCTCCAGGGCGAGGATCGGCTTCATGTCGAGTAGCGTGCCGACCCACTGCTGTGCCCGCCCGATGCGCCCACCCTTCGCCAGATAATCGAGTGTGGACAGCAGCGTATAGCTTCTCATCCCCCGGCGCATTTCATCCAGCCGGTCGAGGATATCAGAAGCGGTAAACCCATTTCTTGCCATCTCCGCCGCTTCGATCACCATCAGGCCGTAGCCGAACGATATAAAACGTGAATCAAAGACGCGAATGTCGGCGGGACGGAGGGCCTGTGCTGCCCAGACTGCGTTGTCGCAGGTTTCGCTCAGTTCACGCGAGAGGTGAATCGAGATGATGGTCACTGCCGGGTCTTCATCGAGAAGCCGGTTGTAGACGGCGTAAAAGTCATCGACTGTCACCGGGCCGGTGACAGGAAGCTGGTCGGAGGTGCTGAGGAAATCGTAGAACTGCTGCGGGTGAAGATCGACGCCAACCTGATAAGTCCTGCCGTCGAGAGTGACGTAATGTGAGAGAATAGCGAGATCGTATTCGACTGTGATTTCGCGGGGAAGGCTGGCATTTGTATCCGATACAATTTTGATCACGGTGACGCTCCCAATAAGATTCAGAAAGCAACATATTATCGTATTTATTATCGTTGATATTCGGTGGTGGACAATTGTCATTGCCCTGGGAACGGTTAACAATCACCATACAATCTGATGGCTTCTGCAAAAAATGACCTCGTAAGGATATTGACCGGTGCGCCTGTCTGGTTAGAAAATCAGAGGGGCTGCTGGTGGAAGATTACACGCGGTTTCTGCCGCCGGTTTGTACTCGCAGGTGAACCGGTGGGGGGTGCATCACCCCTAAGCGATGATCCTGCGGTATAATACCTCCCCGTGAACCCTGCATCTAAAGAAATGGCTGCATGGTTTGTGAATCTATACCCAGGATAAAACACCCTGACTATGAGTGAACAACAATCACCGGAATCACCGCAAAAACCGAAAAATACCCTGCGCAAGAGGCTGATCGGCATCGCCCAGATCGTGTTGAGCATCGGGCTGCTGACGTGGCTTTTCAGCACGGTCGACATGAAAGAGATCGGCAGGCAGTTCGCCGGGATGAACCTCTGGCTCTACGGTGCGGCGATCCTGATGTATCTGGTATCGGTGTTCATCCGCTCGATCCGCTGGCAGATCATGCTCAAGCCGCTGGGGGTCGACGTTTCGCTGTTCGAACTGTTCCGACTCTACCTGCTCGGCTTCTTCTGGAACAGCTTCCTGCCGACCGGTTTCGGCGGCGACGTGGTGAAGATCATCGCGCTGCGGGAGATGTCGAAGAAGGGGGCCGAATCGGCGATGAGCGTGCTGGCCGAACGGGCCGTCGGCCTGCTGGGTACGTCGCTGATCGCGCTGGTGGTGCTGGCGATCTGGCCCCGGCTGGTCAGCATCGAGATCATGCTGATCGTCGGCGGGATCGCGGTGGGCGTGCTGGCCGTCGGCTGGCTGGCGCGGCTCGATATCCTGCGCTGGCTCGAAGAAAAACTGCCGTTCCTCAAGCCGGTGGTCACCAATAAATCACTCGTCAATTTTCACCAGGCGGTTCGCACCTACGATACACGAACCTTTATGCTGGGAATCCTTTCATCGCTGCCGTTCACCATCAGCCTGATTGTGATCAACTATTTGATCGGGATTGCGCTGAATGTGGACGTTCAACCTTATTATTACGCGATCTTCACGCCGGTGGTGAGCGTGGTCAACATGCTGCCGCTGTCGTTCAACGGGCTGGGGGTGCGCGAGTACATGTACACCCTGCTGTTCGTCCCGCTGGGCGTTTCGGAAGAAGCGGCGATCACGATGGCGCTGGCCTTCAACTTTTTACGGCTGGGCACCGGCGCGCTGGGCGGCCTGTTCTCGATGGTGTCGGGGATGCGCAGCGTGGCGAAATCGCCGGATGCAGCCGGTTCGGTGGAAGCGGTCGGCGGATTGAATCGCGTTCCTGCTGAAAACGAACAGATAGAGGCCCGGTAAAATCAATCATCAGGCGGCCAGGATTTACCGGCCATACGAAACAATAGTTTAGGAGATGGAACCAGTGTCAGAGCAAGACCTGACTTCGAAATCAAACGGAAAGAAACTGCTGATCCTGGGCCTCGACGGAGGCACCTTCAACCTTGTCCGGCCCTGGGCCGAACAGGGCCACCTGCCGACGCTCAAGCGCCTGCTCGACGAAGGCGTAAGCTGCGACCTCAACTCGACCTTCCCGCCGGTCACCTCACCGGCCTGGCCGAGCTTTATGACCGGGATGAACCCCGGCAAGCACGGCGTCTTCGACTTCATCCGGCCAAAAGGCACCGACTACGACATGGTCAACGCCACGTCGATCCAGCAGCCGACCGTCTGGGCGCGCTTTGCCAGAGCGGGGACGAAGGTGGGTATGGTGAACATCCCGGTCACCTACCCGCCGCAAAAGCTGGACAACAGCTTTATCATCTCCGGGCTGCTCTCGCCGCGCAGCGGCACGATCAGCCACCCGGCGGATTTGATCAAGAAATACGAGGGGAAGATTGGCCCGTACCGCATCGCCCCGGCGGTGCAGTATTCACGCGGGCACGAGGATGCCTACATCAAAGACATCTATGACCTGGTGCGGACGCGGGGTAAATGGGCGACGACCCTGGTCGAGAACGAAGCCTGGGACGTGTTCATGGTGGTCTTCGGGGAAACCGACATCGGCTCGCATGCGCTGTGGCGCTTCGCCGACGAATCACACCCGCAGTACGATCCGGATGCACCCGATCACATCAAGAACGGCCTGCGCAATCTTTACGCACTGGTCGACGAGCAGATGGGCAAGTTGATCGAAGCAGCGGGCGAAGACACGATCGTGCTGGTGATGTCGGATCACGGGTTCGGGCCGCTGCACTACACGGTCAACCTGAACCTGCTCCTGATGCAGACCGGGCTGATGCAGCTCAAGCGCAAGCCACTGACACAGCTCAAGGCGTGGCTGTTCAAGAACGGCATCTCTCCGCAGACGATCTACCAGTTCGCTGAAAAGCTGGGCGTCCACAATATCGCGGCGCGGGTGTCGAAGAAACAGCGCAATGCGGTGTTCCGCCGCTTCCTTTCATACGACGATGTCGACTGGGAGCGGACGGTCGCTTTCTCGATGGGCCATGTCGGACAGATATACATCAACACCAGAGGGCGCTGGCCGCACGGGAGCGTCGAGCCGGGGTACGAGGAATACGAAGTCCGCGAGAAGGTGATCTCGGCGCTGAACGGCATGCGCCACCCGGAGACGGGCGAACCGATTATCGACCGGATCATCCTGGGCAGCGAGGAATACAGCGGCCCGTATGCCGATCGCGGCCCGGACATCCAGTTGATCATGGATGGCTACCGCTGCATTTCGTTCCCGCTGTTCGCAACGACGCCCAAGCTGTTCACCGAGCAGATTCGCGGCGACTCCGGCAACCACCGCCGCGAGGGGATTTTCATCGCCAGCGGGCCAGGGATCAAGAAGGGGGAAATCCGCGAGACGGCGCATATCCTCGATGTGGCCCCGACGATGATGTACCTGATGGGGCAGCCGGTGCCGACCGAGATGGACGGGCAGGTGCTTACCGACATCCTTGAACAGCCGTGGGAGGTGACTTATTCTGAAACCGCCGACGCGGATATCGACCCTGAGACGGGCCTCTCGACTGAGGAAGCGGAGGAGGTCAAAGATCGGCTGCGCGGGTTGGGGTATTTAGAAGATTAGGTTATTTGTCAGCGTGAGTTTGAACCCCCTCTAACTTTCGCTTCGCTCAGTTTTTCTCCCCCTTGCAAGGGGGAGACGGGCGACCGCAGGTGGGTCTGAGGGGGTTTTGTTATTGATTTAATGCGACACAACTAATCGCAAAAACGTAGTGTTTTTATGATTCCTGCACAGGTGGGACAATGTCATGACCGACCAGAATCCGATCATCGACTATTATGGCAAGAACTATTCTGAGGATGATCGTCTCGATGCGGGTATCGCACGCTGGGAATTCATCCGCAGCAAGGAGATCATCAGCCGCTACCTGACTTCGGAACCGCAGGTGATCGTCGACGTGGGCGGTGCGACCGGTGCGTATTCCTTCTGGCTGGCCGAACTGGGTCACCAGGTTCATCTTCGCGACATCACGCCAGAGCATATCGAAGCGGCGCGGAAGAAGGCCGAAGATCGCCAGCACAAACCGATCTCGATGGAAGTGGGTGATGCACTGGCCCTCGACTTTCCCGATAACAGTGCCGACATCGTGCTGCTGATGGGGCCGCTCTATCACCTGACCGAAAGCGAGGAACGGCTGAAAGCCATCGGCGAGGCTTTTCGGGTATTGAAGCCGGGTGGGGTGGTACTGTGTGTGGGCATATCGCGCTTTGCCTCGATGATCTCCGGGTTCACCGACCGGGGCTTTGATTACCCCGAATTCGAAGAGATAGTCGATCAAGACCTGATCGATGGACAGCATCGCAACGTAACCGATGGGCCATTCTTCACGATTGCTTTCTTTCACCATCCCAACGAACTGATGTCGGAGGTTAGCTGGGCCGGGTTCCAGTTCGAAGGGCTGATCGGGATCGAGGGGCCGGTTGGCCTGATGAGCGAAAGCAGCGGCTGGCTCGATGAGCAGGGTATCTACTATGAGAAGATGCTCAAGTACATGCGGGCCGTCGAGGAAGAGCCATCGCTGATCGGGGTGAGCTTCCATATCATGGCAGTGGGCCGCAAATGATGCGGTGGGCAGGAAACCATAAGAACGAAGGAAATGAAATACAAAATGAAATACAGGAGTAATCCATCCCGATTATGAATCGAATTTACTTTGTACGGCATGGCGAAAATGTCGCCAATGTCGAGCAGGTTTTTTCATGTAAGAACATCGACTACTCGCTGACCGAAAAGGGCGTTTTGCAGGCAAAGCAAACCGCCGAATACTTTGCCAACCTCGGCGTGCCGATCCACGCGATCTACTCGTCACCGCTCAAGCGGGCGGTCGAGACGGCGCAGGCCATCGCCGGGCCGCTGGGCCTTGACGTGGAAGTCAGGGAGCAGTTCGCGGAGATACAGATCGGCGTATACGAGGGCGAATCCTTCGCCGAGTTCTCCGACCAGTATTTCGGCACGATTCAGAAATGGTACGATGGCAAGGTGACGGTCATGTTCCCCGGCGGCGAGAACTACCTGATGCTCTGGCAGCGCATGCGCGAAGGGCTTGAGCAGGTGCTCGACGGGCGGGAGGATCAGAACATCATCATCGTTGCGCACGTGGGGATTTTCAAGGCGACGCTCAAGGAACTGTGCCCCGGCAGCAACATCGAATGGTATCGCAAGTTCCCGTAC
The DNA here is from genome assembly GCA_016926255.1 of Anaerolineae bacterium. Taxonomy (GTDB): domain Bacteria; phylum Chloroflexota; class Anaerolineae; order Aggregatilineales; family UBA3940; genus JAFGOY01. The sequence goes on along the minus strand of JAFGOY010000052.1, from coordinate 13,511 downwards.
TACAACTGTGCAGTTACCGAGGTGACGGTCGGGAATGGGGCGGTGCGGGGTGGCGGCAGCAGCCTGTCGGGGAAGCTGGTGCGCTGGGCGGATATCGATCACCTGAGCGGAGAGGCAGTGCCGACCACCGACAGATAGGCTGGCTAACCGCAAAGGACGCAAAGGGAAAAACAGGATATAAGATAAGGGTGAATGATAATCGGCACTCGACAGTGCTAAAAATGGAGAACAGACAATGACCCAACCGGTTGATCCCAATTATCTGCCTGCCGACAATCGCTACGAGTCGATGCCTTATATCCGCAGTGGGCGGAGCGGGTTGAAGCTCCCCGCGATCTCGCTGGGGCTGTGGCACAACTTCGGCGGTATCGACCCGCTGGAGAATGGCCGGGCGATGCTGCACCGGGCCTTCGACCTGGGCATCACGCATTTCGATCTGGCGAACAACTACGGCCCGCCGCCCGGATCGGCGGAGGAGACGTTCGGCGCGATCCTGCGGAAGGATTTCGCCGCCCATCGCCACGAACTGGTCATCTCGACCAAGGCGGGCTACTGGATGTGGAACGGCCCCTACGGTGAATGGGGATCGCGCAAGTATTTGATCAGCAGCCTCGACCAGAGTCTCAGGCGGATGGGGCTGGATTATGTCGACATTTTCTACCATCACCGGCCCGACCCGGAAACGCCGCTCGAAGAGACGATGGGGGCGCTCGATCACGTGGTGCGGCAGGGCAAGGCGCTCTACGCGGGCATTTCGAACTACGACGCGGAACAGACCCGCGAGGCCGTTCGCATCCTGAACGATCTCGGCACGCCGTGCCTGATCAATCAGGTGAAGTACAGCATGTTCGTGCGCTGGCCGGAGGAGGCACTGCTCGATACGGCTCAGGAGCTTGGCATCGGGCTGATCTTCTTCTCGCCGCTGGCGCAGGGGTTGCTCACGGATCGTTATCTCGACGGCATCCCCGAAGGATCGCGGGCGTCGAAGCCGAGCGGCTTTCTGAAGAAGGACCAGGTGACCGAGGAGAATGTCAATAAGGCGCGGCGGCTGAACGATATCGCCCGTGAGCGGGGGCAGTCGCTGGCGCAAATGGCGCTGGCCTGGGTGCTGCGTCACCCGGCCTCGACCTCGGCGCTGATCGGGACGAGCAGCGTGCAGCAGGTCGAGGAGAACGCGGCGGCGGTCGAGAAGCTGGATTTCAGCGCCGACGAGTTACAGGCAATCGAGGACATCCTCGCGGAGTAGATCAGAAAGGGCGGCCCATCGACGGGTCGCCCTGGTTTAACCCCCTCTGGCCGACTGCGTCGGCCCATCGTTTATCAGCCGGAGGCTGGTAACTGGGAGTTTTGCCTTCGTCAAAACATCCATCCCCCTGATGACGAACCTCTGGTTCGCCATCTCCCCCAAGAGGGCGAGTGGGTTGGCCCGGTTGTTTGATCCGAGTCTTACAATTCGTGCCCCACCTGCCCCCTGGAAGGGAGAAATGTCCCGCAGGGACAAAGGGGGTGTGCCGCCAATTTTCCTTGAGTTAGTCGCTAAAAGAACAGCTTCGCCAGGCTCAGCGCGCCCTGCTTCCAGGCGACGCGGTGAGAAACGCCGCCCTGCCTGCTCTCGATCTCCTCGCGGTTGGCCTTGTACCATTCGAGGGTGCGCAGCAGCGCATCGACGTTCGAGTACTTCGGCTTGAAGCCGAGCTTCTGCTCGGCGCGTTCAATCGAGACGAAGGACTCTTCGATAATCGTCTCGTAAATCCACTTGTAGAGCGGCGACAACCCAACCGCTTCCAGCGCGCGCAGCGTCCAGATCGCCGGGCCAGCCGGGATCGGGATCACCTTCTTGCCGAATCCGGCAGCGTCGAGCACCGCCTGGAAGTCGGTCTTGGGTGTGCCGTATTCCTTTGCACCGATGTTGAATACGTCGTTGGCGTTTTCTTCGGGGAGCGTGGCGCACAGCCAGATCGCATCGCACAGGTCTTCGACATCGAGATACTGGTAGGGATTATTGCCCCTGCCGAGCAGCGGCCAGTTATGACCGTCGAGTGCCCATTCGCAGAGCATGGCGAAGATGCCGAGTCGATACTTGCCGATGAAGGACTTGGGGCGCAGGATCGGCGTGATCAGCCCCTGCTCGCGGAATCCCATCACGACTCCCTCGGCGGCGACCTTCGCCTCACCGTAGGGGCCGACACCCTGCATTTCATCGGTTTCGAGCAGCGGGTGGTGATCGGGGATGCCGTAGACGGCAGTGGTCGAGATGTGAATGGCGCGTTTGACCCCGGCATTCAGTGCGGCTTCGAAGACGTTGCGCGTACCGTCGATGTCGGTAGTGTAGATTTCTTCGGGGGTGTAAAGGGGCAGCGCAGCGGCGCAGTGGACGACGAAGTCCATGCCCTGCGTGATCCTGTTGACGAGCGGCTTGTCGCGGATGTCGCCGTCGACCACGGTCACCTGGTCGCGGAGGTGATCGTATTCGAAGGGCGCGAAGTCAATCGAGGTGACTTTCTGCCCGCGTGCCAGCAGGTGTTCGATCAGGTTGCCGCCGAGAAAACCCGCGCCGCCGGTGATCAGCCATGAGCTTGGCTCCAGTTCCGGTAGGTAGGGGGTGCGTTCGGTTTGCGATTGTGATGTCACAATATTAACTCCTGGATATGGTTGTTAAGCGCCCACCATTATAGTCCGCTGAGCGGAGTGAGTCCATGTGTGGATGGGGTTGTTAGGGGAACGTTAGCCGAGCGTAGGTTTGCGATGTGGGGAATCACCCCCCTGCTTTTCGCCGGGCGAAATGCAGGGGGGTGCGATCTTCGCTAATTACAACCTAATCCTCAAAGTATTCCACCACGAGCGAGATCGAATCCCACTCGACCATACTCGCGGAAGCGGAGCCCTCGTCGTCCTCGCGGAAACTCAGGCGAATCTGGAACCAGCGTTCGCTGTCGTCGATCAGGTCGGCAACCTCGTCGGTGACGTCAACCGGTGAGGACAGTCCACCCTCGGTGGCGATGTCGGCGATGTCGCCTACGTCACCGCTTGCCATCGCATCCGGGCCGCAGGAATTGGCGACTTCCACCTGCTCGACGCGCAGCGGGGCGATCTTGTCGAAGGGGTCGTCATCGTCGTCATAGTCGTTGAGCAGCAGGGAGGCACTGACGATCTCGGTATCTTCCAGGTCGTCGAGATCGAAGGCGGCGAGGCCGCGAATGGCATTACCTGCCCCTGCGATCCCTGCCCGTATCCGCGAGTGGTCGCAGCCGCCGGTACTGATGTCGCCGGTGCGGTTGTTGTAAGTCACCGGGATAGTCATACTCTCCGGCTCGGCCTCTTCGGTTGGCTCCGGGGTATTGGTTGGGGTGGGGGTCGGCTCAGGGACGACGATCTGCACGTAGACCTGGCAGAAGCGGATTCCGTCGGGTGACTGGCACTGGAAATAGCCCTGGTACGTCCCCGGCGTGGTCGGTGCGGTGAGATTCACCGAGACATCGGCGTTCATCCCGACATTGGCTGCCGGGATTGCCACCCAGTCCGGCGAACCCATCCGGTCGCCGTGATCGAAAACCATGATCGCGCTGCCCGGCCAGTTCTGGCAGCCGCTGTTCTTGATGCGCCACGTCTTGACGAAGGTCGCACCGGGGGCGATCTCGGTGTCGTCGGGGATGGTCACATCGGAGACAAAATCGGCGTCCCAGTTGCATTCACTGGTGTCTACGGGTTCCTCTTCCTCTTCTTCTTCGACTTCCGTTTCATCACCGCCGTCTCCGCCGTCCTCGCCTGCGTCGCCGGTGTCGGCGCTGCTTTCCGGCGTGTTGGTCGCTGTAGGGATGTCACCGGGCGGCTCGCCGCCCTGGGATGGTGTCTCCTCGGTAGCAGTGGGGGGCGTTGCCGAAGCCCCACACGATGCCATGTTACAGGCAATCGCGGCCAGCGCCACTATGATCAACAGTACGAGTCCAATCCGTGTGGATCGTGTTTTCCCAGGCATAGGCATCTTCTCCTTACTGCTAAACAAACGGTCGCTCATCAGTGATAGTTGCAATGATCTCTTATTATCCAGTATAGGCAAAGCGCCGATCTGGGGCCAGTGCGGGGAGGGGGGATTTAAGTCATATGCTGCTGAAGGGGGCGATCTGAACCGCCTATGGTTCGACGACGACGAAGCGGGTGATGGAAATATCCGGGCAGTCGAGTTGATCGACGGGAAGCCAGCCGGTCATGGAGAGAGTGTCGAGATTGTCATAGGCGACCTGTACCCAGGGGACACTGTCGGGGGCGCGCCCCAGCAGGACAGCCTCGGCGGAGTCGGGCGGCTCGACCGGTTCGGCGTCCGGGTTGAGTTCCTGGCCCGCCTCCGGGGGGAGCGTCAGCAGGGTGGCATCGTCGAGCAGGGTGCAGCGGGCCGCCGTCACTTCGACTTCGACCGGGGCGCTGGTTCGCGCTGCGCCGAACGAATCCTCGACGGTGAGCGTGAAGCTGTGCAGCCCGACTCCCAGCGACGAGATCGGAATGGAGGTCGTGCCCTCGTTCAAATCAGTCGGCTCGATCTCGATAGATAGGCCGTCCTGGATGATCCCGCTGACCGCATCGGCAGCGGCCCAGGTAAATTCGAGATTGCCCTGCTGGTGATAGGCGACCTGTCGGGTATTGACCTCGAAGCGGTCGATCACGGCGACGGGCGTCGGGGCGATGCCCAGGCACAGGTCTGTATCGGAGATGCCCGACCCGGCCACCGGGTCCCAGTCGATGCCCCGGATATCGAATGGGGTGGTCATCGTAGTGCCTGTATCCAATATACTGCGCTGGCAGCGAGCCATCGGTTGTGAACCGACCTTGCCGTAAACTTCGCACGGTCCTTGCATGCAGTCGGCGGTGAATGTCTCACGCGTTTCGTCGAACTGCATGCCCAGCAGACTCCCGGAAAGCACCGCCCGGACGCGCGGCATCGCGGTGTAGACCGGCACCGGGCCTGCGTCGGTGGCTCCACGCTGCACCAGCAGGCTGCCCTGGGCGAGCGTGATCTTGACTGCCTGCTCGTTGCTTTCCTCTACCGGGGGATCGAGCCACAGGGTTGACCCGCCGCTGAGTGTCAGCGCCAGACCGATCTCCGGGACTTGCAGGCGGGCGCTGGCCCCGTCCGCCGTCTCAACGATGAGGTGCGAGTCGAGCGCGGGGAGGTCGGTGCCGGGTTTGAGCGGAACCGGTTCCTGATCGCGCGATTTGACCGTCGCCTCACCGCTGACAGCGGCGACCACCACCGGCTGATCGGGGGGGGGCTCATGAGCGCCGAACAGCAGCACAGCACCGACTATCAGCGCGGCGGCGAACAGGATCGCGGCGGCGATGGTCAACAGCAGCCGGTTGGGAACTTTCGGTTCGGGTTTGTCTTTGACTCCATCCTGGATATCGGGCGGAAGCATATCGCCGATTGGGCGAGCGAGTACTGTTTCCATACGGTCGTAGGTGAACGTGTCGCGGATGGTGGCAAACGACGGGCGCGTCTCGACCAGTTCGGAAGGCATCGAACGCTCGTCGGGGTAGGGAGCGCTGACCGGGAGGGTCATCACCGCCAGCGAGATGTTGTCGTCGGCCTCGCGGTAGAGGGCGATCTCAAGCAGTTTCTCGACCGCCTCCGCCGGGAGGAAATCGGTAACGGCGGCGATGATCTCGTCGGCTTCGACAAAATGGCCGCTGCCGTTTGGCCGCATCTTGATCAGGCCGTCGCTGCACACCATCACCGAGTCGCCGGGCAGGAGCAGCAACCCCTGGTTTTTGACGGCTTCTTCGTCGCCCTGGTAGGGATCGAGGCGCAGTGCCAGGTCGATTTCGAGTCCTTCGGGGCGGCCTAAATAGCGAACCAGCGCGTCACGCCGGTCGTGGGCCTGGATTTCGGTAAGCGACATTGCCCCGGCCCAGAACTGCTGGTTGCCCCACGAGTGATCGCGCGTGAGCTGGTGGAGCTTCCTGTTACGGATCAAATAGGCGCGGCTGTCACCGGCGTGGCCGAGGTAGAGGCAGTTTTCTGCGGTGATGGCGGCGAGCGTGGCGGTCGTCCCCATCCGGTCGAAGCCGAGTTCGAGGCGCTTCTCGACGACTTTCTCGTGCGCGGTGAGCAGCGCCTTCTCGATCAGGCCGGGGAGCTGATCGGCGTGACCGTGGCGCAGGTGATCGAGTGTAGTGTCGATGGCAATCCGGCTGGCGATCTCGCCACCCTCGATGCCGCCCATGCCGTCGGCGACCATTGCCACGTGCAGGGTGTGGTCGTCGGCGAGGGTGATCGTCGCTGCAGTGCAGGCGTCTTCCTGGTTCCTGTCATCTTCGCCTCGCCCCCTGTGGATGGCGTGGGCGGTGATGATGTTGTTTTCGCCAAGCGGCTGCGTGGATTTCATGCACGTTCCTCGGTGACCGGTGATTAAGCCGCCGGACGTCCGGCCAGTGGCGGCCTGCATTCATTCTTGATCAGATTACCGCGTTGCGCCAGTTTTAGGAAGTGGTTCGCTGGATCAGGGTGAATATGATTGTCCCGATGTTTACCAGATAAAAGCGTTCATGCGGAACTCGTTAGATATGAACACTATGTCTGGTATGCTATAATTCCGACGAGAGTCATTCAAAAAACTAACCAATTTTACATCTGTTAGCAACGAAAGAAGGGATAACGTGAGCATCGGAGATTATCGCGAGGGCGTTTGCTTTGTGACGGGTGTACATTCGGAGAAACTGAAACCCTGTGTGGTTTATACAGCCCGGATTGTTTCCTCAAATTCTTACTCGTATAGTTCATCCTCGACAACGACCTCGACCGTCACCACCACCAGGTACGATGATTTTCAACGCCATGAGGTGGATGTTGATGTCAATACGCTTCAGGATTGGTTTCGCAGGGATATTGCAAAGGCTAAACGTGTATTCTGGATATCAACCGGTGTGATCGTCGTAGTTGGTATTTTGATAATGATTCTAGGCAACGCATTTCTTGGTTCTTTCTTTCTGTTGTTGGCACCGTTTGGGGGAACCGGAATCTCGAAAGGTGTGTTCGCTGAGACTGAAAGCGGGAAGGTAGGTTTGACTTTCAGTGTACTTGGTCATAACGAGTTTACTGTCTCCAGCCTTTGCGGGCCAAAGCTTGTCGCTGAACGGGTTAAAGCCTCACGCGAGAAGGATATTACTTGGCTGAGTGAGGCTACGTACAAAAAACTGAGGTAAGCAAACAGGGAGCGAAGCCTATCCAGCGGATTGGGTAACCGGTGATGAGAAAAAACGAATAGTATTTGATCTGGTTCTGCCGCGCAGAGTGTCCATTAGCCTCTGCGCGTTTTTTGTCTGGTCGTCTTTTTCCGCGTTTCGAATATGATGGTAGGTAAATGGGAACCTTTTTAATCGGATCGGCGTCTTTAGAGTAACGGCATAAAAAATAATCGATGAGCAGTTTGAACGGAAATCAAGAGGAGTTGGAGATGAACGGAAAGAACAAGCTGTGGCGGTTAATTGTCGGGGCAGTGCTGTTGGCGCTTCTGGCGTCGGGCTGCGCATTGTTCGCCGGTGCCCCTGATGAGGCAGCGACCGAAGCCCCCGCCGTCGACGCATCCCCGCTGGTCGAACACGACTCAGCCGCATCGGAGAATAAAGCCGACGAAGACACTTCCGGCGAAGTGCTGGAGGAACCGGCGGTAGAAGAATCGGCGGAAGAGCCGATGGAAGAAGCACCAGCCGCGGCGGAAGACCGTGACGACAGTTCGGTGGGCGCAGTCGAATCGGAGGAAGGCTTTTTCGATGCCGAGGCGGGCGGGCTGGGCGGTGGCCCGGATATGGGCGGCGGCGTTGATGAGGCGCTCCCGATGGCGACTCAGGCCGAAATGGTGCCGCCCGATGACCAGTTTTCGCCGCTGCAAGCTGGCGAGATCGACGACAACGAGGATTTCGGCGAGTACCTGCAATACCGTCTCGACTTCGAGCACTTCCTGGGCTACCCGGTCAGCCATGTCGACGTGACCGAGCGCCACATCATCCAGGTGACCAATCAGGACGGGCTGCCGGTGCTGGGCGCAGTCGTTTATGTCTATGCCGGGCAGGAGTTCGTCGTCGGCCTGCGGACGACCGCCACTGGTCGGGCCTATTTCTTCCCGCGTGCTTACCCGAACACGACCGGCGTCTCGAGCTTCGACGTCAGCGTCGAGAAAGGGCGGGCGAGTGAGAGCATCACGATCACCCGCCAGAACACCGACGCCGTCTGGCCGGTCACGTTGAACGCGTCCTCGTCGGGCCAGCAGGTGCAGCTCGACGTGCTGTTCCTGCTCGACGCAACCGGCAGCATGGGCGACGAGATCGATCAGCTCAAGGAGAACATCCTCAGCATTTCGGCGCAGATCGAGGCGCTACCCAGCAGCCCTGACGTACGCTTCGGACTGGTTCACTACCGCGACCGGGGCGATGCCTACGTGGTTCGCAGCACGGATTTTACGAGCAATATCAACAGTTTCCAGCGGGAACTGCGTGACGTTCGCGCCGAAGGCGGCGGCGACAGCCCTGAATCGATGAACGAGGCGCTTCACGTCGCCGTCGATGAGATGAACTGGCGGGTCGAGGACACGGTCAGCCTCTGCTTCCTGGTCGCCGATGCGCCGCCGCATCTCGATTATACGCAGGACTACGACTACGGCGTCGAGATGATGAACGCCGCCGAACTGGGGATCAAGATATTCCCGATTGGCTCGCGCCTCGATGGTGAGGACGCTTACCAGAAGCAGGCCGAATACATCCTGCGGCAGATCGCGCAGTTTACCGATGGGAACTTCATCTTCCTGACCTACCAGGATACCCCGCAGAGTTCCGGCGAACCGGGCACCGAGTACAGCGTCCCCGAAGACAGCTACTCGGTCGAAGACCTCGACGCGCTGGTCGTGCGGCTGGTTCAGGAGGAACTCGCCGCGCTGACCGGTCAGCAGTAGCAATAACGCAGGGCGTACCGCAACAGAATTAAACCCCCCTCGAATTCGAGGGGGGTTTTTTGTGCTGATTTATACCATCGGCGAAAAACTTGGTGGGGGCGGGGCAGGGGGTTCGCCGGGCGGCGCTCCTGATTCTGGTTCTTCTTCCTCGACGGTGATGAACTCTTTGCGCGGGCGGCGCTGGCCGTCGTAAGCGTCCAGCCCGAACATCCCCGGCGAAAGGCGGATACCCGCATCCTCGATTGTCTCGATGAAGCGCGGCGTGATCCCCGACGGCCTGAGCTGACCCTGCACCTTGTTATCCCTGGTGCCGGTGCGCTCGAAGGCGAAAATATTGGTGAGCATCACGCTGTCGCCCTCAAGCCCTTCGACCTCGGCGATCTCCATGATCTTGCGGGTGCCATCACGCAGGCGGCTCATAAAAATCACTACGTCAACCGCCGATGCGATCTGCTCTCGGATCGCCCGGATCGGTAAATCCATCCCGGAGGAAATACACATCACCTCAAGGCGCGAAATGGCGTCCTTGGCGCTGTTGGAGTGCAGGGTACACATCGAGCCATCGCGCCCGGAGTTCATCGCCTGGATCAGGTCAATGGCTTCGCCGGAACGCACCTCGCCGACGATGATCCGGTCGGGGCGCATGCGCATCGAGTTGACGACCAGGTCGCGGATCGTGATCTCGCCTTCGCCTTCGATGTTTTCCGGGCGGGTTTCCAGCCGGACAATGTGCTCCTGCTGAAGCTGGAGTTCTGCGGCGTTCTCAAGCGTCACCACTCGTTCGCCGTCGGGGATATAGCCGGAGAGCACGTTGAGCAGCGTCGTCTTGCCGCAGCTGCTGCCCCCGGCAACGAGGATGTTCAACGAAGCCTTGACGCAGGCGTTGAGAAAATCGAAGATTTCCTCGGTTGCCGTGCCGAACTCGATCAGGTCGACCTGGGTGAAGGGAATGGCGGAGAACTTGCGGATTGTCAGGCAGGGGCCATCGAGCGCGACCGGCCTGACCACCGCGTTCACGCGGGAGCCATCCGGAAGGCGGGCATCGACCATCGGCGAGGTTTCATCGACGCGCCTGCCCAATGGGGCCAGAATGCGGCTGATGATGTGCATCAGGTGTTCTTCGTCGTCGAATTTGATGTTGGTATGGTAGATTTGCCCGCGCTGCTCGATAAAGATGCGGTCATGGCCGATGACCATGATATCGCTGGTGTGCTCATCGGCAAGGAGGACTTCCAATGGGCCGAATCCCAGGATGTCGGCGACGATCTGCTCGTAGATCGCCTTGCGCTCGTTGCGATTGAGCATGAGCCGGTCTTCGACGATGATGGTGTCAAACAGCTCCCTGATCTTGGCGGTAAGCTGTTCGGTGCTTTCTTTTTTCGGGCGGGCAAGAGGGCCTTTGGGCTTCTTCTCCTTCTCGTCCTCTTTGGTCTCTTTCCCCTCGGCATCGAACTTCGTTTTCTTGGTCTGGTTAAGTTCGATGATCATCTGGCGCTGGATGCGGGCCTTTAGCTCGATCATCCGCTCTTCATTTTTTGCTTCGACGGTGGCAATATCAAGCATCTCAGTCTGCCGGGCAGGCATACCGAGGGGATCGAGGCTCTGTTCATTTTTTGACTGCGGAGCGCTGTCTGAATCGTCAGCGCCCTGCTTCATACGATCTAGCAGCGACATGCGATCTCCTGACCGCCAAACACCATTCACTCACATTATAAGTATACGGAAATCAGTCTGCGTTACAATCAGACGTAAGATGTTGTAACCCTGCCAAGAAGTTCATAGCGGCCTGCATTTCAGATGATCGCCAGCCTCCTCGACGATCTCCCAGAGGCCAGAAGAGGCGATCTTCTGCTTCGTTTCGGCCATTGGCTCGTGGCCGGGATCGATGACCAGAGTACCATCCGGTTTGGTGATTCGCTTCAACTCGCCGAGGAAGGCGAGCGGGTCTTTGATTGCGAAGAATACATCGATCGCAGTGACAAGATCGGCAGTATGGTCGGGGAGGGTGCTGTTATAGCCATCGGCCAGCACCGGGGTGATGTTCGCCAGCCCGCGCCGGGCGATCTCTTTCTCGACTGCCTTGACTGCCAGCGGGTGGATATCGACCGCGTAGACTTTCCCTGCGCTGCCGACCAGTTTCGCATACCGGACAGCGTATCGCCCCGGCCCGCAGGCGTAATCGACGACGGTCATCCCCGGTTCGATCCCGAAGGTCTGGACGCGCCGGTCGACGCGTCTGCCGTTCAGCAGCTCGGCTATCCTGAAAGCCACTGCCATTAGCCGGAAACCGGTGTTGGACATGTGATCGTTGTGATGAGGCATGAATTCTCCATCCTTACCCGGCGTTGAAGCACCGGGCTAAAGTCGATACATTGGCCTGCGGTGACCGCTAATTGCCGACCTGTATCGAAAAGTGACCTTTTCTATCCGAAGTTCGCGCAGCGAATTTCGGATAGAACCTACTATATCACCGGGTTGAGGATCAGGTAAACGGTGAAGATGATCAGCGAGACGACGGTATGGAGCGCCAGTACATTGTTGACGTAGCGCCGCTCGTCTTCGTCGCCTGAGCGCATGTACAGCGGGATGATGAAGGGCGGCGGCAGCACCAGCAGCGTGAACATCGCCGCTTCAAAGGGTTTGCCGAGTCCGAGCGCACCCCGGATCAGCAGGGTGTTGACCGCGATTGCCAGCGGAACGAGCAGCCCCAGCCGCAGGATGGTCACCAGCAGCGACTCGCGCAGCCCTTCCGCCGACAGCTTGATGCCGTAGCCGACGATGATCAGGATCAGCGGGACGGTGAGATTGCTCAAAAAGTTCAGCGCGGCGATGATCGCCCCGCTGACAATGCCCTCGGTGAGGATCGCCTGCAAGCCCAGCAGGTTGAACAGAATGCCGAGCAGGATTGCAATCACGACCGGCGACTGGAAGAAGACCCTCGCCAGTTGACCCACGCCCTGGAGATCGTCGCGCTTCTTGAGCAGCAGGGCGAGGAACACGAACCAGATGAATATCTCGTGGCCGAGATCGACGACGGCGATGGTGCCGACCGCTTCGAGGCTGTAGGCTGCCCCGAACAGGCTGACGCCCAGCATCCCGTATTCAAAGCCGGTGACCAGAAACGGAAAGTACTCGTGATCGATTTTCAGCCAGCGCTTGAGCAGGCTGCCCAGCCCCAGCAATGTGAGGCACAGCACGAAGGTCAGCGCGAAGAGGAGCAGGTAGGCGGGTTCCATTTGGATGTTGAGGAAGGAGACGAAGAGCACCGAGGGTAGGGCGATGTTGACCGCGATCTTGCGCAAATCGTCGATGGCGGTGTCGGAGAGGAAGCGGCGCTGGTGAATCCAGTAGCCCAGGCCGATCAGGAGCAGGATGGGCAGCACGCGATTGACGATCAGGGTGGCTTGAGTCATGGGTTGATCCTCGATGGGTGACGGGTTTGCAGCCCCGGCGATCAATCTGCCGGGGGCCGGAGGATCAATCCTCCGGCTATTAGCGATGCGTCGCCTCCGGCGACCTCTAATCGTGATTGGCCGGAATTTATTGTATCGACCCAACTTATACACTGGCATGGGGATCGTGTCAATGGTGGATCGGGGTGTCGGCGCTTGCTATCGCCTCGAAAAACGCCTAGAGTATGGGCAGATACCAACTCCGGGGGGAGCAATCACGATGAAACGATGCCAGTATATCGCACTGCTGATTATGTTGACCATGAGCATCACCGCCTGCCAGCCGCAGATCGAAGCGACGGCGGTTGAGGCCACCGACGAGCCGACGGCGGTGTCGACTTCGACGCCTGCGCCGACAGCGACATCGATTCCGGTCACCGATACGGTGGTGCCGACGCCAACCGAGACGCCGGTGCCGGTGATCACGCTGCCCTATACCCCGCAGATACCCGAAGGAGCGGTCGCTCGTATCGGGATGGGCTATGTTACGGAAGTAACGCCTTCCCCGGATGGCCGGTATCTGGCGGTGGGCACGAGCATCGGTTTCTTTCTTTACGAGATTGACACATTTGGAGAATTATGGAGCACAGACCAGTCGACATACTATATGGCATTCTCACCCAACAGTCGATACCTGGCAGTATCCGGCTACGGTATTCATACACTTTGGGATGTTGAAACGGGAGAACTGCTCCAGACCTTCGAATCTGATTACAACAAAGCCTCCTTCTCTCCCGATTCGAGTCGGTTGGCTTATGGATCGGGCAGTAATGTGGTTGTCTGGAATATTCAAAGTGGGTACGTAGAAGAAATCCTTGAAGGGCACACAGGAAATGTCCCTGCCACAGTGTTTGTCACCAATACTCTTCTCGCTTCCGGGGGCGAGGATAACCGGGTTATCCTGTGGAACTTGACTTCGGGTGAAATTGTGCGAACTCTGGAGGGGGATCAAAATGCTATCCACTTTCTGGCCATGTCACCGGACGATCACACACTTGCTTCAGCATCTGACAACGTGACCATTCTATGGAATGCACTGACTGGTGAAAGATTAGCGACAATACCAGATTTCTTCCGTGATGTGGCATTTTCCCCCGATGGGACTATGCTGGCGACCGAAGGG
>JAFGOY010000051.1 GCA_016926255.1 Anaerolineae bacterium | reverse complement strand
GAGTCGGTGTCGGTACCGACGCCGACACTACCGACACTGTCGGTATGTCGGTGTGTCAGTGGCCTTCACAAATCACCGACAGTCGTCCGTTTTGAACTTAACCAGGGTGTATACGATTGTAAACACTCCCTGTATACAACTGTATACGCCCGTGCCTGACCGTCTACAACTGTAAACGCTGCCTGTATACGAATGTATACACTTGAAAACAATCATGGAGAGAACAATGAACGTCATGATCATCGATTCGGGGAACAGTATCATCAAGGCGAAATCACCAATACATGAGACTGCCTTCCCCCATGCGCTAAAAGCGCTGACCGAGACCGAGCACGAGCAGATCCTGCTGCGCATCGGGCGCTCCAGTCCACCGCTCGACTATCTGCGTATCAACGGCCAGCCCTATGTCGTCGGGGAGAGCGCGGAACGGCATGGCACACTCACCCGGCGCAGCGGCGCATCGCGCTATCGCCAGGACTACTACGGCGTCTTCGTCGCCGCGGCGTTGGCCCGGCTTAGTGCACAGAGCGGCGATGTCGCCATCTTCGGCAGCCACCCACCGGGTGACGTATCCTTCCGCAATGACCTGATGCAGTCGGCAGTGGGCAGCTGGCATGTCGAGGTCGGCGATCGGGAAGCTGCCTTTCGGGTCACCTATGCCAACACCTTCGACGAGCCGGTCGGTGGGCTGATGAATGTCATCCTGGCCGAGGATGGGCAGCACTACCGCCGTACCGACATCAACGGTGGACGATCACTCGTGATCGACATCGGCGGCCATACCACCGACTGGCTGGCGGTGAACCCCGGCGGGGCGGTCGACTATTCGTTGGCGGAGAGCACGCCGATCGGTATCCAGGAGGTTGTCCAGAACTTCGAACGCAGCTTTCGCGCCAACAACCGCGATATCGTGCGCGATACCCCCACCCTGCCACCCGACCGGGTGCGCGATGCCATTGCCTCCGGTGTGTTTGTCGGTGGTGGCCGTGAATACGACTGTGAGAACGAAGCGCGCGAGGCAACGAGTGTGCTTCTCAACCGTATCGCCGAGACCTACCAGCACATCGCCGGGGGTGCGCTGCCCTGGGACACGATCATCCTGACCGGCGGGGGCAGCGCGATGCTCTACGACCGCCTGCTGCCGCTGCTCGGTCACAACCATATTGTGTTGGCCGATGATGCGGACTGCATTCACCTGGCCAACGTGCGCGGTGGGCTGAAGCTGTGGCGCCTGTATGAAATACTGGAGCTGCTATGAGCGAGGTCATCTCGTTCCGGCTCGACCGGAACAACCCGCGTGAGGGGCAGGCGATGGCGGTGCTCAGGAAAGGGCAGGAGGCTGGCTACAGCCTCCGCCACATCCTGACCGAGGCGCTGTTGGCGTTGGAAGCCTCGGCTGAGGATGAGCAGCAGGTGCTGGCGGCGCTGGCTGAGGTATCCCGGCGGATGGAGCAGATCAGGGATGCATTGGAGAGTCTAAAGCAGGTGAACATGGTACCTGTTCAGATGCATGATGATCATCCCATCCAGGCTGCACTGGCTGAGTCATTTCTGTTTTCGGTGAAGAATGCTGCTAAACCGGGAGTCAGGATTGGCGCGGAATAGCACCTTGACGGGAATGTGAACGATATATGCACATTCCCGTCACTCCTTCGAAGTGATGGTTGTAAAGCACATCCCTTTCTGCATCTGGAAAGAAATACATGTACAATCAAGGTGTGTATGGTTGTAGGAGGCTTCAAAAATGTCTAACCTGGTTATTCGTAGTGACCTGGCTGATCGTATTCGCCAGATTGCCAGACAGCATGACCAGCCAGTGGAGGATTTTCTCGAATCACTTTTGGATGGCGTTGGTGCGTCAGCTCCGGCTGGGTCACTCGCGGCGCTGGCAGAGGCGGCTGAGGCAGCCGATATTCGGCTGGGGGTGACTGATGTTGCAGAACGCTCTCGCGAGGTATTGGCCGAGGAATACGAGAAACGCGCGGCTCGCCGGATAAACGAGGAGTAAAACAGCCTGATGCCTGACATTCTGGTAGACAGCAGCTTTCTCTATGCATTGTTTCAGAAAGATGATAAGCACCATAGACAGGCAAAGGAGTTTGCGGCAGGCAGCAGATTGCCGGCTTTGGTGCCAGATGTTGTTCTGCCAGAAGTCACCTTTCTCCTGGTGCGTGACGGAGGAATCCCTGCTGCTGCGGCTTTTCTTGAAGGATTCAAGGCAGCGAGTCTCAAATTAGAATGTCTGACGATTGAGGATATCAGCCGAGCCAGAGAGATTATGCTCAATTACGCTGACGCGCGTTTTGATTTCGTCGATTGTGTTATCATGTCCATGGCAGAGCGGTTTACCATCACCCGGATATGCACTTTCGATCGGCGGGACTTTTCAATATATCGACCTACACATAGCGAGCACCTCGAATTGCTTCCCTGATCGCCCGGTATACGACTCAGGTAGATTACCATTCGCCTGAACAAAAAAGATCAATACTACAGATAAAAACTGAAGCCACACCTCATCTTAGGTGTGGCTTGTTCTGTTCTAACCCCTGTTCGGGGATGGCTACTTCTCAACTTGAGGAGCTAATGGACAGCATTCTCACAATCGACAATGCCATTGGTTAATTTTTTGTACCCTTCGGCCGAATTTATGTGCGGACGAGGTTTTTTAGCATTACGAGATGACCTCCGGGCTCAGGTTTTCATCACAAGGCTGAGATAGCGAAGCTCATCCGCCTCCAGACTATTGTAGACATCCGTACCCTCTACTCCGGCAAAGCTGTAGAAAATCTGCCGGGCAAATGCTGGCACCTGCTGGTCAATCAAGGCTTTGTTTTGTCTCCCCTGATGGCGCATCGCTGCCAGTACATTCTGAGTAATAGTCCGTTCTGACTCGATAGTAAAACCGACTTCCTCAATAGCGATGTACAGGTCGGGGATATACTCCGGAGGGAGGTGATCTACCCATAGTAGATACCCTCCGGGATGCAGAACTCGTTTCACTTCTTGTAGAAACTGAACCATACTGTTGTAGCAGTGTGAGGATTCGACGTTGATCACGGCATCAAACAGGTTGTCATCAAATGGGAGTTCTTCAGCATCACCATGCACAAATCGCAGCCCATCGATCTGGTGATATTGCTGGCAGAAAGCTACTGCATTACTTGAATAATCCACACCAGTCATCGACTGTGGCGCAAATGTTCGCTTAACGTAAGAAGCCCCGCCACCTCGCCCACTCCCCACTTCAAGTACACCCTCCCCCGAATATCGATCCCGCTGGCAACGTGATGGTATAGCTGCAATGAATACCGGTTATCCTCGTCTTTATGGCTCATCGAGATCATTGAGGCTTCTGGGTCGGGATTCTGATATCCGTAGTTCATCAGGATCACATCACCCCGCTTGTCCAACCGTGATAAATACTGATAAAAAACATGATTTAGGAATCGCCTGACTAGCCCAAACCTCAACATTATCGAATTTGCTGCTTTATACACAGTGTTCCTTTTATATAGGGGTAAAGGTAACAAAGCTACGACAAGCCGCAACTTTATCCAATAACTGTCAAACAGGGTAACTTACGCCTGCTGGCATTTCCCCCGGGATTTTGTATACTGCGGAATGTCATTTTGCAATATGACCGTAAGGTACAAAAACTAAACTAATGGCAAAGATTATTAATATTAACACCTTCCGGGATGATTTCGATTCCTTTTGAGCAAAAGATGGTATCAAACATGTCGGTGAACTTCCGGCGTAAGGTCGAAAAACTCCATCGTGAGGCTGCTTAGGCCAAGTTTCCCGTACGGATGAGGTTTTTTGGCATTACGCGCGGAGAACCGCGCCTTTTTGTTTCAGCGGGAAGCGAGGGGAAGGGTAAAACAGAAGCGCGCGCCGGGGGGATTCGGGGATTCTTCGACCCAGATTTTACCGCCGTGCGCCTGGACGATATGCTTGGCGATTGCCAGCCCCAGGCCGGTGCCGGTTCGCCGGGCGCGGTCGCTTTGATAGAAACGCTCGAAGACGCGCTCGCGCTCGTCGGCAGTGACGCCGGGGCCGGTGTCGGTCACCGCGATGAGCACATCGTCGTCCAACAGGTCGACGGCGATGTCGATCAACCCCTCGGTCGGGGAGAACTTGACCGCGTTGTGGAGCAGGTTGCCAAGCACACGCCTGATCTGCTCCTCGTCGGCGAGGACTTGCAGGTGCGGCGGCGACTGGCCCTCGATGGAGATCGATTTCCGGCGAGCCTGCTCGGCCAGCCGCTCGACCGAGGTGGCAATGATCGTGCTGAGTTCGACCGGCATCAGGATGAACTCAGCGCGTCCCGATTCGATCATCGACAGGTCGAGAAGCTCCTGGGCCATCTGGTTGAGGATATCGGTTTCGGCGGCGATCTTGCCCAGCAGTTCCTGTCCGCGTTCGGGATCGTCCGGCTTGCTGCGTATCAGGGTGTCGACGAGCAGGCGGATCGAAGTGATCGGCGTGCGGAGTTCGTGCGAAATGTTGGCGACCATGTCGCGGCGGGCGCGGTCGAGGCGGCGCAGTTCGCTGACATCGGTGAGGGTGAGCATCACGAAGGTGTGGTCACGAATCTGGGTCGGGCAGACGCGGAGTCGGTAGGTGTTCGTCCCGATGGTCAGTTGGTGCTCGTTCTCGTCGCGGGTTTCAAGGGCAAAGCCGACCACCTGGTCGATCTCGTGATCGCGGGTGACGGCGATCAGGGTAGCGGCTGCGTCGGGGGTAGCCGACGTTTCCCAGTTGAACACCCGGCGCGCGGCACCGTTCATGTGGACGACCTGGCAACGGTCGTCGACCAGGATCAGGGCATCCTGGGCGTACTCGTTGAGCGCTTCGATGGCATCGAGGCGAATTTCGAGTGGTCGGGTTTCATGTACCTTCCCGACCAGCGATTCATTTCTGGCCCACTCTTTCCGCAGCCGCCGGTAAAGGGCAGCGCCGACGATCACCGCCGCCACGAGCAGCAGGGTCGGCACCAGGAGGAGAAAGGGATTCACCGGTCAGACCTCGAAGCGGTAGCCAACGCCACGCACGGTGATGATCCGCTGCGGGTTCGAGGGGTCGTCTTCGATTTTCTGGCGGAGCCAGCGGATATGCACGTCGACCGTCCGGCTGTCGACGTAGTAATCGTAGCCCCACACACGGGAAAGGATCAGATCACGCGAGAGGACGGCTCCCCGGTTGCGCATCAACTCGGCAAGCAGGTCGAATTCTTTGTAGCTCAGTTGAAGCTCATCCTCTCCCCGGTAAGCGCGGCGGGCGACGAGATCGACGGAGATATCGCCGACTTCGAGCGACTGCCGGGCGATCACCTGGCCTGGGGCGCGCCGGAGCACCGCCCTGACGCGGGCCAGAAGCTCGCCCAGGTTGAAAGGCTTGGTGATGTAATCGTCTGCTCCGCTGTCCAATCCAACCATTTTGTCGCCCTGGGTGCCGCGTGCAGTGAGCATGATGATCGGTATATGGGCGACATCAGGGTCTTTGCGAACCATCCGGCAAACGGCCAGGCCATCTAGTTTGGGAAGCATGATGTCCAGTACTACCAGGTCGGGGCGCTTTTTACGGATATGCTTGAGCGCCTTCTCGCCATCCCTGGCCCTCAGGACTTTGTAGCCTTCCTGTTCAAGGTTGTAGGCAAGGGTATCAAGCAGGGTTTCTTCGTCTTCGACAACCAGGATTGTGGTCATGACTCAGCCGCGTTCCATTCCGCTGAAAACAACACGTAAGTTCGCCAGAAGTATAACGGCATTCGCGGCGGGGAAACAAGCCTTTGTGTGCCGAAAGTGGACTTTTTGCATCAGCCAATCAGGGAATCGCAGCTCCGGTGAGACGCATCGCCCACCCGGATGGAATCGAGCCGCCGGATCGTGACTTACCGGCCCTATGGAACTGTAAAAAACATAAGTCCGCATTTTTCGATCTGGCCCTCATCCCTATCATGGCGGGGGGACTTAGCACCCCGATTTTGTCTGTATCTGGAAAATGCGATGTTATTACAACTCCTATGATCGAAACAGGCCCATGTGCCTAAAAACCGGGGGACAGGAAAGCAGTGTGCTGCCTTATCCGGCAAGCAGTTCCTCGTCTTTGTCGAGATTGACTATCTTACCGGTGTTGGTAAAGATGATCCGCTCGCACAGGTTGATGACGCGGTCGGCTGCGCGTTCCAGGTTATGGGCGATCCAGAGCAGGTAGTTCACCTGGTCGAAATTGGCCGGGTCTTTCCCTGCTAACTCCAGCAGATCGCAGTATACGTGATTATACAGAGCATCGACTTCATCATCGCGTTTCGGGATTTCCCGCGCGGCGTCGACATCCCCGCGAGCAAGCGCGTCGAGCGCGGCCCTGATCATCGCCGTGACCTTTTCGGCCATCGGCGGGATATCGACCAGTGGCTTGATCATCGGTTCGCTGCCCATCAGGATGACAATTTTCGCGATGCCCTTGGCGTAATCGCCAATGCGTTCCAGTTCACCGGCCACGTCTAAAGCCGAGGCAATCTGGCGCAGGTCTCCGGCAACGGGCTGCTGGGTGGCGATCAGCGTCAGGGAGAACCGCTCGATATCGTACTTGCGCCGGTTGATCTTCGCGTCGTGCCTGATCAACTCGCGCGCTTTGGTCAGGTCACGCGCCTTGAGACATTCGACCGAATCGGTGATGTAGTTCTGGACCATCGTGCCCAGTGTCAGCGTGGCATCCCGAAGGCGATGCAGTTCCCAGTCGAACGTTTCACGGCTGCCGGGAACGCGGCTGGCGGCTGGCTCGAAGTCTTTCAGGTAGTCGAGAATCTTGAGCCGCAGGCCGTTGCGCGCCTCGCGGAAAGCATCGAGCTTTTCCTCGTCGCTGCCTTCGACGGCGGCGGGGTCGGGAAAACCAATATGTTTTACCAACCCCGGCCCCAGCCAGATCGGGCAGTTCTCGGCGGCGTCGTCGCAAACGGTGATCACCACGTCGAAGGGCATCTCGCGGAATTCCTCCGCCGATTTGGATCGCTGGGCAGAAATGTCGATATCCAGTTCGGCCATCGCCTTGATCGCCAATGAGTGAACTTCGCCGGTCGGCTGCGTTCCCGCTGAGTAGGCTGTCCACCGGTCGTTGAGAAAATGGTTGACCAGCCCCTCGGCCATCTGGCTGCGGGCAGAATTTCCGGTACACAGGATCAGGACACGCCTGATTGGACTCATCCAAACCTCCCGGTGATGTAGTCTTCCGTCTCTTTGTTCTCCGGTGCGGTGAAGATTTTTTTGGTCGGGCCGAATTCGTTGAGATAGCCTGAGCGATCGTCATGCATCATGAAGAAAGCGGTGTAATCAGAGGCGCGGGCGGCCTGCTGCATGTTGTGGGTGACGATCACGATGGTGTAATCCTCTTTGAGTTCCTGCATCAGTTCTTCGATCTTTAGCGTGGCAATCGGGTCGAGGGCTGAGGCGGGTTCGTCCATCAGGATAATCTCAGGTTCGACGGCCAGTGCGCGGGCGATGCACAACCGCTGCTGCTGCCCGCCGGAGAGCGCCAACCCGGACTTGTGCAGGTCGTCTTTGACCTCGTTCCACAGGGCGGCTCGCCGAAGGCTTTTTTCGACGATCTCGTCCAACTGTGCCCGGTCGCGGATTCCATGAGCGCGCGGGCCATAGGCGACGTTGTCGTAGATCGATTTCGGGAAGGGGTTAGGCTTCTGAAAAACCATTCCAACGCGGCGGCGAAGCTCGACGACATCGATCGAGAAGATGTCTTGGCTTTCCATTTTGACTGCCCCCTCGGTGCGTACACCGAGGATCAGTTCGTTCATCCGGTTGAAGCTGCGCAGGAAAGTGCTTTTCCCACAACCAGACGGGCCGATGATGGCCGTGATTGCTCGTTCTGGCATTTCCACGCTGATTGAATCAAGCGCTTTGAAGTCTCCATAGTAGAGAAAGTAATCGTTGACCTCAAGTTTTGTGCGGGTTGAAGTCATGAAATTTAGCCTCCAGACAGTCTCGCGCTCAGGCGGCGAGATAGGATGTTGATAGTGAGATTGATCAGCACAATGGTGATGATCAGGATTGCCCCGGTGCCCATCGACTTATCGAAAGCGCGGGTTTCGGTGGCGAGATAGAAAACGTGGAGCGCCATCGAGCGGCCACCGGACATCAGGCCGGTAGGCATGCGCAGGGAGCCGCCCAGCGTCACGTAGAAGACTGCCGTTTCGCTGATGATACGCCCGACGCTCAAAATGACGCCGGTAATGATCCCCGGTGCTGCCGCCGGTAAGACTACTTTCCAGGTGGTTTGCCACTTGGTCGCGCCCAGCGCGAGGCTGCCTTCACGCAGCCCGCGCGGAACGGCATAGAGCGCTTCTTCTGATGCGCGGATGATCACCGGCAGCACCAGACAGGCCCCAGCCAGTCCTGCCGAAAGCAGCGAAAAGCCAAATTGCAGGGTGGTGACGAACAGGGCGAAACCAAACAGTCCGAAAACGATTGAAGGTACGCCGTTGAGCGTTTCGACGCCAAACCGGACGACGTTGACGACGGTTTTCATCACACCGCGTGCGCCGCGAATTTCACTGGCGTATTCGGCCAGATAGATCGCTGCCCCGATGCCCAGCGGTGTGGCGATGGTCGTCGTGATCCCGACGAGGTAGATCGTGGCAACAATGGTGGTCGAGATACCGCCTTCGCCGCCCAACCCGCCTGCGGGTGGGGTGGTCAGGAATTCCCAGTTGATGACCTGGAACCCGTTGAAAATGACGTAGAACGTGATGGCGAGCAGCATACCGACCGCTGCAAGAGCGGCTGCCCAGAGTGTCCCGAAGGCCAGCTTTTGAATAAGATGCCGCCGGGCTATGTTCGAGCGAAGTTCCTGGATAGATGTTTGTGCAACGGTGTCCATCATAATTTCAGCCTTGTCAACCATTACCAGGTCCTTTCTCTAAGCAAGAAGCGTGCGGAGCTGTTGATCAGCATAATCATGACAAACAGCACCACGCCTGTTGCAAAGATCGCGCTGCGGTGTACACCTGTTGCATAGGCGATTTCGACCGCGATGTTGCCGGTCAGGGTACGTGCGCGGGACAGGAATATCGAGAGTGGAAACGCAGTGGCGGCACTCGGCATCGCAATCGAGTTGCCGATAACCATGATCATGGCCATCGTTTCACCGATGGCGCGGCCAATACCCAGAATGATCGCGGCGACGATACCGGAGCGTGCGCCGGGCAGGATTACACCGACGATTGCCTGCCAGTGTGTATTACCCAGTGCCAGTGCGCCTTCTTTGTAGCCTCTGGGAACGGCCCGTATGGCGTCTTCGGCGATGTTGGTGATCGTAGGCCCAATCATGACCGACAGCACTATCGAGGCGGTCAGCAGGCCGTAGCCGGTATTACCCGGTGCCGGAATTTTTGCAACAAGTTTGGTGAGCACCACCATCCCGAACAGGCCATAGATAACCGAGGGTATTCCGGCCAGCAGTTCGATAGCCGGGCGAACGATATTACGCATCCATTCCGGGGCGACTTCGGCCAGAAAGATCGCAGTTCCAACAGCGATGGGGACACCCAGTGCGATTGCCCCAATGGTGACCAGTATCGACCCGGCGATCATCGCCATGATGCCGTAGGCTTCCCGTGTGGGTCGCCAGACGGTCCCCGTCAGGAATTCCATCAGGCCGATTTCTTGCAGGGCTTCTTTGGCCTCGCTAAAAGTGAAATAGAAAATCAGGATGACTACGAGGATTGAGACAAAGGCGGCAATGGTCAAAAGGACTCTTACGACATTGTCAACGATCCGTCTGCGCTGCATTTGAGCTTGCATAAGGTCTCCCCCATGTGCTGTACCGGAAAAGTCAAGACCACCCGCATAGCGGGTGGCTTGCTCTAGCCCTATAAGGGCTTGTTACTAGCAGCGCCTCAAGACGCTGCTTTCACTT
>JAFGOY010000050.1 GCA_016926255.1 Anaerolineae bacterium | reverse complement strand
TGGGCTGGCGGCAGTGCTGCCCTCGTTCGAGGAGAAAGAACCGCACCGGCTGCTCGATAAAATATCAGGGCTGGGGTTGGCCGTGTTGGGCTACGTTTTGATCGCCGCGCCCTGGTGGATACGCAACCTCCACGCCTTCGGCTCGATGCAGGCACCGGGCGGAATCTCCGCGCTGTGGATCACCGAGTACAACGACCTGTTCAACTACCCGTCGCTACTGACGCCGCAGCGATTTTTCGCGGCGGGCTGGCGGTCTATTTTGAGGGATCGCTGGTGGGCGCTGGGAGTCAACCTGCTGACCTTCTTCATCGGCCACAACCTCGTTTTTCTGCTGCCCTTCACGCTGATCGGCTGGTGGCGGCTGCACCGGAAAGACGAGTTTATCCTGTCTTTCGTTTACGGCCTGCTGCTCTTCGCGGCGATGACCTTCGCCTTTGCCCTGCCCGGCGCGCGGGGCGGCTGGCTGCATTCGGCGGCGGC
Organism: Anaerolineae bacterium; assembly: GCA_016926255.1. GTDB lineage: Bacteria > Chloroflexota > Anaerolineae > Aggregatilineales > UBA3940 > JAFGOY01. The sequence continues at coordinate 53,930 of JAFGOY010000050.1, read as the reverse complement.
GCTCGTCCCCTTCGTGATGGCTGCCGCGTCAATTGGCCTGGATGAAGTTTTACGTGCCATCGCCCACCGGCGCGCTGGCTGGAATCCCCGCGCTGCGTGGCGCGTGTTCAGCACGGCAAGCGTTGGGATCGCTGTCCTTGTCACCGCCGGGTTTGTGCTGAACCGAGTGGTCGGCTTCGACGATTTATCGACCATCGCCTGGAATCAAACCAATGTGGTATATGACCAGATTGGAGAGACGCTCGACGAGATCGGCGCGCCGGGCGATGCGCTGGTGATCAGCAACAATCCGCCCGGTTTCTATGCCCATACCGGTCGGGGCGGTATCCCCCTGATCAACGGCGATGAGCAAACTCTCCTCGAAGCGGCAGACGATTACGGGGTGACTTTCCTGGTCATCGACCATAACGTGACGGAGGGATTGTCGTCTCTGTACTGGGAAGGCCCGCAGTCGGGGCGATTTGAACAGATCGAAACATACGGCGATCCGGCATCGCCGACCTACCTGTACCGGATTCTCCCCGAAAGCGATTGAGGCCCCCCTGGGGGCATTCTCACGCAACTAATTGATCACCTGCTGCGTATACTCCGGTAGAAACAGGCAGCGGAAACTGCACTGAGGAAAAACCACCATGAATGAAACAACACGTGAAAACGAATCGACCAGAGAAAACATGACTACGGATCACCTGCGGCGTGATCCTGCTTCGCCTCCCGAATCACAGTATTCAGGACGCCGCCGCTCAGATAAACCCCGGAGTCCCCGGTCACTGTTCTGGCCGATTGTCCTGATGAGTGTTGGCCTGTTCTGGCTCCTGTTCAACCTGGAGGTCATCACCGCCGAAAACCTCACCGTGTTGGTAAGGCTGTGGCCGCTGTTTTTGATTGTACTGGGACTGGAGCTTCTGTTTGGGCGTCGTCTACCCGCCCTCGGCAGCCTGTTCGAACTGTTGATCGCCGCCGCTGTCATTTACCTGGTGATCAATGGCCCGGCGCTTGGCCTGACCACCGAACTCCCGCAGTTCGATCAGGAAATCGCCGCCCGTCCGGACGGAGTCCGGTCAGATCGTTTTGTGGAACCAATGAACGGCGCGCAAACGGCTGATATCGACCTTGAACTGGGCTGGCAGCGTACCAATATCTATCCGCTGGAGGATTCAGATAACCTGGTTGAAGCAGAACTCGATTATGCCGGTGAAATCGAATTCAACTCGTATGGTGACGATGACCGACATATCTCTATTAGCGAACGTGATTTCAACCCGAACAGGTTTACTTTTGAAGTTGAAGACTACGAATGGAATATTGGGATCAACCCACAGCCAGAAGTCGATCTGACTATCAAAATGGGAGTAAACGAGGGTAACTTCGATCTGTCCGGCATCGATCTGAACAACCTTAACCTTGAAGGTGGCTACCGTAATGTCGAGATGACCCTCCCGGCGGTTGGTCACCGCTATGAGGCCGACATTGACGTCTCATTTGGTGATACTGCTCTCTATATCGAAGAGGGGGCAGAGGTGGATATGCGGCTGGTCGGCGGGATTGGCGATGTGTCAATCGAGGTGGGCGAGGATGTCGACCTCGCACTGGAAATCGACCCGGAAATCAGCAGTATCACTATCATTGTGCCGGACGATGCCGCCGTGCGTGTTGAGACGGAATCGACCAGCGGCGGCGAGTTGGCCGTTCCGGAGGGATATACCCACGTCGAAGAGGTTGACGAAGAAGATTTCTTCCCATTTGCCGACTCTATCGGGGCCTGGGAATCACCGGATTATTCGCACGGCGATCCTGCCATCCTGATCACCGTCGACGATCTCGGCTACGGGGATATAACGATTGAGAATTAGTCATTATTGTTACCGGTTATTGGATTTATATTGAGGGGAAGGATTCTGATGAATGAGAAGATAGCTGAACAGGAAGCAGCAGATGCCGAAGCGGAAATCGCAGCATCTGCACGCAGGAAAGAAATGGCATCCGAACGGGTCGATGAGCACGTCGGCAGCCAGGCAGCCTCCCGCCCGTACCGGTCGTTGTTCTGGCCGGTTGTTCTGGTTGGCATCGGGTGTGGTCTGGCTGCTGGGGAATCTCGGTTTGCTTCCCACTGACGGGTACGTCGCGTTGATCCGGTTCTGGCCGCTGCTGTTGATTGCTGTGGGGATTGACATTATCTTCACCCGGCGATCAGCGATTCTGGGTGGTTTGATCGGCGCGGCGGTCGTCGCCATTTCGCTTGGGTTGGTGATTATTGGCCCATCGCTTGGCCTGGATGACAATGCACGGCTGTTCGGGATGCCGCTCTCGGCAAGTGGTGGGCGGCTGCACGAAACCCACCTGTCGACCGGTGTGAATGGAGTCGACTCGGCTGATGTCAGCCTGGAATTAGGCTGGGAGCCGGTTTCGGTTTATGGTCTTTCATCCGGTTCGGATTTGCTGCTGGAGGCCGATATGGTTCACAGCGGTGAAATGGTGCTCGATAGAAGCGGTTCGAATGTATTGCTTTCCCGGCAGGCCGAAGTGGGACTCCTGGTGGAGCCTCAGCGATTCTTGAGCGATGCAAAATGGGACATTGGCCTCAATCCTGATGTGCCAACGGCGCTTTATGTCTCTGCCCGGTCGGGCAGTGCCGACCTGAACCTGAGCGATCTTACGCTGACCGGATTGGAAGTCGATGGTGGATCGGGGTCGATTGATCTGTATTTGCCGCCAACACAGGGTGACTTCAACGCCGATCTCGATATCCATTCCGGCAGCTTCGATATGGTCGTCCCGGAGCAGTCCACTGCCGATTTATACGTCTCTGGCGGGTCCGGTTCGTTCGAACTGGAAATCGGTTCAGGTTCATCAATTAGCCTGTATGCTGACACGGCTTCGGGCAGTTCGGATATTGTCATCGGGCAGTCTTCGGATGTTGCCCTTGACCTCGATACCGGGAGCGGTTCGGTGAATGTCGACGTGCCCTCCGACGTTGGTCTCCGGGTCGAAGCGTGGGACGACGGATCGGGGTCATTGAATTTGCCGGGTGGAATGCAGTTGATCGAGAGCTACGATGATGAGGATACCGGTCTCTGGGAGTCAGAAGGCTTTGACAATGCCGAACACCAGGTTGTGATCACCGTCAGTTCGGCAGCAAGCGGGTCGATCAATATCAACCGGTAGAAACGGATAGCAGTCTGGCGCAGATGATGCCCCTCAAACCGAGGGGCATTTTCGATCTGGCGTTTCGGGTTCGATTGTTGTACGCTTTCTCAAGTGGAGGAGCATGGCCTATGTTAGCCAGGTTATCAAAGAATCCGCCGTCCGCCAGACTCCGCGATGGATTGATCGCGCTGGCCTGTCTGCTCGGTCAGGTGATCTACCTGGCCGTCGCCCGGTTCGGCTATCACCGGTTTGGCTTCCCGCTCGATGATGCCTGGATTCACCAGACCTATGCCCGCAGCCTGGCGCAGTCCGGCCAGTGGGCGTTTGTTCCGGGAGTTGCCAGCACCGGATCGACCTCGATTCTGTGGACGCTGCTGGTCACCCCGGCCCACCTGATCCATATCGACCCCCGCATCTGGACACATGCCCTGGGGCTGGCGTCGCTGATCGCGGCGGCACTGGGCGCGGCCCGGCTCGTCGACGAGGATAAGCACTGGGTATCGCTGTTTGTCGGGCTGGCGGTGGCCGTCGAATGGCACCTGGTCTGGGCGGCCTCGTCGGGGATGGAGACGATCCTTTTCGCCGCGCTGATCATCTGGTTCTGGGTGTGGTTCAGCCGGAACGACCCGGCGCAGTGTCAGCATCAATGGCGGCGGGGACTGCTGCTCGGCGTATGGGGCGGGCTGCTGATGTGGGTCAGGCCGGAGGGAGTGCTTGTGCTGGCCGTCACCGGTTTATATGGACTGTTCAGCCGGGGTGATCTCCGTAAGCGGCTGATCTGGTCGGCGGCGGCAGGGCTGGGTTTCCTCCTGCTGATCGTTCCCTTCTTCGGATTCAACTACCTGATCGGCGGCGCGCCCTGGCCGAATACGTTTTTTGCCAAGCAGACCGAATATGCGGCACTCTGGTCGAAGCCCTACCTGCTGCGTTTGTTCGAGCAGGCGAAGGTCATGTGGGTAGGGGGGCAGGCGCTGCTGCTGCCAGGGCTACTGGCCTATCTCTGGCAGTGGGCAAAGAAACGCCCCGTCGAATGGGTCAATGTGCTGCCGGTCATCTGGGTGATTTTGCACTGGGCGTTATATGCCGCGCGCCTCCCGGTGACCTACCAGCATGGCCGCTATGCCATCCCGACAGCGGCGATCCTCGTGATCTATGGCGTTCGGGGTATGGTGAGTGTGATCAGGCCCCGGTCGCAGCAGCTCGCACCGAGGGCAGCCAGCCTCGTCTGGATATCCAGCACGGTGGTCGTGTTCGCCGTCATGATGGCCTGGATGGGCGCTCCGGCCTATGCGCAGGATGTGGTATTCATCGAAGACCAGATGGTCGCCACGGCCAAATGGCTCGACGGGCATACCGAACCGGACAGCGTGATCGCCGCCCACGATATCGGTGCGCTGGGTTACTTCGCGCCCCGCTCGCTGATCGACCTGGCCGGGCTGGTTTCACCGGAAGTGATCCCGTTCATGACCGACGGCGAGCAGTTGGGTGAATACATCGTCGAGATGGATGCCGATTACCTGGTCGTCTTTCCCGCCTGGAGCCAGGGTTATGAGCAGTTGGTTGCCGGTTCCTGTTTCTCGCCTGTCTGGGCTGCCGACGAATCTGCCGGGATCATCGAGCCGTCACCGCTTGGGCCGATGACGGTCTACGAGGTCGTTTGCCGGGCGGATCGCTGAACCGCAGTTTGCTTGCTGCTCAATAGGGCCTGTGGTAGACTGTCATCAATTGGCAGGAGTGTGATCGTTGAGGGTCACAATTACCTGCTGTATAGCATCTTGAGGCCATCGATGAGCCAGGGGTCAAATCCAGAATCAAAAAAACAGATATCGATTGTCATCGTTGACGATCATCGCATCTTTCGTCAGGGGATCGAGTCAAATCTGAATCTCCATGACGATATGCAGGTTGTCGGGCATGGTTGGAATGGCGAGCAGGCCCTGGATGTGATCCGCAACCAGAAGCCGGATATCGCTATTATGGACATCAACCTGCCTCTGATGAACGGTATCCAGGTAACTCGCCAGATAGTGTCCGAGCGACTGCCGGTGCATGTGGTGATGGTCACTGCCTATGACGATCCCGAACAGATGCTGCACGCGATGAAGGCCGGAGCGTCGGCTTATTGTGCGAAAGAAGTAGAACCCGATCGACTGGTCGAGATCATCCGACTGGTTGTCGATGGGCAGTATGTGGTTCACGACCGGGTTTTCGATGCTCAGGGAATTGATGGCTGGCTGCAAGACCGGGTCGAAGATATTGCCGGTCTGTATTATGCCGATCAAGCCGATACCTTCACGCCATTATCACCGCGTGAAATGGAAATCCTGCAGTTTGTGACGCAGGGTATGAGCAACCGGGAGATCGCGCAGCATCTAAACATCAGCCATCAAACCGTCAAGAACCATATGACTTCTATCCTGCGCAAACTGGCGGTAGAAGATCGTACTCAGGCAGCCGTATTCGCCATCCGGCGGGGATGGGTTCGTATTGAAGATACGATGTCCAGATCAGAGCAGGACCTCGATCTGGGTGATCGTTGATCGATGGGAATCGGGGAGATACTATGGTCGAACAACAGGTAGAACAGCGCAGCAGCAAAGAAGAAGCCATCGATATGCTTGAAGGGGAGCTGCAAGCGGCGAGCGCTGAACTGCGTGACATCAGCGCGAAGATCAACCAATCACGCACCCAGGTTGAAGAACTTGCCCAGCGGAACGCAATGGTGATCGGTGAAGTCAGGCGGATCGAATCGGCGCTGGAACATACACCGCGCATGACGATCCGCGAGACATACGCCGAGGCGCTCGACATCCAGCAGCGTTTGTTGACCGTTCGCGGGCAGATGGAACGGCTGCAATCTCAGGAAGCCTCTGCACGGCGCATGGCCGAGATACTGACTGAAGCTATCCAAACGCTCATGCGAACCGACGAAGAGGAAGACAGCGATGAAAAGTTCAATGCGCGGGAAATGATCATCCGTGTGATCGACGCTCAGGAGGAGCAGAGTGAGCGTCTGGCACGCTTGATGCATGACGGCCCGGCGCATTCATTGACCAACTTCATCTTGCAGGCCGAAATCTGCAATAAACTGTTTGATCGCGACCCGGAAAAGGCGCGGGAGGAGCTGGCAAATCTCAAAGAGGCGGCTGGGGTTGCTTTTCAGAAGGTTCGCGGGTTTATCTTTGATCTGCGCCCGATGATGCTTACCGATCTCGGACTGATCCCAACCTTGAAGCGCTACCGGGAGGCATTTGCTGACAAGACCGGGATCGAGACGGAATTCGAATTTTTGGGCCGTGAACGTCGGATTGAGCATTACCGGGAAGTATTGATGTTCCGGGGCATTCAGGCCTTGATGCAGAATGCACGCGATCAAAGCGGGGCCACTTATATCAAGGCTACCATCGAAATGGGTGAAGACCAGATCAGGGCAGTGGTCGAAGACAATGGCCGCGGATTTGGCACCGGTAAATTAAGCCTGGATGCCAAAAACAGTCAGGCGCTTGGCTTGGGTGCTTTACAGGAACGGGTAAACCTGGTTGATGGCATCGTCTCTGTAGACAGCATGGCGGGGCAGGGAGCGAAAATCGAGATCAATATCCCGGCTGGTCCTGATGTTACCCAGAACGAAAACTGAGCAGGACTTCGAGAGTTGACATTACAAATACCTTAAGATATAGGAAATTTGGTCTAAAGGGTATTTTCACGGATACTTGATTATTGTAAAATGAAAATTGTAGAACAGTTATCACTTTGGTTCGGTACTATCTATAAGGAGAGCAATCATGTTGTTCGTTCCACGTGAAGAAGGCCAGGGTTTGGTTGAATATGCGCTCATTTTGGTCCTGGTGGCGGTTGTCGTGATCGTCATCCTGGCGCTGCTTGGCCCGATTATCGGCAATGTTTTCTCCAATGTTGTGATGCAGATCTAACCTGCACTGTTGGAAATACCCTAGACTGTGGAACCTCGTTATGAACGAGGTTCCACTTTTTTATACCGGCCTGTCTGATTGTTCACGCCGTACAAATAGGAAATAAATACCCTACTCCCCGGTGCTGCTTATGTCATAATACGGGATGCAAACATACAAGAGTCGTACCATTCAAGGCAGTGTCAGTGCTTGACACGTTAATCGAATTGAGTATAGTATGGTCAAGCTCTGGACAGTATCAGACAACCTGCATTTATTGATATAATGATCATACAATTCGTCAGTTTGTAATTACCAATTGTTATATCGGCTCAGTGATGTTTTGGCACGAAAGTGCCCTCAACTGTCCATCCGTGGTGAGGATGTATCATGGATAAAATCAAAGTCCTGATTGTCGACGATAATGACGATACGCGGGATGGTACGCGTCGTTTGTTAGAATACGAGGACGATATCGAAATCGTCGATTTTGCCGAGAACGGGTTGATTGCTCTGGAGAAGGTCAAGGAGCATAAACCTGAGGTTGTGTTGATGGATATCAACATGCCGGTGATGGACGGCCTGACGGCGACGCAGCGCCTGACGGCAGAATTCCCCCGCACCCAGGTGATTATTGTCTCTGTCCAGGACGACGCGAGTTATATGCGTAAGGCCATCCGCGCCGGGGCAGTTGACTTCGTCGCCAAGCCAATCAGTTCTGACGAAATGGCGGAGGCGATCCGCCGTGCGTACTCAAAAATCCCGGCTGCGCCGGTCGCTCCTTCGCCTGGCGCTGTGCCCTCGCATACCCCGGCGATGCCCGGTTACGAGTATGGCATGCCTTCTACCAACGGGAAGGTCATTGCGATCATTGGGCCGAAAGGCGGCGTCGGCAAAACGACTCTGGCAATTAACGTGGGCATCGGCCTCATCAAAGTCGATCCCAGCAGACGGGTTGTTATTATCGATGGGAATGTTTACTTTGGCGATATCGGGGTGTTTCTCAATACGCGAGGCCAGTACAGCCTGATCGACATGGCAGTTCTGGCTCAAGACCCGGACGAGATTGATAACCAGTCGGTCGATGCGATTGTCGTTCCCCATGAAAGCGGCGTCAAACTGCTTGTCTCTCCGCCTAATCCGAGCGAGATAACGCCCATTTCCGTGCAGATGATGGCGAATGTCATCGACCATCTCAAGACTCAGTATGACTATGTTATTATAGATACAGCCACTACTTTCGATGACATTCTCGTCAGCACCATCCAGAATTCCGACCGGTTGGTACTTCTCACCACTGCTACAATGCCCTCGCTTAAAGACGTCCGGGTTATGTTTGGCGAACTGATGGGGGCTGAATACAAAATGGAGAATGTTCTTCTTGTACTCAACCAGGTGCAGAAGAACCAGCGAATAACAGGGGAACAGATAGCGAACTTTCTTAATCATCAGATTGCAGTTGAAATCCCGATGGATCAAAATGCTGATGAGGCGGTCAATCGCGGCGTACCATTAATTACGTTGGATGCAAAACGATCACCGGCGGTTGGTGCGCTCGTGGAACTTGTCCAAAAAATACAAGAGAGCTTCGAAGTGTCAGAAACGGAAGACTACGAGAGCGGTTATGATCAGCGTGGAAGAAGCGGACTATTTCGGCGGCCATAGCATAACAGGCTAATCAAGCTGCGGAATGAGAGGAGTGTGGTAACGTGTCATTACTAAAGAGGATTGAGCGTGGACAAACACCCGGTGGCGACGAGCCCGGCCAGCCCGGTCAGCCCGGAGCAGCACAGGTACGGCAGCGCCGTGAGGCGATGGCCGGTGTAGTCGGCCAGGTCAGCGGTGTTGACGTAAAAGACCTGGTTCAGCGGCGGCTGCTTGAAGACCTTGGCCCAGGTGAAACCTTCGACCTGACCAAGTCTGAGGAATTGCGCGCTCGTATTGACGAGCTGTTCAATCAGATTTTGATGCAGGAGAACATCGTCCTTGCTCGCCATGAAAGGCGTCGGCTCCATGAGCAGATTGTGGCCGAGTTGCTCGGATACGGCCCGTTGGAAACTCTTCTGGCTGACGCTGAGATTACTGAAATCATGACCGTCGGCCATGATAAGGTCTACATCGAGCGCAAGGGCAAGATCGAGGCCGCGCCGGTACACTTCGAGAGTGAAGAGCACCTGCGGCGCATCATTGACCGCATCGTCGCACCGCTTGGCCGCCGTATCGATGAAAGCTCTCCGCTGGTTGACGCGCGTCTTCCTGATGGTTCGCGTGTGAACGCCGTCATCCCGCCGATTGCCATTGACGGTTCGGCACTGACCATCCGTAAGTTCTCCAAGGTGCCTCTGACGGTTCAGGACATCATCAACTTCGGAACCACCACTGTCGAACAGATGGAGTTCATGCGGGCAACCGTGATCTCCGGGTTCAACATCATCATTTCCGGCGGCACCGGTTCCGGGAAAACGACTCTGCTCAACATCCTTTCCGGCTTCATTCCCGCCGATGAGCGCATCGTCACGATTGAGAACGCTGCCGAGCTTCAACTCCGGCAGGATCACGTGGTACGTCTTGAGAGCCGCCCGCCCAACATCGAAGGACGCGGTGAGATTACCATCCGTGACCTGGTGATCAACTCCCTCCGTATGCGCCCCGACCGGATCGTCGTTGGGGAGGTGCGTGGTGGGGAAGCGCTCGACCTCATCCAGGCGATGAACACCGGCCATGACGGGTCGATGGGCACCGCCCACTCCAACAGCCCGCGTGACACGATCTCTCGTCTCGAAACGATGTGTCTGATGGCCGGTATGGACTTACCGGTACGTGCCATCCGCGAGCAGATCGCTTCCGCCGTTCACCTGATCTGCCACCAGGACCGTATGCGCGATGGTTCGCGAAAGATCACCCGCGTTACCGAAGTGCAGGGCATGGAAGGTGACGTGGTGACCATGTCGGATATTTTCACCTTCGAACAGACCGGGATGGATGGCGACCGGATCGTCGGGCGGATCAAGCCGACCGGCCTCCGGCCAAAGAACATGGACCGGATCATTGATGCTGGCATTCAACTGCCCCCGTCGGTGTTTGGCATTGGCGCACGTCGATAGTGTTAGTAAGTGTATTCTCCGACTGACGGTATAGTGCTATCAATCGGGGAACAGAGGAGAACGCGATGGGTTTATTCGGTCGCGATAAAACTACTGAACGTTTGGAAGAACTTGATACGTTTATCGACAGCGACTGGAAACCGGCTGCTGAACAGCAGACCAAACAGGTTATCGATACGGCATCCGTGCGTGAGCAGATGTCCCAGCGATTGGACAACATGCTCGACCGACGTGGAGTCGCCGGATCGATGCGCTCCCAGCTTCGTAAGGCAGATCTGAAGCTGACCGTCAGCGAGTACCTGGCCATGCATGTTGTTGTAGGTGCCCTGATTGGGTTTGTGGGATTTGTGCTGCGCGGGCCATTTGCTGCGGGTGTGGGATTCGTCGGCGGGCTGTTTGTCCCCCGTGTGTATGTCACCATCAGGCAGAACCGGCGCCTCAAACAGTTCAACGACCAGCTTGCCGACATTCTGAACCTGTGGGTCAACTCCCTCCGGGCTGGTTACAGCGTTCCGCAGGCGATGGAGGCGGTCGCCAAAGAAGCGCCGCCCCCGGCGAATGTCGAGTTTAAACGCGTCGTCGCCGAGATTTCCATCGGCATCCCGATGGAAGTGGCGCTCAACAATATGCTTTCGAGGATCGAGAGTGAAGACCTCGACCTGGTTTTCACGGCGGTCAACATTCAGCGCGAGGTTGGTGGCAACCTGGCCGAGATTCTGGAAACCATCAGTGTGACCATCCGCGAGCGTGTGCGCATCAAGGGTGAAATCCGAACTTTGACGACGTCCGGGCGCACCACCGGTATGGTGATCGGCTTGCTGCCGATTCTTCTGTCGCTGTTTCTGCTGCTTGTTAATCCCGCGTACATGGGGCAGCTTTTCTATGGCCCCCCGATAGGGGCGTCCATTCCGGTCATTGGAATCCCCTGCGGTTGGCCGATGATTGCTGCCGGTCTGATCTCGATGTCAATCGGCATTGCGGTGATCAATCGTATTGTCGATATCGAGGTTTAGCGTATCCGGTTTGGTTAAGAAAGGGCTTCCAGGATGAATACCACTATTCTGATCGTGGGTGGTGTGGTCATCGTTATTGTCATCTTCGCCTTGTTGATTGTAGGTTTTCGTAACAGGGAAGAAGTTGACCCCCTTAAAGAGCGTCTTGCTGAGTATGGTGGAACCGACGAACTGACGAAGAATCTCGAAGACATCGAGATGTCCGTGCCATTCAGTGAGCGTGTGCTGATCCCAATTGCCACCGCTATGGCAAGTTTTACCACCCAGTTTACGCCGCAGGAAACACTGGAGAAAACCCAGCGCCAGCTTGTACTGGCCGGTAATCCGAGCAATATCACGCCGCCGGTTTTCTGGGTCATGCGCTTCGTGGCGATGGCTGTCCTGGGTATTGTGCTGCTAATCTTGTTCGTCGTGACAAAACAGAAAACGCTGTACATCATTCTGGGCGGGGTAGGTGGGGCGGCTCTGGGCTTTTTCCTGCCCCAGATGTGGTTGGGCAGTAAAATCAGCCGTCGCCAGGATGAGATTCTCAAAGCCCTTCCCGACGCGCTCGACCTGATGTCGATTTGTGTAAATGCCGGGCTGGGGTTCGACCAGGCAATGGGCAAAGTGTATGAGAAATGGGATAACGAACTGGCCCTGTCGTTTGGCCGGGTGATCCAGGAGATTCAACTGGGTAAGACACGTCGCCAGGCGCTCCGCGCGATGGACGAAAGTATGGGCGTCTCGGACGTCACCACTTTCATCGGTGCGATCATCCAGGCTGACCAACTCGGTGTGAGCATCTCCAAAATCCTCAACATCCAGGCTGACCAGATGCGTATGAAACGGCGGCAGCGCGCGGAGCAGAAAGCACAGGCTGCTCCCGTCAAGATGATGATCCCGCTGGCGATTTTCATCTTCCCGGCGATCTATATCGTGCTGCTTGGCCCGGCAATGGTTCAGATTGCCAAGATGTTCCTTGAGGGAGGTGGCTTGGGCTTTTAGCCAATCCCCGCAAGTCGATAGATATTACGGTGCATCGGTAAGGGGGCGAATACAATGCCTTCGGAAAAAGCACCTGGCCGTTCGATGAAAGAGCAGGCGCAGCACTGGATGACTCCGGTGTTGGACCTGCTCTTTCCGCCCCGATGTATTGTCTGTAAGCAGCCTGGGGCGGATATCTGTTCCACCTGTCTGCAAACCTTCATGCCGGTTCCGGAACCGGTCTGCGAGGTTTGCAGCGAACCGGTATCGACTCCGGGATTATGTGACCGGTGCCGACAGAATCGACCAGCGTTTTTCAGGGTATACAGCGCCTACTGTTATGAAGGCGCTGTTCAACAGGCTGTTCAGGCGCTTAAGTACCGGCGGCGGAAATCCCTGAGCAAACCGCTGGCCCTTTCGCTTGCAGAGCAGGTTCCATTACCAGCCGCCGAGAATGCCCTGATTGCCGCCGTCCCAATGCATGTAGATCGACAGACACAGCGAGGGTATAATCACGCCGCTTTACTGGCGGTAGAACTATCGAAGCGATGGGGTATTCCTTTACTATCATCTCACGCGCTCCGGCGCACTGTCAATACGAAAACTCAGGTTGGTTTGAAGTACACGGATCGTGTCGAGAATGTAAAGGGCGCATTTTACGCCGATTCACATGAAGTCACCGATCATACTATCCTGTTGATAGATGATGTCTGTACGACCGGGGCAACCCTGGATGCCATTGCCCGAATTCTATTAACCGCCGGTGCAGAAGCAGTGATCGGGATTACACTTGCCCGTACGATCTGATGATCGTCTGATGATTATTTGAATCACTTTGAGTTCATGCAACCTGTTTCACTTAACGGTAAATCAAGAAGGTTTGACTAAAAGGAGCAAAACATGGATATCATTATCCACGGGCGGAATGTTGATATTACACCCCGTCTCCAATCATATGTTGAAAGAAAGGTCGAGCGGCTCGACCGGTATATGCCGAATATAGTTGAAGTCCATGTTGACCTGGCCGAGGAGAAGTCGAGCCGAACTGGAGATCGGCAGGTTGCCCAGATTACTCTTCGAAACGATAGAGGGACTATTCTGCGGGCAGAAGAACGCACCGTCGATCTCTTTGCGGCAGTTGATGCCGTCGTTGATAAAATGTACCGCCAGATTGAGCGCTACAAAGGGAAACATAAACGTCGCAGCAGTGCACAGGACAGTTTCGCCGGGTATGAAACGGCAATTGAGTTGGAAGAACAGGAAATCGACACCGGGGGCGTGGTGCGCCGAAAGCATTTCTCGATTGTTCCGATGCACGAGGAAGAAGCCGTCGAACAGATGGAACTGTTGGGCCACGATTTCTATGTGTTCGTCAACGCGATGACCAATGGGGTAAATGTCATCTATCGCCGCCACGATGGAGACTACGGCATTCTGGAACCAGATGTCGAGTAGCGTTAGAAGTTTGCGATACTGAAAAGGGGCTGGCAGCCGGACTGCCAACCCCTTCTTGTTTAGTGATCTCTACCAACCGTTGATGTAATCATCCCATTCGATATGGGTCTTAACGAGGTGCCCGTACAGATACTCCGCTGATGCGGTTGGCTCTTTCGGTGGCCTGCGTAGAGGCATCTGTGCTTCCATCGGCGTGCGGCCACCTTTCCGCCGGTTGCAGGCAGGGCAGGCCGCTACCAGGTTTGTCCATGAATGCTGTCCGCCTCTATGACGCGGCAGTACATGGTCGATAGTCAGGTTGCCTGTTCTCTTTCCACAGTACTGGCAGGTAAAATTGTCCCGGCGGAAAATCTCGCGTTTGGTGAGCTTGACCCGGGGGCGTGGGCGGTTAACCATGTACGACAGCCGCACAATCGACGGGCGCGGAAAAACAGACGAGGCGCTCCTGATAACGCCTCGTCCATTAACCAGCATCTCAGCTTTGCCTGTCATCATTAATCCGACGGCCCTGCGTGTGGTGCAGATGTTTAATGGCTCGAAGTTGGCGTTCAAGACCAATACTGGATCATTCACGATAACCTCCATGCGTGGTATGGCGGGTTTTCGCACTCATCCATACCAGCACACCCGTGCCATTTTACCAAGTGGCCGCCGCTCTCGCAATCGACCCGTTTGTTGAAGAATCCTGTTTTTGCCGGGGTTTAATATGTCGACAGGCACGCACGGAGCTGAGGAAATGCCGTCAAACAGTCTCCGGCTGGTCGATGCTAATCGGGTTTTTCTCAAGGTAGCGAAGGATGTCGATCAGTGCATCGAACCATCTGCTGTCATGCGCAGGGAGCCAGATTGCCGTCCGGCTGACCCGCACCTCGTGCCCCAATCTAGCTTGAAGTGCGCGCCGGTCGATAGTCGCCAGCCCACCTGTGCGGATGCTGATCTGTTCTCCTTCGCTGAATACCCCCTCGATATTCGCCCGTAGCGCGAGGTTCTTTACCCGGAGCTGGTTGAGCAGGTTCTCGACCGGCGGCGGCAGCGGCCCAAAGCGATCGTTCAGTTCGCTGCCCAGGTCGGCGATTGTCTCGTCGGTTCGCAGGGCTGCCATCCGGCGGTAAAGCTGGATTCTCAACGAGGTGTCAGGGACATAATCGGTCGGGATGTAGGTCGGGATCGGCAGGTCGATGGTGACCACTTCACGTGGTAAGTCCTGCTCGTCCGGCTCCAGCAGTTTGCCGTCATGTTGTTTGCGGAGCCGCCGAACGGCCTGCGAGAGCATCCGGGTATACAGGTGGAACCCTATCGCCGAAATATGGCCGCTCTGCCTGATACCGAGGATGTCCCCCGTCCCTCGAATTTCCAGGTCGCGCATGGCGATGTTCATCCCGGAGCCGAGATCGGTATGCTCGCTGATCGTCTCCAACCGTGCCCGTGCTTCGGGCGTCAGTCGGCTGGTGGATGGGTGGAAGAAGTAGGCATAGGCTCGGTTCGCACTTCGTCCAACACGACCACGAAGCTGGTAAAGCTGCGACAGGCCGAACCAGTCAGCACGGTCGACGATCAACGTGTTGGCGTTCGGGAAGTCCAACCCGGCCTCGATGATGCTCGTCGAGATCAACACGTCGATTTCCCCGGACGCGAACCGGTTCATCACCCTTTCGAGTTCATTCTCGTTCATCTGGCCGTGCGCGACAGCGAATTCGGCTTCGGGGACGATCTGCTTCAGCTTCGCTTCCTCGGTATAGATCGTATGAACCCGGTTGTGGACGTAGAAGACCTGTCCACCCCGGTCGAGTTCGCGCAGGATGGCCTGCCGGATTTGATTGTCATCCCGCTTGCCGACATGGGTACGAACCGGGAGGCGTTCCTGCGGCGCGGTATTGATCAGGCTGATGTCGCGCACACCGGTCAGGCTCATCCACAGCGTTCGCGGGATGGGGGTTGCGGTGAGCGTCAATACGTCGACTTCGGTGCGCATCTGCTTGAACTGTTCTTTATGCGTGACGCCGAATCTCTGTTCCTCGTCGATGATCAGCAGGCCGAGGTTCTTAAACTCGACATCACCGCTGAGGAGCCGGTGCGTGCCGATCACGATATCGACCTGCCCGGACGTTAAATCGTCGATGATCGCTTCCTGTTCGGCCTGCGTGCGGAACCGGGACAGCATCTCGACCTTGACCGGGAAAGCGGCGAGCCTCCGGTTGAATGTATCGAAATGCTGCTGGGCGAGGATCGTTGTTGGCACCAGCATTGCGACCTGTCTACCGTCCATCACCGCTTTGAACGCTGCCCGCAGTGCGACCTCAGTCTTGCCATAGCCCACGTCCCCGCAGATCAGCCGGTCCATCGGGCGCGGCTTTTCCATGTCGGCCTTGACCTCGTTCAGCGCGTAGCGCTGGTCATCGGTTTCGACATAGGGGAAGGAGGCTTCCAGCTCATGCTGCCAGGGCGTATCCGGGCTGAAGGCGTGCCCGGTGACCGTCTCGCGCGTGGCATAGAGGTTGAGCAGGTCTTTTGCCACGATCTCGACCGCTTCTCGCGTTCGCTGGCGGATGCGAGTCCATTCGGCGCTTCCCAGCTTCGAGAGTGCCGGGATTGAATCGTCCCCACCGACATACCGGCTGAGCCGATCGGCCTGGTCGATTGGCACATAGAGGATGTCGCCGCCCTGGTAGGCGATGATCAGGAATTCGCGTTCGCTGCCTGCCAGCGACCGTTTCTCGAGACCCCGGAATCGCCCGATCCCATACTCGGAGTGGACGACGACGTCACCGGGAGTGAGATCGGCGAAGAAGTCCTCCGGCGCGGCGGCGCGCGGTTGCCGACGTCGGCGCGGCTCAGGCCGCTTCCACCCGAATATCTCCGCATCGGTAAACAGCAGTGTTTTCAGGGTGCCGTTGGTAAGCTGCCAGCCTTCGGCCAGCGATCCCTGAACGAAGACCGGCAGTCCTGCTTCGGGTTCGTCATGCAGGTCGTTGACCGTGTCCAGGCGGCTTCTGGTTTGTTCGAACCAGAGTCCGGCCAGCCTTTCCGCCTGCCGGGAGACGACCAGAACCCGGTCGCGTCTGGCGCGGGTCAGGTCACGCAGGTCGTCGAGGAAGCGTTTGAGTTCCCCCGCGTAGCGCGGCCCCGGCGTAAACAGATCGCCGAGTTCGGGTGACGAGTCGTCGATCTGTGAGCCGCTCAAATCGACCGCGCTGCTGTTTGCCAGTTCATCCTCGATCTGTCCCCAGGTGATGTAGGGCAGTGGCATATTCGGCGGGATGAAACCGGCCTCGATCTGTGTCTTGCGCAGGTCAAGGGCCTGCTCTTCGAGGTCGGCGGCGGTATCGGCCAGGTCGCCCAGATCGTCGATCAGGACGAGGGCATTCTCTGGTAGATATCCCAGCAGGCTGACCGGATCATCGACCATCCAGGGCAGGTAGAATTCGAGCGTATCGGTTGAACTGCCCTCTTCCAGCTTCCCGAAATCGTTCAGCGGGTGCAGGGCTTCATCTGCCGGGGTCACCGATTCGATCTGCCAGCCGGATAACCGGGCAGCAGCATCAGGCCCAAAAAGCGGCAGCCCCTCGCGGGCCGGGGTAATGATCACCCGGTCCTGCGATTCGAGGCTGCGCTGCGTGGTGGGTTCGAAAACACGCAGCGATTCGACTTCGTCGCCCCATAGTTCGATGCGTGATGGGTGTTCCGCGCTGACCGGGTACACGTCGATGATCCCCCCGCGCCGTGAAAAAGTCCCTGCTTCGGTGACGACCGTTACCGGTTCGTAGCCGAGCCGCACCAACTGTCGCAGGAACAATTCCGGCTGGCTGCGTGGAATGATCTGCCTGATTTCAACTGTCATCGAGTTGTCGATCAGGACAGTGGGCGGCAGTGTGCGTTGAAGCAGCCCACGTGCAGAGGTGACGACCACCGTGTTTTCGATATCGCCGGAGAGGGATGCGTCAGCCAGCCGGGCCAATACCTGTACCCTCGCCCGGATCGTTCGCGGCCCCCAGGGTGCGTATTCATAGGGCAGCGCGTTGGGTTCAGGAAAGGTGAGAACGTCCAGTTCAGGCTGCCACGCCAGAAGTTGTTCGGCCAGGTTGTAGGCCCGGTCGGGCCGTGCGGTGATAACGATGACCGGCTGCTCTGTATCGGAGGCGAGCGCGGCGATCAGGTAAGGGCGTGCTGCGCGGATCAGCCCCAATGCCGTGTGATTGTTTTCTCGACTGTCGAGATCGTTTAACAGTGATTGGTAAGGCGGCTGCTCGCGCAGAATATCCAGTAAACCAGATAGAATCATCAGATATTCCAGTAGGG
Source organism: Anaerolineae bacterium (assembly GCA_016926255.1). GTDB lineage: Bacteria > Chloroflexota > Anaerolineae > Aggregatilineales > UBA3940 > JAFGOY01. Next base: position 36,038 of record JAFGOY010000050.1, on the reverse strand, counting down.
CAAAACCCTGTTCACAAGGTCGTTAGATCGGTGAAGGGCCGTTGAAACGGCTCATCGCCAGTTCGATTCCATCCTTCAACCATGTCTCAATCGCTTCGACGGCGCGATCATAAGCCGATTCGATTGCAGGCTGCTGTTCGGCGCTGAAATCTTGCAGCACATACGCGGCAGGGTCCATTTTCCCCGGTGGCCGGTCGATTCCAACCCGCAGGCGCGGGAAATCTTCGCTGCCCAGGTGCTGGATCAGGCTGGTCATTCCCCTGTGCCCACCGGCACCCCCGCCGGGCCGCAGCCGCAGACTGCCCACCGGGATATCGAGATCGTCGTAGACGATCAGGATGTTTTCGAGCGGGATGCGGTAGAAACGCTGGAGCGCCGCAACCGGCTGCCCGCTTTTGTTCATATATTGCTGGGGCTTCGCCAGCACGACCGGGCACCCGGCGATCACCCCCGTCGTGACGAACGCGCCGTTTTGCAACCGGCTGAAATTCAGGCCGTGACGTCCGGCCAGGTGATCGACGATCTGAAAGCCGACATTGTGCCGGTTGTCTTTGTATTCCCGTCCCGGGTTACCCAACCCGGCGATGAGGGTTTTGTCACTCATAGTCAGCCTGAACCGGATCGTGTTTAATAACTTCATCATCATATTTGCTGGCAGCATCCTTTTCGATCAGCGGTCGTCCTTTTTCCGGGTAAGCGCATCGATCAGCGGGTTGATCAATTCTCTCCTGAAGTCCCACCAGCGTTCGCGCAGTTCGCCGCGTATCGCCAGCCTTAGCAGCGAGTAGAAGGCCAGCACGCCGAAGGTGATCAACGCGATGTAGATTCCCCGCCGTGCCGCCTGCCTGAGTCGATCAGGGCTGAGGGGTGAATCCTCCTGCAGCAATGGCTGCGGCGTCGATGTCGGACCGCCGGGGGTCTGGGTTGGCCGGGGCGTACGCGTCGGCGGCTGCCAGATCAGCGGCGTCGGCGATGGGCCGGGCGTCGCCGTCCCCGGTATCGACGTGGCGGTCGGGGTGGGGGGAAGGGTCGGCAGCGGCGTGGCGGTCGCGTTTGCTACCTGGATGTGGATTTCGTAATCGCTCGATTCGCCGTCGTTGCGCTCGATCACCAGCCGCAGGATGTAGAAGCCATCTTCGAGCGATGTCGTGTCCCACGCGCCGAGCGTCCCCTCGCGCACCTGCTGCTCGACGGGCGGTTGAATTTCCGCCCAGGGAACATCCGACGGGGTCGGGTCGGGGGCGTATTCCAGCCGGTAGCTGCGAAAGTCCGGGTCGAGCGTCGTCCCGACAATCGTCACCCAGCCGGAAACCGAGTCCCCGGATTCGGGGCTGCTGATCAATATCCGGCTTTCGCCGTCTTCCGGCGTGGGGGTAGGCGTGTCGTCATCCTGCAAAACCGGGCCTGCCAGCGCGGTCTGCGCCGATGCCAGCAGCAGGGCCGCCAATTCGAGTATCACCAGGAGCGCGTTCTTTATCTTGATCGAAGCCATCGTCATCTCGATTACGCATTAAGATCAGAAAGAATCCGAAAGATAAGTTTAACCAATCACTGGAATCGATTCAAAAACAAAGCCCCATCTGGCTGGGGCGTTGATGCCTGTCTCCTTCTTTTTTGGTAGTTATCGGCGGTTTAACGGCGGTGGTGCAACTTGTCGGATGTCATATCTCCGTACTAAATTGGCTCGTCAGCGCCTGTCTCTTCTTTCTCCGCCTCATTCTTGCTATTACGCAGGGCCGCATCCAGCACCTCGTCCATCCGGTTCACCAGGATGATATTCAGGTCTTTGCGGGCGCGGCGCGGAATCTCGTCGAGGTCTTTGTCGTTCTCCGCCGGGATGATCACGTTGAAAATATTGACCCGGTGAGCGGCCAGCACCTTCTCCCTGATTCCTCCCACCGGCAGCACCCGACCGCGCAGCGTGATCTCCCCGGTCATCACGATATCATTCCGGATTGGCTGGTCGGTGAAGGCCGAGATCAGCGCCGTCGCCAGCGTCACCCCCGCCGACGGGCCGTCTTTCGGGATCGCCCCTTCCGGCAGGTGGATGTGGACGTCGATATTCTCGAACGAGTCCGGGTCGATGTCGAAGTCTTCCGCGCGAGACCGGGTGTAGCTCAGGGCGGCCTGGGCGCTTTCCTGCATCACGTCGCCCAACTGACCGGTCATCGTCAATGTGCCTTTCCCCGGCATGATCGTCACTTCGACCGGCAGCACGTCTCCACCGGCCTCTGTCCAGGCGATCCCCTGGGCAATCCCGATCTCGTCTTTCTCGTTGAGGATCGGGCCGGGGATGCGCGGTGGGCCGAGGTATTTTACCAGCGCTTTCTGCGTGATCCGTTTCGGGATCGATTTTCCTTCGGCCAGCCGCCGCGCGATCTTCCGGCAGATATTGGCGATTTCACGTTCGAAGTTACGCACACCGGCTTCGTAGGTATATTCCCGGATGATGGTTTTGAGCGTGCTGCTTTCAAAAGTGATGCCGTTCTCGGTCAGGCCGTGCGCTTCGAACTGGCGCGGGATGAGAAAGCTCTGAGCGATCTCGATCTTTTCTTCCTCGATGTACCCCGGAAACTCGATGATCTCCAGCCGGTCACGCAGCGCAGGCGGGATCGGATCGACCATATTGGCGGTGGTCACGAACATCACTTTGCTCAGGTCGTAGTCGACTTCGAGGAAATGGTCGGAAAAGGTGTTGTTCTGTTCGGGATCGAGGACTTCCAACAGTGCGGCTGATGGATCGCCCCGGAAGTCCATCCCCAGCTTGTCGATCTCGTCCAGCATGAACACCGGGTTGATCGTCCCCGCGCGGCGCATCGTCTGGATGATCCGGCCCGGCATCGCCCCGATGTAGGTGCGCCGGTGGCCCCGGATTTCGGCTTCGTCACGGACGCCGCCCAGCGAAATGCGGGCAAACTCGCGGCCCAGCGCGCGAGCAATCGAACGCCCCAGCGAGGTCTTGCCGGTTCCTGGCGGCCCGACGAAGCACAGAATCGGCGACTTCATCTTGTCGGCGGCCAGCTTGAGTACGGCAATATGTTCGAGAACGCGGTCCTTGGCTTTCGTCAGGCCGTAGTGATCCTCGTCGAGGATGTTGGCGACATGCAGGATATCCAGGCTTTCCTGGCTACCGTTCACCCAGGGTAAATCCAGCAGCCAGTCGACGTAATTGCGGATGATGCCGACTTCAGGGGACATCGAGGGCATCGAGTTCAACCGGCTGATCTCTTTGAGCGCCTTCTCTTTGGCGGCTTGGGGCATCTCCTTTGCTTCGAGTCGCTCGTGCAGTTCGGCGATCTCCTGCTGGAAGATGTCCATTTCGCCCAGTTCGCTCTGGATGACGCGCATCTGCTCTCTGAGCACCATCTCGCGCTGCGTCTTCTCGACTTCCTCCTGGATTTGCATGTTGATATCGTCTTCGATCTCAAGCACCTGGAGTTCTTTGCTGAGCAGAATGCTGACCTGTTTGAGGCGCTCGACCGGGTCATGCATTTCGAGCATCATCTGGCGTTCTTCGGTGGTGAGATCGAGCGTCGTCAGGATCAGGTCGGCCAGCCAGTCCGGTTCTTCGATGTTCATGGCGAACACGTAAGCGTCTTCGGGCAGACTGCGGTTGAGTTCCACGCACTGCTTGTAGCGGGTCAGCACGGTGCGCATGTGGGCCTTGACCGCGCTTGGGTTGTCGACAGTGGCGGCCAGCGGCTCGACCCTGGCCCGGTAGTAGGGATCGTCTTTGATCATCTCGATCAGGCGCACCCTGCGCCGTCCCTGGATCAATGCGCTGGTCGTGCCATCGGGCATTCTCAGCGTGCGGCCCAGCGAAACCTCGACTCCAACCGGGTACAGGTCTTCGAAAACCGGGCGTTCGATATCCGGGTCTTTCTGTGTCACACAGATGATCGTCTCGCCAGCTTCATACGCCTCTTCGATTGCCCGCAGCGAGCGTACCCGCCCGATGAAAAGCGAGGTGATCATATGCGGGAAGATCACCATGTCGCGCAGGGGGATTACTGGCGCGGCGAACGGCGTCAGGTCGTCGTCCGGCAGACCGTCGATTTCGTCAAATTCAATAAAACCCTCCGAGAAGGGGGAAAACTCGTCGTCAAAGTGGCTCATGTGATCTCCGCGCGAACCGTATCAACTCAATCAGTGTCTGGCGTGCCGGGCCAGCAACCGATAACGAACCGGTTACGCATAATATACTCGTGTTCTTGAGAGAATTAAAACTTGCTTCAACTGCCTGATCAATGGTCGGTGCGGTTTCGAGGGTAATCCGGTTGGCCCAGGGTTCACCGCGCGTTTTTGCGTCCTCGATGATCTCAAAGGCGAGGCTGTGCAGCAGTTGAAGATCGGCGGCGCGTGGGTTATCCACTTTTACCAGAACCATCCGGCTGGCGATGGGGAGCAAAGTCTCCAGCATCCCGCCGATGTCTTTATCGGCCATGCAGCCGAATATGAAGGTGAGTTCACGGTCGATCCAGCCTGCCGGTTCGCCGGGTAATGGGTGCAGCGACTCGCTCAACCGCCGGATCGAATAGGGGTTGTGGGCGCTGTCGAGAATGATCACCGGTTCCTCGCACAGTACCTCGAAGCGTCCGGACCACTCGACGTTTGCCAGCCCTCGCTCCCGTCCCTGCTCGCTGATCGGCAGCCCGCGCTGCGCTGCAACCTCCAGCGCGGCCAGGGCGACGGTCGCATTCTCGACCTGGAATTCACCCGGTAATCCGACGAAGTAGCGCTGCCGGTCGTCGCCATGCTCGATTGAAATGTCGGTTCCTTTTATGGACTGCTCGATAATCTCAACCGTCCAATCATCGCTCACTTTGATCAACGGGCTATCGAGTTCACGGGCGCGTTGTTCGATTACCCGCATCGCTTCGACCGGCTGCGGCCCGCTGATCACGGACACGCCGGGCTTGATGATCGCCGCTTTCTCTCCGGCGATGGCCGCCAGTGTATCGCCCAGCAGTGCGGTATGATCGAGGCTGATATTGGTGATCACTGCCGCGATGGGTTCGACCACGCTCGTCGCGTCCAGCCGCCCACCCAGGCCGACCTCAATCACAGCGGCGTCGCAGCCTTCCCGTGCGAAATGCCAGAAGGCGAGCGCGGTCGTCACTTCGAAGGCGCTGATCGGCATTTGTTCGGCGTGCGGCCTGATATCGTCGACCAGCGCGGCGAGCGCCTGCCCTGGAATCGGTTCACGGTTAACCTGGATTCTTTCCTGCCAGTGTTCGAGATGGGGCGAGCAGTACAGACCCGTCTTCAGACCCGATTCGATCAATACCTGGGTGATCAATGCCGCGGTCGAGCCTTTGCCTTTCGTGCCCGCAATGTGGATCGTCGGGGTGGCAAGGTGCGGACTCCCGATTTTCTCCAGCAGTTGGCGAATGCCTTCCAATCCCCACGTCTGTTTGCCGTGATCTCTCAGGGCTGCCAGGTACGGGTCGTCAAAGCTGTAAATGTACTCAAGTGCATGGTCTGGTTCAAAAGCCATATCAATCAAAAATAATCCTTGTAGATTTGTTTTGTGAGTATACCGGTGTTTAGCCGTCTGGCAATCTTTTCCTGCCCCATCACCGGGGCGTAGGGAGAAAGAACGATACCGGCTATTGCCGGATGGAGGCGGGTTTGCTAAACTCCCCTCGCTTGGGGGTCGGAATGGCCGATCGGGTTACTTCGGATAGTGGGGGAATATCGTGCGAATTTCACGTAGATGGACGATCATATTCAGTGTTTTACTCCTTGCCGTCCTGCTGGTGGTTGGTTACATCCTCAGCCGCCCCAAAGGGGTGGTAATTACCGAAGCGTCGATAGACCCGCCGGTGATGACGCCCAATGCCGATGGTGACGCCGACGTGATCACGGTTTCCTACCGGGTTCGGCGTGCTTCCACCGTCTCGATCTATTTTCTGGACGAGACAGGCCGCCGTTATGACTTCCGCACCGATCAGTTCCGGTCTCGGGGTGAGTACAGCGTCCTGTTCAGCGGTGTGGTCGATGGCTACGTGAGAGACGGCGAGACGTTCAAAGGCGAAATTATCAACCGCCTGATGCCGGATGGCGAGTACGAGTGGGTGATCGAGGCCACTGACAAGGTCACCGGGAAAGTTGACCGGCAGACCGGGACATTGATCATCAGGGACGCTGATACCGAACTGCCCGACCTGTGGGAGTTCTCGATATCGCCGGAAGTCTTTACCCCCAACCAGGACGGGTTGAGTGACCTCCTCTGGGTCCATGTATACGTCCCCAAAGAGGCGACTTTACATGCCTACCTGATCGATCAGGCGGGTCAGCAGTATATGATGCCCGAATCCGAGGAAGATCGCCCACCCGGGGAAGCGGGCCGCCACGTTTTTCGCTATGATGGCGGCCTTGACTACGGGCACAATCCACCCCCCGATGGCGATTACACCGTGCTGGTCGAAGCGATGGATGCAGTCGGGCAGACCGTCCGCGCCGAAGGCGAAGTGCGGATCGAGATGAGCGGTATGCCGCTGGCCGAGATCATCGGCCAACCGCTGGGCGATACGGTCTACTTCTCGCACGAGACGATCCTGGTTGGCGATACGCTCACTTTCGAACTGACCATCGAAAACTACGGCGACTCCCCGATCCGGACCACCGGGCCGGAATCGGGATACGTCTACAAGCAGAGCGAATTGTATGCCAGCACCGGTTTCTACGAGGAATCCGGCGCGTGGCGGGTCGGGATCGGCTGCGATACCTGCCTGACCGACTATCCCTGGCGCTGGGCGCTTGGAACGGAAGACAGCCTGACTGCCTTCGAAATCGACGGCAAGCCCCGCTATTACCTGATGCCCGGCGAGCGGGCGGTGATCAGCGGCGGCATTGTGATGGAAAACGCCGTGATTGCCCGTAATCCCCAGCAGTTCTGGGCGGGGTTGATCCACGAAGATGTCGAGATCACCGCTGCCAACCAGCGCGTGGATGCGCACTGGATCGAGATCGTCGAACTCGCCGAAGATGCGCTGTTCCCGCAGTATAGTGATTGAACTTTCGGCGGAGATGGTTTGATACAATAATAGACCAACCTCAATTGTAATCACATGGGTGCATTTGTGATATAAGTTGCCTTGACCCTGTGCTTGGAGTATGATGAAGTCTGAGTTGAGCAGGAGAGAAAGATCATAAAGCACACTTTCCGAGTAAGGCTGTCACTCATAGTCTGCACTGCTGCGGTGCTGATATCCGCTTGTGGCCGAAAAGACACCGGGCCGGTGGCAGCACCTGTCTTGCCGACGCTTGTGCCGACAGCCACACCACTTCCGCCCATTCCAACGTCAGCGCCGTTGGGTAGTGAAGAGAATCCCCTTGAATTTGTTTTTGTTGTTGCGAATCCCGAAGAGATGGAATCTGATGCGTCAGCGCTTGCCGACGAACTCTCTGCACAGGCCGACCTGAGCATTTCGCTCTCTCTCACCGATTCCAATCCCGAAGCCTACGAAGCGCTGTGCGATGGTCAGGCAGTAGTCGCTTCACTGGATGCGTTCAGCACGATTGCGGCTCAAAATCAGGGCTGCGGCGTGCCGAGCTATGTCGTCGAGATTGACGGCGAGGTCGAGACGCAGACTCAAATCGTGGCTGAGGCGGGGAAAATATATACGATCCCGAATATCTACCAGCGTTCGTTCTGTCGGACTGACGCTGCTTCGGCTTCCGGCTGGATTGTGCCGATGCTGGCTTTGAAAGCAAACAGCGTCGACCCGTTCAGCGGCCTGGGTACAGTCGTCGATGTGAAAGACGACGAGGCCGTCCTGGAAGCCATCCTCGACAAAGAATGTGAAGTCGGCGTGACCGGAATCGGCGCGGAGCAGGCTTTCGGTGATGAGGGAACATTCGATATCCTCACCGAGCTTCCCCCGGTACCGAATACCAGTGTTGTAGTTTCGGCGCAGCTGGATGGCCCACGTGACGCCCTGATGAGTGACCTGTTACGAAAAAACCTTGACGAGATCGCCGTCCTTTTAGGTGCAGACGAACTGATCGATGCAGAAATTGTCGATTATAATAGTTTAAATGAACTGCTTGACCTGGCCGGATTGGATGTAGCAGCGTTGGCAGAATGAAGCTGGTAACTGCATGCCAGAGCCAGTTGAGGCACCGGCCAGTATACCGAGGAAAGGGGGATTGACGGAGAAAAGATTTGTCACTGAAGTGAAACGCTGTAGTCGCGTATGAGATATTTATAAATTGTCTGACATATCTTTTTATAAGGAGAGAGGAAAGACGATGCAAAAGAAAAGCCGTCTTATGTTGGTTACCATCGCATTGGTCATTTTGGGTGTGATGCTCAGTTCTTGCGGTGCGGGTGGGAAGCTGGGAACAGAAAACAATCCGATCGTCTGGGCCTTCGTGCCATCTGGTGAGACTGAGCGTGTCGCCGCTGGTGCCGAGAGCGTTGCCGCGATGCTCCATGAAGAAACCGGCCTGTATTTCGAAACGTTGGTTGCCACGGAGTACGCTGGCGTTATTGAGGCGATGTGCAGTGACCCGGCAGAAGCTCAGATGGCTTCGCTTGCGACTTTTGCCTACGTTGTTGCCGCTGACCGTGGCTGCGCCGAAGCTGCGCTGTTGTCTTCGCGCTATGGCAGCCCCACCTATAACGGCCAGATTCTCGTTCGTGCCGATAGTGGCATCACTGACCTGGCCGGACTTGATGGCAAGACCTTCTGCCGTCCTGACCCCCTGTCCACAAGCGGCTGGATTATCCCTTCGCTGATGCTGCGTGGCGCAGGCATCGAACCCGAAGCTGACCTGGCCGAGATCGTAGATGCTGGCAGCCACGATGGTGTCGCCGTTGCCGTTTACGATGGCCAGTGTGATGCCGGTGCAATGTATGTCGATGCCCGTACCTCCGTCGAGGAAGACTATCCTGACATCATGGATCAGACGGTCGTCATCGCCACCGAGCCGGACATCCCCAATGACGGTGTTCAGTTCGCCACTTCTGTCGATCCTGAACTTCGCAAGCAGATCGTCGACGGCCTGCTCGCCATCGCCGCCACCGACGAAGGTGTCGAGGCGCTCGAAACGGCCTACTCCTGGACGGCACTGGTCGAGGCTGACGACAGCTTCTACGATGCCTTCCGCCAGGTTCTTCAGGCTTCCGGCGTCAATATCGAGGATTACCTGGACTAGTTGTGATTTAGACTATAAGCTAACACATCGTAGCTTGGAAGGATATGAAGAGGGGACAGCTTGTCCCCTCTTTATCAACGACGGGAGGGGGCATGCTTGAAATCAGGAACCTGACAAAAATCTATGATGACGGAACTGTCGCGCTTAAAAATGTCAGTTTTACAGTTGAGCAGGGAGAGTTCCTTATCATCATCGGCCTGAGCGGTTCAGGGAAGTCGACGCTCTTGCGCTGCATCAACCGGCTGATCGATCCTACCGAGGGCCAGATCATCTGGGATGGCGTTGACATAACAGCCGCCGAATCCGCCGAACTGCGTACAGTGCGCCGCCAGATCGGGATGATCTTCCAGCATTTCAATCTGGTCAAGCGTTCCTCGGTGATGACCAATGTGTTGGCCGGTCGGCTGGGTTATGCCGATCCCTGGCAGAGCCTCTGGCACCGGTTTTCACCACAGGACCGCGAGTTGGCGATCAAGGCACTGGGGAGAGTCGGGATTTCCGATCAGGCCAACAAGCGCGCTGATGAATTGAGCGGTGGACAGCAGCAGCGCGTGGGTATCGCCCGTGCGCTCATGCAGGAACCGCGAATGATCCTGGCCGACGAGCCGGTCGCTAGCCTTGACCCGGTGTTAGCCCACACCATTCTGGGTGACCTGGATCAGTTGAACAAGGAAGGGATGACCATCCTTTGCAGCCTGCATTATCTCGACCTTGTGCAGCGTTATGCCTCACGGGTGATCGGCCTGAAAGACGGCGAGATCGTCTACCGGGGTTCGCGTGCAGACATTCGGGCCATGACCGATGAGCAGTTCAAGCAGGTCTACGGCGCTGAAGCAATTCGTGTCGCCGCTGGTCTCGAAGGGAGCCTGGGATAAATGGCAAATAACACTAATTCTAAGGCGGCCAAACCTGAGAAGCGCAGCCTTGTATCGCCAGTGGTGGCCGCAGTTGCCTCACTCATTCTTCCCGGGCTTGGCCAGATGTTGGCCCGCCGTTTTCGTCGCGGCCTGATCGTCTTTGCTTCGGTAGCCAGCATTACCGGGCTGATCTGGTGGCTGTTCGTCGATCTGTCCCGCTCCGCGCAGGGCATCGGTTTGATGTTGACCAAGTCCTTACGGCGTGCGCCGGGCTTTGTGATCCTGGTCCTGGTCGGACTGGTCGTTCTCTGGCTGCTCAACGTCTGGGATGCCTACCGGGAGACACAGACTCGCCACCGTGCTGATCCGACGGTCTTCATCCTGATCGGGATCGTTTTCTTCGTTCTGGGCTGGCAGATCAGCCAGATCGATCCGGTCACTGCTGTTGTCGAACTGCCGGATGCGTGGCCCCCGCTCTCGAAAGTATTGTGGCCCTGGGAGGCGGCGTTCGAACGTGACACCGACGTTTTGGCTGCCAGTGCGGACATTCTTACCCCATGCGACGATGAGCCGCCGCCGGAAGCGCCGGAAAAAGTCGAGGGGGAACCCTACATGGTGGCAAGCCCGACCTGCGGCGATCTCACAGAACTTGATGAGAATAACCAGCCTGTCCTCGGCACGACGCTGCATCTATCGGCATCGGGTTTCGCACCAAATACTGAGACGTTTATCTTCTGGATTGACCCAATTGGGCAGGAGTTTCGCATTCGCCAGGAAGGTGCGTATATATCGGTGATGACCGAAGCCGATGGCACATTCGAATATGATGTGACCATGCCCTACCGGCTGACTCCTCCCAGCGCCGAAGGCCGTCAGATTCATGAGATCGAAGCCCGCCAGATCACTGAAGTGGGCGGTCTGAAGCCGAGCGAGCCGCTGCGGTTGACAATGGCCCGAATGGTCGAAACTATCTTCCTGGGTATGATGGCGACCATTTTTGGCATCATCCTCGCCATTCCGGTGAGCTTCCTGGCAGCGCGCAATATGATGTCGGGTTCGTTCCTATCGATAGCGCTGTATTACCTGTCCCGCACGGTGTTGAACATCATCCGCTCGATTGAGCCGCTGATCTGGGCGCTGATCGCCGTTGTCTGGGTCGGGCTTGGCCCGTTTGCCGGTATCATCGCGCTGACCATCCACTCGGTTGCCTCATTGGGTAAGCTGTACTCCGAGGCGATAGAGAGCATTGATCCCGGCCCGATTGAGGCGATCCAGGCGACCGGGGCCACCCGTCTCCAGACAATCGTCTACGCGGTGATCCCGCAGATGATCCCGCCCTTCGTCTCGTTCTCGATCTATCGCTGGGACATCAACGTCCGTATGTCGACGGTGATCGGTCTGGTCGGCGGCGGCGGTATCGGCTTCCTGCTGGTTCAGTATATCAAGCTGCTCGACTACCGGGCGGCGGGTATCGCGGTCTGGTTCATCGCGATCACAGTCGCCATTCTCGACAATGTAAGCTCCGAGATACGCCAGCGCTTCATCTAGGCGTTTTCTGACAATCCATTCGTTCTTTCATACCCCGCTCCTGTCTGACGGTTTGATGAGAGCGGGGTATACTTTTGCCCATGCATAAGTCTGAGACTTCTCTACCTCGTTTTTCGGTTGTGATCGTCACCTGGAATGTGCGTGACCTGGTGATCGACTGCCTGCATTCTGTATATCATGACTTCACCTGTGCGAACATAACAGGCGAGGTCTGGCTGGTCGACAACGCTTCCCCCGATGGCACCTTTGATGCCGTCCGTGATGCCTTCCCTGCCGCCGATTATCCATCCCTGCATTTAATCCAATCCGGGGACAACCTCGGCTTTTCGATGGGCAACAACCTCGCGCTGCGCGAGATCGGTTTCCCCGGTGGAGTCAATCTGCCCGACTACGTTCTGCTGTTGAATCCCGATACCCTCGTCAGGGAAGGGGCGTTCCAGGCGTTGATCGATGCGATGGAGTTGACCGGTGCCGGGTTAGCCGGTGCCCGGCTTGTCTACGGCGACGGATCGTTCCAGCACAGCGCCTTTGGATTCCCCGGAATCGCCCAACTGCTGATCGACCTGTTCCCGGTGCCAGGCCGACTGCATGACAGCCGGATCAATGGTCGCTACCCGCGTTCGCTCTATCAGGCGGATCAGCCTTTCGAGGTCGATCACCCACTGGGCGCGTCGTTTCTGCTGCGCCGCGAGGTGATCGCGCAGACCGGTCTGTTCGACGAGCAGTTCCACCTGTATTGTGAAGAAGTCGATTGGGCATGGCGGATCAAAAAAGCGGGCTGGAAAGCAATCTGTGTCCCATCTGCCGAGATTGTCCACTACGGTGGACAGAGCACGACACAAAATCGCCCGGCGGCATTCGTCAACCTGTGGAAAGCGCGTCTTCAACTGTATCGAAAACACTATCCGGGTTGGAAACGCCTGCTTGCCGCCGGGATAGTCCGGGTGGGTGTCAACCGTTTCATCCGGCAGGTTGCCCGTGATTCCTCTCTGCCTGAAGCGGATCAGGCCGCGCTCGTTGCCGCTGGCCGTGAAGTCCTGAAACTATCAAGAACCTTGTAACCACCGGGGGATCGATGACCGAACTGGTCGGCGTAATCTTAGCCAACAACGAAGAACATAATATCGAGGCCTGCATTGATACACTTCGCTGGACAGACGAGGTGATCGTGTTTGAATCGTACAGCACCGACCGGACGGTAGAGGTCGCTGAACAGGCCGGGGCGAGAGTGATCCAGCACCACTTCGAGAACTTCGGTGCGCAGCGAGAGGCGGCGCTCCATGCTGTCGATGCAGAGTGGATTTTCTTCGTCGACGCCGACGAGCGGGCGACGCCCGCGCTGGCCGAAGAGATCAGGGCTAAGATCGAACGATCTGAGCGAGGCTGGTGGGTTCCGCGTGACAACTATATTTTCGGTAAGCTGACACGTGGTGCAGGCTGGTATCCTGATTACCAACTGCGACTGCTGCATCGAACCAGCGCTCGCTACGATCTGACCCGCACTGTTCACGAACTGGTCATCCTCGACGGCGAGGCCGGGCACCTGGAAAATCCGCTCACCCATTACAATTACCAGACGGTCGAACAGTTTTTTAAGAAGCAGCGGTATTATACGCAGTTCGAGGCGAAGCGCCGCTACGATGAAGGTCAGCGCACCAAACCCTGGACCTATCTGACGATGCCCACCCGCCATTTTTGGTGGCGCTTCATCACCGAGCGCGGCTATATCGACAGGCTGCATGGTCTGCGGCTCAGTCTCTTTATGGCCTACTATGAATTTCTGACCTACCGGCAGGTCGCCCGGCTGGCCCGCGAAGAAGATAGATAGTTGTTCCCTCAGGGGATAGAAAAGAGTGGCTGCTGGATCATCCGGCAGCCACCTGTTCAGTATCTACACGATCTGCCACCAACCCTGATTCGGTCTTGTAGGGGCGGGCTGAACAACCAGCTAACGTCCCTGTTCACAGGTCGCCGTAGGTGATGGTTCATTTTTTTGCCCGGTGCTGGTCACCGTATTTCGGTGATTTGCGCCGGGAAGACCGGGCCAAAACTACCCTTTAGCCTCAACGGAGAAAGGTGTCCCGGCGGCATTGACCGCCCGCTGACCGGACGCCGTGAGAGCAACCCCCGTGCAGTTGACTGCATAGGCTCCAGCCATTTCCGGTGTAAAGGAATAGGCTTCTTCGAGGGTGATGTCGTCAATGGTGTTGGTAACCGGTGAACCAAGTGCCCCGGTCGTACCCGTGTCCTGGTGTACCCACGAGCAGATCACGGTCGAGACCGACTTCCCATGCCTGACCCGAACTGTCACGGCTTCCATCGTCCGGTGCTCTGTGCCCTCAATGCTGATCGGGCCGAGTGTTTCTTCGGGCAGAAGTTCCGGCACCGGCGTCACCGTTGGTTGGATTTCGATCTCCGGCGTTGCGGTAACGCCGGTATCCAACGGCTGTAAGTCGGTCTGCCCTTCTATCGGCACAGTCTCTCCCTGAGAAGTTGTCTCGTCGTATGGTTCTGCTGGGGCTGCCTGCCCAAGATTACACGATGACAGCATGCAGCAGAAAAGCAGGGCTAATCCGGCATACAGGGTCTTCTTCAATCCAAAGGTGTGTCGCTTTATCATCGGTCTGTTATCCTTCTTGCGACGAGAATATATGAAATGACGAACCGTCTCCGACCGATTTCCCCGCCTGCGTCAGTGCTGAGGAACCAGCCGCTGATCATAATTCTAGTCCAAAGTTGTCTACAGCGAAACTCCCGCATTCGTATCACGGGCAATATCGACGATTTTCCCCCCGGTAATTTCGATCAACTGCCCCAATTCAATGGGGAAGATCGCGTTTGGCGCACCAGCAGCAGCGTATACCAGGTCGAAACGTTCCAGTGTTTTATCGATTAAGATCGGCAGTGTTTGAATATGGCCTACCGGTGGAACCCCGCCGGGTGCATACCCGGTTACCTCGATGGTTTTCTCGGCATCGGCCATCCTGACCTTTTTCCTGCCGACCTCGTAGAGTTGGCCGATCTTGCGCTCATCCATTCGTTGATCTCCTGCAGCCAGAACGACCACCGGCTGGCCATCGATCATGAAACAAAGACTCTTGACGATGCTGCCCAGTTCGGTGCCGATGCTGTCCGCCGCCTCCTGTGAGGTCGCGGTTGAGGTTTCGTAGCGAGTCACCCGGATATCACATCCAAGATTATCTAATGCTGCCTGAACATCTTTCGGTGAAAGCATCGATGCAATTTCCATTTCTGGCTGAGTTGATTTGTTACACGCGAATCACTGTAAGTATACAGCGCCCGGCTGATCGATCCAACCGGGCGCTGATAATTATTCGGGCTGACCGAATATGAACGGCTTACTCTTCGTTGTAACCGACAAGACCAAGTGTACCGGGGCCGCCGTGAATACCCACTACCGGCGATGTCGGAGTAATGAATAACTCAACCGGGTTGAATTCTTCTTTGATCCGTTTCGCCCATTCCTCTGATTCTTCGGGGCAGTTGAGGGTCATGATCGAGATATGCAGGTTCTTTTTCCCTTGGTACTTCTCAAAGAAGTTCTGATACGTGGTTTCGAGTGCTTTCTTTCGGGTGCGGATTTTTGCCCCTGGCTCGATGATCCCCACTGCCGGGTCGAGCAGAAGGGTGGGTTTAAGCTGTAAGGCTGTGCCGAGCAATTTCGCAGCACTGCCGATACGGCCACCCTTATGCAGATACTCCAGTGTATCGACGGTGAAAACGATAGACATTGTTTCGCGGACTTTCGCCGTGGCGTTGACCATTGCTTCAGCATCGCCTCCTGCTTCCCTCGCCTGTGCGGCGGCGAGTACCTGAAAGCCCAATCCCATCGATACCGATTTAGAATCGACGATATGCACCGGCAGATCGGACATCTCTCTGGCCTGCTGTGCCGAATCGACGGTACCGCTCAGTCCATCGCTGATGCAGACGACGACGGCTTCTTCTGCGCCGTCCTTCTTGACCTGCTTGTATATATCGGCGAAATCTTTCGGTGTTGGCTGTGACGTGCTGGGATGCACCGAGTCAGTCTCTAACCGAGCGTATAGTTCTGCCGGTTGAATATCAACCTGGTCTTTGAACTGTTCATCCCCCCACAGTACATACAGCGGCACAATGTAGATACCATACTTCTCGACCAGTGACGCTGGAACGTCACTGGTGCTGTCAGTGATCAATGCAACGCGATGTTTCTTAGTCATGTCTTCTCCTTGGCTTTTCGACGCTCAATCCTCGATATACCCGGCAATCCCAATGGTGCCCGGCCCGACGTGTACGCCTAACACCGGGGTCAGGCTGCCGATATGCAGTTCGACCGGCGCAAATGCGTCGTTAATGCGCTGTGCGAGGGCCTTTGCCTCCTCTTCGACATTCCCGTGTTGTACGGTCAGCCGCAGATGGCCACTGCCGGCCTTCACCTCGCTGACAAACGTCTGGAAAACTTCCTCCAGCGCTTTCTTCCGCGTTCTGACCTTTTTGCTGGCCTCGATTCTTCCTGTTTCGTGATCGACATACAGCTGTGGCTTGAAGTTTAAGGCGGTACCCAGCAGCTTGGCTGCTCCGCCGATTCGCCCTCCTTTGTGGAGATACTCCAATGTGTCAACCGTGAAGACCAACGAGCATTTCCTGCGGATGGCATCCGCGGCTTGAACCATTTCGAGGGCTGATCCACCGGCTTCACGCGTTCGTGCGGCGGCGAGTACCTGCCAGCCCTGCCCCATCGAAGCTGACAGCGAATCATGGATGTGAACGGGGATATCTACAGCCTGTTTTGCCTGGGTGGCAGAATCATAAGTGCCGCTGAGCTGATTGCTGATGGTGATGATTACCGCTTCCTCCGCGCCAGCCTGTTTGACCTGCTCAAGTATCTCGATAAAGTCACGTGGAGTCGGTTGTGAGGTCGTCGGGTGGATAGGATCGACCGGTAGACGATTGTAAAACGTCTCAGCATCAATGTCGATCTCGTCGCGCAGGTTTTCTTTTCCCCAGATCAGGTACAGTGGTACGATGTGAATCTGGTACTGCTCGATAAGCTGTTTTGGAATATCGCAGATGCTATCCGAGATCAGGGCGATGCGGTGTGTCATGGGTGATTCCTGTGCAATATGGGCCAGCCGCAGCCTTATTGCTGCGTACTATATAACACACTTCATCGCCGAACGATGCATAACCCATCAGCCTGAGTCTGGCTGATTACCCAATCGGCTGGTCGGATGAAACCAATTGCAGTCCCAGCAATTCGTATTCGGCCAGTTTGGCGTTCGCCATCGCCTCGAAATCGATCTCCGGGTGGACAACCGATGAAGTACAGTCGCTCAGCATCCGCCAGCGGTTGATCAGTTCTGCCCGGTTGTTCGAATAGTACGTCACCAGCGAATCGGCAGTCTCCAGCACACAATGGCTTTTTGCCTGTCCGGCCATGTACACCAGGTCGTAGGAACCGATCCGGTCGATCAAATCTATGTTCAGCGTTCCCAGCGGATCGCCCTTGACCTTGACTTCGGGTTCCAGGATCGAGTAATGCTCCGTCTTTGGGATCGACCCTTTTACATAAAGAATTGGCTCCGTCTGCCGTGCGGTGCTGTGGCAGATAATTGCCTCGTACAGCGCCGGGGTGATCGCGTGCCCCGGTGTGCCCAGCATCGTGTGGTAAGGCCAGATGGTCAGCACCTTTTTGGCCGCTTTCTCAAGCCGGTCGACATACTCGATAGACCACGCTTCCTCAATGGTCGGCTGCCATTTCCCTTTCTTGACATCCTGGGCACTGATCAACGTATAAGGGGCCGGGTGATTCCCTTCTTTGTCGATCCACCAGCCGGGATAGAAAATCTGGATCGGGACATGTGTGTCGAGCGAGGCGGCAATGGTTGTCACCCTTTCGAGATTGGAAAACAGCCATTCGATGGTGCGGCGGGTATCGTCGACTGCGCCGGGGACGCTCAACGCGCCGTCCGTGTGGATGAAATCGACCTGAGGATCGACCAGCAGCAGCAGCACTTTTTGATCATCTTCTGCTGCCGGTGAACAGTTCGCCTGTCGACCGGCGGCTGTGGCGCTGGCGATATCGGGTAAATACAGCGTCCCGACTTTTTCCGGGTTATAAAACGCTGGTATATTCATCATGATTACTCCTCAGTTGAAATCTGCAGCTTCCGGGTATCCGATTTAGCGAGTATTGTAACGCTCCTTGCGCCGGGGTCGAAACTGGTGGGTAGCGCATTCGGCTGGTAAGTGGTATATCCTTACCCCTGTGGAGGCTGTCGGTGTGCTGGAATAGGAGGGGGTTCTCATCCCAATTATTCCGGTGGTGTGATAGTATTGCAGTTTGGAAACGCGGGGGTGCCTGAGTGATTTCGAAAGCTGCACGTACGGCAAAAATAATCGTCATTGGGCTGCTGTCCGGGATTGTCCTCGTGAGCCTGGTCGGCTGTCTCGACCTGCTCACCGGTGAACCGGTGATCGGTGATTCGACCGGCGAGCCGACTCCTTATGTGGTCTATGTCACGGCGACGCCCCCGGCAGTCGGCCCCTACCATTCGACACCGCAGGCGGGGGATTCTGGACAGGCTGTGCCTACACTTGACCTCAGCCAGTCGACGCTGGTGCCGGTTCCCGACGAAAGCAGTTCTGCCGAACCACCTCCATCCCTCGATCAAAATACCCCGGAGCCGACTCCAACTCCGGAGAAAGAACCTTTAGTTCAAAGGCCGCGTGAGGGGGCGCTCTATTCCAACCGCTTTGGCATCAACTTTATCAGCAGCGCCCAGCATGAAACGAGCGAAACGCGCTTCTATGCCGGACTGGATGCCGGTGCCGGGTGGGATCGCTTTGCGATCTACTGGAACGAGATCGAGGATGATACGGGCGACTATGAATACGACGATTACGACGAAACCGTCCGCGATGACGTGATCTATGGGCTGAAAAGCGATGTGATCCTGATCGGTACGCCCGCCTCTCATGCCGATGACGATGCCTACATTCCCGGCGATCTGTTCGAACCGGTATTCGACGATGGTACCGATACTCCCGGTGATGGCAAAGAGATCAACGACGACAATCCCTGGGCGCGGTTTGTCTATACAACCGTTCATCGCTACATGCCGGGTGGAAAGCTCGCCGGGCAGGAGCGTTGGCCGGAGGGAGCAGGTGTCCGCTACTGGGAAATCTGGAACGAGCCGGATTTCAACCAGTTCTGGAGCGGCAGCGTCGAAGAATATGCCCGGCTGGTCAAAGTCGCCTATCTCGCCGCCCGCCATGCCGACCCGAATGCCCAGATCGTCGTGGGGGGGCTGGCCCTGTTCGAGAAGCCTGAGTTCGCCTATCGCCTGCTTGATATCTACAAGAACGACCCGGCCCCTGTTGATCGGCGCTACCCGTTCAACGTGATGGCAGTTCATGCTTACAGCAACCCTCCTTCGTCCTTTTATGCCGTCGTGCAGATCGAAACGCTGCTGGCCGTTCACGGGTTGTATGACGTCCAGATATGGCTGAATGAATCGGGTGTTGCTGCCTGGAACGACTATCCGGGGCCGACCTGGGCCACACGTCCCGATCAGATTCAATGGCGGGCGACGGAGCAGGAGCAGGCCGCCTACGTGATTCAGAACGCGGCTTTTGCCTTCCTTGCCGGTGCCGATAAGGTGTTCCACTTTCAGTTGTATGATGACTGCGGCAACCAGCCGCGCGGCACGACTTTCGCCCCGCATGATGGCAGCCTGTGTGATACCGGCGCGATTTGTGTCGGTGACGCGCTGGGGCTGATGCGTAATGAAAGCTCGAATGTCTGCTTCAACCAGCATCCCCAGCCGGGGACGCCGCGCCCGGCCTATCATGCGTTCCGGCTGGCATCGTTGATGCTTGGTGCGGACGAGATGATCCCGCTGACTGGTTACATGCTCGATGGCCGCTGGCGGATAGTGTTCGCTAAACCTTCCACCAGCGAGATATTTACCCTGCTCTGGGACGAAACCGGTCGGCCCAGCCAGATGACGATTGCTGCCAGCGGCGAGCAGGCCATGCTTACCCAGATGGATGGCACCCAGGAATGGTTGACGCCAAACGCGGGGGCTTATCACATCCAGCTTGGCGCGGCGACCAACCAGGCGCAGTCACCTGGATCGTCCTATGATTACATGATCGGCGGCCCGCCTGTTTTCCTGGCCGAGCAAACCGATCGGTCGATTGTTGGGGTGCTGCCGCTGCTCGATCTGAGCCGGACGGCAGCGCTGGTCAAGTGGCGCTCGAATGATCCTGGTATCGTCCGCTATGAAATTTACTACCGCGATGATTCGTCAGGGGCCAACGAGTGGGTGCGCTGGATCGAAACCGACCGTCCCGGCGAAGAAATCTTTGCCGCCGGAATTGGGCGATCATACAGCTTCTTTGCGCGCGGCCTGACCGCTGAGGGTGAGTGGACGGCGGATCAGCCTTACGCGCAGGCGTGGACGACTTTGCAATAGCTGCCGCCGATTACGATTCCCCGGTCAACTGCCGGTAGTTTCCCCCGAAGAAGATCAACGGGTTGGTTGGATCGGGCGATTCGAATAAAGCCACCACCTCGCCGATCACGATCCAGTGATCGCCGACTTCGTGGATGGCGTACTCTTTCATTCCCACTGCGCCGACGCACGACTCCAGCCTGACGCCGCCTGCCCATTCGATAAATTTGTAGTCAGGTGGTTCTGATCCTTCCCAGAGTTTGGCAAAATAGCCGGACAGCGTTTCCTGATCATCTCTGAGAAAACTCAGTGACAGGATTGGGGCTTTATGCAGGTGCGGTATGATGGTTGCCTCTTTGTGGATACAGACCAGCACCAGCAGCGGATCGAGCGAGACAGATGTAATCGAGTTGGCAGTCATTGCCTTGACTTCGCCGTTTTCTTTCTGAACGGCCAGCACCGCCACCCCGGTCGGCCATAATCCCATCGTCCGCCGGAATTGCGTCGAGTCGACTTCGCTATCGTTGTGAGTTGTCAAGTTGAACAATCCTTAATCTGCCGATGTTAATATCCTCATGATTGTATCAGGGAATCCTGGGGGTTCTCTCACACCCGGTGATCGGTGAGTTGGAGTAGGGCGGTGTGCTTCACTCCCTGCGTGTCATCGACTATAATCAAGTATGGGCATACTTGATCGGTGTCCATCTGCTTCACATGTTGCGTATCTCTGGCATTTACACTCATGGGAGAAAAAGCATGGCAAAGTTCAAGATTACGTATACCACAATGTCGGTAGACGATACCGAGCTTCACAATGCATTCGATGAAGCGATTGGCCGGATGAAGGCGCTGAAAGGGGAAACATTCCCGCTCCTGATCGGCGGCAAGAAAGTCGAGGCCGCCGAAACCTTTCCCGTGTACAATCCCGCCGATATCCGCGAGCCGCTGATCCATTTCCAGAAGGGAACTGCCGAAGATTCTCGGGCGGCGATTGCCGCTGCACGGAGCGCCGCCAAAACCTGGGCGCAGATGCCTTACGAAGAACGCTGCGCTATCGTTGACCGGGTGGCTGATCGCATCAACGACGAAATGATGGAACTCTCGGCGATGATGATCATGGAGATGGGCAAGAACCGCGTCGAGGCGATGGGCGATGTTCAGGAAACGGCTGACCTGCTTCGCTACTACACCTATCAGATGCGCGAAAACGACGGCTACGTCCGCAAGATGAATTCCTTTGGCGTGGATGATGTCAACACCAGCCGTCTCAAACCCTACGGCGTCTGGGTGGTGATCTCGCCCTTCAACTTCCCGCTGGCGCTGGCCGGTGGGCCTGCGGCTGCGGCGCTGATCGCTGGAAATACGCTCATTCTCAAGCCCTCGTCCGATGCGCCGTACACCGCCTACAAATTCATCGAATACTTCATGGATGAAGGCGTCCCCGCCGGGGTGGTCAATTTTATCACCGGGCCGGGGCGAACGGCGGGCAACGAACTGGTCACCAATCCCGGTGTCGATGGGATCACCTTTACCGGGTCGTATGATGTCGGCTTCCATCAGGTATATAAGCAGTTCTCCACTGATTATCCCAAGCCGGTGGTTGTCGAGATGGGCGGCAAGAACCCGGCGATCGTCTCCAACAAGGCCGATCTCGAAATTGCTGCCCAGGGCGTGATGCGCTCTGCCTTTGGCATGGGCGGGCAGAAATGCTCCGCCTGCTCACGGGTTTATATTCATAAAGATGTCTACGACGAGTTTATGAGCCTGCTGGTAGACAAAACGAAGGAACTGAAGATCGGCGACCCGCTCGATAAAATGGTTTTCCTGGGGCCGCTGGTCAACAAGAGCGGTCTTGAGGACTATAAGCGATTCATGGAGAAGGCTCGCGCCGATGGCGAGGTGGTCTACGGTGGTAAGGTTCTGACTGAGGGCGAGTTCGCCAATGGCTACTACGTCGAACCGGCGATCATCACCGGGTTTGCCCATGATCACGAACTGATCCAGAACGAACTGTTCGTCCCGATCCTCGCGGCGGTGCCCTTCGATACGCTTGACGAGGCTATGGAACAGGCCAACGATGTCGCCTACGGACTGACGGCGGGATTTTTCAGCCGCGACGACGACGAAGTTCAGTGGTTCCTCGACAATATCGAGGCGGGCGTCGTCTATGTCAACCGGTCTGGTGGCGCAACGACCGGCGCATGGCCCGGCTACCAGCCTTTCGGCGGTTGGAAGGGCAGCGGGTCTTCGGGGCGGAACATCGGCGGCTACTGGACGCTGCTGAACTACGTTCGTGAGCAGAGCCAGACGGTCATCAAGGGATAATCCTGCTGCTGTTCATTGGCGGGGGCGTCCGAATAGACGCCCCTGCATTGTCACACTTCGTAAAGAGCCGCCTGTGAAAAACAAACTCCTTTCAATGCACGATGCCATCGCCGAATATGTCCGTGATGGCCTGTCTGTTGCCATCGAAGGTTTTACCGCCTTCATCTGTTTCGCCGCCGGGCACGAGATCATCCGGCAGGGACGGCGAAACCTGACCCTTATCCGCATGACCCCCGACCTGATCTACGATCAGA
This sequence comes from Anaerolineae bacterium, assembly GCA_016926255.1. GTDB lineage: Bacteria > Chloroflexota > Anaerolineae > Aggregatilineales > UBA3940 > JAFGOY01. The sequence goes on along the minus strand of JAFGOY010000050.1, from coordinate 13,427 downwards.
TGATCGCGGCGGGTGTCGCCAGCAAACTCGTCTTCAGCTACCTGGGTAATCCCGGTGTTGGATCGCTTCACTGCGTTCGCCGGGCAATCGAAAAGGGCATTCCCGCACCGCTGGAGATCGAGGAATACTCGCACTACGGCATGATCGGGCGCTACACCGCCGGGGCGATGAAGCTGCCTTTCTTCCCTCTTCGCAGCTACACCGGTTCCGATCTGCCGAGGATGAACCGGCAGATCAGTCTGGTTCAAAGCCCGTATAGTGAAGAGCGAATCGCCGTCGTCCCGCCGATCAATCCCGACGTGGCGATCATTCACGCGCAGCGGGCCGATGCCGAGGGGAATACCCAGTTGTGGGGACTGCTTGGCATCCAGAAAGAAGCCGCTTTCGCCGCCAGGAAGGTGATTGTCGTCGTCGAGGAGATCGTCGATCAGTCGATCATCCGCGCCGACCCGAACCGTACGCTGATCCCCGGCCTGATTGTCAACGCGGTCGTCCATGAGCCGTTCGGCTGCCATCCCTCCTATGTCCAGGGCTACTATGATCGGGACAATGCGTTCTATCTCGCCTGGGATGGAATCTCGCGTGATCAGCAGAAAACCGAAGACTGGCTGCAAGAGTGGGTGTTCGATGTGAAAGACCGGAGCGCCTATCTTGAGAAACTCGGTAAAGATGTTCTCTCTCGTCTCGATCCGGGCGATGCGCCGACCGGGTCGCTGAATTACGGAGCTTACACATGACCCCTGACTACACTTCCTCCGAAATGATGATCGTCGCCGCTTCCCGTACCCTGAGAGGTGCCCGGACGGTCTTTGTCGGCGTTGGCCTGCCGAACATCGCCTGTAACCTTGCCCGGCATACTATCGCCCCTGACCTTGAGTTGATCTACGAGTCCGGCGTCTATGGTGCCCAGCCTGCTCGTCTGCCTCTCTCGATTGGCGATCCCACTCTGGTGACCGGGGCGCTGTCGGTTATTCCGATGGGCGACCTGTTTGGTTATTATCTACAGGGTGGATGGGTCGGGGCGGCCCTGCTGGGCGGCGCGCAGATCGACCGCCACGGCAATTTGAACACGACGGTGATCGGCGAGTACGACTCGCCAAAAGTCCGGCTGCCGGGCAGCGGCGGGGCCTGCGAGATCGCGATCAATGCCCGCAGCACGTTGATCATCATGCGCCTGAGCCAGCGGGCCTTTGTCGAGCGTCTTGATTTTCTCACCAGTCCCGGCTACCTTGAAGGCGGTACGTCCCGTGCTGGCCGCTATATGCCCGGTGCCGGGCCGATGCAGGTGATCACCGATAAGGCGTTGTTCAGTTTCTTCAACGACGACCGGGAAATGCAGATCGATGCACTGTATCCCGGTGTATCAATTGACGAGGTCACCGCCGAAATCGGCTGGCCGATCCGCCAGCATGAGTCGATCTTTGAAGTTGACCCGCCAACCGACGACGAGATTCGGATCATCCGTACGATCCTCGACCCGGAGGGAACAGTCACCGGTCGTCTCGCGTAGTCTGATCGTCTGGCGAACAGGATATCGCTGCGATACAATTCACCCCTGTTTCAGAACGTTCGAATCGACAAACTGGGAAACCGAGGGTCGACCTTTTTATGAAGTCTTCTCGCGTGAAGGCAGTCTTACTCTTTGCCGTCATCTTATTCCTGAGTTCGTTCCTGATCCGCATCCGCTATCCCGTCTCACGCCCGCCGCAGTGGTTCGAGCGTTCACGTGCGTTTGAGTCGGCCCTGCACTTCCGCAACTGGGAGCAGACCTACCAGCAGTACCATCCGGGCGTCACGACGATGGCAATCGGGGCGGTTGGCAACCGGTTCTATCACGGCATCCGGGATATTGAATCCCCGCTAATGCGGCCTATCCAGTTCATCTATGACTGGGCGATGCTCCCCTATCAAACCGACTATGGTAAAGATACCGTCGGGATGATTGTCGCGCTGTCGGCGGTCATCTCCATTCTGATCGTCTCCATTTCCCTGGTGCTGGAGCGCCTCGGCGGGTGGAAGCTTGCCATAGCCGGGGGAGCGTTTCTGGCCTTCTCGCCGTTTTTCCTGTCACAAAGCCGCGTGCTTCACGTCGACGCGCTGCTCGGCGCGTTCATGATGCTCTCGGCGGTGTGGATGCTGCGTTATCTCCAGACGAAGAAGCTGATTTTTGTCATTCTGTCAGGTTTGACCGGCGGTTTCTCGCTGCTCACCAAATCCCCGGCGGTCTTTTTGCTCCCCTATACCGGGCTGGTTCTGCTGGTTGGCCTCCTCTATGAGATCGTCCCCGCGTGGAAAGCACGGGATGACGGGCGCATCGGCTGGCTTCTGAAAACCGGCTGGCGGCAGCTTGTTGGCCCGATGATCCTCTGGATCGTGATGGCGATCCTCCCCTTTGCGCTCTGGCCCGCCATGTGGGTCATCCCGGGGGACGTGATCGATGCCGTCTACCTGAAAGCCAACCGGAGTGTCTTTACGTCTCATCCCAAGCCGCGCTTCTTTGCCGGTCGCATCTACGATCCGAACGAGCCGCCCAACCGGTTGTTTTATCTGGTAGTGCTGGCTTTTAATACCTCGTTTGTGTCGTTTGTGCTGGCGGTGCTGGCAGTCGGGTTGTACCTATTCTGGCGCAAACGGGTCGATCTGCCGGTTGAGCCGCGCATTTTCTGGCTGTTGGTGGCGTATGTGTTCTTTTTCACCGCCCAGATGACCATCTCCGATAAGCAGGAGGCGCGTTACAATCTCCCCGCTCATGTCGGCTTTGAGCTGGTCGCGGCGGTGGGCGTCGCGGGGGTAGCCGCACTCGTCGAGCAGGCTTTCAAGAAGAAACGCCGCCAGCTTTATGGATGGTTGGTTGTGGGCGCTGCGGTGCTTTCCCAATTCGTGATTCTCCTGCCCTATGCGCCTTACTATGGCGCTTATCGAAATCACCTCTTCGGTGGCAATCAGATTGCCGTCAAGGTGCTTGAGTTGAGCAATGAGAACGAGGGCATCATCGATGTGGCCGACTATCTCTACCGAAATGGCGTCGACGACAAAAAAGTCGGGACAACCGTCATGGCCGGGCGCTCGCTGATGCAGTACAACGACCGGGTGACAGAGATGCGATCCGGTCTGCATTTCTATGTGTTCGATACCTACCACCGGCAGCGCTCCTTGAATCTTGACCAGTGGCTTGAATATTATGAGCAGTTTGAGGGCATTGAGCCGAACCTGTTAGTTCGCTTCGACGGCGTCGATTATATCTGGCTGATGGTAAGCGATATGACGGGAGAAAAAGCAGTGCCCTATGAAGTTGTCGACTACGGTGGCAGCGGCTGGATTGTGGTCGCCTGGTTGTGGACGATCGGGCTGGGCGTTCTGGTTGGCTTATCATTGAAGAAGCTGAAGCCTGCGCCGCAAAACGCCACTGCGTAGATACTGCTGTTTGCTCGATCCATAAAATCACTACTCATCAGGAAGTTGGCTAATGAAACGTCCTCCAAAATACGTCTTTATCATCTTAGCGGTTGCGCTGTTTCTGGTTTCGTTTGCCGTCCGTGCCCGCCACCCGCTGTCGCGCCCGCCACAGTGGTATCTGCGTTCTCTGGCCTTCGAGGATGCGATCCGCAGCCACGACTGGGAGGCGACCTTCCAGCGCTATCACCCCGGCGTCACGACGATGGTGCTCGGCGCGATGGGACATGCCGTATATTACAAAGTGGAAAGCTCGTCGTCCATCTTGTTCGAACCCGCCCGCTGGGTCTATGATTGGAGCATTCCCGAAGGCGCAACCTACACCGGCACTGAAGTCGCGGCGATGATCGTCATGCTGGCGCTGGCCCTATCGGTGCTGGTTGTGATCATTGCCTGGGCGGTTGGCCGTTTGGGTGGCTGGCAGGCGGGCATCGTCGGCGGGGGGATTCTCGCCTTTTCGCCGCATCTGCTTTTCCAGAGCCGCATCCTCCACGTCGATGCGCTGCTGTCGTCCTTCATGATCCTCTCGGCTTTGCTGCTTTTGATCTATCTCAAAGAGAAGAAGTTGCTTTTCCTGCTGGCATCGGGCCTGATCGGTGGACTGGCTTTCCTGACCAAGCTGCCGAGTATTTTCCTTGTGCCCTATGTCGGACTGGCCTGCGGTGTCTACCTTGTACTCGATCTGAGATCGGGCTGGGCCGATCACGGCGACAAACGTGCCGGGTGGATACTTTCCGAAGTGTGGAAAATCCTCGTCGGCCCCGGCCTGATCTGGCTGGTGATGGCTGCGCTACCCTTCCTGTTCTGGCCTGTGATGTGGATCAAGCCCATTGATGTTCTCGATCAGATGTATATCCGCGCCGCCTTCCATGCGGCCACCACCCATGACGATCCCCGCTTCCTGCTGGGGCGTCTCTATTATCCGGGCGAAAAGACCAACCCGCTCTTTTACGTTGTTTGCCTGATCTTCAACAGCAGCTTTGTGACCTTCTCGCTGGCGATAGTGGCAGTCGTGCTTTACATCGTTCGGCGAAAAGACCGACGCCTTCCCTTCGACGCGGTGACCTTCTGGCTGCTCATCGCCTATGTCTTTTTCTTCTGGATGATGATGACCATCGGCCAGAAATACGATCAGCGGTATATCACGCCCGCCCACGTGGGCCTCGAAATTCTGGCGGCTGTCGGCGGGGCCTGCCTGATCGATCTTGTCAGCCGTGCCGCAGTTATGAAGCGTCTTTCGTGGTCGTCCGCTGTGCCGCTGGTCCTTGCCGCATTGGTGACCATTCTTCAGGCTCTGTCGGCGCTGCCTTATGCGCCCGATTACGGCGCGTCACACAATCACCTGTTCGGCGGGAATCGCGGCGCTCAGTACGCGCTCGAACTCGGCGATCAGCATGAGGGGATGCTCCTCGCCGCCGATTTCGTCCGCGAGCAGGCGGGAGAAGATGCAGGAGTCGGGATGCCCAGCCGCGTTCTGACCTCCTTCGAGCAGTATTTCCCCAGTGACAAAACGCTCAACATGGGCGACGATGTTGATTATCACCTGTTCCCGGTGGTTCATATTCAGCGCGATCTCAAGCCCTTCCAGTGGGAAGAATACTGGGATCGATATGCGGATCAGGAGCCGGTGTTCGCCCTCTTTTTCGACGGAGTCGAATATATCTGGATATACGCGGCCAAAGACAGCGCTGCGCTGCCTTACACCGAAGTGCGCCGGGGTGGGATGTGGATCGTCGGGCTGGCCTGGGTCTGGGTGGCTGGAATGATCGGCGGCCTTGTCTGGTCGAGCAGAACGCTGCGCAGCGAACCGGCGGAGCAGCCTGCGGCCTGATCGCTGTAAATCGACGGCTCACAACGAATCGATAACCTCTCCGGATCGACGCTAAATCGTTCCGGAGAGGTTTTTTACTCCGTTCTTATGGCCCACCTTCTGTAATGTCGCTACACTCAGATCATGATGTATGCGTTTAAGGTTTACTGGCAATCGAGGTTCAATGGTGGGTAGAAACATGCAATCGATCCGTTTGGGGCGTGTGTTCGGCGTCCCGGTCTATCTCGATCTTTCCTGGTTCTTGATATTTGGCCTTCTCACCTGGTCTCTGGCGTCCACTGTTTATCCGGCGCAGCTTCCCGATTCCCCGGTCTGGTTCAATATTCTGTTGGGCGCAGTGACGGCGATCCTGTTGTTTGTTAGCGTTCTGCTCCACGAGTTCGGCCATGCGCTGACCGCACTGGTGTTCAAAATCCCCGTCCGGCGGGTGCGTCTGATGATCTTTGGTGGTGTTGCCGAATTAGGTGATGAGTCGCCCAATGCCGTCAGCGAATTTTGCGTGGCGGTCGCCGGACCGCTGGTAAGTATGGGGATTGCGGTTGTCACCGGGGTGATCTGGCTGGCGCTGCCCTATCTGGTCGATGGGCTTGATCCGCTGATTGCCGTTCTGGGCTATCTGGCTCAGATCAACCTGATGCTGGCGATCTTCAATCTGGTTCCGGGGTTCCCGCTCGATGGCGGGCGCGTGCTGCGTTCAATCATCTGGGGGATCACAGGCAGTCTGCGGCAGGCGACGACGATTGCCGGGTCGGTGGGGCGTTTGGTCGCGGTGGGATTCGTCGGGCTGGGCATCTGGCGCGGATTGTCGGGTGATGTCAGTGGCGGGCTGTGGATGGGCCTGATCGGTCTGTTCCTGAACCGGGCGGCGGTTGCCGAGATCAGCGCCCAGCGTTTGCGTGATGCCCTCACCGGGCGAACGGTCGATCAGGTGATGAATCAGAACGTGGCTTCCCTTCCATCAAGCCTGACGATCCAGCAAGTGGTCAATGCTCATATCCTGGGGCAGGGCCAGCGTGTCTTTGTGATCACCGAAGAGGATACCCCAGTGGGTATTCTGTCGGCCAACAATATTCAGAAAGTGTCACCTTATCGCTGGCAGGAAGCTGCCCTCTCCGAGGCGATGACCCCGCTCGATAAGGCTGCGATCCTGTCGCCTGAGACTGAAATCTGGTCGGCGCTGCGCAGTTTCGACCGGTTCCAGGCATCCATTCTACCCGTGATGGGGGCCGGTAAGCTGATGGGCGTGGTGCGTCGCGGTGACGTGATCGCCTATTTGCAGGCGCTGTCGAGCCTGGACAACCGGGTATTCAATCCCCGGTAAAAGAAGCGTGGCAGGACGAATTCGAGAAAACTGTGTGGGCAGCGCGCCGCACAGTTTTTTTATGGGTATAATCTCGCACTCAGATGGCAGATAATTAAAAAGGATCGAAACCAGCAGCGTATGATTAAAGCACTGATTTTTGATTTTGATGGCCTGATCCTCGATACGGAAACCCCGGAATACGAAACATGGCTGGCGATCTATCGCGAAAACGGCGTCGATCTCCCGATTGATCAATATCTCCAGTTGATCGGAACCGACTCCTCCCTTGTTGATTTCGCCCCGATTGAGTATCTGGCCGGGCAAACCGGCGATCAAACCCTGAGGCGTACTCTGGTTAATGAGGAAGTCCGCGAGCAGTGGCTGGCGGTCATTGAGTCGAATGCGCTTCTGCCCGGCGTAACCGATCACATCCGGGCGGCGAAAGACCTGGGGCTTGGGCTGGCGGTTGCATCAAGCTCCCGGCACGATTGGGTAGACAGGCATCTTTCCAGGCTCGGCATCGTCGACTGCTTCGATAGCATCATCTGCGGTGACGATGTGGAGCGTGTCAAGCCCCATCCCGATCTGTTTCAGGCGGCGCTCGATGCCCTGAATGTCCAACCACAGGAAGCGATTGTCTACGAAGATTCCGTGCTTGGGATCACCGCCGCAAAGCAGGCCGGGATTTACGCGGTCGCCGTGCCAAATCTGCTGACAGTTCACTCGGATTTCAGCCACGCGGATCGGGTGATTGCTTCCCTGTCCGATGTACCGCTTGCGTCGATCATCGAACAGGCGCACAATGGGCAAAGGTAGATCGAGCCAACAGGGATCATCCATGGAAGAAGTCGTAATCGTTGATGCCGTTCGCACGCCGGTCGGGAAGCACGGCGGGATGCTCTCGTCCATCCGGGCTGACGATCTCTGCGCGATCCCGCTCGTGGCGCTCGTCGAGCGGACGGGCATCGATCCCGCCCTTGTCGAAGAAGTCTATATGGGCTGCGCAAACCAGGCGGGCGAAGATAACCGCGATGTGGCGCGGATGGCGCTGCTGCTGGCCGGGTTCCCTCACCATGTCGCCGGGGTGACCTTCAACCGCTTGTGTGCATCAGGGTTGACGGCGGTCAACCAGGCGGCGCGGGCAATCGCTGCGGGGGAGGGCGATATCTATATCGCCGGGGGCGTCGAGAACATGAGCCGTTCGCCCTGGTCGATCTCCAAGCAGGAACGCGCCTTCGCGCCGGGACATGTCACCGCTTACGATACGACACTCGGCTGGCGCTATCCCAACCCAAAACTCGAAGCGCTGTTCCCGCTTGAAGCGATGGGCGAGACGGCAGAAAACATCTACGAGAAATACCCGGCTTTCACCCGTGAAAAACAGGATGCCTTTGCATTGGAGAGTCACCGCCGGGCAGTCGAGGCGATCAATACCGGGCGCTTCGATGGCGAGATCGTCCCGGTGACGATCCCGCAGCATAAAGGCGACCCGCTCCGTTTCGATACCGACGAGCATCCCCGTTGCAAAATGGAAGGCGGTAAGGCGGTGCTGGATACCAGCCTCGAATCGCTGGCCCGCCTGAAGCCCCTTTTCCGCGCAGGCGGCACGGTGACGGCGGGTAATTCCTCCGGCTTGAACGATGGGGCCACTGCCATCCTGATGATGAGCGCCAAGCGCGCCGATCAACTGGGCTTCGATCCCATTGCCCGCTGGGTGGGCAGCGCAGCGGCGGGCGTCGATCCGCGCACAATGGGCCTGGGGCCGGTTCCGGCCACCGAAAAGGCGCTCTCGCGTGCTGGCCTGACGATTGGCGAGATCGATCTGATCGAGGTGAACGAGGCTTTTGCCGTCCAGTCGCTGGCGGTGATGGAACTGGCCGGTTTCGACCCGGCGATCACCAACGTCAACGGCGGTGCGATTGCCCTTGGCCATCCGCTGGGCTGTTCCGGCGCGCGGATCATGACCACGCTGCTCCACGAGCTTCACCGCAGAAAGCAGTCCGGCCAGTCTACCCGCTTTGGCCTGGCGACGCTCTGCGTGGGCGTCGGGCAGGGCGAGACAACTATCATTGAGGCTGTCTAACGCTAAGGGAAATACTGAATGAATTTCGGACGGGCCTTTGGTTATGTCTTCGAAGATGATCACTGGATAGAGAAAATGGTCGCTGCGGCATTGATCACAATGGTACCGATTTTGAATCTGACGTTGTCTGGCTACGTTGTGATGGTGATCCGCAATGTCGCCAATGATAGCTCATATCCACTCCCGGAATGGAAGGGTAACTTGGGAGATTTCTTTCTGAAGGGGTTGTATGTTCTCGTTGCCAAGATGATCTACGGGTTAATCCCCCTGGGCGTCATCCTGTCGACCATCGCCGTGGCTTATGGTGAGAATGGCGATTTCGGTCTGACGCAGGGCAGCTTCCTGGTGCTGGCTGTGGGCATTCTGTTGTTAATCCTCGCCTCTTTGATTTCGACGATTGCCCGGATCCGTTTCTCGACCGGTACACTGACTTTCAATGAACTGTTTGATATCAAAGGCCACCTGGACTACCTCATCGAATATCTGGGGGAACTGCTGATGGCCTGGCTTTATATAGTTGTATTCACTATCATGGTCATCGCGCTATTCCCCTGCTCGATATTTATGCGGGGGCGTATTCCTTTTTGGGGCGCAGTTGTCGGTTGCGTTTTTTCGATAGTTGTAATTATGCTGTCTGCGCTGTTTTCGGCACATATATATGGTCAGCTTGCGGCTGAAACCGGGTTAGCTGCTCCACAGGTTACGGAGTCATAGCGTTTCGTCATATAATGTCCGGGAAGCGGTAGCATTGATGGCCCGGTGCTTATGTGCCGGGGCGGTGAAACGTGTCGTTCAACCACTCAGGAGGAGATCGAAATGGATTTCAGTCGGGCTTTCAACTATGTCTATGAGGACGAGAAATGGTTCGAGAAAGTGGCTCTGGGGGCATTGATCTCATTGGTGCCGATATTGAACTTTGCCATGTCCGGCTACATGGCCGATGTCATTCGCAACGTGGCAAAGGGTGAAACGCGTCCGCTCCCAGCCTGGGAGAATCTGAGCGATTATTTCATGAAGGGGCTGTATCTCTTTGTCGCCGGGCTGGCTTATGGATTCATACCCTCGTTTATTCTCTTCCCAATCATTGCGGTGGTGCTATTCGTCCCGATGGGAATCCTGCCCCTGGCGGCAGGAGTGAGTGAGGATGCCGGGACTGCTCTGGCAATGGCAGCCTCGATAATCTTTATTCTGGCGTTTTCCCTGGTGACGCTGGTCGGCCTGCTGATCTCGATCCTCGCGTCCCTATTCTCGCTGATCGCCACAATCCGGTTCTCAACCGGTGAGCAGACCTTCAACGAATTATTCGACATCAAGGGTCATTGGGGGTATCTGAAGAAAAATATCGGCAAACTGCTGCTGGCAGTGCTCTATATAATCTGTTTCTCCTTTATCATCATGATCCCGGTCTGGTGTCTGATGGTTGTTCTGGGTTTTATTCCCTGCCTGGGGCAGATTGTTGCCTACGCCGTTGGGATGGGGGTTGGTATGCTGATCGTTTTGTTCTCAGCCCATCTCTACGGCCAGCTTGCGGCTGAAACCGGGCTGACGTCCCCGACGTATACTGTGTAGAAGTTGTTTCAGTATATCAAACTATTTTGAGGTCATGATGAAAAATCTTTCAATTGGTTTATTGGTAGTTATCGCTGGTATTCTGGTGAGCGGCTGCTCGGTGTACGTCATCGAGGGGTCTGGAAACGTAGTCGAAGAGGTTCGCCCGGTCGAGGGATTCAGCCGGGTCGATTTCGCCGCTTACGGCAAACTCACTATCACCCAGGGGGATGCCGAAAGCCTGGTTATCGAAACGGATGACAACCTGCTTCAGTACATCAAGACCGACGTGGTCGGCGATACGCTGGAGATCAAGATTGATGAAAGCGCGTTCTCGCTCAGAGGTGGTGATGCTCAGATCATGAAGCCAACCGACACGTTGAACTACAGGCTCATGGTAGATGATCTATCGTCGCTGGAGGTTTCAGGTGCCGGGCTGGTCGAGGTCGAATCGCTCGATACGGATCAACTCGATGTGCTCCTGAGCGGTGCTGGTGACATTTCGTTCGATGCATTGAGCGCCAACAATCTTGATGTCACCCTTACCGGGGCAGGGGGATTCGAGGCGTCCGGTGATGTCGTGAATCAGTCGGTCGAGGTGACCGGGCTTGGCAGCTACCGTGCTTACGATCTGCAAAGCCAGACGGCATTCATCGAGATAACCGGTGCCGGTGGCGCGAATGTCTGGGTGACCGACCGCCTTGACGTCACAGTCACCGGGGCGGGGGATGTCAACTACTATGGTTCGCCAGAGCTTTCCCGCGATGTGACCGGCGGCGGGGTTGTCACCAACAAGGGGACAAAGTAACTGCACCCGGTTTTCGAAAAACCGATGGACACACTAACCGCCGGGGTTGACAGTCAGCCCCGGTTGTGCTTTCTTTAGCTCACACGAATAGCATTGACGCAGGGGGATTGTGTCAGATTCACAGATCGGAACGCTGTCGGAACGTTCGCTGCATGCAGCCTTGAAGGAGTGGATCGCCCAGCCGGGTGACGAACTCGAAAAGAAGGTTGGCAGCTACTTCGTTGACATCGTTCGCGGCGGGCAGTTGATCGAGATACAGACGCGGCACTTCCACGCCATCCGGCGCAAGCTCAAGGTGCTCGTCAAAGATCACCCGGTGCGGCTCGTCTACCCGGTCGTCACCCGGAAGTGGATCGTGAAGCTTGCCGGAGATGGGGAGACACAGCTTGACCGGCGCAAATCGCCGCAGCGGAACAGCGTCTATACCGTCTTCCGCGAACTGGTCAGTTTCCCTGCGCTTGTCAGCCATCCGAACCTTACGATAGAAGTTGTATTCGTTCATATCGACGAGGTTCGCGTCGACGACGGTCGGGGAAGCTGGCGGCGCAAAGGATGGAGTATCGTCGATACACGGCTGCTTGAAGTCGAGGGGCAGGTCAGACTGCATACGGTTGGAGACTGGCGGGCTTTGCTCCCCGACGATCTCGAAGACCCGTTCACGACCCGTGATCTCTCTGAGGCAATTGGCGAACGCCTGCGCCTTGCCCAGTCGATGGCCTACTGCCTGTACGAGATGGGCGCTGTCGAGCGAGTTGGGAAACGGGGCAACGCGTATCTCTATGAGCGGTTATCAGGCTGATCGGGGGTAGGGGGGATATGAGTCACTCGTCGGTATTCTATCGAAAACCAAAGCGTTCCAAGCCGGTCATTTCGCATGGCGAAGGGATTTATCTCTACGACGACCAGAGGAAGCAGTATATCGATGGCTCCGGTGGGGCGATTGTTGTCAATGTCGGTCATGGTATCCGGGAAATTGCCGACGCGATAGGCGATCAGGCGGGGCAGGTCGCCTATGCCCACGCCTCGATGTTCACCAGCCAGCCCCTTGAGAAACTGTCGGCGCTGCTGGCTGAACGTCTCCCGATGCCCGATGCCCGGCTCTATTTCCAGACATCCGGCGCGGAAGCAGTCGAAACGGCGATCAAATTTGCCCGGCAGGTGCAGATCGCCAGAGGTGAATCAGGTCGATATAAAATCATTGGCCGCTGGGGATCGTATCACGGTGCAACGCTCGGCGCGCTGGCCGTCATGGGCAAGCCGTCGATGCGTGCGCCCTATGCTCCGATGTTCACCGACATGCCGCACATCCCTGCGCCCTACTGCTATCGTTGCCCCTTCAAAGCCGAATACCCGGCCTGCGATCTGCGCTGCGCCGATGCGCTTGAAGATGAAATCCTCCGGCAGGGGGCCGATACCGTTGCTGCGTTCATCGCCGAACCCATCGCTGGGGCGACGCTGGGCGCGGTCGTTCCGCCCGATGGCTATCTGGCGCGTATTCGCGAAATTTGCGACCGTCACGGCGTGCTGCTGATCGTCGACGAGGTGATGACCGGTATGGGGCGCGTTGGCCGCTGGTTCGCCGTCGAGCAGTGGCCGGTTACGCCGGATGTGGTGACCATGGGTAAAGGGTTGTCCGGTGGTTACTTCCCGCTCAGTGCTGCGGCGATGCGCGGTGAGTGGGTCGATCTGGTATGGGATCAACTTGGCGATTTCAATCATGGGGGGACGTTCAGCCATCAACCGGTCGGGGCGGCTGCCGGTGTCGCGACGATAGAATACATCGAGAAACACAACCTGCTCGATGCGGTCAGATCGACCGGGAAACTGCTGGGGGATAGGCTTCTCGCCGCATTTGGCGATCATGATCATGTGGGCGATATTCGCGGCCAGGGGTTGATGTGGGCTGTAGAACTGGTTCGTGACCGACAAACAAAGGAGCCGTTCTTGCCTGGCGATAAACTCGCTGAGAAGGTGTTCGATGCTGCCTTCGCCGGTGGGCTGATTGTTTACGCGATGGCGGGCTGTGTGGATGGCCGGTCGGGGGATCACGTGATGATCGCGCCGCCGTTGATTGTTCAGGCGGAACAGATTGGGGTGATTGTGTCGAGGCTGGCGAGGTCAATCGACGAGGCTGTAGCAGAGGTCGAGTCGGCTTGAAATGGTGCCTGTCGAGAGGTAATTGAGCCAATTTTAACGAATTTGTTAAAAAGTCTTGATTCGTACCTGGAAACATGATATACTGTTTTCTGTCTTGGGGTTTCCCCAAGTTTTTTATCAGAAGTGATAAGGAGGTGGACGGACTACTGTACTTCATCATCGCAGAGCAAGACGCGATAGAGTGTCCGTTCCACCGCCGAAAAGTCCGGCGGTTTTTTATTCCGGAGCAGCTGCAAGACAGCTG
>JAFGOY010000049.1 GCA_016926255.1 Anaerolineae bacterium | reverse complement strand
AGTGAAAGCAGCGTCTTGAGGCGCTGCTAGTAACAAGCCCTTATAGGGCTAGAGCAAGCCACCCGCTATGCGGGTGGTCTTGACTTGCCCCATCAAGAATACGGTTACATCCCCAACCAAGAAAGCAATGGTATAGAAACTCAGGGCCGCAACCAGTGATATAGGGAACCGGTATGCTGCCAGGAATCGGCGCGATTGCCCCTGTTGGGTTGGTGTGACTCTATCAGGCAGATACTCCCAACGATGGTTTGTTGTTGTGAAGGGTCAACGATAGACTGTGGGAAAGTCCGTCACGTTTCTGATGAAGCACCGTTCCTATTTGAGCAAGGATACCGACTGCTGAGGAAAAGTTATGACAGTAGAACAAACGATTAAGACTCTGGTACGCTTGGCCTTAGAGGAGGACCTGGGTCAGCGGGGTGATGTAACCAGCCGCGCCGTTCTACCGCCGAATATGGACATTGGCGGGCAGATTGTTGCAAAAGCACCAGGTGTCATTGCTGGCCTCTCGGCGGTTGAGGCAGTTTACAAACATCTGGATGCCACCACTGAAATACACGCTCTGATGGCTGATGGTGATCAGGTTGTACCGGGGAGCAATGTGGCCGAAATCTGGGGAAAAGCACAGACCGTGCTCGCGGGCGAACGGGTAGCATTAAATTTCTTGCAGCGGCTAAGTGGCATTGCTACGCTGACGGCGGCATTTGTAGCGGCAGTAGCCGGGTCAAATGCCGTAATCCTGGATACACGTAAAACCACTCCTGGGTGGCGAGAACTCGAAAAATACGCGGTACGTATGGGAGGCGGACAGAATCACCGGATGGGATTATACGATCAAGTCCTGGTGAAAGATAATCACATTGATGCCGCGGGAAGTGTCACAAAAGCGGTACAATCAGTACGCGCGTTTAGTGATGCACAGGGGTTACCAGTTGTGCTTGAGGTCAGAACTAGTACTGAACTGCACGAGGCGCTAACCCTGGAGATCGACCGGATTTTGCTGGATAACATGGATGAAGATCAACTGCGTGAGGCGGTCGCATTGACGAATGGACACGTACCACTGGAAGCATCCGGGAATATGACTTTAGAACGGGTGAGGGTTGTCGCTGAGACGGGGGTGAATTTCATCAGTGTCGGGGCATTGACGCACTCAGCACCAGCGCTCGATCTGTCAATGCGAATTGGAGAAAGTATCTAAAAACATGGTTCAGGAAAACCAGAACCCATATACAGCCAAATCAGGAACGGAAACGCAGGAACAGGAACAAATCGCCGTTGAGCGCATCAGGCAAGCACGCCCAAAACTGGGGGAACAGGTGGTGATTCTGGGTCACCACTATCAACGCGATGCAGTGATCCAGTTTGCCGATTTCCAGGGTGACAGCTACAAGTTGTGTCAGGAGGCCGCAAAGGGCGCGGCTCAATACATCGTATTCGCCGGGGTGCATTTCATGGCCGAAAGCGCCGTCATTCTGGGGCGGCCTGATCAGACGGTCATCCTGCCCAGTTTGGAGGCAGGCTGCCCGCTGGCCGATATGGCGAACCTTGCGCAGGTCGAAACCGCCTGGCAGGAGATCGAGACAGCACTTGGTAGTGATCCCGTTGAACATGTAATGCCAATTACTTATGTCAACAGCACCGCCGAATTGAAAGCCTTTGTGGGGCGTCACGGTGGAACCGTGTGTACGTCGTCGAATGCACGTAATGCACTGACGTGGGCGTTTACGCAAAGAGAGAAGGTCTTCTTCTTCCCTGATCAACACCTGGGGCGAAACACCGGTAAGGCGATGAATATTCCCCTTGACGAGATGATCCTGTGGGACCCTTTCAAGCCCCAGGGCGGGTTGACGACCACCGATATTCAGCAGGCCCGCATCATTTTGTGGGATGGTTATTGCAGTGTTCATCAGGGATTCTTGCCGTCCCATATCGATGAATGGCGGAACAAGCATCCCGATAGCAACATTATCGTCCATCCCGAATGCAACATGAATGTGGTTGATCGGGCGGACTATGTCGGCTCGACAGAATTCATCATCAAGACTATCGAAGCAGCGCCGTCTGGAAGTAAATGGGCGGTAGGCACCGAAATCCAGCTGGTGAATCGCCTGGGCAAACGCCATACGGACAAACTCGTCGTTTCGCTGTCGCCTATAACCTGCCGGTGCGATACGATGTACCGGATCACTACCACCGCATTGGCCGATGTTCTGGAGGGTCTGGTTGCGGGCACCGTCATCAACCCGATAACCGTGCCCGATGATATACAGCGTCACGCTAAAGTGGCGCTTGACCGTATGCTGACCATTCCAAGTTAGGTATTACTCATGGAAGATATTATTACCAACACGCTCATTATCGGCTGTGGCATTGCGGGGGGAGCCGCTGCGCTGCACCTTAGCGATGATCCCGGCCAACATGTAACGATCATCACCCGAACCGACGATGCAGCGCTCAGTAGTTCAAGTTGGGCGCAGGGGGGGATCGTGACCCGTGGGTTAGATGACTCACCCGACTTATTAGTCGAAGATGTTTTGCGGGCCGGGGCGGGTCTCAGCAATCCCAGGGCGGCGCGTCTGCTGGCGGAAGAAGGTCCAGCACTCGTACGCTCGGTGCTGATTGAGCGCTGTGGCGTGAATTTTGATGCGAACGAACAAGGCGATCCTATCTACGGATTGGAAGGCGCGCACAGTGCGCGCCGGATCGCCCACGTAGGCGACCAGACCGGCGCAGCGATTATCAAGGGGATGCTGGATACTCTGGCCGCCCGTCCAAACGTCACGCTGCTGACCGCCCACACGGCAGTCGACCTGCTGACTTTCCCGCATCACTCACTCGATCCATTGGATGTTTACTCGCCGATGACCTGCCACGGGGCTTATGTACTCGATCAGAAAAGCAGTGCGATTAGCCGGGTGCTGGCAGGCAACACCATCCTGGCTACAGGTGGGTTAGGGCAGATATTCCGCTATACATCCAACCCTCCCGGTGTGCGCGGTGATGGAATCGCGATGGCCTGGCGGGCTGGCGTACGTCTGGTCAACATGGAATACGTGCAGTTTCACCCGACAACACTCAGTGTGCGTGGCGCGCCGAATTTACTGATCAGTGAAGCGGTACGCGGCGAAGGGGCAGTCCTGTTAGACCCGCAGGGAACCCCCTTTATGGATCGTTATGCACCGGAATGGAAAGACCTTGCCCCACGGGATATCGTTGCGCGGGCCATCCATCAGGAAATGCTGGAGAACGGTTACGCCAATGTGTTTTTAGACATTGCAAGTAAACGTCCAGCCGACTTCATCCGCGAACGATTTCCACAGTTGATCGACACCTGTTCTCGCTATGGTATTGATGCCACCGACCAACCGATCCCTGTTGTGCCGGCTGCACACTATTTCTGTGGGGGAATCCTGGTTGACGAATGGGGGCGAACGAGTTTTGAGGGACTTTATGCGATTGGCGAGGTGAGTTGCACAGGGGTACATGGGGCGAATCGGTTAGCCAGCACCAGCCTACTGGAAGGTTTGCTATGGGGCGACCGGTCAGCCCGGCATATTGCCGACCATCAGCGAAAAGCGATCAAGGAGGCCAGAGTACCTGGTTGGGTACATATGGGCGATGTTGATCCCGATCCTACACTGTTGGAAGGTGATATGACAGCTCTGCGCGCCACCATGTGGAACTATGTTGGTTTGCTCCGCACCGAAAAGCGAATGGCCCGCGCAGAACGAGATTTGCGACACCAATTCCACGAGATTGAAGACTTTTATCGCACTGTGCGCCTGAACGATGCCTTTATAGGGCTGCGAAATGCGATTCAAACAGCACGGATTGTGACATTTTCGGCCAGGCGCAACCGTGTCAGTAGGGGAGCACACTTCCGTGCAGATGTGAAGGAATGATGCTTGACGGGCGAGAACATAAACTGCTGCCACGTATGGCTGACGATGTCTGGTAAGGTGAGGATTGTACTTGACTTGAAGGGTTACGGGCTAAATTACAACCTGGTTGGCTTATTGACGAAAGTGGATGCATCGTCTAAAATCTTATACTTGTTGCAATTGTATCGGAAAAGTAGGATTCGGACATGCCCGTTTTCGAAGGTCTTAGCGGTAGACTCCAGGATATTTTCAAAGACCTCCGCAAACGGGGTAAACTCAACGAAGCCGACGTCGATAATGCATTGCGTGAGATCCGCCTGGCACTACTTGAAGCGGATGTGCATTATAGCGTCGTTAAGGCTTTTACCAGACGAGTTCGAGAACGTGCTGTCGGTGTGGAAGTCGCTAAAAGTCTAACTCCAGGACAGCAGGTTGTTAAAATTGTACACGAGGAACTGATCCGGACGCTTGGACATTCAGGACAGCTTGACCTTCGGGGGAATACGCCCCACGTAGTCATGTTGGTTGGTCTTCAAGGGTCTGGTAAAACAACCACAGCGGCAAAACTGGCCCTTCACTTACGGAAGCAGGGGCAAATTCCACTGATGGTTGCGGCTGATACATATCGTCCGGCAGCCGTCGATCAGCTTGTCGCGTTGGGCAAGCAGCTTAACATACCGGTACATGAAGAAGGCGTAGATCGCGCTCCTACGGATATTGCGTATAATGGAGTAGAGAAGGGAAAGCGAGAAAACGCCAGTCTTGTAATTATAGACACCGCCGGGCGGTTACAGATCGACCCGGATATGATGGATGAACTGGTGTCTATCCGCGATCGTGTCTCACCGGCTGAAATTCTGCTGGTTGCCGATGCGATGACCGGTCAGGAAGCCGTTAATATCGCCGAGGGTTTTAACAACCAGGTTGGCCTTACGGGGTTGATCCTGACAAAGATTGATGGTGACGCACGCGGCGGTGCAGCGATCTCGATGCGCGAAGTGACGGGCGTCCCGATCAAGTTTCTGGGCACAAGCGAGAAGGCTGATGGGTTGGAAGTCTTTCACCCCGACCGGCTTTCCAGCCGAATACTGGGAATGGGCGACGTTCTAAGCCTGATCGAACGCGCCGAAACCCTGGAAATCGAAGAGGAAGAAGCACTCGCCATGCAGCAGAAAATGCGCACGGCAAGTTTTACCCTCGAAGATTTTCGCAAGCAGCTTAAACAAATGAAGAAGTTGGGGTCACTCAACCAGATCCTGGAAATGGCCGGACTTGGTCAGGCTGTCGATCAGATCGAGCCAGAGGCGTTAGATCGGCAGTTAAAGGTGTTTGAGGCTATAATGAACTCGATGACACCCCATGAACGGGAAAGGCCGCGCATTCTAAATGCGAGCCGCCGAAAGCGGATTGCCGCCGGGAGTGGAACGAGTGTCCAGGACGTTAACCAGTTGATCAAGCAGTTTCAGACTGCACAACGCATGATGAAAAAGCTTTCTAAGCAAAAGCTGCCTGCTAATTTTAGAGGCCTGCTTGGGTGAAAGCCAGAATAGAAACAGAAAACATTCATTTCGGTTTTTTACTTGATGTAGGTTGCTGATTGCATACAAAATACAGCGGCTTACTTAATCAGGAAATCAACTCGAATAACTGCAAAAAGGAGTAGTGAGTTAGCAATGGTTCGTATTAGATTGCGCCGTGTCGGGGCAAAAAACCAACCCAGTTACCGCGTCGTAGTCGCGGATGGTCGTAGCCCTCGCGATGGGCGTTTTATTGAAAAGATTGGCTTTTATAATCCTCGGACAGAGCCATCGACAATAGAAATCGACGAAGAAAGAGCGCTGCACTGGCTTAACAACGGTGCGCAGCCCAGCAATGCTGTCCGGCGTTTGCTGGTAAAGATGGGGACGATGGATCGCTTTGAACGACTGCGGAAGGGCGAAGCGCTTGAAGCGCTTCTGGCTGAAGCCGAAGCCGAGGCCGTCGCACGAAAGCCAGTCGATCCAAGAACCCGCCGGGACGAAGTGGCAAAAGCCCCGAAGAAGGCCAAGGCTGAAGAAAAGCCAGTGGCTGAAGCCGTTGAAGTCGAGGCTGAGGTTGAGGAGACAGTAGAAGAGATCGTCGAAGCTGAAAAAGATACAGTCGAAGAAACGGCTGAGGAGGAAGCCGAGGAAGAGGAAGCTGAGGAAGCCGCCAATTCTGAGGTCGAAGAAGAAATTGAAGAAGCACAGGACGAGGCGGAACCTGAGCCAGAAGAGGAATAGAGCCGATCCTTAAAGTCCCGCATTGGGAGAATGAAGAAATTTGTTCAATCCCACGTCACCTTGCTTAGTCAAACCCGTCACCTGGGGAGGTACGCCAATGAAGGAGCTGGTCGAGTACATTGCTAAATCACTCGTGGATGATCCGTCACAAGTGAAAGTGACTGAGATACAAGGAGCTACATCAGTCATACTGGAACTCAGTGTAGCACCGGAAGATATGGGACGTGTGATTGGCCGGAATGGGCGAGTTGCTAATGCAATGCGTACCCTATTACGTGTAATAGCGGCCAAACAGGGTAAACGTGTCACACTGGAGATTGTATAACTGACAGATGGGGCAAACGCACCGTCGAACATCCAGACCTAAACCAAACAAGCGCTACCATTCAGGCTCAGCAGGCGGGACAAAAGGATCTCCTGAGCCTGAATTTTTGGTTGTAGGCCGGATTATCAAGCCGCATGGCATACGGGGTGATCTGGCAATGAAGGTTATCACCGATTACCCGGAACGCCTGCCGGAGATCGATACGCTTTATGTCGGTCCGACTTTTGAACCGTATCAGGTTAAAGGTGTTCGCTTTCATGCTGGTGGCACTCTGATGCTATTTGAGGGAGTCGAAGATCGAAACGCGGCTGAAGTTCTGCGTGGGTTGATGGTTTATGTGCATATTGACGATGCCGTGCCGCTTGAAGAAGGGGAATACTACCTTTTTCAAATCGTAGGGGCGCAGGTCGTTACTGAGGATGGTCAGGTGCTCGGCACCCTGACCGACTGTCTAGAAACTGGCGCGAACGATGTGTATGTTATCACTTCACCGGATGATAAGGAAATCCTTATTCCGGTTATCCCCGAAGTAATCAAACATGTGGATGTAGAAAAGAAAGTGCTAACGATCAACCTTCTGGATGGATTGTTGCAAAACCCCAACCACTCTGGCGAAAATCAGTAGAGCGTTTAAAACAAATCGTGTATTCTGTAGGCTTGAATCGCCGTTTCTAAAAGGATTTGGCGATTTTCAAGCACGGTAGTAATGGAAAGAGCACAATGAACAACCAGCCCTCCTACCCAATGACACATACCGCGCTCGATAAGTTGCGAGCGGAGCTTGAGGAAAAAATACAGGTAAAACGTCCGGCTCTGGCTGCCCGCCTGAAAGCTGCAATTGAAATGGGCGACCTTTCGGAAAACGCCGACTATATCGCCGCAAAAGAAGAGCAGGGTTTCCTCGAAGGGCGTATCCAGGAATTGGAAGTCATGATTCGCTATGCGGTGATCATCAATGAAAGCCAGGGGGGGAGTGATACGGTCGAGTTGGGAACCCGTGTTACGGTAGTCGAAGATGGTGGAGACGAACCGGAAACCTATATGATTGTCGGGGCTGTAGAAGCCAATCCCCGCGAAGGGAAAATCTCGGACGAGTCTCCACTGGGCCGGGTGCTGGTTGGCTGCCATGTTGACGATGTGGTGCGAGTCGAAGCGCCGGATGGCGATCTGGTGTTCAAGATTATCAACATTGATTGAGTCAAATCCGTTTAGCCTGTCCGGATGGAACTCCAACGTTTGTGTTGGATGTGACGGGAAGAATCGAAAGACTATCGCGTGTCACTCTTGCCGAATCCCCGTAACGATGATAAGTCGTTAAGAATTTTCTTCATACGGCTGGCTGCAATTCTCAGTTTAGCTTTCCTGATCTGGCCGCTACCCCACATGCTCTCTCACATCAGTCCCGGCGGAGCTGTGTTGGGACGTTATACGCTGAAGTATTTCCTACTGCTAGCCGGGTATCTGGTCGGGGTTTTGATCTGGCTGGGGATCGCTGCCGGACTTGCGATCTGGCTGAACGGACGACATCTTGATCAACTGCGCCAGTATATCGGCGAACATTTGAATCTGTGGCTAGGCGGCCTGGGGATAGTGATCGCCGGTATCGTCGGGTTCCGGTGTGCGCTGCTTTCTTTGATAATCGTCTTACCCGGTTCTTATGCCTCAACAATGGCGGTTGTGCCAGCATTGTTTTTGGTCCCACTGATTGTCCTGGTAGCCCTTATCGCCGATCCCCCCCTGCTCGATGCCGCCGATCAAAAATTAAACATGCTGCCCAGAGCGATTATCGAACAGCGACAGTTGGCCGTGATTGTTGGGTTCTGTCTCATCGCAGCCAGCTATCTGATCTTCCTGATCCGCCCCGCATTCTGGGATCACGTGCTGGGGCTTGATTCGAGTGTTCACATTTATCTGGGCCAGCATGTACTGGATGGTGGTATCCCTTACCATACGATCTTTTACATTCATCCACCGATGCGGTTCGTCGTAAGCCTTCTCTGGAGTCTGGGTGCTGCCCTGACCGGGTTGTCAGTAGTAACCTTCTCTAGGTTGTTCGAACTTGGCATCAGTGTGGGAGTGCTGGCAGCGCTCTATGCCGTTGGTCGTGAGTTCACCGGACGGAAAGTAGGCGGGCTGCTGGCGGCAGTTTTATTGCTCGGCACCGAGCACATGCATCAACTGTTGATCACCGGCCCTACGTTCCGGCTGACGACAGTGCTGTTCATGCTGCTGGGAATCTGGATGGCCCAGCGAAAAAGGTGGTTCTGGGCCGGATTGTTTGGTAGTGCTGCGGCGCTTTTGTGGGCACCAGCCAGTATCAGCCTCGCCGCGATGCTGATCGCAGCCCTGTTACAGAAAGAACAGCCGAAACTTCGGGCGATATTTCTGGTGGTCAGCGGTGCGATGCTACTTGCCGGAATCCTGTACGGTGGCCTGCTGATCGTGGGATCGGCAAGCGAGGCATTTCGTCAGAATGTTTCGACGGTGTGGAACCTTGTGTCCTCGAAATTTGTTCCCGGCCAGGATGAAACCGCAGCCAGCTCGCGCGGTTTCTTTAGCAAACTGCGCTGGTTTGGCCGTGTGTTCAAGTGGCTGCTGCGTGGTGATTGGGAACTGGCTGCGCTTATGGTTGTTGGATTCCCCATCCTTTTTATTCGTCATGGGTTAGTTGACACATTACGCAGACCAGAACTCTCGGTGTTGACTCTCTCTACTGTTTTGATGGCGGGGGCTTTCTGGCTCAACTTCGACGGGAGTATGCGTGACTCGATCATGCTCGTCGTGCTGCTGGCTCCCTTCGGTGCAGGGGTGCCTGTCTGGGGGATTAATCGACTTACCCGCTTGAAGCAGGTAGCGGCCCGGTCTTCCCTGTTGTCGAGCCTTGAATGGTTCGCCGCCGGTTTAGTTCTCCTGTTGGGGCTGGCCGATTCGTTTAAACATCAGGATTACCTGTATTCGTCCTGTGCTTATTCGCTGGCCGAACAGACGGAAATGGCAAATGAACTGGCAGGGATGTTAGAGCCGGGGCAAACAGTACTCGGTGTTGGCAGCCTCTGGTATCAGGCGCTGACCGATCAACAGAATCCGTCACCGGTCATTCAGTTAGGTGGGCTGGCAAAGCGCGCCCTGCGTATTTCGGGCTGGACGGATGAAGCTATCGTCGAAAGCTATGAACAGGAAGCGCCGCTGGTAGTGATGATCTGGCCGGAGCCTGGAGCGGGTGAGATCGCTGAATGGCTTGACGAATACTATCACCTGGTAGGTGAGATCGACCCGGATAACGGGGGGTTCTCACAGCAGGTCTATATCAGACAGGGAAACCCGGAGATTGAAGAACTTCTCGAAGGGTGGCCGCTGACATCGAAATGACCACCATAATAAACATAGAAAAACCCCCATCACGGTGCCGCGATGGGGGTTTCTATTTTATGAACCTGGGCCTCTTGGGATCGAGGGGAGGCCAGTGGGGGGCGTCCCTGCTCCGACACCGGGTAGGCCGCCTCCGGAGGGAGGGCTGCCCGGACGTCCGGCGCCCGTATCCCGTTTCCAGGCGGCTAGTTCAATAGTAATTCGCTCCAGGACACTATTAGGCGGCATGGCGGCGGATTTGTAGGCCAGGTCGACAATGCGACACTGAACCCGCAGCGTTGCCGTCTCAAGTGCGAATTTATCATTGGCTTTGATCTGGACGGCGTCTCCCTTAGGAGCCAGCTTCGCCCGGATGGCGTCGTCGTTAAAGGCGTGATCGCTCATCAGTACCTTGGTGACGGTACGGATATCGTTCTTGTCGAATAACCAGACCTCCAAGGCGGTGACGTTCTTGGCCTCGCCGCCCACGCTGAGTGTCTCTGAGACCCCGACCCCCGTTTCGCCGAGGAATTCTCCCGACGGTGTTTCGATGCTGAATGAGTCATCATACAGATCGTCCCCGTGCAGGTAGGTGGTCATGAATTGAACGAGTGGTGTATCCTGCCCTATCGCGGTGTAGTCGGTTTTTTCAGCAGCCTGGGATAACCGCGCACCCGCCGCTGCTGCACTTCGTGGTTCTTGCTCTTCCTCTTTTGCTTTCCTTCTGCCTAAACCGGGGATGGATGGCAGTGCCGCACGCGGACGCTGGACCGTTTCTTCGGAGGTAGAAGGCGTCGG
Source organism: Anaerolineae bacterium (assembly GCA_016926255.1). Lineage (GTDB taxonomy): Bacteria > Chloroflexota > Anaerolineae > Aggregatilineales > UBA3940 > JAFGOY01. The sequence continues at coordinate 57,908 of JAFGOY010000049.1, read as the reverse complement.
TATAGCCGGTTTCGTCCCCGGTACAGGAGTAACTTTTGGCGCACTCACTGGGGCAGTTGTATCGTCTTCCGCCCGAATATAAGTTCTGATAGCAAAGCCGACGGTGATCACTCCCATCAAGACCAACACAATAGGTCCAAGTAATCGGCCCGTACGCGTGCCAGGTGTGATGCTCTGTGTGTTACATACTTGAACCTGTGTGTTCTGGGCGACCAATCCGCTTGTGACAAGTGTGCTGAGCTGATCGAGGTTGGCTTTTTTGGTTGGATCTGAGCCATAGCGATCTTCGGCGGAGGCAAAAGCAAGATTGAGTGAATTTCCTTCGATCTCGGCCCCGGTCGAGAGCTGCAGCTTTTGTACATCTTGCTGACAGATGAATGACAGACGCTCAAGTGCAAGAGCATCATTAGCGTCGAGGGCATAGGCATCGGCTATTGTCTGAATATAGATGCCCTGATAGCTCATCTGGAGCTGCCAGATGCCGGTATCGACGATCTCAACCGCCGAGGCTCCCCAGACATAGCCGAAAACAGCACTGATAACAAGAACCGCCAGCACGATAAGCGTTGGCCTTAGTTTGGAGAGCTGTTTGGACATTGTTGCACGACCCTTCCCATTAGGCGAAAACCAGTATGTATTTTGAATAAAACCATTGGTTTTCACTTGCCAGCAGTTCCCCGGCTAAAAGATTGGTGGAAACTGCTGTATTACACAGTTAAGTCAACCTGTACCAGACAGGTTTTCTCCATGAACAATAAATGTATTTTACTCCAACGCTTGTTGAACACAAGTTGCTTGATATGACGCAGTAAATAATTAAGATTTACTCAGCCTGTTCGGTCGCCTGATAGGACGGAAGACTGTCAAGCCGAACCTGTTCTTCACATGATTCACACTGTGCCCAGGTATTGTTTTGAATGATCAAAAGCCCACCGCACACCGGGCAGGGATCATGATGTGGACGTTTCCAACTTGTCCATTCACAAGTTGGATAGTTTGAGCACCCGTAGAAGGTTCGTCCGCGCCGTGTTTTTCGCTCGACGAGTTCACCTCCACAGGATGGACAGGCCAAACCGAGCTTTTCCAGCCAGGGTTCGGTATACCGGCAGGTCGGGAAATCGGAACAGCCGATAAATTTGCCATAGCGTCCCCATCGAATAATCAGGGGTTTGCCACACTCTGGGCATTCCCGGCCAATTTCTTCGTTGCCAAGATCGGCATTGGGGGCATTTTTTAATGCATGGACTACTTCAGCCTTGAACGGTTCATAAAACGCGGCAAGAACCGGCACCCACTCCTGCTCACCTGAAGCAATTCGGTCAAGCTCGTCTTCCATCTCAGCTGTAAAGCTGACGTCGACAATATCCGGGAAATAGGCCACCAGCAGATCGTTGACAATAATTCCGGTGTCAGTGGGCTGGAGACGCTTTTTCTCGCGTCTGACATAGCCCCGCTGCTGGATTGTGTCGAGGATCGGCGCATAGGTACTTGGTCGCCCGATGCCGTATTCCTCCAATGCTTTGACGAGGGAGGCTTCAGAATAGCGCGGCGGCGGCTGGGTGAAGTGCTGCTCGGGGAGCAGTTGGAGCAGATCGAGTAGATCACCTTCCACCAGTTCGGGAAATAACATATCGAGGTCTTCCGGGATATCGTCGCCGTTGAAGTCGGCATATACCGCCAGGAAACCCGGAAAGCGCAGGGTCGAGCCGGATGCCCGGAACAGGTAAGGCTTGTCTCCGTTCGATGTGCCCGGTGAGCCCGCGGCAATGTCTACCCGGATAGTATCATAGAGTGCCGGGACCATCTGGCTGGCGACGAAGCGCTGCCAGATCAGGCGGTACAGGCGCAGTTGGTTGCGTTTCAGGAATGGCTTCAACTCATCGGGAGTGCGGAAAACACTGGTCGGTCGGATCGCTTCGTGTGCTTCCTGTGCGCCTTTTGTCTTGCCGCCAAACGTATTTGGCTCCTCCGGCAAATAGTCGCTGCCAAAATTCTCTTCGATATAGCGGGCGGCTTCAGCCTGGGCCTGCTTCGAGACATTGGTGCTGTCGGTTCTCATATAGGTAATCAGGCCAACCGACCCGCCGTTGCCGATATCGACGCCTTCGTAAAGCTGCTGGGCGACCTGCATCGTGCGTTGGGCGGTAAATCCCAACCGGCGCGAAGCTTCCTGCTGCATGGTGCTGGTAATAAAAGGCGCAGATGGTGAGCGCCTCCGCTGCCCGATTTTTACGTCGCTTACCGTATATTCTGCTTCTTCTAGCTCGGCCAAGATCGGCTTAACTGCCTCCTCGGTAGGCAGTTCGATATCTTTATCCCTGATTTTGATCAGTCGGGCTAGAAAGCTCATCCGGTCAGCCTGTTCGCGTTCGGCAGTACGGGCCAGTTCGGCGTCGATAGTCCAGTATTCTTCTGGAATGAATCTGTCGATCTCCCGTTCGCGTTCGACAACCATGCGAACGGCAACCGACTGGACGCGTCCGGCAGAGAGGCGCGGTCGTACCTTTTTCCATAGCAGTGGGCTGAGTTCATAGCCGACCAGCCGATCGAGGATACGCCGTGCTTGCTGGGCATCGACCAGGTTTATATCGATCTCGCGGGGGGTTTCGAATGCCTCGCGGATGACATCTTTTGTAATCTCGTGGAAAACCACGCGCTTCGTACGGTCCGGATCAATCTCCGCCGCTGCCATCAGGTGCCAGGCAATCGCTTCGCCTTCGCGGTCGGGGTCGGTCGCCAGGTAGATTTCCTTGGCTTTGGCCGAGGCAGACTTCAACTCCTTGACGACATCCCGCTTGTCGTTGGGAACGCGGTACTGAGGCTCGAAATTGTTTTCAACATCGACCGATAATTTTGATTTGAGCAGATCGCGAACATGCCCGACCGACGCTTTGACTTTGTAGTCTTTCCCCAGATATTGTTCAATAGTGCGCGCCTTTGCCGGTGATTCAACAATCACCAGCTTTCCATGCCGTCGAACGCTTTGGGTTTCCTTCTTCTTTTTTTTCTTGGCCGGCTTGGGCCGAGTCAGGCCCTCATGGTCGGGTGTCTCACCCATCCGGTAGAGCGTGGTGCCGCAGACGCTGCACTTGCCCTTGGTAGCTGGCTGTCCACTTTTGGTGAACACAGCCTTCGCGTCCGCCAGTGGGCGTTTGGTTTTGCACTTCATGCAATACGCAGTTAACTCTGCACTCATAAATACCTGTCTCGTTTCTCTTTCTTAAGTTGTTCTACCAGTTTCTTGACATCCTGGGCGCGGTCATAGTGACAGACCAGTAAGATATCATCTGTATCCACGATAACCAAATCTTCAAGGCCAAGTACAGCGACCAGCCGGTTGCTGAAGATGAGCGTGCGGCTGGCATCGATCAGCAGCGCACCTTCCTCAGAATTGGTGATATTTTCACCCTCATATCCTGACAGCAGGTCATATAGCGTGCTGAAATTGCCGATGTCGGTCCACCCCATTTCAACCGGGATGACGTACGCTTCTCTATCGATCTTCTCCATCAGGGCATAATCGACTGAGATGCGGGGCATTTCCGGCCACATCCTGGCGATTGTTTTCTCATATGCAGGTTGACCAATAACTGCGGCTAACTGCTCAAGAGAACGATGGAGTTCTGGTACATTTCGTTCGAATTCGGCCATCACGCGATCCACCGGCCAGATAAACATACCACTATTCCAGCTAAAATTTCCACTGGAGATATATTGTTCGGCGGTTTTCTGGTCGGGTTTTTCGTGAAATTGTTCGAGCGTGAAGATATCCAGGCCGTTGAGTGTCTCCTTGATCTCTCCCCTTTCGATATAGCCGAATCCCGTCGATGGATATGATGGTTTGATACCTAGAGTTACAACCCCGCCCTTCTGAGCTGTGTCGATTGCCACCGCCAAGGCGTTCCGAAACATGTCTTCATCGGCAATGTGATGATCCGCGGTGAGCACCACCATCACGCCCTCGGAGTCACGTTGCCGGACGTGGATTGCGCCCAGGCCGACCGCCGGGGCGGTGTCGCGTCCCAGTGGCTCGACGATGAAGTTTTCTTCGGGTATTTCCGGAATCTGGGTTTTGAGGAGGGGGGTAAGCTGTTCGTTGGCGACAATCAGGATTCTCTCAGGTAGAAACAGCGGGTGCAGCCGCCTGACGGCGATCTGAACCATGGTTCGCTCTTTTTCGACCAGCGGTATAAGCGGCTTCGGATGATCCTTGCGGCTCAACGGCCAGAGCCGTGTTCCGGATCCGCCAGCCATGATGACTGCGTAGGCATTGCCCATGTTGACCATTTCCTTTTTGATGGACTGCTGCTTCATCAGGCCCGAACATATATCATATGTCCAACCTGCCTGACCAGTCCTTTAAGTTCCAATATGACCAGCGAGCTACTCACTGTCGCAACCGGGAGCGAGCAGTGGCTGGATAGCTCGTCGATATGCTGCGGTTCTGCCGAAAGCGATTCGAGGATGGCCTGTTCGACTGCGCTCATTGGTGGCAGCGCATTTACGGCATTGATATGCTGGGGAAGGTGATCAAGGGCCAGCCCTTCAAGTATATCTTGCGCCGATAGAACCGGGTGAGCGCCATCCTGGATCAACCGGTTCGTGCCCGCACTGCTTCGCGCCGTGATATTACCAGGAACAGCAAACACCGGGCGACCCTGGTCAAGCGCATAGCCCGCCGTGATCAATGCACCGCTCTTATCACTTGCTTCTACAACGGCCACCGCCCGCGCCAGCCCGCTCAACACCCGGTTGCGCGCGTTGAAGTTGGTGCGCAGCGGCTTTGTCCCCAGTGGGAAAGGGCTGATCACCGCCCCCTGTTGAATGATGCGAGCAACCAGATTTCGATGTTCAGGTGGATAGATTGTATCCAACCCGCACGGTAATACAGCAATCGTTCGCTGCCGGTTTTCAAGCGCCGCGAGATGCGCTTCCGCGTCGATGCCAAGCGCCAACCCGCTGACTATCGTCAGTCCGTTCAAGGCTAGTTCCCCGGAGACTCGGTAAGCGACCTGCCGCCCGTAGGCAGTTGCCGAGCGGGTGCCTACCACTGCGATTGCCCATTCGTCGGTTTGTGCCAGGCTCCCGCGCAGGTAAATCAACGGTGGGGCCTGGTCGATGGGGCGAAGCTGTGCCAGCAGCGAAGGATACTCTTCGTCATCCCAGGTCAGCACTGCGATGCCGAGCTTGTCCAGCCGTGCCAGTTCAGCCGCCGGGTCGATCTCGCGACGCGTGGCGGTCAGACTTTCCAGGGTGCGCCGGTCAATCCCTGCTTCTCGAATCGCCCTTTCAGAGGCATGCCAGGCTTCTTTAAGCGAACCGAAAGTGTCAAGCAGTTGGCGCACCCGAACTGGGCCAATGCCTTTTACAAGACTGAAGCTTACCCAATACTGGCGCTCACTCACGGGAATTCCTTAGTGGACGATGAGACTCAGGTGAAATTCGTTCATTTCAACAGCCGACCACTAAGGTCGATAGGATGTCGCAAAAGCCCAGGTATGTCAAGGCACGCGCCGTAAATGATTGCTTTCTGCAATAATCTCTCCGTTACGGGCGTGTGAATGGGTCGAACAGCTTCTGGTATTCTTGCAATGCGTAGCGGTCGGTCATTCCGGCGAGATAGTCACAAACCACTCGCTCCAGCTGATCGTCTCCCGCTTTCCAGCGCTCCTTTGTCGAATTGGGCAGTTGGGATGGTTCAGCGATATAGGCGTTAAACAGTTCCGTGATGAACTTTTCGGCTTTCTGCGCCATCCGGATGACCCGGTAATGGCGGTACATATTCTCGTAGAGGAAGTTCTTCAACTCGCGCACCATCGCGCCGATTTCGTCGCTGTGACCGATCAAGGTTGTCGGGAGGCGCTGAAGCTCCTCCACCGATTGGGGTTTGGCTTCCATCAATCGTTTGTTGGTGGCTTCGACAACGTCACGCACCAGCACACCGATCAACCGGCGAATAAGCCGGTGGCGGGTCATCTCGTCGAAGTCTTCGGTCTTGAAATTGATTTCCTCGCGGCCCAGTTCCCATAATCCCAGTCCGTCGACCTGCCAGGGGCTAATCAACCCCGCGTAGAGGCCATCATCGAGATCGTGGGCAGTATAGGCCAGTTCGTCGGCGACGTTGGCGATCTGGGCTTCCAGGTTGGCAAGGAGATCGGGTTTGTATTCCGGCGCGACCGAACTTACGTCGTATTCCGTCTCGTGTTTGACGATGCCTTCGCATACTTCGAAGGTGAGGTTGAGACCATTATAAGCCGGATAACGCCGCTCAAGATAAGTGACGATCCGCAGCGACTGCTGGTTATGATCGAATCCACCGTGATCTTCCATCAGCCGGGCCAGAGTTACCTCGCCAGAATGTCCAAACGGTGGGTGCCCGACATCGTGGGCGAGACAGATCGCTTCGATCAGGTCTTCGTTTGCGCCCAGTGCGCGGGCGATTGTCCGCCCCACCTGTGCGACTTCCAGTGTATGGGTGAGGCGTGTCCGGTAATAATCGCCCTCGTGATTGATGAATACCTGGGTCTTGTATTCGAGACGCCGGAAGGCGGTGGTGTGTAAAACACGGTCGCGGTCGCGTTGAAACGTGGTTCGGTGTGTCGGTTCTGGTTCGGGATACTTTCGGCCCTGGGTATCGGCGCTTTTCATACCGTAGGGAGCGAGATACTGCCGTTCTCTTTCTTCGATTTGCTCTCGTGTGTATATCACCTTATTGTCCTTTTCCCCATCTGTTACGGGTGATGTTTAGGCAGTCTATCACCAGCACTGAGTGAGTGTCAACAGGCGTATCAGGCGAACGTTATGCGCTAACTATCTGATCGAGGTATGCTAAAGATACCTGAACTTCATGAATAGATACATCAGTACATTCCCCGATGGTAGTTAGGAGATAATCATGAACGACCCAAGAATCGATAAACTGGCACAGCTTCTGGTGCATTACTCGGCGAAAGTCCGGCCGGGAGACCTGGCGATGATCCACCTCTACGATCCGCTCGCCGAACCGCTGGGGCTGGCCGTGTACAAAGAAGTCTTGCAGGCCGGGGCCTACGGCATCTTTCGCGTCGACCCGACTGCGGCGAACGAAATCCTGCTTAAATACGGCAGCGACGAATTGATCGAAAAGCCGAATCCGTTAAATATCTGGCTGATGGAAACCATTGACGTGCGCTTTGCGCTGCGGGCCTCGTCCAATACCAAGCGCCTGACGAACGTCGATGCGCGAAAGGCTCAACTGCTCAAGAAAAGCGAAACCCCTTACTGGAAGGTATTCATGGATCGCCAATCGACTGGCGCGCTTCGCTGGGCACTGACCGAACTGCCGACCGAGGCCAGCGCCCAGGAAGCAGGCATGAGCCTGAGCGAGTACGAGGATTTTGTTTATGGAGCCTGCATGGTTCACCTGGATGATCCCGTTGCTTACTGGAAGCAGAAATCGGCGGAGCAGCAGCGGCTGGTCGAATGGCTGAAGGGGAAAGATCGGGTGGTCGTCAAGGCTGAAAATGTTGATCTGACGCTCTCGATCAAGGACCGGGTATTTATCAATGCCGATGGCGACAACAACATGCCCGACGGTGAGATATTCACCGGCCCGGTCGAAGACTCGGTCAACGGCTGGGTGCGCTTCACCTACCCGGCGATCTATGACGGTCACGAAGCCCGCGATGTCGAGCTTAAGTTCGAGAATGGCAAAGCGGTAAAGGCGACCGCCTCGAAGGGCGAGGACTATCTCAACAGCATCCTCGATGTCGATGCCGGGGCGCGGTGGGTCGGCGAGTTTGCGATTGCCACCAATGAGAACATCCAGCAGTTCACGGGCAATATTTTATACGATGAAAAGATCGGCGGGACGTTCCACATTGCATTGGGGCATGGCTACCCGGAAACCGGCTCGGTGAACGAATCGGCTCTCCACTGGGACATGATCTGCGATATGCGGTCGGGCGGCGAGATTTATGTCGACGACGTGTTGTTCTATAAGGATGGTGAATTCCAGGTGTAAGGCGATCTGCACTGCATCGAAGTGAATCCAACAGGGAGCCAATCTGCTCGAACGGCTCCCTGTTTTTTTGTCAGAGTGTAAATCCGAGATCAGCCTGATTTTTCTTGTTGAACTGCGAGGCATGGAGCAGCCGCACCAGCCCTACGATGCCGAACACAGCCGCTACCAGCAGGCCGATCACGCCAAGAGCGACGACCGGCGGCACGGCAACCGCCAGGAAGAAAGCCAGCAGGCTCAACACGAAGAACAGCAGCGCCACGCCTGCCGAGATCAGGGCGGCGGTCTGGGCACGTCTCAACGAAGTCTGGCGGTGGCCCCAGACCTGCCCGGTCTGCCCGTTGATGTAGATCATCCTCGGCTCACCCTCGTCATCTAGATAGTAGGTCGAATAGAACGGGATCAGTAGTTGGGTCCAGTTGCGTTTCTCGACCTCCGGTGACCAGCGGTACTCACGGATTTCGTCCGCCTCTGCCGCTTTTCGGCATTCCTCGGCGGCGGATGATTGGAAACCCTTGATCGCCTCTGCCCAGGCGTCGTCGGGTGACCGGTCGGGCAGGCAGACGAAAGCAGATTGAACGGCCTCCGGTGTGTAAGCCGCCGCCTTCGAAATATCGCTGTCACCGAGCGCCTGCCGGATTCTCCCGAAGCGTTCCAGCGCCGGGGCGATCACGTTGTCGTAGTGGCGGGCAAGCCGCCCGACACGCGGCTCCCAGCGGGTGCGTCGCTCTTTGACTTCGCGTGACTGCCACTGCCCGCTGGCAAGCTGTTCGCGGTGACTGACGACCTCGTAGAAATACCCCGCCTCGGCCTGCCAGGTGGCCTGTATGTCGCCATCGACCAGCCACATGGGAAGATATACCCTTCGCAGACGCCCGCGCAGATTCTGCGGCTGGATATCCTTTGGCCGGAGTGGAATATTGTCGGTAAACTTGAGGATGCGCTGTAGCGCATTCGTTTCCTCGATGGTGTAGCCCAGCACAAGTTCCGGCGGCTGTGAATAGGCCATCTGCTCCGCGTCCGCTTCCAGGGGATCGAGATCGTCCCCCTGGCAGGTTGGGCAGCGAACGACGCCGACGCTGGAGGGAACTAGGTAGGCGTTGTTGCAGTGTTCACAGGCCACAGCCTGGCACTCGATGTTCCATAATGCAGACCAGTCAACTGGTTGGCTCACGATGTTTTCCTCCTGAACGGTGTCCAGCGGGTGCGGTTGGGATCGATGATGGATTGCGCATAAGACACAAGTGCAATCGCCCCAACAATCGTGCCGATAAACAGCATCCCGGCCACGCATAACAGTGGGGGAACTGCTATTCCGATCAGCCCGGCAACGACCGTTAGAGCCAGGGCTGCTGCTATCAATATGATGATCTTCGTCCAATCGATAGGGCGTTCTCCGCCGACCGCTCCCGTCTCCCCGTTGACCACTACCTGGTAATTCTCCTCCCCGTAGTCATAGGTCGCCAGATAGACGGGCAGCAGGATGTGTCGCCAGCTTTCGTCGCCGAAATCAAGCTCCATCGTGAAGCTGCGGATGTGATCCCCACCATGGTCGAGTGCGTTGGCGCGGCAGGCCAGCCGCGTATCTTCACGCATCTGACTCCGCCCGTTTTCCCAGGCCGTTTCGAGTGGGGTGTCATATGATTGGGCCTGATACCCGGCCAGGTAGGTCGCTTCATAGGGTGCGAGGTTATTCATGTTGAAGGTGTTGATGCGTGCCAGCACGCCTTCTTTGATCTTCGCTGTACCTGAAACGAGGAGATCGTCAAAAAGCCTGCTGACATTGCCCGATTCCCAGCGCCATTGGGTAACCGTTCGGGTTTTCCATTCACCGTTCGAGTAGTAGCGCTCTGTGTGGTCGTAGCCGACCTGCGCGCGCCAGGTGGCGAGCGTTTTCGCGTCGAATGTCCAGAAGGGCAGGTAGATGGTCGTGAAGGTGCCCAGTCCGGCCACCTGGCGTAGCTTGCGTGGGGTGAGCCAGTTGCTTCCCAGCCACTCGTCGACTTTGGCCCGGCACTCCTCCAGGGTTTGTTTGAAGGGGATGATGAACCGGGGACGTAGGGCATCCTGAGAAGCGTCTCCCTGAACCACGCTGCTCGATCCGCAGAACGGGCAGGTGAGGGTCATCTGGCCGGGGGGCAGGACAGTGATCGCGTAGCATGACTGGCACTCGATCTGCTTGCGTGCCTGGCCCCATCCGCGTGCGGCCTGCTCCATCGTTTCGACCTTGAACTCGAATTCCTGAGCGCCCCTACCGACGATCTCTTTGGCTGGCGGTTCGTAGAAGCCGCAGCTGGTGCATTTAAGTCCTCCATCCGCGATGCTGTAGGCCGTCTTCGCGCCGCACTGCGGGCAGGAGAAATCGACCGTATCGGGCTGCTTCTCCTCGACCGGGGCAGGCTTGTAGATTTCGATCCCCTCTATGGCCGATTCGACCGGGATATAACCGGGAGGAGGAAATGTTATACTCATCGAGCCTCCTGTTGCGTGTGAACTGGAATCAACTCCTGTATTCTACAACCAAACTGTACAGGGTAATACCCACTACAGGTCAGTAAACACCCAGCGCCCGTTGACCATCACCGCCAGCACCTCCGTCTCGCCAATTGTCATTGGGTCGCGGGTGAAGATGTCCTGCCCCAGCACGGTCAGGTCGGCCAGATAGCCGGGTGCAAGCCGCCCGCACCGATCTCCCATCCCGGCGGCGATGGCCGGACCAATGGTGAACCCACGCAGGGCTTCTTCGACGGTCAACCGTCCACTACTGTCCGCCCTCGATCTCCATCCCGATGGCCCCGGCGCGCCGTCACTGCGGCGGCGGGTGACCGCTGCCTGTATGTTGCCCAGCGGCTCGATAGGCTCGACCGGGGCGTCGCTGCCAAAGGCAAGCACCGCCCCCGCGTCGAGCTGGCTGCGCCAGTCGTAGGCATGGTCGGCGCGATCCCCCCAGTAGCGGTCGGCCATTTCCATATCCGAGGTGGCGTGGATGGGCTGCATCGAGGCGATGATCCCCAGTTTGGCCAGCCGGGGGATGTCGTCGGGATCGATAAGCTGCACATGTTCGATCCGGTGCGGCATCTGGTTGGGTAAAATGCCCCGTGCGGCTTCCTCCCGGCGGAGCATCTCGTAGATGTCGAGCACCTCCCGGACCGCCCGGTCGCCGATGGCGTGGATCGCCGACGGCAGCCCGGCGATACTGGCCCGGCGGGCATTGTCGAGGAGTATTTGCGGGCCGGTGGTGCTGATCCCCAGGTTGTCCGGGTTGTCTTCGAACGGGGCGAGCATCCAGGCGGTGCGCGATCCGAGTGCGCCGTCGGCGAACTGCTTTACCCCGCCGATACGCAGGAGGTCGTCGCCAAATCCCCAGCGTAAACCAAGTTCAACGGCATGGTCGAGCAAATCGATCGGGATGTTTTTCACGATGCGCAGGGAAAGATCACCCGACGCTTTGAGTATCTGAAAAACCTGGAAAGCCAGCGCCCCGTCGAAATCGTGGACGCCGGTCAGCCCGGCCCGGTTCGCGCGGGCGAGGGCTTCTTTCATCCTGTCGATCATCTGTTCCGGCGTTGGCCGGGGGATCATGCGGGTGACCAGTTCCATTGCGTTTTCGAGCAGGACGCCGGTCGGTCTGCCCGATTCATCCCGCGCGATTCTGCCGCCGGTCGGATCGGGGGTGCTGGCGGTGATGCTCGACCGCGCCAGCGCAAGGCTGTTGACCCATAAGGCGTGGCCCGACTGCGCATCAAGGGAAACAGGGTGGTCGGGAACGCATTCGTCGAGAATTACAGCGGTCGGGAAGGTGTGGTCGGGCCAGCGCTCCTGCGACCAGCCGCGTCCGTGAACCCATTCGCCGGGAGGTGTCTGCCGGGCGCGTTTGCCGACCAGTTCGGCAGCGTGGCGGGCTGACGATGCCCGCGTCAGATCAACGTCGCGCAGAAAATCGGCGTACCACGCGAGATGCACATGGGCATCGACCAGACCGGGGATCACAAGGCGCTGTCCAAGATCGACCGCTTCGCTGCCGGGAGTCATCACAGGACGGAGTTCGTCGTCATCGCCATGTGCGACGATCCGGCCCTCGTGGACAGCAAGCGCCGACACCCAGGGGCGATCAGTCTGCTGGGTATAGATTCTCCCGTTGTAAAGAATGATATCCGTGTTCATAGTTCTCACCTGAGGTGGCCTTGTCATCAAGTGATTGCACCGGGTTTGCTTCGCTTGACCATCTAACCGGGTCAATGTATGATGCATTCGAATTCAATCATCGCTGATAAGTGAGGAGAATACAACAATGAAGACCTGGGGCATTTTGTTCGTTCGGTACCTGATCAGCCTTGTGATGCTGCGGCTTGCAGATGCGCCAATGATGCCATCCGAGGATAAGAAGAAACTGCCAACCTGGGCAATCATCCTGATCGTTATTGGTGGGTTGATCGTGCTGTGCATCATCGTCGGTTGCCTGCTCTCGGTGCTTGCACCGGCGGTATTGGCGTTGATGGGGCCATCTGTCGGCAATGTGTTCTCAAACGTTATCGAGGAGATGGAATAAACCGCCTTCCGCGTGGTAAGCAGGATGTCGAATCGAGAAAAGCCAGGTTTGCCGCCTGGCTTTTTGATTTGAGTGAAGCGGGATGCTATCCTCACAAGCGGTGATTTTGAATGATAGACATACAGGAAATAAAATGAAATCGGTTTTGGTGGTAGGTGCGCATCCTGACGACGAGACAATGCTGACCGGTGGGATTCTGGCGCTTCTAAGCTCACACGGAGTCGGCGTTCACATTCTCTGTGCCACACGGGGCGAAGGTGGGGAAATGGGCGATCCGCCGGTCTGTGAGCGTTCGGAACTGGGCGCGGTTCGCGAACAGGAGCTCTACTGCGCGGCGGAGCAGTTGGGGGCGACTAGTGTCTACATTCTGGATTATGTCGATCCGCTGGTTGGCCCCGGTGAAGAGTTGTACCCGTTTGAAGCTGACTTCGACACGCTGGTTGGCGAAATCCGGCGCGTCATTCATCAGGTAGAGGCAGAGGTCGTGCTGGCGCACGGCACCGATGGTGAGTACGGGCACCCGGCCCACCAACTGGTGCATGAAGCGGCCAAAGCAGCCGTCGAGCAGGAAGGCGGCGAAGTCCTGTTCTACTCCTTCGCGGCGAAAGTGCCGGGGATTGACGACCACATCTGGAATGACAGCAACCCGGCGCATCTGGCAGTTGATATCGGCCCCTGGCTGGATGCCAAAGCAGAAGCGGCCCGCTGCCATGTCAGCCAGCATGGGCTGTTCAAGCGGCATCACCCCGGCGAAACCTTCCACCAGTTGGTGCGTGGAACCGAGGCCGTCCATCGGCATATCCCGCCAGTCGAAGCGGGCAGTCCCCGCGATGCATTTTCCGATCTGCTTCTCGCTGCCGGAGCGTGGATACCGGAGTTCTTATAACAGCCTGGGCTGTGAGCCGTCGGTGTGGTTCTCCACCGGTTTAACTTCGCGTCTGTCTAACTCGTTGGAGAGATTGTCCCAGTCAATTTGCCCGGCTTGAAGCGCAGTGGCGTTTATTGCCAGCAGTTGATCATGGGATGGGGTGCCATCGTCGAGCGCGTACAGGGTGCGTCCTTGTTTCCTGGCCCTTCGCGCGGTGTTAATGCTGCCGCTGTCCTCGGTTGATTGAATGACAAAAACGGCGCGGCTCAACCCGCTGGTGATCCGGTTGCGGGCGATCAAACCCTGTCGGCTGACCGGTGCATCGGGAAGCACTTCCGACAGCAGCGCTCCACTACCAACAATCAATTCGGCGAGTGATCTGTTTCTTCTTGGATAGATATTCTGGATACCCGAACCAAGCACCGCCAGCGTCCGGCCAGCGGCTTTCAGCGCCCCGGAATGGGCGGCGGTGTCAATGCCGATAGCCATCCCGCTGACGATGATCCAGCCGCGTTGAGCCAGTTCGAAGGCAAGATGCTCGGCCAGCATCAACGCTTCCTGTACCGGTTGTCGAGTGCCAACGATGGCGATGGCTCTTGCATCTTCCCGGCGAAGTTCTCCCCGGACAAAAAGCACCGGCGGCGCGTCGGGGATGCATAACAGGTTTTGTGGGTAGATCGGTTCTTCCCAGGTAACTGCTTCGATACCGGCTCTGGTCAGGCGTTCAAGCATATCCTGAACCGATGTAAGGTCAGCCCGCATTATCGCATTAGCGGTATTCTGCCCGATGCCTTGAACCTGCATCAGATCGACGGCGTCGGCGGTGAAGACCGCTTCCAGGCTTCCGAAGTATTTCAATAACCGGGTAGCCAGTGTTCCACCGATGCGTGCTGATGAAATGAGCGCCACCCAGTGTAATTTACTCATAAGGTTGCCCGAGATGGTATCATCGTGTCATAGAGTAGATCGATAGTTATTTTATGTGAAAATAAGCAATTGTGTGAAAAACAGAAGACACTTTGATATAAATCCCTCGTTTTTCGCGCACACAACGGAGTGTTTTAATGACAAAATGGGAATTCCCTGAAGATTTTATCTGGGGTGCGGCAACTTCTGCATATCAGATTGAAGGAGCGTGGAACGAGGACGGTAAAGGCGAGTCGATCTGGGATCGATTCAGCCATACGCCGGGCAAGATCGACGATGGCACGACCGGCGATATCGCCGACGATCATTACCATCGCTGGCATGACGATATCGCGCTGATGAAGGAAATCGGCCTGAAGGCGTACCGGTTTTCGGTATCGTGGCCGCGCATTCTTCCGGCGGGACGGGGGCAGGTGAACCAGGCCGGGCTTGACTTCTACAGCCGCCTGGTCGATGGCCTGCTCGAAGCGGGTATCATCCCCTTTCTGACGCTGTATCACTGGGACCTGCCGCAGACTCTTGAAGATGAGGGCGGCTGGCCTGTCCGTTCGACAGCGGAAGCTTTCGTCGAGTACACCGGCGTGATGGTGTCGGCGCTTGGCGACCGGGTCAAGCATTGGATGACCCATAATGAACCCTGGGTTGTAGCCGATCACGGCTATCGAATCGGGATGTTTGCGCCTGGGCGAAAAAATACAGAGGACGCGATCGCTGCATCCCATCACGTGCTGCTGAGTCATGGCTTGGCCATGCCGATTATCCGCGAGATGGTGGATGATGCAGAGGTGGGAATTGTCTACAATCTTCAAAGGAGTATACCGGCTTCTCCCAGCTTGGCCGACCGCAAAGCCGCCTATCTATCCGACGGCGAGTTCATCCGCTGGTATATCGACCCGATTGCCGGGCGTGGCTATCCGGCGGATATGGTCGAATTGTATGGCAGTTCGATGAACTTCGTTCGAGAGGGTGATCTTGATATTATCTCAGCGCCGGTAGATTTCATTGGAGTCAACTACTACGCGCGGATAATCGCCCGCAGCACGGAAATTCCCGAAGAAGAGAACCTGCCACGGACGGTATTCCCGGTTGACGATTTCACCGAAATGGGTTGGGAGGTCTTTCCCGAAGGGCTTTACAACATATTGGGACGCCTGCATTTTGACTATAACTTCCCGGCGATCTACGTCTCCGAGAACGGGGCCGCCTTTAAAGACGAAGTCGGGCCGGATGGAGAGATCGATGATCCCCGGCGGGTGGCATACTATAAAAACCATCTGATCCAGGCTTCGCGGGCAATCACCGCCGGAATCCCGCTCAAGGGGTATTTTGCCTGGTCGCTGATGGATAACTTCGAGTGGTCACGCGGTCTGAGCAAACGGTTTGGCCTGATCCATGTGGACTATGAATCCCAGCAGCGGATTTTGAAGTCCAGTGCAAAATATTACCGGCAGGTGATCGAGGCAAACGCGGTGATCGATTAGCAGCCAGTACGCCAGTGATATTCGAGCGCCCCGGATTGTCGGGGCGCTCGTGTTTCACGACTTGTTGTAGATGGCGATCAGGTCGGAGATCAGTGCGTAGCCTGTTTCCTGTCGGCCTGCGCCCGGCCCGGCCAGTGTGATATCGCCAAGCAGATCGGTGCTGAACGTGACCGCGTTGGTTGCCCCTCCGATGGTCGCCAGTGGGTGGCTCATCGGCAGTGGTATTGGTTGCACGCTGGCGGTGACCTTATCCCCGTCTTTCTCGACAGCTCCGATCAACTTCCAGCGCCGGTCGTCGATTTTTGCATTACGGATGTCTTCAGAAGTCAAGTTGGTGATCCCGGATCGTTCGACGTCATCCATGCCGATTTCGGTGCCCATCAGTAGGTTGCTCAGGATCACCACCTTCCCGGCTGCGTCGAAACCTTCCACGTCACCGGTCGGATCGGCTTCGGCATATCCCTTTTCCTGGGCTTCGGCCAAAGCATCAGCATAAGATGCGCCATCTTCCATCCGCGAGAGAATATAGTTCGTGGTGCCATTAAGTATACCCTGGATGCGATTGACGCCTGCTGCCTTCAGGATGTCGCTCCCCATGCGCAAAACAGGCGTGCCGCTCATCACGGTGCCTTCAAAACCGATCTGAACGCCGCTCTCAGCAGCCAACCGACTCAATTCCGGGTAATGCAGAGCGATTGGCCCCTTGTTCGAGGTAACCACGTTCATTCCCTGTTTGAGCGCCGTGCGAATAAAACTCGCCGCAGGCTCACCGGTTTTCAGGTCGGTGAAGCTGACCTCGGCCAGCGCATCGGCACCGGACTTTTCGATAGTGGTATTCGCATCCCAGCCGTATTCTGCTGCCGGGATCGTTGCCAGCTTCTCGCCTTTTTGAACCGCGCCGAGAAGCTGATCGGGGTCCAGCCCATCGGGATCGCAAACGCTTCCCCAGTAAATGTCGCTGACTGCGACGATCTGGAACTTCAGGCCAAACTGTTTGGCGAAGTTATCATTTTTCTCCGCGATGATTTCAGTCAGCCCCTGCCCAACATTGCCAAAGCCGATCAAAGCCAGTCGAACCGTTTGCATGCGCTCCTCCTTAGATATCGCCCATATTAGACCCCACGATCAGGGACGGTGACCAGAAAAGGAACTGTTGACGAAATGGTTGGTAGTTGTGGCTTATCTGCCGGTCGTGCTAAAATTGTAAGAGGTATCGGTTAAAATGAGGTGAAATGGCCGTTAAGACTTTAGACAGTTTCAAGCTATCACGCGAGATCGTTAACCTGATCGCTGATAAAAAAGGGGAGGATATTGTCCTTCTCGATATCCGTGAGCAAACGATAATCGCCGACTATTTTATTATTTGCAGCGGGGGCAGCGAGCGTCAATTAAAGGCCATCGTCGATGGCATTGACGAGGAAATTAAAAAAGAACACCAGATCGATCCCCGGTCAATAGAAGGTGATGCGAAGACCGGGTGGGTGCTCATTGACTATGTTGACGTGGTGATCCATGCTTTTGCACCAGAGATACGACATTACTATAATCTGGAAGGTTTCTGGGCTGAGAATGGGGCAAGCGTCATGTTGAAAATGCAATAATGATGTTATCCGCACTCAAAACTCAAGAAGCCCGCGACGGTGTTCGGAGGGCTTTTTTGTTGAGCCAAGAATCCTCCGGTTGAGTTATGTTTCTCTGAATGGCGTCAGGCTGTCACTAACTTTCCCTTCTCACAAAAAGCGAGAGAAAAGAGAAATTTATTCGCATACTTTCGTTGTTGTGCGTACAATTTGTCTTTGTCAGCTACGCCAGTAAGCGTTATTATTTTTTGGATTGGTCAAGTTGGCGATAACAGCATCGTCGATTACTGCTTTATCCTTATCGTCGGCAAGGCCGATGACCAGAATGCAATAGAGAGGGGTCATCCATGACAACAGCTAGATTATCGCGAGTGGTGACGTTAGGTTTCATATTCATCACGCTGGCCATCCTTGCTACGCCGGTTCTTGCACAGGATCAGCTTCTGACCCACCCGAGTTTTGAGGGTGGCAGTTATCTGCACGATGGAGATGCAAAGCTCGAAGCTCCAACTGGTTGGTCGATATGGTGGGATCAGCCTGTTACTAATGAGTGTTTCAACTCTACTCCCACATTCGAAGTAACCACCGATGGCTCGGCGAAAACCGGGCCGACGTTTGTCCGGTACTATACTTCCTATGCCAGCCACAATGCCGGGTTATGGCAGGCGGTTAAAGTCGAATCAGGCAAGTGGTATGAGTTTACCATGTATGGGTACGCCATATCTGGTGCCAGCCCTGATGGCGCGAGTTCGTCAACCACCCAGATGATGATCGGCATTGACCCCCAGGGTGGAGTCAGTCCGCACTCATCCTCTATTGTATGGTCGGATGCGAAATCAGCGGTGGATTCCTGGCAGCAGTTCTCAGTTACGGCTAAGGCAGCCGGAAACCAGGTAACGGTCTGGTTGCGCAACCGCCCCGATGCTTGTGTGGCATGGAACTTTGCCTATTGGGATGATGGCAAAATGTACAAAGTGAGCGCACCTGAGGCTACTGAAGAACCTACCCAGTCCTCCGCCGCAGCACCGGTACAGTCGAGTGGGCCATACGTGTTAGCAACTCCCGATGCGACCGGTCGTCTTGTCCACACCGTTCAGGTCGGTGATACCCTGTCGCAGATTGCCTGGCAGTATGGCACCACCATTGAAGAAATCAAACGCTTGAATGGCTTGACCTCAGATTTTGCGGTT
Organism: Anaerolineae bacterium; assembly: GCA_016926255.1. Lineage (GTDB taxonomy): Bacteria > Chloroflexota > Anaerolineae > Aggregatilineales > UBA3940 > JAFGOY01. The sequence continues at coordinate 39,314 of JAFGOY010000049.1, read as the reverse complement.
CTCGGCGTGCAGTTGGTTATCCGGGAAGGGGGTGAACAGCCTGCAGCGGAAGCCCCTACAGTGGAGGAACCAGCTGAGGAAGCGGCAGTGGAGGAACCGGCTGAGGAAGCGCCAGCCGAAGCAGAGGCACCGCCACAGGCTGAGGAAGCAGAACCTCTCCCAGCCGACTCGGCAGGGAACGGCACCGTATGCGTGATGAGTTACGATGATGGCAATTCGAATGGCCTTCGTGAAGCCGACGAAGCTAAAGTCGCCGGGATCACATTCACGCTCAGTGATGGAACCCAGGTTGTGGGGCGCTACACCACTGACGCAATCAGCGAGCCGTACTGCTTTGCCGACCTCACTCCTGGAACCTATATCGTTTCATGGACGGGGGATACTTTCCAGCCGACCACAGAACAAAGCTGGACGGTGGATGTCGGTGCTGGCTCAATTCAGAGTCGCGAGTTCGGGGCCTTGCCTCTTGAAGGTGGCGCTGCGGCTGACACTGGCGATGGGGGTGACGGCGACGGTATGCCCGGGTGGTTAGTGGCGTTGTTAGGCGCTCTTGGTGTCATTATTGTGCTTGGCGGAATCGGCGTCGCTATCTACTACTTTGTCATCCAGCGCCAGACCATATAGCACCGGTTTGACCCTATAAGTGAATCAAATACAGGGAGCGATTGTATCCAGTCGCTCCCTGTATTTTTTATTATCCACGCTTCAAAGATTCCATACGAGGTTAATATCGAGTATAATGGCTTCGAGGAAAGCATCATTTCTGCTCGATACAGGTAATTGATGGCAGGAAAACCCATGAGTCTGGATCGTGAAGCGCGAATACTGGTTGTCGATGATCAACGCGAAGTGGCTCGTGTGCTTCGGACTGCACTTGAGCTGTCGAATCGTGGCTATTATGTTGTCGATGTTCCCTCCGGAGAAGAAGCTCTGCTTGAACTCGAACGCGGTTTTGATGTTATCGTGACGGATTATCGACTGCCCGGCATGAATGGGACGGAACTTATCAGGCGTATTGCTAAGATGAAGCCTGAAATGAAGGCCATTCTTATCACCGGTTATCCGCTTGACGAGGTCAGACAAGAGCTGAAGGGCTTGGAAGTCTACAAGATTTTCGAGAAGCCGATTGACACCGGGGCGTTTGTCGAATCGGTGACGGTAGCTATTCATGGTGAAGCGGCTGTCGAAGAGCAGGCTGTTTCGACGGTATTGGTCGATGCTATTCCTGAATTTAACGAAGCGGCAGTTGCCAGGGGACTTGAGAAGCTGCATGGTGAACTCGGCTCGCGCGGTGTTGCTTTTATCAGCCGGAATGGTAAAGTTCTCCTTCGCGAAGGAGCGGTAGATGATTTACCGCGATTTGATGAACTGGCGGTGCTGCTAGCGAACAATTATGCGACCATATCCGGTATTTCGACGCATATCGGCGATAAAACCGCGGCGGCTGTCCATTACTATGAAAGCAACTGGTACGATGTCTACACGCTTTCGGTTGGGACCAGATTCTTTGTTACAATTGTTTTCCCTGGGGGGAGTCAAAAACAAATGGGGCCGGTGCTTCGCTATGGCAAACCGGCCATACTGAAACTTCAAGAGCTCATCGCTGAAACGTCAACGGAGGAAGAGCCGCTGATAAGCGAGGAACCCCCGAATGTTCCAGAAGCCGTCATCGAGGCGTCCGAGACAGAAGCGCTTGAAGACCTTGTGTTAGCGGAAAGCGACGAGACTATTGCAGAACTTGACCTTGACCTGGATAGCCTGGAAAGTGACCTGGAAAAGGACCTGGGGAACCTGGATGCATTCTGGGAAGAGGCCGGATCGATTGAGACAAAAGTTAGCGATGATGCTTTATCTCTCGATGAAGCAGTTGAGTTAGGGTTAATTCCCGAAGACACGGAGATCGATTGAGTTGAGTGCCCACTGTACTTACGAGTCGTTGGGCAGCAAGAACTAATGATGGTTATCCTGCTGGCCTGAGATTGTTTTTCCCTCATTACGTTCACAAACTGACAGCCGTTTACTATTTTGATTCAGTAGCGTTTTTTCGGTTGTTAGATTATATTTGCTCTAATTAACCCAATATACGAGGTATTTCATAGTGGCGCGTATCCTGGTTGTGGATGACGAACCTGATGTCCGAGAATTATTCAACATCACCCTGAAAATGGCAGGGCATGTCACCGATACAGCTAAAGATGGCCTGGAAGCAATTGATAAGCTGAAGGGTGACATACCCGATCTGGTTCTGCTTGATCTGATGATGCCAAACCTTGATGGGTTTGGTCTGCTCTCTAGGCTTCGCCAGGAAATGCAGAATAAGCCCCTTCGTGTTTTAGTCGCGACGGCTAAAGTGCTTGAGGAATCTGATCAGGAAAAGCTGGAAGACTGGCCAGTGGTGGGTGTGCTCAATAAAGGGGAACTGGACATCGGCCAGATGGTGGTGATTGTCAGCAGTGCTTTGACCAAAAGCCCGGCTAAGGAAGAATCAAAAGCGGGTGAAGAAGCTCCTTCTGCCAAACTTCCCAAAGAGCCGGAAAAGGTTTCTTCTCCGGAGAAGCCCTCCTTTGAGAAGCCACCTGCTGAGAAGCCAGCTGCCGAGAAACCAGCTGCCGAGAAAAAGCAGGTTCAGGTAGAAGCAGACAAAGCCGGACAGGATGGCAACAAAAAGGAAGACGCGGCGGCAAAGGAATAATCCAGTTTAGATTTGGGTAGAAGGCACGGAAAGAAAAACTCATCCGTGCCTTTTTGATTAGAATCGATTGGCGCGGGAGCCGATCACGGCGACGACGATCAGGAGCAGCGCTCCCCCTGCGTCGATTGTCGAAATCAATGGCAGCAGTTCACCTTCTTTGTTTACCGGAACGTATACCAGCGACATGATGAACTTGACAATCAACAGCAAGACGGCAGCGATGGCCGCGGTCAGGATCATATCATCGATGATGGCATCGTGAACGCGGCGCAGCATCACCGATCCCTGCCAGATTGTTAGCGCCCAGGCAATCGCCCAGAATGCCCAGCGAAAAATCTCGTTTCCCGCCGCTGGCCCGGTTGGTCCGGGATTGAAAGCCATGGTCACAACAGCCGGTACCAGGAATCCGAACAGGCCGGTCACTCCGACGATAATGGCCAATGCTCGAAAGATAGCTGGCATATCAAAACGTGGTTCTTCTGCCATGAGTTGTTCTCCCTTCATCTACAAACAGTCAACCAGCCCGTACAGGATAAGTATCCTAAATAGAGGGTAGCGCGTGAGCGGGAATCTGCCAACGTTCGAAGTAGTTGTGTTCGACGTACCAGCGATACGCATCATAGACGCTCTCTGAAAACGGGCGGACTTGCAAGCCAAGTTCCCGCACGGCCTTGCTGTTATCATAATACAGGTATTCGCGGCTAATTAGAATTCGTCCACGTTCTATGGGGATATTGACCCTTAACCGGTGCAATATATTGATGACCTTGCCCAGGGGTGGGATCACAAACTGGGGGATGGTCACCGTTCTGACCGGGATGCCCAGCACTTTCCCGATCCGCTTTACGGCCTCGATATGTGTCATGTCGTGCCCGGCCAGGATGTACCGTTCGCCCACTCTGCCTTTTTCCGCAGCAGCGATATGGCCCGCAGCCGCGTCACGCGAGTCGATGAAATTCAAGCCACCATTTGGGAAAGGTTGGATTGGCTGCTTGATCACGCGGGCGATCAACTGCCCGGAGATGAATTTCAAATCCCTGGGCCCCATCACGGCGGCGGGCAGTACAATGGTCGCATGAAGTCCTTTGTCGACATATTCCTGTACGACCTGTTCGGCCAGGTGTTTGCTGTATCCGTAGTGCCAGTCCTCAGGTGGAATGTTGAACTGCGCCGTCTCGTCGATAGGTTCGCGCTTCACCGGGGGAACGCCTAACGCTGCCGTCGAACTGGTATATACAAAGCGTTTGACGCCTGCTTCGAGTGCTACCTGTAATACGTTTCGGGTTCCATCGACGTTCACCTGGTATAACTGCTCGACCGGGTAATTCCAGTCGTCAGAGATGGCGGCGACGTGAAACACCCAGTCGACGCCGTCCATTGCCCGCCGCAGCGAATCCGGATCGAGAATATCACCTGTTACCGGCGTCATCTGTAAATCGTCGACGGCATCGCCTGGCGAACTCTTGCGCCGCAGCCCGATCACATCGACTCCGCGTTTGTTGAGTGCTGCTACCAAGTTTGCCCCAACTCCGCCGGTGCTTCCGGTGACCAAGACTCGGATCATGCCAATCCTTCCTCTACTTTGTGCTTTCTACCCGCTTCCATAATGTCGTCAGCGGCATTTTTTGAATGCGTACCCGCCAGAAAATCAACAGCCACATATGCAAACGTGCCAGGAACTGTACCAGCGTCCAGATGAACTCTTGTAGATTCTCAGGATATTTCAGGGCGCGCATGGTGCCCGATGCTGCCTCTTGCCGGAAACTTCGCATCCGCAGTTGAGAACTGGCGATTACCGGTTGGGCATATCCGCCTGCGCTGCGCACCTTCTGGCTCAACCAATCCCGGTATGTGTCTGGATACTTTACAAACACCTCAGCCGCTGGTGCGTAACGGATTCGATACCCCTGCTGGCCGATCAGGTGCGAGACGACGGCATCTTCGGCCAGGGCATCCTCCGGAATCCTGTCGATCAGCCCGGTGCGGATCGCGTAGAGATACCCGGAGCAGACCAGGAATTGTTCGTTTTGATCCCGTTCAGTCCGTTCGATGTGTGCACCTGCGTCGGTCAGCAGATGTGACCAGTACCCCAGCATCGTGTCACGTGGGCTGGTTGAGATCGGCCTGCCGCTGACCGCGCCCGTGTCCGGATCGTCGAAGGGGGCTAACAGCGCCGCCAGCGCCTCCGGCCCGACGTAAACGTCGCCGTCGGTCATGATGATGATCGATCCACTGGTCTGCTGCAAGGCAAGGTTGAGCGCTGCCGGTTTCCCCTGCCCCGGATCGCGCAGAACCGTGACGCCTTCATAGGTAGCAGCAGCCGATGCCGTCTCGTCGTCCGGGCAGACGACGAGGATCTCTGTCCCAGTGGATTGGGCCAGCAGCGCCTCTATTGCCCGGCCAATTGTCGAGGCTTCCCGGTAGGCGGTTATGACAATCGAAACACTAGGGGGTGTCATTGTTCTGGCGCTTCTTCCTGATTTCTTCGATCACCAGCCGGGGGGTGATCGGCGTGAAGAAATTCACGATAAACCGGGGATGGAACACATTCTGAGGCGGGGCGAACCCCTGGGAAATCGACATGACGGTTCGGGTCAGGAAGCGGTGCTGTTTCATCAGCCAGAGAGCATAATCGGTGAATAAGGGCATAATCAGTACGTCTCGCAGAACCCGCAGCCCGGTAAAAAGCGGCCCAAATTGATCCCAGACTTCCCGTTGATACCCGCGATGGTTGCGGCTCCCCTGTTCGATGTTGTCGTGCAGTATTCGGGCGGCGATCAGCCCGCTTTCCAACGCCAGGTCGATCCCTTCCCCGGTGACCGGGTTGACCAGTCCGGCGGCCTCCCCGACGATCATCCAGTTTGCCCCCGCGACTCGCATCGCCGGGAAATCAATCCGCAGCGGGTAGCCCTTGATCGGCCCGGCAAGTTCGACATCACCGAGAACGCCTTCCTTTTGCCGTCTCTGAACGAATTGTTCGAGCAGTTGACTTGTCGATTTTTTGGTCGAAATCAGAGGAATGGGGAGTATTCCTACGCCGATATTCATCAGCCCATTGCCATCCGAGAATACCCAACCGTAGCCTGGGATAAGCTCGAAGTCGAAATAGAAATCGTAGAGCGGTTCTTTTGCCTGATTGTTCGTAAAATAGGCTCGTGACGCACGGATATACCTGACATCGTGGTGAATAAACCCGGCTTTCTTGAGCAGCCCTGATTTCGCGCCGACGGCGATGATGGTGTGTTTGGGCAGAATCATGATCGTCCCCTGCGGGCCTTTCGCCTCGACCTGGGTGATCTGGTCACCCTCCCGCGCGATCTGCTCGACCCGCACCTTGAAGAGATGCTCAACCCCCGCCCCGACCGCATTCCGGGTGACGATGTCGTCGAACTGGATGCGCGGCAGCACCAGCGCGTAGGGAAACTCTTTTTGATAATTCTCAAATGGCGTCGACACTGAAATTCCAAACGGCCCGGTAATCCGGAAAGTGTCGATCCGCCCGGCACCGGCAGCCAGCACCTCATCGAGGAGACCCATCCGGTCGAGCGTGCGCACCGCCATCGGCGTCAGCCCATCCCCGCAGGTTTTTTCACGCGGGAACTCGGCGGCATCGACCAGCAGCACGTCGTGACCTGAATTTGCGAGCGCCCAGGCCGCCGCCGACCCGCCCGGCCCGGCCCCGATCACCAATATTTCTGGGGTAAGTGTCTGATTCGTCATTTGTTAGCTGGTAGACCTGTCATCTGGATGACTTGATATTTCGCCCATAGCCTGGGGCGGCGATCACCTTGCCCTGATCGAATACGAGTTCGCCCCTCAAATAAACCTGCCTGACTTTCCCCCTGGCCTGTCTCCCGGCAAAAGGCGACCACCCGCAGCGGGTGAACAGCGATTCGTTGCTAATCTGCCATGTCTCTGCAAGATCGACCAGCGTCAGGTCGGCAAAATATCCGGGGGCGATCTCTCCTCTGTCTTCGATGCCGAATACTTTCGCCGGTCGGGTCGAGGTCATCTGGGCGATGTCGGGCAGGGTCAGCCGATTGTCATGATAAGCAGTTAGCAGCAGGGGGAGCATTGTTTCCAGTCCGGGCATACCGGATGGGGGAGTATCGCTCTCTTTCTCCTCGACGGTGTGCGGCGCGTGGTCGGTGGCGATCAGATCGATCACGTCGAGGTTCTCCCACAGCGCATCGATGTCTTTGGCACTGCGCAGCGGAGGGTTGACCCTGCCTAATGCCCCCAGTTCGATCTCGTCTTCGGTAGAGAGGAACAGGTGATGGGGTGTCGCCTCGCAGGTGACCTGTACTCCCCGGTGTTTTGCATCGCGGATCAGCGCGAGTTCGGCCCCGGTCGAGACGTGGCAGACGTGCAGCCGCCGCCCGATTTGTTCCGCGAGGGTCAGCAAATGGGCCACCGACAGCGCCGCACAGATCGGTGGGCGGCGCTGTCCCAGCGAGGCGTAATAGCGAACGGCGGCTTCGTCTTCGGCGTGAGCGGCGATGATTGCCTCACGCGGGAACCGTTCGAAGTGCTGTATCTGCGCTGGGAGATGATCGACCAGCAGGCTGCCGGTGCTGGAACCGACATAGAGCTTCAACCCGGCAACCTGATCGGCCAGTGAACGGGCCTCCTCGATGTTATCCGCTGTCCCGCCCAGGTATAGGTCAAAGTCGCAGACCGCCTTCGAAGCGGCCCTGTTCAGAATATCATCCAGCGCGGCCTGATCGGTGATCGGTGGGTTGGTGTTTGGCATCGCCAGCACCGTCGTGACGCCCCCAGCCAGTGCCGCACAGGTTCCGGTGTGGAAATCCTCTTTGTGCTCGCCACCCGGTTCGCGCAGGTGAACGTGAGCGTCGATCAGGCCCGGCAGCAGCGTCAGCCCGGTTACGTTGATCTTTTGCGCGTCCGATTCGTCCGCTGCAAGGTTCGGGCCGACAGTGGCGATCCGTTCGCCCTCGACCAGCACATCGGCCCGTTCGACGCCTTCCTGCCCGACGACGCTCCCACCGAAAAGCAGTTTTTTCTCAGCCATAGGATATAGTATGCCCGTCTCGCCGGGCCTGGACAAATAAAAAGGGAGATCGTTGATCGGTCGGAGGTTGCCGCACGGCCTGAATGTGAGTACATTCGTGACACACTTTTCGTCATCAGGCAGAAACTATGAAGAGATCGACCTTCCAGACTATTATCATCCTTGCGTGTGTATTCATCGCCTCATTTGTTGTGCGAATCTACCATCCGATGGCCCGCCCCTCGCAGTGGCTGTCCCGGTCGCACGATTTCGCTGCTGCCATCGAAGCCCATGACTGGGCGGCGACCTACCAGCAGTATCACCCCGGCGTCACGACGATGGCACTGGGTGCGGCCACGCTCCCGATCTATGAATGGAGCGAATCGCACCCCGGCCCACTTTCGGCCCTGATCGATTGGGCTGCGCCGCCCTTCGCCACCGACTATGGCCGTGAAATGGTCGCGATAGTCATTGCGATGTCGCTGGTGCTCTCGGCGCTGATCGTGCTGATCACCTGGCAGCTTTACAAGCTCTCGGACTGGCTGGTCGCGCTGGCCTCGGCCAGCTTTATGTGTTTTGCCCCCTTTTATCTCTCTCAATGCCGCTATTTCCACGTCGATGCCCTGTTCAGCACGCTGATGATACTCTCGGCCCTGCTGATGATCCGCCACTTCGAAGCCCGCAAGTCGCGATTCCTGGTGCTGTCGGGGATTGTGAGCGGCTTTGCCCTGCTGACCAAGTCTCCGGCGCTGTTCCTGCTGCCTTATACCGGGCTGGTGATGTGCGTCGAGGTAGCGATCAAGGTCTACGGCGGCTGGGACGATCACCAGCAGCGGCGCACACGCTGGCTGATCGACGAGATGTGGCGGGGGGTGATCCGGCCTCTCCTGCTCTGGGGGGTGATGGTCGGCCTGGTCTACTGCCTGTGGCCTGCAATGTGGGTCAAGCCGATCCGCACGCCGGGGGCGGTGTTCCTTCTCTCGACCGACAAGGTAATCACCACCCATCCCAACCCGACCTTTTTTGCCGGGCGTATTTACTCCCCGGAGGAATCCCCGAACCGGCTGTTCTGGCTGGTAGCGCTTGCACTCAACAGTAGTTTCCTCACCCTGACCCTGTTCCTGTTCGCGCTGGGTAGCTACACGTTCTGGAAAAAATGCTGGAAGCCATCGCTCCACCCCCAGTATTTCTGGCTTCTGTTTGCCTACCTGTTTTTCTTTCTGCTCCAGTTGACTTTGAGCAACAAGCAGATGCAGCGCTACCTGCTCCCGGTTCACCTGGTGATGGAGATTCTCGCCGGGGTTGGCCTGGCTGGATTCATCACCCTGCTGAAAAATGCCATCGGGGAGGATCGTCTTATGTTACAGCAGGCGCTCCCCGCCTCTCTCGCAGTGATTGTAACTGGCCTGCAAATCGGCTTGCTGATCCCCTATGCCCCCGATTACGGCGCTTACCACAATCAACTGCTGGGCGGAAACCGGGCGGCCCTCCGCATGATCGAGATCGGGATCGGCAACGAGGGAATGCAGATCGTCGGGCAGTATCTTGCCGACTACTCCGGAGCTGATCAGCAGGTTGGCACTGTCGGGCTGGTACCCGAATCGCTGTGGCAGTATTTCCCCGGCGAGATCGTCGCCGGAATGAGCGAGGAAGACGACTTTTGCCTGTTTCATACAGCTTACCGGCAGCGCTACCTGTTCCCCGGACAGTGGGAATCGACCTGGAACGAATACAGCGACCGGGAACCACAGCTTCTCATTTCGTTTGACGGTGTCGAATATCTGCGCATGTACGCTGCCCAACCTGCTGCAAATCAATATCCCACTGTGATTGTAGACCGGGGGTGGCCGGGCCTCTTTGCGATTACCTGGATATGGACAGGGGGCTTGGTCGTTGGGATTGCCTGGGCGCTGTGGCGCTCACAAAATCAGGAACAGGCTGCGCGGGTTGATCGCCATTCGTTCCGCTGACTGTCGTGTCTCGATATACTCATGGTATGCTGAATAGTGAACCAGTCAGGGAGGAAAACATGACTGCCATAATACTGGATGGCCGGGCCATCGCTAAACGGATTCAACAGGAAGTTGCCGCAGACATTGCCAGAATGAAGAACAAATATGGCAGAGTCCCCGGTCTCGCAGCGGTCATCGTCGGGGCTGACCCGGCCTCGCAGATGTATGTCCAGATGAAGCGCAACCGCTGTGCTGAGGTGGGGATGGAGTCGTTTCTGCATGAGCTTCCGGCCAGTGCTACCCAGGGGGAACTGGAGGGCCTGATCGCTGCCCTGAACGCCGACCCGCGCGTTGACGGCATTCTCGTGCAGCTCCCGATCCCCGATCATATTGACGAAGAGGCCGCGCTGAAGGCTATCGACCTGAGTAAAGATGTCGATGGCTTCCACCCGATCAATGTTGGCCGCCTGACCATGAAAGGCCGCGATCCGCTCTATCTGCCTGCTACTCCATATGGATGTATGTACTTACTGCATGAAGCCGAAAAACTGGTCGAAGGCTTCCAGATCGAGGGGAGCCGGGCAGTTGTGCTGGGGCGCAGCAATATCGTCGGGATGCCGATGGCCCTGCTGCTTATCCATGCCAATGCCACCGTCACCGTCGTTCACAGCCGTACAAAGGATATTCCCTCGCTGGTTGGAGAAGCCGATATCGTGATCGGGGCGATGGGCCGTCCGGAGATGATCAAAGGGGAGTGGTTCAAAGAAGGGGCGGTCGCCATCGACGTAGCCACCGTCAAAGTCGACGATCCGACGGCAAAGAAGGGATACGTCTGGAAAGGCGACTTTGAGTATGATAAGGCAGCCGAACGGGTCGCCGCGATCACGCCTGTGCCGGGCGGTGTCGGCCCGATGACTATTGCCATGCTGCTCAAAAATACCCTGACCAGCGCTCAGAGATCAATCAACGTGTGACCCGTTTGTGTGGAAAAGCGCAAAATCATAGTAAATGGGAGAATCCCATCATATACTATAGAGTATCGGAGTGACCGCGATTATTAGCTGTTTGAGCTTTGCTCAGATTAAAAACCTCGACCCTGACCGGAGGCCGCGATAACCGGTCAGGACTGATTGATCCACATCAAACCGGTGGCAAGGAGGCGCAATGTCTACCACTTTGATCCGCCACGTACACACGCTTGTGACAATGGATGCAGAACGCAGGGAAATCCCTGACGGCGGACTTTTTATCCGCGACAATGTGATTGAGCAGGTCGGCCCGACCGGTCAACTGCCTGCCATCGCTGATAGAGTCGTTGACCTGAGTGATCACATCGTGCTGCCCGGATTGGTCAATACCCACCACCATTTTTACCAGACGCTGACCCGTGCTGTGCCTGCCGCCCAGGATGCGAACCTGTTCAACTGGCTCAAGACACTCTATCCGGTATGGGCCAATCTGAACGGTGAGGCGATCTACGTCTCCGCACTGGTTGCAATCGCCGAGATGATGCTCACCGGATGCACGACCTCCTCCGATCATCTCTACATCTATCCCAATGATGCACTGATCGACGACGAAATCCGGGCGGCGCAGGAGATCGGGCTGCGTTTCCACGCCGCGCGCGGATCGATGAGCCTGGGCGAGAGCAAGGGCGGTCTGCCCCCGGATCGGGTAGTGGAAGACGAGGAAGACATTCTCGAAGACTGCCGCCGGGTGATCGAGCAGTACCACGATCCCGATCCCTACGCCATGCTGCGCGTGGTGCTCGCTCCCTGTTCGCCCTTCTCCGTGACCTCCGACCTGATGCGCGAATCGGTCAAGCTGGCGGAAGAATATGATGTCTGCCTGCATACTCACCTCGCCGAGACACTCGACGAGGAGCAGTTCTGTATCGAGTTGTTTGGCAAACGTCCCGTCGAATATATGGAAGAATTAGGCTGGATCGGTGATCGGGTCTGGCATGCTCACTGCGTCCATATGAGCGAACGTGAGATCGAGTTGTTCGGACGAACCGGCACAGGGGTCGCTCACTGCCCCGGAAGCAATATGCGTCTGGCTTCGGGCATCGCGCCGATCAAACAGTTGTTAGCGCAGGGTGCTCCGGTCGGCCTCGGCGTCGACGGATCGGCCAGCAATGACGGCAATCACCTGATCGGCGAGGCACGTCTCGCGATGCTCTTACAGCGTGTGCAGGGTGACCCTGCCGGGCTGACCGCCCGCCAGACACTTGAAGTTGTCACGCTGGGTGGGGCCAGTGTGCTGCGCCGGGATGATATCGGCTCGTTGGAGCCAGGCAAGGCCGCCGACCTGATCGCAATCAATCTCAACCGCCTCGAATATGCCGGGGCGCTTCATGACCCGGTTGCAGCGGTGATGTTTTGTGCCCCGGTTCGGGTCGACTGGTCTATGATTAATGGCAGGGTAGTCGTTGAGGAAGGTCAATTGACGACAATCGACATTGGCCCTATCATCGAACGACACAATGAAATCGCGCACACGATGGTGGATGGAGAGTGACGGCCATGTCACGGACGATCATCAGGGGCGGAACGGTTGTCAGCGCAAAAGAAGTGATCGCCGCTGACGTTGTCTTTAAAGCAGGGCAAATCGTGGAAGTCGCTCCTGCGGCTGATGTTGGACCACAGGATACCATTATCGACGCTACCGGACTGCTTGTCCTCCCCGGTATAATCGACGCTCATACCCACATTCAACTCGATACGGGAATCTACAAAACCGCTGATGATTGGCTCGTCGGCAGCCGGACGGCGGCAGCGGGCGGCGTGACCACCGTCATTGACTTTGCCACCCAGTTCCCCGGCCAGACCTTTGACGAAGCCGTCGACAACCGGCTGGCCGAGGCACAGCCCTCGATTGTTGACTATGCGTTGCACTGTATGGTCACCGAATTTCCCATCGGGGCGGAGCCGTCGCTCCAGACCCTGATCGATCGGGGGTTGCCCAGCCTGAAAATCTATACGACCTATCGTCCTAATTACTATCTGGATGATGCGACCATCCTCCGCCTGATGGCCGAATCAGCACGGATCGGCGGGCTGGTGATCGTCCATGCCGAGAATGATGCGATGGTCAGCGAGGCAACCGGTCACCTTGTTCAGACCGGTCGGACCGGCTGGCAGTTCCATGCCCAGGCGCGCCCCGCGCTGGCCGAGCAGGAAGCAGTCAACCGCATCCTGTTTCTTTCGGAAGCGGCCAATGCTCCCGTCTATATCGTCCATTGCACCACCGGGCGCAGCATCGAACTGGTTGCCGAAGCCGCCCGGAACGGTCAGCCTGCCTGGTGCGAAACCTGTCCGCAGTATCTTCTTTTCGACGAACGCGTTTACGCCGGAGGTCACCCCGAACATTACATTCTCCAGCCGCCGATCCGTCCCGAAGGCGAGCCTGAAAAAGTCTGGAAGCTTGTTGAAAATGGGGCAGTCAGCGTCATCTCGACCGACAGCTGTGATTACACTCTCCAGCAGAAACGGGAATTTACCGAGTTCACCAAAACACCCGGCGGCCTGCCCGGAATCGAAACCCTGCTGCCGCTGGTCTACACCTATGGCGTCGACGCCGGGCGGATCGAACTAACCGATCTCTGCCGGATGCTCGCCGAGAACCCTGCCCGCCTGTTCGGGCTGGCCTCGCGCAAGGGTTTCCTGGCCCCTGGTAGTGACGCCGATATCGTGCTTTATGATCCTGAGCCCGAAAAGGTCGTCGATCATGCCGATTTGCACTATCTTTCGGGGTACAGCCCCTATGATGGAATGAAGGTAAAGGGTGAGGTGAAGCTCACCCTTTCGCGCGGGGAAGTCGTTTACAAAGACGGGCAGATTACGGCTGATGCAGGGCGCGGGCGATTTGTGCCCGGCAGCCCGTTCGAAGTTCCAGACCTTATTTCTGAATAGTACCCGAAGGAGGGGGTGTATGGATCGTGTGGAACGGATTAAGATTGCACGCGGGGATGCTCCCGCCGATTTGTTGTTGAAGAATGCAAACCTTGTCAACGTATTTACCGGCGAAGTCTACCAGACCGATATTGCGATCAGCGGCTCGACGATTGTCGGGCTGGGTGATGGGTACGAGGCGGCGGAGACTATCGATCTGAAAGGCAAGTTCGTCGCCCCCGGTTATATCGATGCCCACGTTCACATCGAAAGCTCGATGTGCATTCCCTCGGAGTTCGCTGGGGCGATCCTGCCCCACGGCGTCACCTCGGTGGTGACCGATCCGCATGAAATCGCCAACGTGCAGGGAATCGAAGGCATTCAGTTCATGCTGGATGAATCCGAAGGCATCCCGTTGAGTGTTTTTGTAATGGTTTCTTCGTGTGTGCCTGCCACCCATATGGAATCAGCCGGGGCCGCTCTCGAAGCTGCCGATATCGCCCCGCTGCGCGATCACCCGCGTGTGATCGGGCTGGCCGAGGTGATGAACTTCCCCGGCGTCATCTTCGGCGATCCGGGTGTGATGGCGAAGCTCGACGCTTTCGAGGGGAAAGTGATCGACGGGCATAGTCCTGGCCTGGCCGGGAAGCAGCTCAATGCCTATGTCGCCGCCGGGATCATGTCGGATCACGAATGCACGACGCCTGACGAGGCACTCGAAAAGCTGCGCCTGGGGATGACCATCCTCATCCGCCAGGCGACCAACGCCCAGAACCTTCTCAACCTGCTCCCGGCGGTGACGCCGGAGAACGCTCACCGGTTCTGCTTCTGCACCGACGACCGCCAGCCCTCCGATTTAATCGACGATGGCTCAATCGATCATATCGTTCGCATGGCTATCGACGCGGGCCTCGATCCCGTTCGGGCGATCCAGATGGGGACGATCAACACGGCGCAGTACTTCGGCCTTGATGATCGAGGCGCGATTGTTCCGGGCCGCCGCGCTGACCTGTTCGTCTTCTCCGATTTGCAGAAGCCGGTGCCGGAGATCGTCTATGCGGGTGGTGAAGTCGTTGCCCGTGATGGCAGGATGACGGCTAAGAAGGCACAGAAGTTGGCTACCCATATTGTGAACACGATGCATGTCAAGTGGGAAGCGGTTGATTTCGCCATTCCTGCCGGTGGTTCGCATGCCCATGTGATCGGCAGCATTCCGAACCAGGTGTTTACCGAGAACCGTGTTGAGGGCGTGAAGGTCGTTGACGGGATGGCCGTCACCGATGTCGAGCGGGACGTTTTGAAGATGGCGGTCATCGAGCGCCACAGGGCGACCGGCAATATCGGTCTGGGCTTCATCCAGGGGATCGGCCTGAAGCATGGCGCGATTGCTGGAACGGTTGCCCACGATCATCACAACCTGGTCGTGATCGGTGCTGACGACCGGAGCATGATGGCTGCCGCGAAAGCAGTCGATGCGATGGGTGGCGGGCTGGTCGTGGTGGACGGCGACCTGGTGCTGGCGAAGCTGCCCTTGCCGGTCGGCGGATTGATGTCCGATCAGCCGGTGGTCGAAGTCCGGCAGGAGATGGATGTCCTGCTGGAAGCCGCGGGACAGTTGGGATCACCGTTGCATGATCCGTTCATGGCGATGAGCTTTATGGCCTTAGAGGTGATTCCCAGCCTGAAACTGACCGATGTCGGATTGGTCGATGTCGATCAGTTCAAGGTTGTCGAACTATTCATAAGTTGACGGGAGAGAACATCTAAAAGGTTCTTTCGAAAATTTGATTCTAGGAGATTATAGACATGCGTAGTTTTGCAGGCCGTGACATTCTTTCTTTGAAGGAATTCGAACGTAACGAGTATTTCCGTGTTTTCGAGATTGCCGACCGGGTGGAGCCTTATGCGCGCGATCGCCACAACGGTGACCTCCTCCAGCACAAAACGCTGGTCACCGCCTTCTACCAGCCCAGCACCCGCACCCGTCTGGCTACCGAAGCAGCGATGCATCGTCTGGGCGGCCATGTGACCGGTTTCTCGGATGCCAAGATGACCCGCGCCGGTGACTTCTACCAGGAAGGCATTCAGGATACCGTCCGTATGCTGGAATGCTACGGCGATGTGATCGCCATGCGCCACTTCCAGCAGGGTGCGCCTGCCGAAGCCGCTAAACACGCCAGCGTCCCGGTAATCAACTGTGGTGATGGTTGGGGCGAGCATCCCACCCAGGTGCTCACTGATATGATGACCATCTACCGTGAGCGCGGCACGCTCGACGGTCTCACCTGGGTCTTGATTGGCGATATGCGGATGCGCACCATGCATTCCATCAGCTATGCGTTGAGCCAGTTCGATACCAAGGTGTATGTCATCGCGCCCGATGAGATGTACTTCCTCCCCGAATTTGCCGACGAGATCACCGAGAGGGGCCTCAACTGGGAGCGTAAGGAACACATCGATCAGGTGGTGGGCGAAGCCGACGTGATCTACATGGAACCCGTCGTTCAGCCCGACTACACCAAGTCCCGTGACGAGCGCACTGGCGATGTTGGCCTCACGCCGCCCAACTATCAGGTGACCAAGAAACTGTTATTCGGGAAGGCCAAAGCCGACGCTATCGTTCTCCACTCGCTGCCGCGCATGGACGAACTGACCCCCGATGTCGATACCACCCGCCACCAGCGCTACTGGGTCGAGGCTTACAACGGCGTTCTGATGCGTATGGCGCTCCTGTCCCTGATCCTGGGCGCATTCGAATAAGCGCAACCCGGAGGATACACATGCAGAGCTATCTGGCCGGTCGTGACATGATCACGACCCAGGAATTCACTAAAGACGAGCTTGAGACGATCTTCGATGTCGCTTTCGACCTCAAGCGTAAACGGGCGCTCGGCGAACCGCATGCCTACCTGCGTGATAAGGTGCTGGCGATGCTGTTCTTCTTCTCCAGTACACGGACGCGCGTCAGCTTCGAGGCGGGGATGGCCCAGTTGGGCGGCCATGCCCAGTTCATCGACAGCCGCACCACGCAGATTTCTCATGGTGACACCGGCAAGGAGATCGGCGAGATCATCGGGCGTTACTGCGATGGGATCGCCATTCGCCAGTGTGACTGGGGAATTGGCAATGACTACATTCGTGGTGTCGCTGAAGCCAGCCGCGTGCCGGTGCTCAACATGCAGTGCGACTACTACCATCCCTTCCAGGGACTGGCCGACATGCTCACCATCTTCGAGCGGTTTGGGCGCAATCCACGCGGCAAGACGATCAACGTGTCCTATGCCTATGCCTCGAGCTATCAGAAGCCGATGTCCGCCCCGCAGAGTTTGATCCTGCTGGCAACCCGCTACGGAATGAACGTTCGCCTCACCCGCCCGCCGGAATTCAAGGTCATGCCGGATATCGTCGATCAGGCGGCTGAGAACGCTCAGAGATCGGGCGGCAGCTTCGAAGTGCTGGACGATTTCGACGCAGGATTCGAAGGCGCTGACGTGGTCTACCCCAAGAGTTGGGGAGCCATGCTGACTACCACCGATAA
Organism: Anaerolineae bacterium; assembly: GCA_016926255.1. Classification (GTDB taxonomy): domain Bacteria; phylum Chloroflexota; class Anaerolineae; order Aggregatilineales; family UBA3940; genus JAFGOY01. The sequence goes on along the minus strand of JAFGOY010000049.1, from coordinate 22,228 downwards.
CGATGAATCGGCGGAAATATCGAAGCAGTACACGGATTGGATCACCGATGAACGCCGGATGGCATTGACCAATAATGGTGAGGGCATCTATATGCATTGCCTGCCCGCCGATAGAAACATAGAAGTAACCGATGGGGTCATTGATGGCCGCTGGAGTGCCGTGTATGATGAAGCTGAAAACCGGCTCCACGTCCAGAAGGCTGTGATGGCCCTTACTATGCGTTAGTCAGCGTCGATCTTTCGGTCAGTACTGGAGCAAGGTCAAAAACATGAATACTACACATCAGAAGCTGGCCGTTGTAGCGATTGGAGGAAACTCGCTCATCCAGGATAAGAACAAGCCCGATCTTCGCCATCAATGGGATGCGGTTCGTGAAACCATCTCCCATCTGGCCAATATGATCGAGCAGGGTTGGAACCTGGTCATCACCCACGGAAACGGGCCGCAGGTCGGATTTATCCTGCGCCGTTCTGAGCTGGCCGCCGATGAAGTTCACACGGTGCCGCTGGATATCATCGGGGCGGACACACAGGGATCGATTGGCTATATGCTTCAGCAAACGCTGGAAAACGAGTTCCGGCGGCGAAACCTGGACAACAAAGCCATTGCCCTTGTTTCCCAGGTGCTGGTCGATGCCAATGATTCCGCCTTTCAGAGGCCGACCAAAGGTATCGGCGGTTATCTGACCGAGGAACAGGCGGAGTATTTCCGTAAAGAGGGTTGGACGGTTGTCGACGATGCCGGTCGCGGCCTGCGTCGGATGATCGCCTCTCCAATTCCACGCAAAATTGTCGAATTGGACGCCATCAAGGCGCTGATCGCGCAATCGTTTACCGTCATCTGTGTCGGTGGTGGCGGCATTCCGGTGGTCGAGAACTCAAAAGGCGAACTCCGTGAAGCCCCACCCTCGGTCATTGATAAGGATCGGGCCACTGCGCTGCTGGCGACCGGTGTTCAGGCCGACCTGTACCTGATCTCGACGGCGGTCGAACGGGTTGCCTTGAACTTCAACCAGCCCAATCAGAAATGGTTGGATACCATGACTATCAGCGAGGCCCGTCAATATCTGGCCGATGGTCACTTTGCCGAAGGAAGCATGAAACCGAAGATTGAAGCCGTCATCTCATATCTCGAAAACGGCGGTCAGCAGGCATTGATCACCAATCCGGAGAATATCGCCCGTGCCCTGGCCGGGGAAACCGGAACGTGGATCGTGCCTGATAACCCATCATAATATGCTGAATATGCTGATCTAGTTTGGAGGAGGTGCCCACAAACAGTTTTATGTCTGTTTGAGATCAAACGCCTTTTTGGAATATTAACGAGGAGAATGCATAAAATGGTTAACCGTAAGCATCTATTTTGGATCATTGCTTTGGTTTTGATTGTTCCCGTGCTGGTCAGTTGCGGCCAGGCTGCACCTGCTGAAGAAGAGGCAGCTTACCAGATACCTGACATCGAAGAAGGTATGTTCAATGTCGCGTTTGTCTATATTGGCCCACATGATGATGGTGGCTGGTCACAGTCCCACGACGTTGGCCGTCAGTATGTCCAGGACAACGTCGATGGTGTCCATACTGCTTATGTCGAAATAGTCGCCGAAGGTGCCGACAGTGAGCAGGTCATTCGTTCGCTTGCTCGCAAGGGCTTTGACCTGATCTTCACAACGTCGTTTGGTTATATGGATCCCACCGAGACAGTTGCCGGTGAGTTCCCCGATATCGACTTTGTTCACGTTTCGGGTTACAAGGCGAACGGTACAAACTTTGGCAACGTGATGGGCGCAATGGAAGACATGAAATACCTGGCCGGTATGCTGGCCGGTTCGCGCGCCAAGCTTGATGGCAACCCGAGGATCGGCTATATGGCAACCTTCCCTATTCCGGAAGAACTCCGCCTGGGTAACGCGTTTGCTCTCGGTATGAAGGTTACCTGCCCCGAATGCACGATGGACGTTCGCTGGATCAATACCTGGCATGACCCGGTAATCGAGAAGGAAGCTGCTGCATCACTGTTTGACGCTGGTGTGCAGGTGGTCTTTACCGGTGCAGATACTCCTGCCAGTGCCGATGTGGCCGAGGAGAAGGGCAAATGGGGTATCACCTATGACTACTACGGCTCCTGCAAGAGCGATGCCTGCCTGACTGCTCCCTACTGGAACTGGGGGCCGATCTACGCAGACATTACTGAGCGTTCTATGGCCGGTGAGTATGTCGGCGGCTGGGAATACTTCGACGCCGAAACCGGTGGTCTGGGGCTTTATGGCTTCATGGAAGGCGAAGAACCGATGCCCGGCGTTGCCGATCTTCCCGCCGAAGATGTCCAGCTTGTGAAGGATACTCTCGCCGCGATGCTCGCTGGCGACTTCGACCGCTTCGACGTGTTCAGCGGCCCCATCACGGATAACCAGGGCAACGAGATCATCGCGGCAGGCAAGAGCTTTGTCCAGGCCGACCTCGATCAGTTCCCGCCAGGCGCGGAAGGGCTTGAATGCGAGTACTGCATGTACTGGTGGGCCGAAGGCGTCACCGCCGAACTGCCCGAACTGGAGTAATATGAGCTAGCCGTAGCCTGTCACTTCTCGTATATTGAGGTTTGTCAACGAACTTTTTGCTGGCAGCCTCTTTGCAGCTAATAATTCGGCGAAGCCGGGCTGATCAACACTCCCGGCTTCGCCAGTATACACCGCCATTCAATACCCGAAGGAATGAGTTTTATGCCGGAATCACAATATGCAGTGGAAATGAAAGGCATCGTCCGGCGTTTCCCCGGCGTCCTGGCAAACGACAATATCGATTTCAATCTGCGAACGGGTGAAATCCACGCGCTGCTGGGTGAAAACGGCGCAGGTAAAAGCACGCTGATGAATATATTGACGGGTCTGTATCGCCCGGATGAGGGTGGAATCAGTGTCAATGGGCAGCGCGTGTATTTCAATTCACCTAAAGATGCGATCAACGCCGGAATCGGGATGGTTCACCAGCATTTCATGCTGGTACCGTCGCAAAGTGTGACCGAGAACATCTTAATCGGTCTGGATGAACCTCGTTTTTGGCTTCAGCTGCCCAAATATGAACAGAAGATCAAAGCACTGGAAGACCAGTTCAACTTGAAGGTCGATCCCCAGGCCAAGATATGGCAGTTGTCGGTTGGCGAACAACAGCGCGTTGAAATCCTGAAGATGCTCTATCGCGGCGTTTCGGTGCTGATCATGGACGAACCGACCGCCGTGCTCGCGCCGCAGGAGATCGAGGGTCTCTTCAAAACCCTCCGCGTGATGGCGGCTGAAGGGAAGTCGATTGTCTTTATCAGCCACAAACTCAACGAGGTGCTTGAAATTGCTGACCGGATAACCGTTTTGCGGCGTGGTAAAGTCACAGCGGTGGGCATCAAGGCCAGTGAGACGAACCGTGCCGAACTCGCTCATCTGATGGTCGGACGCAAGGTTCTGTTCGAACTGGAAAAGAAGGAGCAGGAGCCGGGAAAACGGGTGCTCTCTATCGAAGATATCCACGCCTTGAACAACCGTAGATTACCGGCACTGCGCGGCGTATCGATGCATGTCTGCGCTGGGGAGATCGTCGGGGTGGCGGCCATTGCCGGAAATGGGCAAAGCGAACTCGCTGAGGTAATCACCGGTCTGCGTGAATGTACCGCAGGCCGGGTGCTGATCGGGGAGAACGAAGTACAGAATCGCTCGGCCCGCGTTTCCATCGATGCCGGGGCGGCCCACATCCCTGAAGATCGAACTCACGTCGGCTCAGCACCTAACCTGAGTGTCACCGACAACCTGATCATGAAAAGCTATCGCAGATCGCCAATCAGCCATGGCATGTCGATCAACCAATCGGTTGCGCAGGAACAGGCCGAATCGCTCAAGGACGAATACGACATTATCGTCCCGACGATCAAGACCCCGGTCAGGCTGCTTTCCGGTGGAAACTTGCAGCGCGTGATCCTTGCGCGGGAAATCTCTGCCGAGCCGGAGTTGATGATCGCCGTTCAGCCCACACGAGGGCTGGATGTTGGCGCAATCGAAGGTGTTCAACAGCTTTTACTGGATCAGCGGGAGGCAGGCGCAGCCATCCTGCTGATCTCAGAAGAACTTGAAGAACTTGTTGTCCTGAGCGACCGTATCTATGTTCTCTATGAAGGGAAAGTTATGGGAGAAGTCCAAAACGGCGACATTGATACCATCGGGCAGATGATGACCGGCACCCGGCAGGAAGAAATCAGTACAGAGGCCAAACGATAATGGAAAGAATATCCTCTAAACAGCGATCTCTACGAATTCCATTCAGAATACGGCTGGAACAGCGGATGTTCATTCCGCGCTGGCTTCCAATCGCATCGTCTTTGGGCGCTGTCGTCGTCGCGCTGATCATCGGTGGCGTCATCCTCTGGGCTTCGGGCGGCAACCCGTTCCGATCATACGCCCATGTTGTACGGGCGGCTTTCGGCAACCTCGGCGTTTTCAACGATACCCTGGTCAAAGCCTCGCCATTGATCATGATCGGGCTGGCCTGCGCTATCGCTTTTCGGATGCGCCTATGGAATATCGGTGCAGAGGGCCAGTTCTACGCCGGAGCGTTTGGGGCCAGCGCGGTCGTGCTTGCTCCCATTTTACCGCCGGACACCTCCATATGGATTATGCTGCCCACCATGATGCTGGCCGGGTTCATCGCCGGGGCGCTGTGGGGTTTTGTCCCCGGATACCTGAAGGCCAAGCTCAACGTGAACGAGATCATCACCAGCTTGATGATGAACTATATCGCCATCTCCTGGAACAACTACTGGATTTTCGCCCACTGGAACGAGAGCGGCTTCCAGATGTCGCCGACCTTCCCGAAGAGCGCCTGGCTTCCGCGCCTGGCCGACTATGCGCAGCAGATTCCCCTCTTTTCCGGTTATACCCTGCACCTGGGTATTCTTTTGAGCCTGTTGATGGTCTTCGTCATCTGGTTCATTCTCTATCGCAGCCGGTGGGGATATGAAATCAGGTTGATCGGCGATAATCCGAAGGCTGCCCAGTATGCCGGGATCAATATTGTGCGCAACACGGTTCTGGTCATGATGCTGTCCGGCGGGTTAGCCGGGTTAGCCGGGATGATCGAGATCACCGGGGTTGTCCACCGCTTTCAGGAGAAAATCTCGTCAGGTTATGGCTTCACCGGGATCATTATCGCCTGGCTAGCCAAGCTCAACCCGTTTGCCGTCATACTGGTCTCGATCCTTTTCGGCGGTTTGATCCTCGCCGGTCGAGAAATTCAGCCATCGGGCATTCCACTCATGCTTCAGGGCATTATTTTGTTTTGTATTATCAGCAGCGAAGTGCTGGTTCGCTACCGGATTCGAATTCGCCGTCGGGGAGACGTCTAACATGGACCTGATTATCATTCTGCATGCAGGTGTCGCAACCGGGACGGTGATTCTTTTCGCCACGCTGGGCGAACTGATCACGGAACGTTCGGGGGTCATGAATCTCGGGGTCGAGGGGATGATGCTGCTGGGTGCAATGGCGGCTTTCGGCATTGCTAACTCGACCGGCAACGCATGGCTGGGGCTTCTCGTGGCGATGTTCGCTGGGGGGGTCCTCGCCATCCTTCACGGGATTGTCGTCATCCAGTTTCGCGCCGATCAGGTTGTCAGTGGGTTATCACTCACTTTCCTGGGAACTGGCGTTAGCCTGGTATTGGGCGAGGGATTGAGCGACGCCGGGGGTGTGGCTCTGCTGCCTGCTTTCGATATTCCTCTTCTTTCGGCCATTCCGGTAATCGGGCCGATCATGTTTGCCAATCAATCTATCCTAACCTATTTGAGCTATTTGCTCGTTCCGATGATCTGGTACTATATCAACCGCACCCGTCCAGGGCTTCATCTCCGGGCGGTGGGCGAATACCCGGCTGCCGCCGATGCGCTGGGGATCAACGTGTTCAGGCAGCGTTATCTGTATGTCTTTATCGGTGGGATGCTGTGCGGCCTTGCCGGGGCAGCACTCAGTCTGGCGATCTCCCCCGGCTGGTTCAGCGATAAGACGACCGCCGGGTTAGGCTGGATCGCGATCGGGTTGGTGATCTTTGCCCAGTGGAACCCCATTCGCGCTGCGCTGGGATCGTTTCTCTTTGGCGCACTGCGCCGCCTGATCCTCGATATTCAGGGGCCGATGGTCCTGTTCGGTGTGCTGCGCAACCCGTTCTTTTACGATCCCTATCTCGGCTTTTTCCTGCAAATGCTGCCCTATGCCTTTACGATCATCGTCCTGGTGATTGGCTCCCGCGAGGCGATGCGAAAACGATTGGGTGCTCCGGCAGCCCTGGGGATACCCTATGTTCGCGGTGAGCGCGGGGCTTGATTCGAACGTCATCATAAATTCAAGAAAAAGGATGAACCTGTTCAAATGGATCACGTTGTTGGACTGAAATGTACGATCTGTGGAAAAGAATATGCGCCGGGCGAGGTCGAGTACATCTGCCCCGATCACGGCGACGATGGCAACCTCGATGTGCTGTATGACTACGACCGCATCGCCGACCGGGTGAGTAAGACCGGGCTGGCGGATGTCACCGGCATCTGGCGCTATAAGGCGCTGATGCCCATCGATATCGATGCGCCGGTTCCGCCGCTGGTCGTCGGCGCGACGCCGCTGTACCGGGTCGACAACGTCGCCCAACAGATCGGCGCGGGGCAGGTCTGGATTAAAGACGATGGCCGCAATCCAACCGCTTCGCTGAAGGACCGGGCCAGTGCGCTGATCGTCGCCAGGGCCGGTGTCGAGGGCCGCGATCTGGTCACGACGGCCAGCACGGGTAACGCCGCTGCTGCGCTGGCCGGGGTAGCAGCCAGCGTCCAGATGCCAACCGTCATCTTCGTGCCTGCCAGTGCTCCCCCGGCCAAGATCACGCAGTTGTTGGTTTATGGCGCGAACGTGCTGCTGGTCGATGGTACCTATGACGATGCCTTTGAACTGTGCCTGAAAGCCACGCATAAATATGGTTGGTACTGCCGCAACACGGGCTACAATCCCTATACCGCCGAAGGCAAGAAGACCGTCTCCTATGAGATTTGCGAGCAGCTTGCCGACCGGCCCGGCCAGTTTTCCGCCCCCGATACGATCCTGGTCAGCGTCGGCGATGGCAACATCATCAGCGGTGTTCACAAGGGCCTGCGCGATCTGCTGGCTCTGGGTTGGATCGACAAAATGCCCCGCCTGATCGGTGTACAGGCCGAAGGCTCAGCGGCGATGTATAAAGCCTGGAAGGAAGGGATCAATCCTGCGAAGATGGAGCCTATCGACGCGCAGACGGTCGCCGACAGCATCTCCGCCGGGCTTCCCCGTGACCGCGTCAAGGCGATGCGGGCCGTCACCGAAACCGGCGGCGCATATATTACCGTCAGCGATGATGAGATCATCGCCGCCATTCCGAAGCTGGCGCAGATGTCCGGCGTCTTTGCCGAACCGGCAGCGTCGGCGGCCTATGCCGGGCTGCTGAAAGCCTCCGGGCTGGGGATGTTCTCCGCCGATGAGCGGATCGTTGTCCTGAGCACCGGAAATGGGCTGAAGGATATTGCTTCGGCGCAAAAGTCGGTGCGGCAGGCTCCGAAAATCGCGCCAACGCTGGATGAAGTTGATCGCATTATAAGTGAGATTATTTGAGCCTGGCGGAGTATAATAGGCTCCCTGACAATAAAATATCTTAACGAGACTGGTTGTGAATGGACGACGGCCCTGTCATTTCGATTGTCGCCCCCGTTTATAACGAAGTGGGCAACTTACAAGAACTGCATAGACGTATAAGCGATGTCCTTGACCGTTCGGGTGAAACCTGGGAACTGGTCTTTGTCGATGATGGCAGCACCGATGGCTCCGGCAGCGCTGTGCGCGAACTGTACGATTCAGACCCCGGGCATATTCGTGTTATCTCGTTTGCCCGGAACTTCGGCCACCAGATAGCAGTAACCGCCGGGATGGATTATGCTCAGGGGCAGGCGGTGATCCTGATCGATGCCGACCTGCAAGACCCGCCGGAAATCATCCTCGATATGATTGTGAAGTGGCGGGAAGGCTACGAGGTCATCTATGCCGTACGGGCAAAGCGTGAGGGAGAATCCTGGTTTAAGCGGACTACGGCGTCGTTGTTCTACCGGCTGATGTTTTCGATCACCGATATCAGCATTCCGCTCGATACCGGCGACTTTCGCCTGATGGATCGCAAAGTAGTCAATGCTGTCCTCTCGATGCGGGAGCGGCACCGGTTCATCCGGGGGATGGTCAGTTGGGTTGGGTATCGTCAGACGGGCATCGAGTATACGCGCCACGAACGCTATTCCGGTGTGACGAAGTATCCCCTGAACAGGATGCTGCGATTTGCCTGGGATGGAATTACCGGTTTCTCCTACTTCCCGCTTCAGCTTGCTACCTACCTGGGATTTGCTATCGCGGCTTTAAGTGGTATTGCGATCCTTCTTGTGATCTATCTGCGGGCATTCACCAGCGCCAAACCGCTCGAAGGTCAGGCAACCACGCTGATCATGGTGCTCTTCCTGGGGAGCGTTCAACTGCTTTCCCTGGGTATCATTGGTGAATATCTGGGGCGCATTTACAACGAAGTAAGAGGCCGTCCGCTGTATATCGTTCGCGAAACATATGGTATCGATGCTTCGCCGGAAGGTGAACAGCGGAGATCAAGGTGAAGGATACGCATCGGTTCATTGAGGAGAGAGACGTATGTCTGATGATAAGAAAACAACCAACTCCCTGCTCGACCAACACAAAGCTGCGTTGATGGAGTATCGCAAATGGGATGAGAAAGTTAAGATGCTGCTCAAAGGGAGACGGGTCAAAGACCTGACTCGCAAAGATATGGTCGCTTACCAGGAAGCGGCACGGCAAAGGGACATGGCTTATGACCAGATGCGCCATTTCGAACGTGCCCTGCTGGACGATATCCCCGGTGCAGCAACCGGCCAATTCCCCCACCTCGATCTTCCCGGCTCGAACACCGAATCGTAAACCGCCTCGACTCGCTTTTCCTACGTTCATTACAAACAAAGACTGAGGAGTAATAAAAACTAATGTCAGAACAAAGAATTATAACCGGCCCAACTTTTGACGAGATGCTGCACCCGGAGAAAATTGCCCCGGATATTCGGGCTAAAGCGCTTCGGATGATGGGGGAAGACCCCCTGGATCCGATCAACCTGTTTAATATCACTTGGAAAGATGCCAGCAACAAGATTCACTATCATGTTCTTCCCAAAGAACTGACCGGCATCGATGCCAATGTCGTCGTGCTGCACAGTATTCACTTCCCTACGCGCAGCCACAAGGTCGGCGCAACCTATTCGGTTTTGATCGAGAAAGAACTCTTTGGAGAAGTTGACCCTGCCATACACAAACTCGTCTGGCCCTCGACCGGCAACTATGGGATCGGTGGTGCGTTTGTCGGCTGCCGAATGAATTTCGACAGCATCGTCGTTCTCCCCGCCGAGATGAGCCGCGAGCGCTTCGAATATATCGAGCGCCTGGGAGCGCATGTAATCGCCACGCCCGGCTGCGAGAGCAACGTCAAGGAAATCTACGACAAGACCTGGGAACTGCGCGAAGACCCGAACGTGCGGGTGCTCAACCAGTTCGAAGTGATGGGCAACTACCGCTTCCACTATTTCGTTACCGGCAACACGATGGTCGAACTGGCCGCCGAACTGCAAAAGAAGGGGATCGGTAACGGGAAGATCGCCGCATACACTTCGGCGATGGGTTCTGCCGGTACGATTGCCGCCGGTGACCGCATGAAGCAGGAATGGCCCGATCACAAGATCGTCGGCCTGGAGCCAATCCAGTGCCGGACGCTCTATGATAATGGCTACGGCGGACATCGCATCGAGGGGATCGGCGACAAGCACGTCACCTGGATACACAATGTCTTCAACATGGACGCAATCATGGCTATTGACGATATGGAAACCGTGCGCGGCCTGGCGCTGTTGACCGACCCTGCCGGCAAAGAGACGCTCGTCAAGCGTTTCGGCGTCCCCGAAGCCGATGTCGAGGCGATGAGCCAGTTCTTCGGCATTTCCAGTGTTTGCAACGTGCTGGGGGCGATCAAGACCGCCAAGTATTACGATATGGGCGAAGACGATGTAATCATTACCATCTGCACCGACGCCATCGACCGCTACCACTCGGTGATGGACTGGCTGGAAGGCGAAGAGGGCAAGATGGATGAGACTCTCGCCGCTTACCGGCTGGGCCAGACCTTCCACGGGCAGAAGATCGATTACATATCGGAAGGCAACCGCGAATCACGTGAGCGCTGGCACAACCTGAAGTACTATACCTGGGTCGAGCAGCAGGGCAAGACCGTCGAAGAACTGGATGCTCAGCGCGATCCCGCCTGGTGGCAGCAGCACCAGCACATGGTGCAGGAAATCGATGAGAAGATCATCGCTTATCGTAAAGAAAACCATATTCATGGTGAATAGTCGATAGAATGTTTGATGTATCCTGAAGACCGCGTCCTGGTGGGCGTGATGCCCGATCCGAAAGACCTGGAACGTGCACGGGACCTGCACTGGTATCGTGTGCCCCAGAAACACGCGCCGAATGGGATACATGCTGAGTATGTGGCTTTCTACTTCACCAGGAAGTTTGGCGAAGACCTTCGTTGGGCCATTCATAACTATGCACGGCGCACCGGTCACGAACTGGTGCGCCGCATCGATCTTCTGCCCGGCGAACCCGATCACCCGCGTGCGCAGGAGCAATACTATAAACTCCAGTTAGGCCCGCTGAGGGAGAAAATACCACCCATTGTGAGCCTGCGCTGGCGGCGGATCACCTTCATCCAAACGACTTGGGATCGCTTTGTGTCGGCGCGGGAAATCAACGACCTGTTCAGCAGCAGCGACCAGTTTGTCAATCGGGTCTACCATGCCTTGAAGATGCGCGGCATCCAGCCGGAGCGCGAGGTCGAGTACCGGGAAGGGAACTCGCGCTATACGGTTGATCTGCTTGTTCCCTGCAAGGAGGGCCCGGTTGTCATTTCCTCCCGTGCCGAACGTCCATCGACCTCGCTTGTTCTGGGTGGGAATGAACTTGTCGATATTGAGACGGTTCATACTGCCATCGAGCGGCGAGGCGGGCCATTGATGATCGATGCCGCACTGTGAGTATCTATAGGAGCCAGTCATGAACAATCCGTTGTTGATCACGAATGGTACGGTCGTAACCTGGGAAGACGATGCTGAACTCATCGAAGAGGGTGCCGTCTTTACCGAATCAGGCAAAATCGTTGAAGTCGGAAAAGCGGTGGCGTTGGAATCCCGCTACCCACAGGCCAAACGCATCGATGCACAGGGCCAGTTGATCATGCCGGGCAATATCTGTGCCCATACCCATTTCTACGGTGCATTTGCGCGCGGCATGGCGATCCCCGGCCCGGCTCCCAAAGATTTTCCCGAAATTCTCGAACGCCTGTGGTGGCCTCTCGATCAGGCCCTTGATGAAGAAGCAGTGCGTTACAGCACGCTGGTTTGCCTGATCGATGCGATCAAGCATGGCACGACGACGCTCTTCGATCACCACGCCAGCCCCAACGCCCTGGCGGGTTCGCTGGACGTGATCGCCGACGCGGTCGACGAGGCCGGATTGCGGGCTGCTCTGTGCTACGAAGTGACGGATCGCTACGGGCCGGAAAGCGCAAAGGCCAGCATTGACGAGAATGTTCGTTTCATCAAAACAGCTCAAGACCGGCCTAACCTTGCCGCCGCGTTCGGGCTGCATGCCTCGCTCACCGTTTCCGAGGAGACGCTCGCCGCTTGCGCCGAGGCTGCAGACGGCTGCACCGGATTTCATATCCACGTTGCCGAGCACTCCGTTGACGAGTACGACAGTCTCAATAAGTCGGGGAAGCGGGTTGTCGACCGACTGCATGATGCGGGTATCCTGGGCGAGAAGTCGATTGTCGCCCACTGCGTTCATATCGATCAGCGGGAGGCGGAGATTCTCCGCGATACACGGACGTGGGTCACCCATCAACCTCGCTCGAACATGAACAACGCGGTCGGCGCTGCCGATATCGAGGGAATGCTTCGACTTGGCATTTCCGTTTGCCTGGGCAACGATGGCTTCAGCAACAATATGTGGGCCGAATGGAAAACCGCTTACCTGCTTCACAAGGTATGGCATCGCGACCCGCGCCGCGCTAACGGTATGACCATCGTCGAGATGGCGATTCAAAATAACGCGGCATTAGCCAGTATCTACTTCCCCCAGGCCCCTCCCGGCCTGCTGATCGAAGGAGCCGCCGCCGACATCATCCTGGTCGATTACCACCCCACCACCCCGCTGACGGCGGGTAACCTGCCCTGGCATATCATTTTTGGCTTCGAAGCCTCGATGGTCACTACGACGATCTGCGCCGGGAAGGTGCTGATGCAGGATCGAAGGCTCCTGACGCTCGACGAAGCCGCGATCACCGCCCGCTCGCGGGAGCTGGTTCCGGCGGTATGGGATCGCTACAACGAAATCGCAACTAAAACCCTGTAAACGACAAGGAGACTCAAACGTGTCATCTGAACAACTTCCTATCGTCGCGGTGCTGGGTGGCACCGGGAAAGAAGGCAGCGGCCTGTCCCTTCGATGGGCACGCAGTGGGTATCAAATCATCATCGGCTCGCGCACGCCGGATAAAGCCCTGCGCGTGGCCGGTGAATTGAACGATCTACTTGGCGAGAATCTCATCCGGGGGATGGCAAACGAAGGTGCCGCCCGCGAAGCCGATCTCGTCGTCCTGACCGTTCCCTACAGCGCCCACCGGGCGACGCTGGAGAGCGTCAGGGAGGCAGTTCAGGGCAAGACCCTGGTCGATGTGACGGTTCCACTCAAACCGCCCCAGGTATCGACTGTCAACCTGCCGGAGGGTCGAACCGCCGCCGAGGAAGCCCAGGCGCTTCTTGGCGACGGTGTGAAGGTCATTTCAGCCTTCCAGAATGTTTCGGCGGGCCACCTGAAAGACCTCGATCACAGGGTCGACTGTGACGTGCTGATTTGCGGTGACGATGAAGAGGCAAAGCTGGTCGCGATCCGGCTGGCCGAAGCTGCCGATATGCGGGGGATCGACGCCGGACCGCTGGTCAATGCGATTGTCGCCGAAAGCCTGACCCCACTCCTGGTCGGGATCAACAAACGCTACAAAGTCAAAGGTGCCGGAATACGGATCACCGGGATCGACTGATACCATGTCTCATATCGAACTGATCAGTGTGCCGGGCATCCCGCTGATTACCAGTGGAGACGATCTCCCGCAGGTCATCGGAGATGCTCTGGAACGCAGTGCCCTTATTCTGCAAGAGAACGATGTCCTCGTCGTTACCTCGAAGATTGTCTCTAAAGCGGAAGGTCGCTGGATCGATCTCTCTTCAGTAGTCCCCGATGAGCGGGCGCTCATGGTCGCCGGGCAGTGTAATAAAGACCCTCGCCTGGTTTCGGTCATCCTGAGTGAGTCGAGCGGCATTTCCAGAACAGGCCATGATGTACTGATCGTCAAACACCGGCTGGGTTTTGTCTGTGCCAATGCCGGAGTCGACCATTCGAATACGCGCGGCGAGGGCGAATGGCTTCTGCTGCTTCCCGAAAATCCCGACACATCCGCTTCCAGGATTCGGGATCGATTGGCCGGGCGTTTTGGTGTGTGTATCGCAGTAGTGATCAGCGACAGTCATGGCCGCCCTTTCCGGTTGGGAACGGTTGGTGTGGCGATTGGTTCCGCAGGACTGCCTGCCCTGTGGGACCTGCGCGGCCAGCCCGACCTGTTTGGTAGACGGCTGCAGCACACCGAGGTCGGTTTTGCCGATGAACTGGCCGCTGCCGCCGGGCTGGTTTCCGGGCAAGCCTCCGAAGGGATGCCGGTAGTAATCATACGCGGAATATCATATCCGATTGACAAGCAGTCAACTGCAGCGGATTTGAATCGGCCTCGTGATAAAGACCTCTATTGCTGAGTAATACCTCCCTCCCATTCCATATATGCCACTAATAAATGCGGGAACTGATGACATTTGTATTCACAAATGACATTCGTCACTACTTAAGAATCGATGCTGCAATTATCCTTGAGTAGGCAAAAGCAAGATTGATTGTTCAGCTTGACCTGCGGTCGGTTCTGCTGACACTTAAGCCCTGTTCTGCCTTTTTGCGCAAATGGCCCACTGCGGACCCGAACGATTTTCGGGATTCTGGTAGGTTAACATAAATGGTTGTTTTTTGGACCTGATTTTCGCTTAAGCCTCTATACACAATCAGGCTGGTCAAAGAAGCGGGATGAACACCTTCAGGTCTGTGATCTCAACACAATCTCGATAAAAATGTTTTAAAGTGCAAGGAAAGGAGATCGCTGCTATGCAAGACAACTCAAGGGGATCGAGCTTCTACAAACGCGTGATAGAAGCAACTCCTGGGGGAGAAGCACTTTCACTCTGTCTGCAGTGTGGCACCTGTGGTGGATCGTGTCCCTCCGGGCCGGATATGGATGCGACACCCCGCCGACTATTCGCAATGATCGCCGCGAATATGGAGGACGAGGTGCTGGGCTGCAACACCCCATGGTACTGTGTATCTTGCTACTACTGCACTGTCCGCTGTCCGCAAGAAATCCCAGTCACCGACCTAATGTACACCTTGAAACGCATGGCTATTGCCAGGGGGCGCTATCACAAAGATGCCCACGTTACATTCTCTAGCAACTTTGTTGATCTGGTTGAGAAAAATGGGCGTTCTTTTGAACTCGGTGTAATGACCCGGACCATGCTGGCAAGCCACCCTATCGCTTCTGCTTTGAAGGCGAGTGGATATGGCTTGAGTATGATGCAGAAAGGGCGCGTCAGCCTGACTCCTGAGCATATCGAGAACATGCCGCAGTTGACCGCGATCCTGGACGAAGCGAAGCATATTGCAAGCCAGAAGGAATAAATTATGAGCCCTGCAAATGACCACTACGCGTACTATCCTGGTTGTTCAATTCGCTCGACTTCAAAAGCCTATGAACAATCAACGATGAAGGTCGTCGAAAGCCTGGGAATGACCTTCCAGGAAGTCGAGGACTGGAACTGCTGTGGTGCGACAGAATACTTCAGCATCAATTCACTGCCTGCCTACAGTCTGGTTGCTCGAAATCTGTCATTAGCAGCCGAGCAGGGTGCATCCGATCTCGTCGCGCCTTGTTCAGCCTGTTTCCTGAACTTGCACAAGACCGACAAATACATGGGCAAGTACAAGGATTTAAACGAAGACGTCAATCAGGCGCTTGCTGCCGGGAATCTCGGTTATGAGCCAGGTTCCCTGCAAATCCGTCACCTGCTCGACGTGATCGTCGAGGACATCGGCTTTGACACCATCGCGGAAAAGACCGAAAAACCCTTATGGGGACTGCGGGTCGCTCCCTACTATGGCTGCCTGATCGTTCGCCCCGACTCGAAATACAACCCTGAATATCCCACCCATCTGGATGAGCTGCTGCGTGTCCTTGGCGCGACGGTGGTCGACTTTCCATTGAAGACCCACTGCTGCGGCGGCCACATGACTCAGATCAGCGATGAGACTGCCTATGAGCTTATCCGGCGCTTGCTGCACAACGCCGACGAGTACCAGGCCGACGCAATCGCGACCATTTGTCCGATGTGCCAGATGAACCTGGACGTTTTCCAGCCCCAGGTAAACCGGATGTTCAAGACTGATTTCGACATCCCGATTCTCTATTTCACCCAGTTGATGGGGCTGGCCTTTGGAATTTCCGAAAAAGAACTCGGCTTTGGCAGTGAGGTGGTTTCTGCGAACGCAGCGTTGAAGAAGATCGCAGACGAAGCGCCCGAAAAAGCCAAGAAAGCACGCCGTGACAAAAAGGCTCTACCCATGCCGGAATCGCTTCCGTAACACCGGTGAGAAAGGACGCTGAGAATGACTGAAGAAAAAGTTGGCGTATATGTCTGTCACTGCGGCCACAACATCGCCGGTACCGTTGATGTGGAAGACGTGGCCGAATGGGCCGCAGGTATGCCGAACGTCGCCATCTCTCGTGACTATAAATTTATGTGCTCCAGCCTCGGCCAGGAGCTGGTCGAAGAAGATGTCAAGGAATATGGCCTGACCCGTATTGTCGTCGCTGCCTGTTCTCCCCACATGCACGAGCCGACCTTCCGGCGTGCCTGTGAGCGGGCAGGATTGAACCCCTATCTATTTGAAATGGCAAATATCCGCGAACATGCCAGTTGGGTCCACACCGATGACATCAATGCAGCGACCGAGAAGGCCAAAGCCATTGTGGGTGGTTCGATCCGTCGTGTGATGGAACTGGAACCGCTGGAGCCATTTATCGCTGAAATCAATGAGCCTACGCTGGTCGTCGGTGGCGGAATTGCCGGGATCAATACGGCGCTTGAAATCGCCAATGCTGGTCACCCAGTTTATATGGTCGAGCGGGAACCGAGCATCGGTGGTCACATGGCTCAGCTCGACAAAACCTTCCCCACGCTTGACTGCTCGGCCTGTATCCTGACCCCGAAAATGTTCGATGTGGGCAACCACCCCAACATTACGTTGATGACCTACAGCGAGGTCGAACAGGTCGATGGCTACGTCGGGAACTTCACGGTTCGTGTCCGCAAGAAGGCCAGAAAGATCATCACCGATCTCTGCACCGGGTGCGGTGACTGCTGGTCACGCTGCCCGGCCAAAGTGGTCGATGACGTATACGAAGCCGGGTTGGGATATCGAACCGCCATCTACCGGCCTTTCCCCCAGGCGGTGCCGAAGTATCCCGTCATCGATGTCGATACGTGCATTTACTACGAGAAGGGCACCTGCAAGGCCTGTCAAAAATTCTGTCCAACGGATGCAATCGACTTTGACCAGGAAGACGAAATCGTCGTTCTGAATGTTGGCAATATCGTGCTTGCCACCGGCTACAAGCTGTTCGATGCTCGCAAAGTCCCGCAGTATGGCTATGGACGGCTGGCAAACGTATTCACCAGCATGGAATTCGAGCGAATGGTCAATGCTTCTGGGCCAACCGGCGGTAAGGTTTTGCTGCGAGATGGTGTCACCGAGCCACAGACGGTGGGGATAATTCACTGTGTTGGCAGCCGTGACAGGAGCTACAATCAGTACTGCTCCAATACCTGCTGTATGGCCGCTTTGAAATTTGCTCACCTGGTTAAGGAACGTACTGGCGCTGAAATCTATAACTTCTATATAGATATCCGCACGCCTTCCAAGAACTACGAAGAGTTTTACCATCGTATTCTCGAAGAAGGTGCCCACTTGATTCGTGGGCGCGCCGCTGAAGTAACCGATGCCGCCCGCTTGCCGGGTGAAGAAGGCAAACTGATCATTCAGGCCGAAGATACGCTGATTGGTAAACAGCGCCGCATCCCGGTCGATATGGTCGTTTTGATGGCCGCGATGGAACCCTATGATGATGCAGTCGAAGTGTCACACCGTTTCGGTATCGGCTGCTCGGAAGCAGGGTTCTTTACCGAGAAGCATCCCAAGCTTGACCCGGTTGCGACGATGACCGATGGTGTCTTCATCGCCGGAGCCTGCGCCGGGCCAAAGGACATCCCTGAGTCAGTCGAACAGGGCGCTGCTGCTGCGGCTCGCGTGTTGACCTTAATTGGGCAGGGTGAAATCGAAATTGAACCCATTCGCGCCACGATTGATGAGGATCGCTGTTCCGGGTGCCGTATCTGTAACAATCTCTGCCCCTACAGCGCTATCGAGTTTGTCGAGGACCTGGGGGTCAGCCGCGTGAACCCGGCTCTATGTAAGGGCTGTGGCACCTGTGTCGCTGCCTGCCCAAGCCAGGTAATCGAGGGGCAGCACTTTACTTTCGACTCCATTATGGCCCAGATTGAGGGTGTTCTGTATGACAGGATGGAGGACACCGAGCGTGTCACTTACCTCGGTTCGCAACCGGCTGAAGCTAAATAGGTACGAGAGAGGACACCACTATGCCCGAGAAAAACTACAGCGAGATTAACCCGGCCTGGGAAGGTCGCAAGCCTGTGATTGTCGGCTTCCTGTGCAACTGGTGTTCATACCGTGCCGCCGACCTGGCCGGAACCAGCCGATTTGGTTATCCGGCTACGCTGCGCGATATTCGCATCATGTGTACCGGAAGGCTTGACCCGACTTTTGTAATCAAAGCGCTCCGCGAAGGTGCCGATGGCGTCCTGGTGATGGGTTGTCACCCGCACCAGTGCCATTATGACGAAGGGAACTACAAGGCGATGCGCCGGATGGCGCTCCTGCGGCGTACGTTGGCCCAATTGGGGGTTCACCCTGACCGCGTCCAACTGGGCTGGGCATCGGCAGCGCAAGGCGCGCTGTTCACCGAGACGGTAACTGCCATGACCGAACGTATTGCCGAACTGGGGCCGCTGGAATGGCGCGACACCATCGAAGACATCGCCCCACGCACGCCAAGCCCTGAAATCGAGGAGGTTGCTCATGGCAAGTAATGGTAAACCCAAGCTGGCACTCTACTGGGCCTCTTCGTGCGGCGGCTGTGAGATTGCCGTGCTGGCACTTCACGAAAAAATTCTCGAAGTAGCCGATGCTTTTGACATTGTCTTCTGGCCATGTGCGATGGATTTCAAAGAGGAAGACATCAAGGCTATGGATGATGGTTCAATTGATGTCTGTCTGTTCAATGGCGCCATTCGCAATGATGACAACGAGCATATGGCTCATCTACTGCGGCAGAAGAGCAAAGTCATGGTCGCCTTCGGCAGCTGCGCGATGGAAGGTTGTATGCCAGGGCTGGCGAACTTTACCGACCGTGAACAAATGATGAATTTCATTTATCACGACTCACCCACTACCGACAATCCTGAAAGTATCGAACCGCAGGTTATCACCGAGGTTGCAGAAGGGGAATTGAGACTGCCAGCGTTCTGGAACACCGTCCGCACGCTGGATCAGGTTGTACCGGTCGAATACTACCTGCCGGGCTGTCCGCCCGAAGCTAAGTGGATCGAAGTTGCCGTCGGTGCCATCTTGAGCGGTGAGCTTCCGCCTCCTGGTTCGGTGATTGGCGCGGATGTAACCGTCTGTGATGAGTGTCCGCGTACCAAGAGCGAGAAGAAGATCACCCGCTTCTACCGTCCGCAGGAAATCATCCCCGATCCAGACATCTGCTTGCTGGAGCAGGGCATCTTCTGCGCCGGTATCGCGACTCGCGGAGGCTGTGGAGCGTTGTGCCCGCAGGTCAATATGGGCTGTCGGGGCTGCTACGGCCCGAATGAAGGCGTCATCGATGGTGGAGCAAGGTTGATTGGTGCCATCGGCTCGGTGATTGAAGGACGCACTGCCGAGGACATTGACGCAGTGCTTGATACACTGCCCGACCCGGCTGGATATTTCTACCGTTTCAGCCTTCCTCATTCACTGCTGCGGCGGGTTCATCTGGTCAATGACAATGGACGTAATGTTGCCCAACCTATCAAAGAAGTGCCGCGGCTCGATCCGAGCTTAAACGAGTAGGAGAGCGATAATGACTCAAAGAATTACAATAGACCCCATTACGCGTCTCGAAGGCCACGGCAAGATCGAAATCTTCCTGGATGATCAGGGCGAGGTTGCCAATACCTACTTCCAGGTACCGGAGCTGCGTGGCTTCGAGGTGTTCTGCCTGGGACGTCCCGCCGAAGAGATGCCTCGCCTGACCAATCGCATCTGTGGCGTTTGCCCGGAAGCGCATCACATGGCGGCCAGCAAAGCACTCGATGATCTTTACAAGGTCGAGGTTCCTTCGGCTGGCAAAAAGCTGCGCGAGTTATTTTACATGGCTTTCTATGTCACCGATCACACCACCCACTTCTATGCCCTGGGCGGCCCCGACTTTGTCGTCGGGCCAAGTGCACCTAAAGGTCAGCGCAATATCCTGGGGGTTGTCGGTGCGGTCGGCGTTGAAGCCGGTATGAAGGTTATCAACACGCGCAAGCGCAACCACGAGATCATAAAAATGATCGGTGGCCGTCCGATTCACCCGGTGGCAGGATTGCCGGGTGGTATGGCGAAAGCGATCAACGAAGAGGAACGCCAGTTCATCGAACAGGCCGCCCGTGAGAACGTCGATTTTGCGCTGTGGTCGCTCGAAATCTTCAACCAGATTGTTCTGCAGAACAGCGACTATGTCGATCTGATCGTCAGCGACGGCTATACCCAGAAGACCTATTACATGGGTCTGGTCGACGAGAACAATCACGTTAACTTCTATGATGGAATGGTCCGTGTCGTCGATCCAGAAGGCGTTGAGTTCTGCAAGTACGCGCCGCAGGACTACATGAATCACATCGCCGAGCACGTCGAGCCGTACAGCTACCTCAAGTACCCTTACCTCAAGAACGTCGGATGGAAGGGTTTCGTCGACGGCAAGGATTCTGGGATGTACGCGGCGACACCGCTCAGCCGTTTGAACGCTGCTGACGGAATGGCAACACCGAAAGCCCAGGAAGCCTATGAGAAATTCTACGCGACTCTGGGTGGTAAGCCGGTACATCATACGCTGGCGACCCACTGGGCACGCCTGATCGAGCTTCTCTATGCCGCCGAGCATATGCTCGAACTGGCAACCGACCCGGAGATCACCAGCCCCGTGGTGCGTGCCATTCCCACCGAAACGCCGACGGTCGGCATTGGCGTTGTCGAAGCGCCGCGCGGCACGCTGACCCACCACTTCGAAACTGACGAAAATGGCATCCTGACCAAGGTCAACCTCGTCGTCGGGACGACCAACAACAACGCGCCGATCACGCTCAGCATCAAAAAGGCAGCGGCGGCGGTTATCCACGAAGGTAAAGTCGATGATGGTATCCTGAACATGGTCGAGATGGCCTTCCGCAGCTATGACCCCTGTCTGAGCTGCGCAACTCACTCGCTGCCGGGTCAGATGCCGTTAGAGGTCATCGTTCGTGATAGCGATGGCAACGTCGTCGATCAACGCTCGCAGTACATCGATTGAAGTCACCGGGGGCGGGTCAGAAGCCTGCCCCCTTCACTATCCGTCTATGAAAACCCTGATTATCGGGCTGGGCAATCCAATCCTTACCGATGACGGCGCGGGCATCTATGCGGCGCGCATGGTCGAACGTGTGTTGCCCAAAAATGCAGAAGTCGACATTGTCGAACTGGCTGTTGGTGGCCTCGAATTGATGGAGACGATGATTGGCTATGAGCGGGTGATCATCATCGACGCGCTGTGGGCACCCAACGGCGAGAGCGGGCAGGTTGTCCGGTTCAATGCAGGTGACCTGCCCGATACGATGAATTCGGCCAGCGCCCACGATGCAGACCTTCCCTTGGCCCTTTGCGTTGGACGGGAGATTGGGGTGGCTTTGCCAGTCGACGAGAATATCCAGATAGTCGGTATCCGGGCACGCAAGGTTCTCGATTTTGGCAAAGAGCCAACACCGCCGGTCAGTGCCGCACTGCCGGAGGCGGTCAATATGGTGCTCGATTTATTGGGGTATGATCCGGTTATTGACCCGTTTACTTTATCACCAGCAGATTGTTGGAGGCTATAATGATCTCACCTGAGACACTGCGACGTTTTGCATTATTTGCGGGACTTGAGCCAGCGGCGTTCAAAGATATCGCAATGATCAGTGAAGAAGTTCAATGTGAAGAAGGCTGTTGGATTTTCCGCGAGAGTGACGATGCGGATGCCCTCTATATCATCCAATCCGGCCAGGTTGACCTGAGGTTTATACTTGACGAGGCGGGTGAAAAACTTATCGATATCACAAAGCTGGGAGAAGGTTCCGTCATTGGGTGGTCGTCTCTAGTTGAACCCTGCGCCTATACGTTAAGTGCGATGGCGGCTTCGGATGTGACGCTGGTGAAGATCGACGCTGTGGCGCTGTCGGAAATGATGGAAGCCGACAAGAATCTGGGCTATAACCTGATGAAGCAGTTGGCCCAGGCCCTCGGCGAGCGCCTGACGAATCTTCGTGTACAGTTTGTGAGCTTTATCGACTGAGGGTATCGGCCCGTGAGATGAGCTATTCAGCTTTTCGGCATGGAATGGCGGATAGAGTTTTTCGGTTCCAGGAAATCTTGACGGAAGCCCACTGGTGTGGTAAATTCCCTCTCGCATAGGGGGGCGTAGTGTAGCGGTTAACATGCTGGCCTGTCAAGCCAGAGATCGCGGGTTCGAATCCCGTCGCTCCCGT
>JAFGOY010000048.1 GCA_016926255.1 Anaerolineae bacterium | reverse complement strand
TCCCAGGTGATCAACTGCGTCCCGCCGCTGTACTGCGCGTGGCTCTGCTCCACCCAGCTTCCGAAGAACACCAGGTCGCCGCTGGTCTGTTCGTGCAGCCCTTCGCCCAGCACACCCGTGTTGTCCACCATCAGCGCATCGAGGCTGTGCGAGCCCGATACACTGCGCAGGCGCACCTCGTGCACCCCGCTGCCCAGGTCGAAGAAGGTCACCGGCTGCCGTTTCAGCCACTCCGCACTGCTGTCGTCGACGTTCTGGCAGGCCCCGTCGATGCATACTTCCAGCAGGCCGTAGCTCGGTCCGGTCGTGCGCAGCAGCGACAGCGTGTCGCCTTCGAAGCGGAACCACACCCCCGCCGCATCATCCCAGGTCACGAGCTGTGTGCCGCCGCTGTACTGCGCGTGGCTCTGCTCGGCCCAGTTCCCGGTGAAGACCAGGTCGCTGCTCGTCTCCTCGTGCAGCCCTTCGCCCAGCACGCTTGTGTTGTCCACCTGAAGGGCATCGAGGTCGCTGGTGCCTGCGATATGGCTGATCGTCACCTCATGCACGCCGTTCCCCAGGTCGCCGAAGGTCGCCGCCTGCCGCCAGAGCCAGCTCGTGCTGGAGTTGTCGAGGGTATGGCAGGCTGTGTCAATACACACTTCCTGCGTGCCGTAGGTCGGCCCCGTTGTGCGGATCAGCGTCAGTGTATTGCCTTCAATACTGAACGATACCCCGGCATTCGGATCGCCTGAAAAGAACGTCGAGCCACCGCTGTATTTGCTGTTGGTCTGTTCGTGCCAGGTGCCGCTGTAGCTGATATTCGGATCGTCCTGCTCGTAGTAACCTTCCGTCAGTGGCTCAGCAGCTCCGTTTGTCGTCGCTCTTACTTCATCACTCCACGCACTCCAGATATCCGTTGGTGGTGAGCCGTAGTCAGGCATGAACGTCCGCACAACAAGTGCGTAGAGTGTGCCCGGTGTCAATCCATCGACCTTGTAGCTTGACGCATTCGAATCAGCGGTCTGCCCGTGGATCGTATACTCGGTGATTTCCGCCCCCGCTGTGACCGGAATACCATAGCTGATCTGATAGTATCCGGCTCCTTCTGTATATGTTACCGGCGTCCAGGAGAGATCGATGCTGGTACTGGCTACATCGTCAACCTGAAGATCGGTTGGAGCAGGCACACCAGTTGTGACGCTGACCTCATCGCTCCAACTGCTGGTAAGATCATTCTGCTGCCAGACATGAGCCGGGGTATAGGTACGTACTGCAATGAAGTAGTCAGTGATAGGGGCCAACCCACTGATAGTATAGGTTGACGCAGTTTTATCTGAGGTGTGACCGACAACGCTATAGGGTCCGCCGCTGGTTGCCGCAACACCGATTTCGTACTCGCCTCCATGATCGGTGTAGAGAATTGGCATCCAGGATAGTTCGATGCTATGCGCACCAACAGCCTCTACGTGAACGTTTTCGGGCGGCACAGTTTGCGTTTCGATCCATTCTGGATCAACCTCGTTCAACCAAATCGGCAAGCCCGGATTCCAAGTAGTTAACATATTGTAGCTGAATTTGCCAAACCAGAGTTGTGTAAGATTTAACAACTCAGCCGGAATGTCACCACTCAACTTGTTACCAGACAGAGCCAACCCCTCTAGATTGGGTAGACTACCCAATTCCGGCGGAATCGGTCCATTTAGCTGATTGTAACCAAGGTGAAGCCACTCAAGGTTGGTGAGGTTGCCCAATTCCGATGGAATCGGCCCATTCAATTTGTTGTCACCCAGGTCTAAAGTTGTAAGGTTGGTAAGGCCAGCTAATTCGATTGGAATTGGGCCTGTCAATTCGTTTTGCCACAATATCAGGCGTTCAAGGTTGGTCAAATTACTCAGTTCGGACGGAATCTCACCCGTCAACCCACTCCTCTCCAGATTGAGCTGGACGAGATTTGACAGATTACCCAGTTCCGGCGGAATTGATCCGGTCAGTTGATTGGCATATAGATGCAATAAACTGAGATTAGCTAGGTTGCCCAGCTCGGGTGGGATTGGGCCTGTTAACTGGTTACGATCCAGCTTCAGCGATTCCAGGTTAGACAGGTCTTCTAACTCTGGTGGAATGGGTCCAGAAAGCTGATTATAGTAAAGGGCTATAGCTGTCACATGCCCAGCATCACATGTCACCCCATACCAGCTACATGGAGTAGTTGTCTGTAGCCAATTGGTGTTGTCCTTCCAGTTATCGCCATCGGTGTCGTTGTAGAGCGCAACCAGCGCCTCACACTCTGCCGTCGGGATTTCATTAACATCTGCGCAAGAGGTAAACACCCCCCCCACGATAATCCCACCAACCACGTCTCCTTCATAGTTGCCAGCTTTATCGTAAGCATAAACAAAGAATCCAATCTCTGTTTGATCGGGAAGAGAACTGGCGTCCCAGATAATACTCCAACCATTCGAACCATCATCGTCCCAACCGATCTCATGCCAGTAATCCTGGGAGGTCACCTCTGGCGATTCTTCCCCCTGTGCTGAAGGCACAGCCGGTGGTGGTGGATCAACTTCCTCCTGAGCACTTGCCCCTGTCGCTTCTACATATCCAGCAAAGAACCGAACACCTGAAACCCCACTAAGACTGTCATTGGCCGTCACTTCGATTGGTATCGAAGTAGTCTCCACAATTTCATTCTCTGTTGGACTATCGATATTGACAGTTGGTTTACCGCGATCCAAATAGACTTCGACATAGCCTCCTGGATCCATGCGTACCTTGCCTGTGTTGTCGTAAATATGCGTGGTTAGATAGACACGATCATCCTGCAGAGCAGACCAATTCCACGAGAAGCTATATGGAGCAGAATAGTCCGTTCCGATAGAGTGCCATTCACATGTTGACAGACAATAGTGAGCAAAGAACTCCACACGATTGAC
The DNA here is from genome assembly GCA_016926255.1 of Anaerolineae bacterium. Lineage (GTDB taxonomy): Bacteria > Chloroflexota > Anaerolineae > Aggregatilineales > UBA3940 > JAFGOY01. The sequence goes on along the minus strand of JAFGOY010000048.1, from coordinate 11,731 downwards.
GCCGCTGGCATCATCCCAGGCATCAACGGTGATATTCAACGGTGATGAGTTTGTAGCGGAAAGGTGTTCGGGAGACGTAATACGACCATCCGGAGGGTCGCTATCTGGGCGAGGATAACCTGGACCGTACCACCAGACACTAAGGTATGCGTCTCCCTGATTCTCATAGTATTCAACCTTTACTTGATGATAGCCTTGAGACAGGTTTCGCGTAAGCGCTGGTCGATTCTCTCCGTCCCACCAGTTGTCCAGTACGATATTGTTATCAACATATACCCGCACCCCATCGTCGCTATGCGCTTCAAAATGATAGTCACCACCAGGGAAGTATACATCCCGCTCAAATCGGAATGAGAATTCATCACTACCCCAACCGTCAAATGGTGCTCCCGATCCCCAATCCAGATTGATATATGGGTAGTTACCATTGTCCCATGTAAAAGTACCCTCCCAGTTTGAATAACCAGCCAGGTATCTGTTCATCCAGGCGGACGTATTCCAAGAACCTCCGGGTTCTGGATCGCCACTACCAGTACAGACATAATTCTTTGTGATATGAGGATTAGCTCCGCCATCTTGACTCCAAATGAATACATTCCCAGCGTTATCTTCCACCTCCATTCCTAGTTCAATATCTCCATCCGATACATTCGAGTTACACATGTCCCATGTGATGGAATATGGATAGCTACTATCCGATCCAATTCCATACCACTGCCCATCCCATTTGGCACTAAAGCGAACGATTTTTACTCCACTACCACCCGCGTTATCGCCCGCCTCAACCGAGATAGTCACAGTACGGTCCGAAATAGTTGCCCCGTTTGAAGGATTTGTAAAACTGCCATAAGGCTTTATTAGATCATCATCAGGGGTTGGATCAGTGCTTCCACAATAATCTTGACTACTTATTGCATCTAAAGACGCAACACACATACCTCCTTGATCCCCATACAAACCATATGTATATGCATACTGATTGACACTACCATTGGGAGGAAATGATATACCTTGAAATGCGAGATTATATTCTGAAACAAACGGGATTGGAACTCTTGTGTTTGGTGAAAGCCAAGGATTATTTTCAACACCGATAAATACAGCAAGGTGAACATGAGGCGTCGTACATGACCCAGCACAATTGTCTGTAGCCAAGATTCCCAATATCTCACCTTTGGTGATGATACTGCCCTCCTGTTGATAATCCTCGAAATCGAGATGGCAAATCTCCATCCAAAGATTTTCGGAATCGCCTACGGAATCAATAGATACATCAATACAATGATGAGTTCCCGGGTCATCATACCCTGATTGAGGATGTTCGAGTAACCCATCCGTTGGAGCAATGATAGGAATATTACTTGTGACACCATCAGCACGACCGAAATCAAAGGCGTAAAGTGCATAGCCTTCGTGATAGTCTTGATTGTGATATCCACTCAGTATTCGCCACTCTCCTTGATTAGAGTCGAATGGAAAGCTCAATGAACTGAAGGAAAGGTTTTGAATATAAGGACTTACATCTAACTCGGGTTGTTCCCCGCTACGTTCTACAAATTGCAATGAATCAAGAAATGCGGTCAATATGGGTTCATTTATGGATTGTTCTCCATCGGGATATTGTAGAGTAAAGCGGTAAATTTCTTGTTCTTTATATACATCAACCGTCGTGTTAACTGTTTTTAGTGAATTGACATAATCGTAACGTTCGGCCGATTGACCATCGATAATCAGACTTTCATTTTCCACATAGGCAACCTGTGGAATTGGTAACGACCTATCTAAGATAGTTACTGCAATATACGCACCGCTAATAACTTCATCGGGTCCTTCCATAGAAATATCGGGAGTGTAAAATGAAAAACCAAACCCCATGTTTCTGTATACGTTTACATACCATCCAGACGGTATATCAACACCAAATCCCATGTAATCAAAAACCTGATAGCCTTCGAAAGAATCTGGTGGAATATCAGGTTCTTCTGGCGGGTCATCCTCAATATCTGGTGGTGGAGTGAAATCAGAGGATGAATCGCCATAGTGTACAATACTGCCATTTAACAATAGTGGTTTGACATCAATGAAATTTAGTGTAGCAATTCCGGCCACATACGGTGCGGCCAGCGATGTCCCACTCAGCAGCCCATAGTCGCCATCGGCGGTCGTGGTCATGATGTCCCGACCAGGGGCCAGCACATCGATCCCATCCCCGGTCGCACTGAAGCTGCTGGCCGCGAGGTTCGGATCGACCGACCCGACCGCGATCACCGGTTCATACGCCGCCGGGTACAGGATCGTCTCACTGCCGGTGTTCCCCGCAGCGGCCACAACCAGCACGTCCTGCTCGACCGCATAATTGATCGCTTCGGCCAGCGTATTCGACGAGTTCGGCCCACCCAGACTCAGATTGATTACCTCTGCTCCGTTGTCGACCGCGTAGACAATCGCTGCCGCCACGTCCGAATACGTTCCGACTCCGCTGGCATCCAGCACCCGCAGCGGCATGATCTGCGCATTCGGGGCCACGCCCGCTATCCCGATCTCGTTATCGATATTGGCCGCAATGACACCGGATACGGCGCAGCCATGCCCCGCCTCGTCCTGCGGCACGGCATCATCCTCGACGAAGTCCCAGCCGTCCTCGATCCGGCCTTCTAGGTCGGGGTGATCGGCACAGATGCCGCTGTCGATCACCGCAACGATTACCTCCGGGGCATCATCAGGTAGTTCGGCCCAGGCATCGGTCGCACCGATCACTTCCAATCCCCACTGCTCCGGATATAGCGGATCACTGGGGACGCCATCGCCCAATGCGACGACAAAGTAATCTGGTTCGCTTCCCTCGACTACCGGCGATTCGGGCAGCGGTTCGGCGGCAACTTCTTCGGGCACCTCAATGACAATCGTGTCCAACTGCTCGATCTCCTCGACGACGGTGGCACCAATTTCATCAAGAAAAGTCTGCAGGTCTTCCGGCGATGTTCCCGGCTGCAATTTGATCACCACCTGTGCCGGGACGGGATCGAGGACTGGCGGGTTTGCCTCAGGCTCGACAATGGGTTCGTAGGTCGGAATCGGGGTCGGAGTTGGCCCTGGAGTTGGTGTTGCTTCGTCTTCCGGGAGAGGCGCATTCTGCAATACCGGATCAAGAGAGACCGCATCAGACACAATCGGGGTTGGCTGCTGGGTCGGCAGCAGAGACACTGCCCCGGCTTCAGTCGACTCGATAGAGGCCATTTCGGTGGCCGGGATTGGTGAACTTATGGCTTCGGGTTTGGGCTGCGAGAATGTCATAAGCAGTACAAGCCCGACGATCAACATAACACTGACCAGCAAGATCAGGGATCGGTATCCTTGGCCTTTTCTGGCAACCTGATAAGTCGAAATGTGGTTAAATCGAGATGATTTGCCATCGTTAGCCGCCGAATTTTTGTCTGACATGTTCTTTTGCTCCCTGTGCCACTATGGTTGTTCTGATGAACAAACGGAGGGGGAGGTGTGACACATACTTCCAGCCAATAACATTTCTGCAATAAACACGATCTTCAATGTGGATATTATATTAATTGGTTATCATGCTATTGCGATTTATGTTACAGTATAGCACATCTTTTGAGCACTCCAAACCATACTGAACAACTTTATTCCCCGATTGACTGTTGCGGATTAAAGCTGCGGAGATAATCATCGCCTCCCAGACTATCGATGTAGGCAAACCATCCTTGGAGAGGTTGTCCACACAACGATTCCTGACTTGTCGCTTCTTACACTTGGTGGTACAAGATCACTTAATCCACCATCTCACCACACGGGGAGCAGATATGAACAACTTCAGCGAGATCGCCAACTTCATCTGGTCGGTCGCCGACCTGATCCGCGACGTCTTCAAGCGCGGCAAGTACCAGGACGTGATCCTGCCGTTTACGGTGCTGCGCCGTATCGACTCCGTCCTGGCCCCGACATGACAGGAAGTTTTCGAGAGGCATGCCCGGCTGAAGGGCAAGCTCGACAACCTCGATCCGCAGTTGCGGAAGGCGTCGGGCTATGCCTTCTACAATACCTCCCGCTACGACTTCGAGCGCCTGCTCGACGACTCGGCGAACCTTGCCCCAAACCTGAAGCAGTACATCAACTCCTTCAGCCCGAATATGCGCGAGGTGCTCGAAAAGTTCGACTTCCACAACACCATCGACAAGCTTGACCAGGCCGGGCTGCTGTACCTCGTCATGGAGAAGTTCGCGTCGGTCGATCTGCACCCCGATGTCGTCGATAACCACACGATGGGCTACATCTTCGAAGACCTCATCCGGCGCTTCAACGAGGCGCTGAACGAGAATCCCGGCGAGCACTTCACCCCGCGTGAGGTGATCCAGTTGATGGTCGACCTGCTGCTGGCCCAGGATGAAGATATGCTGGCCCAGAACCATATCGTTCGGATGGTCTGCGATCCCTGCTGCGGGAGCGGCGGCATGCTGACCGCTGCCAAGCAGCGCATCATGGCGATCAACACCGAGGCTGAAGTCCACCTCTTCGGGCAGGAGGTCAACCCGGAGACCTTCGCCATGTGCAAATCCGACCTCTACATGAAGTCCGCCGATGGCCGCGACGCCGAGAATATCCTCTACGGCTCGACGCTCTCCGACGACCAGCACGCCGACCGCCAGTTCGATTACCTGCTGGCCAATCCACCCTATGGCAAAGACTGGAAGATGGATCGCAAGGCGGTGGAGAGCGAGGCGAAGCGCGGCCACGCCGGTCGATTTGGGGCCGGGACGCCTCGCATCAGCGATGGGCAGTTGTTGTTCCTGCAGCACATGCTGAACCGAATGAAACCCGACAGCGAGGGGGGCAGCCGTGTCGCCATCGTGATGAATGGATCGCCGCTGTTCACCGGTGACGCCGGGAGCAGCGAGAGCGAAATCCGGCGCTGGATACTAGAAAACGACTGGCTGGAGGCGATCATCGCCCTGCCGGAGCAGCTTTTCTACAATACCGGCATCGCCACCTACGTGTGGATACTGACCAACCGCAAAGATAATCATCGCCGGGGGCTGGTGCAGCTCATCGACGCGACCGCCTTCTGGGTGCCGATGCGCAAGAGCCTGGGCGACAAGCGCCGCGAAATCTCGCCGGACGACATTCAGCGCATACACGATCTCTACCTGGCTTTCGAGGAAAACGAGTATTCGAAAATCTTCCCGACCACCCACTTTGGCTATCGCAAGATCAAGGTCGAGCGCCCGCTCCGGCTCAGCTTCCGCGCCGACGAGGAGCGGATCGCCCGGCTGTGGGAGGATCGGGTCTTTGCCTCGCTCGACAAAGGCCAGCAGGAGGCGATCATCGCCCTGCTGCGTGACATGAGTGATGATCTTTATACCGACGCCGCCCTGTTCGATGCCGCCCTCGGCGATGCCGCCGACCGGGCCGGGTTGAGCCTGAGCGCCCCGCTGTACCGGGCGATCTTCTCCGCGCTTTCCGAACGTGACGACTCGGCCCCGATTGTCGTCGACGGCAAAGGCCAGCCGGAACCCGACTCCGACCTGCGCGATTATGAAAATGTGCCGCTGGGCGAAGACATCGATGAGTACTTTGCCCGCGAAGTGCTGCCCCATGTCCCCGATGCCTGGATCGACGAGCGCTACACAGACGACAAAGACGGCGGCATCGGGCGGGTAGGCTACGAGATCAACTTTAATCGGTACTTCTATGTGTACGAGCCGCCGCGCCCGCTTGAGGAGATCGAGGCGGATATCAAGGTGCTTGAAGAAGAGATCATGAGCATATTACGTGAGGTGACAGAATGAATGTTGGAAAGCTGCAACGGGTATCACTGCGTGAGGTATGGCCTAACGAAGCCTACGATTTCACCCCCTGGCTGCAAGAGAACCTTGACGTATTGAATGAGGTTTTAGGACTGAGTCTCGGTGGGGCTGAACGTGAACAAGCGGCAGGTTCGTTCAGCCTGGATTTGCTTGCCGAAGATGCTCTAGGTAATCCTGTCATCATCGAAAACCAGCTTGAGCGCAGTGATCATGATCATCTGGGAAAACTTCTGACGTATCTGGTTGCATTCGATGCAAGCACCGCTATCTGGATTGTCGCGGAGCCTCGCCCGGAGCATGTAGCTGCTGTGCAATGGCTGAACGAAGCCTCATCTGGATCGTTCTATCTGGTAATGGTCGAAGCAGTATGTATAGGCGATTCCGCACCGGCCCCATTGTTGACCGAAATAGTTGGCCCAAGTGAAGAAGCCCGTGAAGTAGGTGAAACCAAACGAGGGTTGTCTGAACGGCAATATCTGCGATACCAGTTCTGGGGCGAATTGCTAGAGCGTTCAAGTACTCGAACGGATTTGCCTGCCAATATATCACCCGCTAATGGCTCGTGGATATCAACCGGGGCGGGCATAAGCGGGGTTGGTTTCAACTACGTAACCACTAAGCAGAAATCGCGAAGTGAATTGTGGATTAACCGGAAGGATCAAGCGGAAAACAAGTCGATATTCGACCAGCTATATATTCATAAAGAGGCTATAGAGAACGCTTTTGGTGCCGGGCTTGACTGGCAGCGAATGGATTCAAACAGAGCCAGTCGGATAGCGTACTATGTCGACGGTGGCTATCGTGAAGACAATTGGGAAGAAACCCATGATGCCATGATCGATGTCATGATCCGGTTAGAAGCCGCCTTGCGGCCCTATATTGATCTGCTGGAAATATGAGCAGGACAGAGAGCAACTATATGGCCCCCACCCGCTACCCCGCATACCCCGACTACCGCCCCTCCGATGTGGAGTGGCTCGGCGAGATTCCGAGTCATTGGGAGATGACTCGATTAAAATTTGTTGCCCATTTGGAAATGGGACAATCCCCAAGTTCGGACGATTACAACCAAGATGGTGAGGGAATGCCATTCTTGCAGGGTAATGCTGAATTTAGTTACAAATTCCCGATACCAAAGCATTACTGTCCAACTGCGAATAAATATGCAGGTGTGGGCGATATTCTTTTATCGGTACGGGCCCCTGTTGGAGCTATTAATATTGCAGATCAAATTTATGGAATAGGTCGCGGTTTGTGTGCCATCCAAGTTAAACAACGTTCACTTGTTCGTGATTATGCTTGGTATCTATTACCAGTTGTAAAGACGGAATTAGACATAGAATCCACCGGAAGCACCTATGATGCTGTATCAACGGATAATGTTGCGAACCTCTGTTGGAATCTTCCTCCCCCCGACGAACAACGCGCCATCGCCGACTTCCTCGACCGCGAGACGGCCCGCATCGACGCGCTGATCGACGCCAAACGCCGGTTGGTCACCCTGCTGGAGGAGAAACGCGCCGCGCTGATCAGCCACGCGGTCACCAGGGGGCTTGACCCCGACGCCCCGATGAAAGAGTCGGGGATCGAGTGGCTGGGGGAGATTCCGAGTCATTGAGGCATTGTCAAGATAAAATACTTGGCTCGAATTGGAAATGGTTTGACACCTCTCAAGAGCAACCTAGGCTATTGGGAAGATGGCATATTCCCGTGGTTAACCAGCACAGTGGTTAATGTGGACATAGTCGGCGAACCTACCGAGTTTGTAACCGAGCTTGCACTACAAGAGTGTCACTTGCCAATTGTTGCCCCTGGGAGTGTCCTTATGGCAATAACTGGTCAAGGGAAAACACGTGGTATGGTGGCTTTGCTAGAATATAAAGCTACCATTAACCAGCATCTTGCGGCCTTATCACTTATTATTCTGGGCAAAAAGGTAGGGTGTCAGGCTGATTGTTGAACGGGTCATGGCCATAGTTGTCGAAGGAGAGGTTGACTGAATCCTGGTATTGAGATGCAAACTGTTTCTGATCAGTCAGAAACAGTTTGCCGGTAATCAATCTGTATTCATAACCATTCTATTCAAAGTCTCTATTGATATTGGCAATCAAGCACCTGGTTCCGGGCTAGCAAGTTTCAGGCGGACAACAGTCCTCTGGCATACATTAGAGCGATATCAAAATTGCGCAAAATACATAAAGTGCGTATACTGAAAACAGAACAGAGTCAAAAGCAGGCAATATGGTTACAGTATCCAGAACCGATCTGGCACGCCGTACCAGGCAAATCATCGACGAGGTTCAGCAAGGCCAGACTATTACAGTCGAAAGCTATGGCGAAGAGCAGATAGTGCTGCTCGATGCAGTAGACTACTATATTCTCATGGCGGCTGCCGAAGCCTCCAATCCCTCCTCTACCAGCAAGTGGCAGAATCTCTCAGAGACGATCCAGTCTTACCTGAGTGGTTCAATCAACCTCGGCAAAGCGGCAGAGATGCTGGAAATGTCACGTTTTGAATTGATGGATCGCCTTGATCGGCTCGGTCTTCCTCTCCGCCTCGGGCCTGAGACGATGGTAGAAGCGATGGATGAGATCAATGTAGCGCGCCATTCCCAGGACAGTTAGATGTCCGGAGTGCTGGCGGATTCAACGATCTTGAGTAACTTTGCTCATATTCAACGGCTTGACTTGCTCCAGCAAGCCTTTCCAGACATATCGATTCCCGGGGCCGTGTTTCAAGAAATCACAAACGGCGAGGAAGCAGGAAGATTACCCGTATCTGACTGGACCCGGTTAAATATAGTTGAACTCAGTGACGATGAGGTGTCTCACTCGCAATCACTGAATAAAAGACTTGGTTTGGGAGAATCTCAGTGTATTGCGGTCGCTGTATCTCGTGGCTGGATAGTCCTGACAGATGATCAGGATGCAAGGCAGTCGGCCAGAAGTCTGAACGTTCAGGTTTCTGGTACGATTGGCGCACTGGTCAATCTGATTGATCAGAAGGTGCTGGATATAGATACGGCAGATGAACTGTTGGCAACTATGATTGAAAAGGGATATCGCAGTCCGGTTGGGTCATTATCTGAACTGCAAATCTAACCTTGTTCACAAAGTTCTTTAGTCTCGGCAGCCAGGCTTTCCATACAGCAATCTGATAGCATCAGGTCTCCATACAGGTCAGTCTGACTCCTCGTCCGATTCACTTGTTTTTTTATGTGAGGCGCGTTTCAGCATCTCCTCAGACGGCTTCCACTCTTTGGCGCCGGCAGCCTTCATCGCGCCGACGAAGCTGGCAATGTTCCCCATACTAGGATCCGCCGGGGGATGGGGGATGCATTCATCGTACATCCGCCGGTCGAATTCCCAGTCATGGTCGGGCAGCTCCTCCGGGGAAGCTCCATCAATCAGAAACAGTTTTAGAATTTCCCAGGCCTCGTCGATCTCGGTCACTGCAAGTACTCCGCGACCGGTTTTGAAGCCAGGAGACATATTGGCGACTTCCACGGCAATGCCTCCTTCAGGGTTTGCGTAGAAATGCACTCGCCGTTCGCCAACCCAGAATGAAATGGTCGGCTCCCAGCCATAGCCATACTCGGTCTCTGCTGCCCCCAGAATCGGCAGACCGGCTTCGGCGATACGATCCTCCAGAATTTTCTGCAACTGCCAGATATAGCGGATTTCCATTTCACACCCCTTTCTATAGTTGATACCAGTAAGTTCCAGTTGATTACTCTGCCGCAAACTGTTTCTGACTGATCAGAAACAGTTTGTTTGTCAACCACACCCGATCCGATTAGACTCCATCATCCATACTGCATAAGCCAAGGTGTGCCAGGCCATAAAAACGGAAGGGATGCACCCATGAATGAACTAACGCAGTTTGTCTCCGCCTACCTGGATGAACACAATATCAGCCAGCGGCAGCTATCGCTGGCGATTGGCGTTTCCAACGCGACCATCAACCGCGTGCTGCAGACCGGAGCGGCGAGCGCGGACACGCTCGAAAAGCTTGCCGCTTACTGCCGTCATGACCTCACCGACCTGTACCGCATGGCCGGGCGGCTGCCGGAAGAAGAATCGGCGGAGCTGCGGATCGGGCGGCAGGTCGCCGCCGACCTGGATGGGCTGCCAGAGGAAGACCAGGAGGAGCTGCTCATCTACCTGCGGGCAATGGCCGATGCGAAGCGCAAGCTCAACCGCCAGCGGGAAGACTGAGCGGTTCTACAGCTCTTTCACCGGGTAGCCACCGATTTTCTGCTGCTTCATCGGAAGCTCGCGGCGCATCCAGGGGTGAAGCTGCATGTGATGTTCCCGGCACAGCGTGATCAGGTTGTCCGGATCGTGGGTTCCACCCGTAATGCGCGGCCTGATATGATGCACCTGTAAATCCCGCAGCCGGTTTTCCCCGCAGGGTTCATTGCACAGTCCCAGCCGGTGGACCTGGCAGGTGAAGTCATCGCGCACCAGAACCCGCATTCGTACTTTCTTCCAGAACTCGCCTTTGACCGACAGATATGATGAGCGCATGGCTTCTCTCTCCCCATTCAGTGGGCAGGCCCCCGGTTCCATACCACACCCAACCCTGCCCAATCGTTACCGGTAAATCCCTTCCAGATACATCTCATCACTGCGAAACTATGCCTCACCATATCGCACCACTGCAGGCCGCAGCATAGCGCACCACACCTAAGCTCACCAGAACAGTAAGCTGCATCAGGCAGCCTCAAGAACATCCTTATCGCCGACTTCAAAGCGGACCACCTCGAACCGCCCGTAGCGGGGCCGGAAATCGCCGAGGCCGCTGCTCCTGCCAGCATCTTCCAGGATGGTGCGGACAATCGCTGCCGGGAGCGCGTCATCCTGCACGATGACCGTGAATGCAAGCTCCCACCCCTCGTGGACCTTCAGGCGGGCACGCGGCACCGCTGCCTTGCTGACAACCACGCGCTGTATATCGACCGACAGCGCAACGGTCGGCTGGTCGAACAGCTCCGGGCCGGGCCTGGGGATTGGGTTTCCGTCGAACAGGACGGGGATTTGATCGGGGGCGATCTGGCACTGCGCCCGGAATACGTCGCGGTAGGTTTTGTAGCCCTGGCCTTTGATCCGGTAGGACGCCGCCGCCTTCACCAGTGCTCCCTCGAGATGAGTGGCTGGCTCATAGAGGAAGCCATCATCATCGATATACATGCCGGTCATCCACTCTGAGCTGTAATCCACACGGATGGACTTGGTAGCGCTGCCCCGGAGCATGGTGTCCAGTGTCTCCGGAGCGAAGCGCCGCTGGAGAAGGGGGACGATACCACGCACAACCACGTTAATCGTGTACATACCACTACTCCTCATACCATACGCTTCATTACATTACACCTGGTTCGCCCGATATTATATAACCGAACGATATGTTCGTCAAGCGTAGCGCTCGATATGGTCGTCAATCCGAGCAAACGATTTGTTCGGCACGACAAACGATCGGGACTGTTGGCTGTCATGCCCTCTCGGAGACCGGCTGTTCACCCGAAGTGTTCGGATAGCCAGTCGATATAAATGACAGGATAGCCGACCAGTATGTACGGATTGCTGCGCAATACCAACCCGATGCAGCATTCTTTAGTGGGGTGATCAGAATAGGGAAACCGGCATAAAAAAGGAACGATATAAAACCATCATCGTGCTCCTCCGCTGCAACGCCATCGCTGACGTGTACGGATTTGAGCACCGCTTCAGTCTACAGCATCCGGCAGCACCGGTCAGTGCGGATTTCACCTTGGGGAGGATCGTGTATGAGGCCAACGCGTGGCGATTTCGCCGTCGATTTACCTGTGTTAGCATGCAGTATAGATGTCCTTGAACCTGCGCACGACAAAGCAGGTTTTGCGCGAGCGTGCCGTTCTGATATGCTGGCT
>JAFGOY010000007.1 GCA_016926255.1 Anaerolineae bacterium | reverse complement strand
GCCATGCCGCTGTGCAGTCCGTAGATCAACCCGGCGGCAAACGAGTCGCCGCCCCCTACCCGGTCGACGATGTCGGTGATCTCGTAGCGGCGGCTGACGTGGAAATCGGTGCCGTTGTACAGGCAGGCCGACCACCCGTTGTGGCTGGCGCTGAAGCTCTCGCGCAGCGTGATCGCCTGGTAGCGCAGGTTCGGGAAGGTCTTGAACATCTTCTCGGCCAGCGCCCGGTAGCGCTGCGTGTCCAGTTCCCCGCGCCCAACGTTGGATTGCCAATCGCTTTCGGCAAGAGAAACGCCCAGCGACCGCTGGCAGTCTTCCTCGTTGGCGATCCCCACGTCGACGAATTTGACCAGTTCGCCCATCACTTCGGGGGCCGATTTGCCGTACTTCCAGAGCTTCTTGCGGTAGTTGTAGTCGCAGGAGACGGTAAGACCCTTCTCCTTCGCCACTTTCACGGCATGCAGCGAGAGATCGGCAGCGGGCTGGCTCAACGCCGGGGTGATCCCGGTGATGTGGAACCAGCCCACGCCATCGAAAATCCGGTCCCAGTCGAAATCAGCAGGGACCGCTTCCGAAATGGACGAATGGGCACGGTCGTAGACGACATTCGACGGACGCTGATTCGCGCCCGTTTCGAGGAAGTAGATTCCCATCCGCTCACCCTGTCGCTGGATCAGCGATGTATCAATGCCGTAGCCGCGCAAAAACCGGATGCAGGCATCGGCGATGGGGGTTGTTGGCAGGGCGGTGACGAAGGCGACGTCGAGGCCGAAATTCGCCAGCGACAGCGCGACGTTGCCCTCGCCGCCGCCGAAGGTCGCTTCGAGGGACGGCGACTGGAAGAAGCGCTCAAAGCCGGGCGATTTCAGCCGGAGCATGATCTCGCCCATCGTGACGACACGTTTGTTGGTCATAGGTGGAACTCCTCATATAAAGTTAAGCGCTAAACCTGACGCTTGCACCGATTTGGCAAACAGTCCACATCAAACAAAGCCGACCCTGATCGCCCCCAATCCTGGGGGAGATGGGCCGTAGGCCCAGAGGGGGTTGAGATTTGTTTACAAACCAGGTCATGTTTGATGGCACCTACACCCTCGCCGCTTTGACAATCTCGACCGCCTCAGCGGTCAGCTCGGCGATCTTCCCGAACTCACCGGCGGCGATCATCTGCTTCTTGACCAGCCAGCTCCCGCCGCAGGCAACGACCATCGGCAGTGCCAAGTAATCGGCGAGGTTGGCCGGGCTGATCCCCCCGGTGGGGATGAAGCGGACTCCGCCGTATGGCCCGCCGATGGCTTTGAGCGTCTTTATCCCGCCCGCCGCTTCCGCCGGGAAGAACTTCAGCACGTTCAGGCCCTTGTTCAGCGCCATGTTGATCTCGGTGGGGGTCATCACGCCGGGGGTGACGGGCATGTTATGCCCGATACACCAATCGACGACAGCGGCATCGAATCCGGGGGTGACGATGAACCGCGCACCCGCGTCGGCGGCTTTCTGCGCCTGCTCGACGGTCAGCACGGTTCCGGCCCCGACCAGCATCTCAGGGTAGGCGGAAGCGATACGCTGGATCGCATCGGCGGCGGCAGCCGTGCGGAAGGTGATCTCTGCGCAGGGCAGCCCGCCATCGATCAGCGCCCGGCCTAAGCCGGGGGCGTGGTCGGCATTCTCGATTGCCACTACCGGCACCACGCCGAATTGTTCGATTTGATTGAGTACATCATTCATATGTCGTCTCCTGGAAGGCAGGTAAATATAAAGTCGGCGTTCCGGGTTATTGTCTCTTTCAGGGCGCGGAGCCGGAGCCGGTACACCGTCACCGTCCCGGTATGATGCGCTTCCGTCTCGATGGGTTCGACACTGGCCTCGAACTGTTCCGCATCGAAGCGCATTGTAATCGAGCCGCGCCCGCCCGCCCAGCTTACCACGCCTTCCCCGATCAGCGGCGGGCGCAGACTGATGAAGCATTCCTCGACCGCCGCCGGTAATGCGCTGAACCGAAATGAATCGCTGAGCCGCAGTACGGCAGACGGCGCGGCGGCATCGACCGACCAATCGAACGAACGGGTAAATGACTCCAGACCCACATCGCCATAGGCGCGGGTCAAATCCAGGCTGAATTCGACTCCATCAGGTCGTTGATTATAATTCAGCACGTCGGCGGCACGATCCGGCCCGGCCTGCTGCCCCTGCCCGTTGATCAGCGGCACCGAGTGCCCCTGTGATCCCGTATGCAGCGACTCGTAACGCTCCGGGCCAAAGTATTGGCGGGTATAGACACCCGCTCCCAGGTCGGCCAGCAAACTCTCGCCGCCAAGATGCAGGATGAAATGCCCCAGGTCATTATGATTATGCGGCTCGTCGTTGTGCCCGCCTTTGGCCGAGAACGCCACCGTCACCCCGTCCATGACACGCCGCTCGACGACCCAGGCAAGATCGGCGAGGGTGAACGATCCATCGCCCACCGGCGCATCGAGCGAGGCGGCGTCCGTCCACAGCAGATCGCGGGTCACGTTTCCCCAGCGGTAGATCGGATCGCCGTGGAAATCGGGCGGTCTCAGGCCCGGTATGGGCTGATCGAAGCGGGCGGCAAGCCGCGATCCGATCCCTGGGTGGATCGTGGTGTGTTCCGCCGCATCCGAGTAGTTGACATAGGCCCCATCCCCCAGACTGACCACCTGCGGAAAGGTGGCAATCCGCTCGATGCGCTCGCCCCGCAGCAGATCGATCCTGCCTGCCGTGAATGATCTCAGCATCTCGGCGAAATAGGTGTAGAACCCGAACCCGTATACCCAGTAATCGATTCCTTCCGGGCAGCCGCCGTCGTTGCCGAAGCCTTCGAGGAAGCAGTCGAGTGAACGGATCACCCGGTCGATCATCCCCGCCAGCCGCTCGCGGTCGTCGACGAGGATCAGCGCCGACATCCCGGCGCAGCCGCCGCAAACGGCAGACCAGTTCATGGGCAGCGATTCCCATTCGAAGTGGCGCGGATCGTTGAACAACGGCTCGAATATCCGCCGTTCTACTTCGCCCCGAATGCGATACGCCAGCCAGGGATCGAGCCGTTCGCCAAGCAGGGCAAGCACTTCGGCGAGGGCGTGGGCAGTATGCGCCGCGAACAGGTCGACTACCTGCTCAGGCGGCACGCGGTGAGCATTCACCGCGTCCACCCCCAGTGGCAGATGGGCAGGCAGCGACCAGGTGTATTCGTTGCAGACGTCCCAGATCAGGTCGGTCAGCGTGGGGAGATTCTCTCCTGCTCCGTCGATCACGGCGGCGAGGGTCAGCCCGGCCAGCCTGCGGCGGCGGTCGAAATACGGCGCTTCGTAGGCGGCCCGGTCGCCGGTTGTTTCGAACAGGTGAAAAAGACCGAAGGGCAGCGGCGGCACCGGCGTCGATCTGGCCCGGTCGGCGTCAGCCCGCATGTCGACCAGAAACTGCCGGAGGTGCGCGGCTTTACGCAGCGATTCGATCTCGACCGGATCGCGCAGCGCCTCAAGCGGGAACCCCGGCGGGGGCGGCGGCGCGGCCAGAATCGCCTCGCGGATCGTGCGGAAGCTCGGCAGGCGGTAATCGTTTGATAGGGGCATAATCGAACTCACTCAATCGTGCTCGGATCGTCGATCAACAGTCTCAACCACTCCGGCAGATCAGGCGGCTGATCCCAGTGTTCATCCCAGACATCGATATCGGGATCGGCCAGCACCGCGCAGGCCAGCCAGTACGCTCCGGGTTCGTGCCGGGAAAGCAGCGAGGGCAGCACCGTCCGGGGGAACAGCAGGTTGGTATTCGGATCGACCCGCAGCACCTGCCCCTCGCGCCGGTCCAGCAGATCGCGCAGGCCGCTGCCTCCCGCCGGGAAGCGGGCGAAGGCCATCCCCGCGCCCGTCTCGTCGATCCCTGCCCGGTCGATGGGATTGTCGCCTGTGCGATCCAGCGCGAAGCCCCCTTCGGCTGTCCACAGGGGGCGGTCGGTGCGCAGATGGTGGACGCGGATGTGCCAGGGTAAGGCGGGGATCAGCCACGTCTCGATTTCCACGCCGGGCATGGGCCGCCACAGTGACGTCAGCGCCCCCCGATCATCGTACCCCGCCTCGACCGTTCGCTCGCGCACGCGGTAGGTTTCGCCGTCGTCGCTCACGGCCAGCATACTGTCTGCCGCTGCCTGAGTCAGCCCGCGACGGCCTCCCGGCACGCTGAAGCCAAACGCGGTCGAGTAGGAGAACTTGGCATACTTCTCGCCTGCGTGCCGAATCCAGGGTTCGGACTGGCCGCCCGTCAACGCGCTGACGTGGCGGCTCTTGCGGTCCCGGCAGACGATCATATAAGCGTGCGGCTGATGGTGTATGCGAGACAGTTCAGGCAGGGGCATCTCCTCCGCCTGCCAGAAGGGGTGTGAATCGGGCAGTGCCAGTGGCAGAAAAAACTTCATCGCCCAGTACGGCGATCCCGGCGAATTGTACTGCTCGGCCATGTTCAGATTCGGGTAGGCGTAGCCGATAGTTAATGTGCCGTCGGCGGAAAAGATCGGCTGGCGGCACCACCAGCGCAGGTGACGCAGCGCCAGCCCCTTGATCACCCCCCAGGGTAGTGCCTCGACACCGGCAAAGGCCAGTGATCCCCAGAAGGCTCCCTGCGCGAATCGATAGATCAGGCTGCGCCCGAAGGGCAGCGCTGATCCGTCGGCGGCAAACCAGTGGATGAAATCCTGGGCGAACTCGCCCGCTCGATCCCGGAACCGCTGCGCCCGGTCGGGATCGTCCGATCCGGCAAGCTGCGCGTAGATCAGGCCGTAGTAGTGCATCGCAAAGGGAATATAGTAATCGCGCTGCGCGGTGTCGCCGTCCGCGTACCAGCCATCGGCCAGATAGAACGCTTCGATCCGTTCGAGCGCGGCCTGCATCGCTTCTCGATCCCATTCCGCGCCGACAGTCGCCAGCCCCAGGTTGACCAGCACCCGGAAGAACAACCAGTTGCTATCGACGATCCCCTCCCGGTTGATCGTTCCCAGCCAGTGAGCGAGGTTGTCTTTTGCCCGCGAATCCAGCGGCTCCCAGACCTGTTCGGGCACCAGCGCGAGGGCCAGCCCGATGGCGGCCATCTCGACCAGGCGCTGATCGATGTCGCCGGGGGTGCCCCAGTATTCCGGGTGATCGGGGTCGCTCCCGTTGGATAGTCCACGCCGGTACAGGCCCCAATCGGCGAAATCGCCGCCCCCGGCAGCCAGCGGCACCAGCCCCCACAGGGGGCGGGCAAAGCCTTCCAGTTCGGCGGCATGGTCGTCGAAGATTGCCCCGGTATAGCCGAGCCGGACACGCGCCCCGCCCGGACTGAAATAGGGCTTCAATGGCAGGAACAGATTGACCGCCGCCTGCTGGAGATCGATGCGGGTTCGCAAATTGTTGTCACCAAGTGGGTTGAACATGTGCTATCCGACGTTCATATAAGCAGGCAGTTACAGACTCGATGCTGCCTGCCGCCTACCCATGAATCCCCGTCGAGGCAATCCCCTCGATGAAGAAGCGCTGGAAGGCGAGGAACAGAACAATCACCGGTATCAGCGATACGAGTGACGCGGCCATAATCAGGTTGTAATCGGCAGCATACTGCTGGATGAACATACGCAGCCCCAGTTGAATCGTCTTGAGGGATTGGGAGTTCAGGTAGATCAGCGGCCCCATGAAGTCATTCCAGACGAAGACGGCGGAAAAGAGGGTCAGTGTCGCCAGCGCGGGCTTCGAGAGCGGCAGCATGATTTTGAAGTAAATCCCGTATTCGCTCAACCCGTCGATCCGCGCCGCGTCGAGCAGTTCGTTGGGAATGCTGATGAAGAACTGGCGCATCAGGAAGACTCCGAACGCGGTGAAGGCTTGCAGCAAGATCAACGAAAGGTGCGTATCGACCAGGCCCATCTTCCGCATCATGATGAACTGCGGCACCATGTATGCCTGCCAGGGGATTGCAATGCTGGCGACATAGGCAAGGAAGAGCGTGTCCCGGCCCTTGAAATCGAGCTTGGCAAAGGCGTAGGCAGCGAAGCTGCTCGTCGCAAGCTGGAGGAAGGTGATGATCACCGTCAGCTTGGTTGAGTTGGCAAAGAAAGTCAGAAAGGGGATGCGCGTCCAGATCGTCGCGTAGTTGCTCCACAGCGGATTTGCCGGAATCCATTCAATCGGGAAACGAAAGACATCCTTTTCCAGCTTGAGCGATGAGGAAAGCATCCAGAAGAAGGGCAGCAGCATGATCGCCGCCAGCGCAATCAGGAAAATATAGGAGAGGATTCTGCCAATCCAGAGCTTTAAGCGATAGGAGGAGTCTTCTCTGTTCTTCGTGTCGTTTTGTACCGATAGGTTTTGCATCTTCGCGTTTCCCTCTTCGCTTGAAACTTATCCGCAAATTCCCTTCGTTCATTTCGGATAGGTACACAAACGAACTGTTCAGACGATTTGTGGTAGGTTCTCACTGATAGTCGACCCAGCGGTCTTCCATACGGAACTGGACGATGGTGATGATCAGGACGATCAGGAACAGCACCATCGCAATGGCGCTGGAGTAACCGAACCTGAACTGCCGGAATGCGATGTTGTAAGTATGGAGGACCAGTACATTGGTCGCCCGACCGGGGCCGCCGTTGGTCATCACCATGATCAGGTCGAAGACCTTGAAAGAGGTGATGGTCAGCATGATACTGATGAAGAAAGTTGCCGGGGCGAGCATGGGCAGCGTGATATAACGAAAACGCTGCCAGCCGTTCGCGCCGTCCAGGGCCGCTGCCTCGTACAACTGGGAAGGGATTCCCTGGAGGGCTGCCAGATAGATCACCATGTAGTACCCCATGTACCGCCAGACGGAGGCCATGATAACGGTTGGCATGGCCCAATCTACCGAGGCCGACCAGCGGGGAGGTTCCGTCACGCCCAGCATCCTCAAAAACTCGTTGACCGGCCCTGCTGCCGGATAGAACAGCATGTTCCAGACAACGGCGACGGCGACCAGCGAGGCCACATACGGGAAGAAGTACGCCGTGCGGAAGAAATTTCGTCCCACCAGGGGCTGGTTGAGCAGCAGGGCCAGCCCAAGCGATACGAGCATCGTCAGCGGCACCGTCCCGATGACGTAATAGAACGTGTTGAGCAGGGCAATGCGGAAAGTATCATCTTCGAGCAGCTGCTTGAAGTTATCCAGCCCGGCAAAACTGATCTTGTTCGCTCCATCCCAGTGCAGGAAGGCCAGCACCAGGGAGAAAACCATTGGAATCAGCGTAAAGATCGCAAAGCCAAGAAAATTGGGAAGGATAAAGGAATAACAGGTCAGATTGTGCTTGCGTTTCCTCTGCTGTGCGCTGATAGAAGAGGTGTTGTTCGTGAGTTCTGCGGTTTCCATAGC
The DNA here is from genome assembly GCA_016926255.1 of Anaerolineae bacterium. Classification (GTDB taxonomy): domain Bacteria; phylum Chloroflexota; class Anaerolineae; order Aggregatilineales; family UBA3940; genus JAFGOY01. The sequence continues at coordinate 41,614 of JAFGOY010000007.1, read as the reverse complement.
TTTCCTGCCCTACTGATTGAGCCGCTGCCGGTCTTCAGGTAGAATACCTTTGCTCGCCTGTGGCGAGTACGGGCGGGGAAGTCCCGATGAAAACCGGGACTTCCCCGATACTATTATACAATCAACATCAATAGTCCTGGTGTGAACTACTCACTCAGCGCTTCATTGATGCGGGTTGTCATTTCCTCGATTCCCTGGTCGACTGAAACCGAACCGGTCATGATCAGTTCGTGTTCTTCGTTCAGGATTTGCTCGACCACGCTGACGTTCGGGTCCATGGGCAGCTCGAGGCGAACGGTGGTCGTCTGAAGGGCTTCTTTGGTGCCTTCGGGCATACCCTCGACGCTGGCGAAGACGTCAAGTACTTCTGGCGTGCGGATCGCCGGGAGGTTGCCGGTTCCAGCCAGCACCTTCGCGCCCTCGATGCCGGTGTAGAACTGGATGAAGTCCCAGGCGGCTTCCTTGTTCTTCGAGTTCGAGTTGATCGCCAGCGAGGTCAGCGTACCGGCGGTCGTTCCGGCTTCGACGCCATCGGGGTGCGGGTACTGGCCGATGCCCCACTCGAAGTCCATCTCACCCGTGGCCTTGGCATCGATCAGCGTGCCGATGAGCCAGGAACCCATCGGGAGCATGGCAATCTGCCCGTTCTCGAAGACGCCGCGGTAGTGGATGCTTCCGGCTCTGAGTTCGCCGTAGTCCATGATGATGCCGTCCTGCTGCATCCCGATTACCATGTCGTACATCGGCTTCATGAAGCTGTAGTCATCGGAAATGACGGTGTTCAGGCCATCCTGCACCGTGCCAAGCTGGACGCATGAGCGCCAGGTGTGGAAGTGCGCACCATAGATCTTGTCGGCACCACTGCCGCTTGTGACTTCGCGGGCCAGTTGGTCGAACTCGTCCCAGGTGATGTCGTTGGCCGGGTAGTCAAGGCCAGCGGCGTCGAAGACGTCTTTGTTGTAGTAGAGAATCCAGATGTCACTGCGGAACGGCAGCGCGTAGACTTCACCTTCGTAGGTCAGTTCTTCAACTGCACCGCTGTAGACGCTGGTGTCGATCCCGGCATCGGCGATCAGGCTGGTCAGCGGAACGATCTGGCCGCGTTCCAGCAGTCCTGAGTACTGGGGGATGTCCTTGATGGTGATGATGTCTGTCTCGTCGCCACCGGAAAGCATGACGTTGACTTTGTCGATATATTCAGCCGACGCAGTGTCGAGCAGCTCGATGGTCACGTTTGGATTTTGCGCCTGGTAGGCATCGGCCAGAACCTGCCAGTAGGGGGTCGTTTCCTGGTCCCAGATCGCCATCGTCAGGGTGACCGGCTCAGGGGCGGCCTCTTCTGCGGCGGCTGCCTCTGCGGCAGCAGCAGCAGCTTCTTCTGCTGCATCCAATTGTGTCTGAAGATCGGCAATCTGCGCTTCCAGTTCGGCCATCGCTTCGTCGTCTGAAGCAGCTTCCAGCTGTGCCTGGAGGTCGGCTACCTGTGCCTCAAGTTCGGAGGTGTCGGGAGCAGCGGGTGGGGCCGTGCAGCCGGTGGCCAGTATTACAAGAACAACTATCAGGGTGAACAGTCTTAAATTGCGTTTCATTATCTAATCTCCTTCTTTTTGTCATTGCTGCAAAGTTATGAAGGTGCTGCTATGCGGAAGGTATGCTGATTCGCGGCTCTTCTTCCATTGCATAGATGTGAACATGTGATGATACTTTACTCGCATGAGCCTTCAATCTATAACTGTGCTCCTTTCTCTCTTCTCCTCATGAAGTGATCGATCAGTCGAGTAATCTGTCCGGCGCTATCGGGTCAACCAGCCCCCGTCGACCGGCACGATTGCGCCATGCAAATAGCTGGCTGCTTCCGATGCCAGAAAGACGACAGCCCCCTTGAGGTCGTCCGGTGTTCCCCATCGACCGGCTGGGATGCGTTCGAGTATCGACTGGCTGCGTTCCTCGTCAGCTCGCAACGGTGCAGTATTGTCGGTTGCCATATAGCCCGGCGCAATCGCGTTGACGTTGATCCCCATCGCGGCCAACTCGTTCGCCATTGCGCGGGTCAGCCCGGCGACGCCGCTTTTGGCCGCCGTATAAGACGGCACGCGAATGCCGCCCTGAAAAGACAGCATCGACGCGATGTTGATAATCTTGCCTTCGCCTCGCGGGACCATTACCTTCGCAGCGGCCTGAGAGAGGAAAAAGAGCGCTTTGAGATTGATCTGCAGCACGTCGTCCCAATCGCCTTCGCCGAACTCAAGCAGCGCTGCCCGGCGGATGATCCCCGCATTGTTGACGAGGATGTCGAGCCGCCCCATCTCTGATTCGATCTGCGCCACCAGCTTTTCGAAGTCGCCCGGCGTGGCCGTGCGCAGATCGCACTGCACCCCGCTGAAACGCCGCCCCAGCGCGGTGATCATCGCCCCGGTTTCCTTGACTTCCAGGTAGTCCAGCGCGACGATGTCGGCACCGGCTTCGGCCAGCCCCATCGCGCATCCCTGACCCAATCCACGCGCCGCCCCGGTCACCAGGGCGACTTTTCCATCCAGCTTGAACAAGTCCAGTATCATCGTCGATCCTTTTAGAGGCCCAGTTTGCGCAGCACAGGCACCGTCTCGCTGACCCACCCAAGGATCGGATCATTGACCGTCGCCTGGACACGCTGGTTGCCCGCCAGGAACCACAGATAGTAGGTGGTGTAGCCCGGTGCGCTGACCACCGTGTGGTAGCCGTTAGGCATCATGTGGATGCTGTTGTTGCGGATGGTGAAGTTCTCGCTTTCGTCCTGCTCGTTGTAGTAGCAGCACAGGCCAAAGCCGTCGTTGGGGTTGACCCTGAAGTAGTACATCTCTTCGTGGTAGGCTTCCTTCGGCAGATTGTCGACCTGATGCTTGTGCGGGGGGTAGGTGCTCCAGTTGCCCGACGGGGTGAACGTCTCGCCGACGATCAGCCGCCGCGCCGGTAGATCGGGTTGGGAGGCCAGCGTGAGGATTTGATGGTAGTCCCGCGAGAAGTTGGCCGCGCCCCAGGTACCGGTTGCAACCTGTTCCGGGCCGATCACGTAGGGCGCGGTTTCGAGATCGCTCGGTGCGCTGGGCAGCGCAATTTCCACTGCTCCCTCGGCCTCGATGCTGAATGATGCGCCAGCCGGGATGTAGACCGAATGCGGTTTGCCTGCAAATACATTCGGGCGTCCGCCGACGCTCTCGAAGCGCGTCCCGTCAATCTCGAAGGTCGCCTTCCCGCCCAGCAGCACCGCCAGGATTTCGCGGTCTCCGGCCTCCGCCTGATAGCTTTCTCCCGCCGCAAGGCGAAGATACCCAAAGTCGAGCAGCGTACAGGGGTTGTGCGGTAGATCGTTCAAGCCTGCATCGGCTGATAGATAAGCATGGTATTTCATATCTTTACTCCTTGCGCCCTATTTGTCTGATGTTCGCCAATCGCTCTAATCATATGTTTCTTGAATTCCCTGGCCGGTCACCAGTACAGTTCCCGGTTCGGGTTGAGGGTGCGGGCCAGCGCCTCCAGGTAAAAATAATCGCCCCAGAGATTGCCTTCGTCGACCCCCACCGCCTTCGGCTTGTCGTAAACCCCATGCAGCAGAAGGGCATTGGATTCGATCCCGTCGCCGGGAGTGTAATATCGGACCAGCGAGGCCAGAATGGTCTCCGCCGCCGATTGGTAGCGCCGCTTCCGCTCGCCATCGGGCAGCCGCTTCGATAGTTCCTGCAAACCGCACACGGCGATGGCCGCTGCCGAGCTGTCGCGTTCTTCTTCGCTGCCATCGTCGAACACCAGGTCCCAGTACGCGACGTTGTCCGCCGGTAGGTGATCCAGGAAATAATCGGCGCAGCGCTCTGCCGTGCGCAGGAATTTCTCGTCGCCGGTATGCCGGTAGCTCAGGCTAAAGCCGTAGATCGCCCACGCCTGCCCGCGTGCCCAGCAGGAGGAATCGGCGTATCCCTGTACGGTGCTGCCCCGCAGCGGCTCGCCGGTTTCGACGTCCCAGTAGAAGATGTGATAGGTGGTACTGTCGGGCCGCACGACGTGATCGCGCAGTTGGGCGGCGTGGCGGTGGGCGGCGCTGCCGAAACGCGGCTCGCCGGTTTCGGCGCTGGCCCAGTAGAGTAGGGGCATGTTCATCAGGCTGTCGATGATCGTGCTGCCGCGCTGTTCCGGGTGATCGAGGTTTCCCCAGGCCTGGATGATCCCCACCTTTTCGAGATAGCGGGCCATGAGGTGGTCGGCGGCCTTCAGCGCCGTCTGTTTTGCATGCGTATTGCCGGTCAGCCGCCAGGGAGCGACACAGGCCAGTGTGTAGAGAAATCCCACGTCGTGGGTATCCAGGTCGATTTTGTTTTTGAGCCGTTCGACAAAGCTCTGGATGTACCGCTCCGCTCCCCGACGATACACGTCGCTGCCGGTCAGGTCGTACGCCAGCCAGAGCATCCCCGGCCAGAAGCTGGTCGTCCAGCCGAAGTTGCCGCCTTCATCGAATCCATTCCGTGCGCGGCGTAGGGTGTAGACGTTTCCAATGGTAGTATCGTCCGGGAAACGATCTCCAAAGGTGATCATGTTCGCGTCGATGGTTTGCAGCGCCCGCTGGACGGCTTGCTTTGCATCGAGGGCTTTCGTAATCATCCAGTCCCTTTCAAATAACGGTGACGGTTGAGTCGAGGTCTGGTGCAGCATATTGATCCGGTGACAGATGCAGCCGACTCGGCAGGTCGATTTGGATGGTAAAAGTCAGATTGCGGCCCCATTCGCAAATATAGTGCAAATAACTCTGCAATTTGCAACACCGTTTGCAGCATCGTAGCACAGTATGCCCCGCGAGTCAAGATGGAATCCAGGTGGAAGCTTTCGGAGATTGCGGTAAAACGAACCGCCCATAAGGGGGAAAAACTGAGCGACAGCGCTCTTTTTAGGCGTAAAAGCGATCACTCAGCCGGGTTGCAAACGAAAGCAAAGGGAACCATAGGGCGGAAAAACCTTCTTGCAAACCTCGAAAATATTTGCATTGAGTTACTGCAAATTTTGCAAAACCCCCTTGCCTGTTCGGAGATTATCAAATATACTCTTGCAAAACACAGGCCCGGAAAAGCAAGGCTCGTGTTACGGGATCGAAGAAAGGGCCTTTAACTTTGTAGCAGGGATCAGCTTTGACAGCCTACGACTCTAAACCTCAGACTACCAACCGCATCTATCAGCGCGACATAGCCGAACGGGCCGGCGTCTCGATCAGCACGGTTTCCCGTGTCCTGAGCAATGTGGGAGGTATCAGCGAGAGTGTGCAGCGGCGAGTCCTTGCCGCCGCCGCCGAACTTGGCTACGAGAGCAGCGATGCAAAACGGACAAACGTTCTTCAGAACGTCAGCCTGCTGACCAGTCTGCATCTGACCCCCTCGCTCGATCCGTTTCACGCCGACGTGCTGAACGGGGTCGAGGTGGCATGCAGCGAGGAAGGCGTCCACCTGAGCTATGCGACCTTCAACAACGGCTCATCCAATGCCGACATGGTGCTCCACCGGCTCCGCCAGAATCCGGTCGATGGCCTGCTGCTGCTGTCACTCGACGATCAGGCGCTCATTGAGAAAATCCGCGCCCTGAACCTGCCGATGGTCATGATCAACATCGACAACCGCGAGGTGCCCGAAGACACCTTCCTCCCCGATAATTACCAGGGGGCGCTGCTCGCCATGCACTATCTGATCGACTGTGGGCACCGGCGGATCATGCATATCACCTGGCCAGCACGGAGCACGCTTCGACGCCGCACAGAAGTCTATCACGTCGCCCTGGAAAAAGCGGGTATCCCTTACGATCCTCGACTGGTGGTCGAGACGGAGATCAACGCCGAGGAAACCTACAAGGTGATGACTCAGCGGCTGGCACAGGACGAACTCGACTTCACGGCGGTCTTTTGCGCCAACGACCTTTCCGCGATGGGATTCCTGCGCGCCGCGCAGGAAATCGGGCTGCGCATTCCCCAGGATGTTTCGGTGATCGGATTCGACGACATCGCAGCAGCAGCGTTTTTATCCCCTCCTCTGACCACCATACGGATCGAATCCGGGGAACTGGGCGCACTGGCCCTGCGCCGCCTGATCGACCGGGCGGCTGCGCCAAACATGACGCCCATCCGGGTTTCCCTCGCCTGCCGCCTGATCGAACGCCAGTCTGTAGCCAGTCTGTAGCCAGCCATCAAGTTCACAGGCAATATATAACTAAGAGAGTGTTTCATAAATCAAGGGGAAGCCATTTTGAGCATGCGGCGGATGCTGGCGACATAAACCATGGCTTCACTAGGTTCTGTTGACATTCGGTTGCAGAACCGCGATCGGAAAAGCTCATCTCACTGGGAGTACACAAGTATTCACTCGAGGAATCTTGATTCTGACCTGAAGCAACTTCGCTGCTGGTCAGATCTTTCAAGCTAGCAAGGTAGGCAAAGGGGGCGTTCAACTGAACGTCTTGAATATCTCCCTCGGCATCGACAACGACCTTCGCAAAAATCATCTTAAGTAGCTGAGCTTGTTTTCTCCTCGTGAGCCGGGTAAACAGGATCGGTGCACTGGATAACAAAGCGATGGCTGCCTCCAGATCATCGATGTAGACGACTGCCTCTCGCTGTAGTTGTTCAATCGCTTTGTGTTTGTGCTTCAGCTTCGACTGCCACTCCCGCCGCAGTTCATCATAGGCTTCTTGACTGAGCTGCTTCTGAAGGAACAACCGAACCAGGTCAGCCTCCTCTGCCACTGACACCTGATCCTATTCTCCGGAGTAATGTGACTAAACGCGTTGAAAACAGAAGTGGGAGTCGAACCGCAATACGGCCCACGAAGACTGGCTTTAAACACAAAAACCTCGCCAGGATCATCTCTGGCGGGGTCATTTTTTCGAGTAGGGCCGCGGGGAGCCATGTCGAACCGCTCTACGTTATTCGAGGTTACTGCCGTCAGCATACACACCCTTGAAGTGGTCTGCAACTGGGACTAACAATATAGACGCCCCGCACCAGATTCGAATGACGGCTTATGCATGATATCCGAGTCGGCCTCCCATGCCCTGAGAATCGCCTGTGAACTCAGATTATCGATCATGCTGTGGATACAATCCGATAAACAGCCGCCCAACTCCGTGCTGGCAGCGCGCACTCGGATTTATTGCAGCCGGAATACGTAGAAACTCGGATTTTTTACAGCAGTTGTTCGTATTCCGACTCCGAATACTCTCTAACTCTGTTGACTCGATTAATTTAAACCATTATTCTGGGATATACGAATTACGGGAACGGCAGCGTGTACGATGGCCAGATTGGTTAAGGATGAGGAACAATGGGTGAGGATAACGGGTCTAATAATGACGATGCGGATAATATACTCTCTTTGCCGTACAATGAATTAAAGAAGCGCGTCGATGACGCAGGCTTCCGGAAAGCATACCTGCACAGTCGATATATTACCACATTTTACAGGAAAAGGCTCTGGAAAGCCATGCTTGATACCGCACTCTGGCGGATTAAGCGAGAAACAAATAAAAAAATAGCTGTTCTTCAAAAGGATCTGGGCGAAAGTATCAGACCCCCAACTGAGAATGAGAAGAAAAAAATAGAGGATCCGGGATCGACGATCGAGTATTGGAGGAGAGAGGACGCGCCCATTGTCTCAATACTTGGTGAGATTGAGGCCATGTCTCGCTGGTTTTCCATTAAGGGAATGGACCAGGAATGGGTCGCCGATCACCTGCGTGCAGCCTCGTGTTCCGAAGAGGACGTCGACCGGATACTACACGACCTGTTTTTTGAGAAACCCCGGATTTACGGCGATCAACTTCCCCTTACCGATCACGAAATCGGGCGCGAGGACAAACGAAAGGAAATGGAGCAGCTCCTTAGAAATGGCGTTACGATTGTCGTCGTTGTCGGCGAGCCGTTGATCGGGAAGAGTACCGCTGTTGGCAAACTGGCTAAGGACCTGTTGAATGGTTACTGGACAACTGATGGGGAACGCAACGACCTGAGCGGGATCATCTCGATAGAAATTAAGCATCGCGACGAGTCCGGCAAAGAACCTAAAAAAAAACCGCCTGATCGATGGCAAGACGCCGAGGTCGATGAATATCCAGAGGATATGTCACTGGATGCAGGGCAAATTACCGTGTCAGGTGAAGTTCTGAAGGATGAGTTGAAGAATGTAAGGCCGGGCGACGAGACCAGCGAAAGCCTGATGAACAGGTTATACAGGGCCTGTCTGCACAGCAGGGGAGACCCTCCCGGGCTGCGCGAACTGCTTTTTGATTATCAGAAGGATCCAGAGGAGAAGATACATGCGTTACGCAAAGCTCTGGAACGGGATAACTATCTCATCATTGTTACCCATGTCGATGAATTGCTGACCGAAGAAGGCAAGTTCAAAGATGCCTTCAGTCTATTTGCCGAGTTCCTGTTTAGCTGCTTGCGCTCTGAGGAAATATCTCCCAGGTTTCTGATGACTTCCACCCGTCGCCTGACGATGGGCTGCGAGACGGTCAACTCGGTGAAGGAAGTAAAACTGGAGGAATTATCCGAAGAGGAAGGCGTTGAACTTCTCCGTTTCTTTGATCCAGACGGTACGTACGGGCTGAAGGATGAAGACGAAGAGGTGCTGCGCGACCTCGTAAGGCAGGCTATCCGAAAACCTTTCTTGCTTATGCACTTTGTCGATCAGTGGAAGCAATGTCGTCAGTCAGGCCAGGGCGCGACCATTCAGGAGATAATGGCGTATGTCAGGGAGCAGAAGGAGGATGAGCTTGTTGACCGGCACTACAGCTATCTTCCCGGTCCGCGCAAGTGCGTGATCGATAGTCTGGCGGTTCTAGATGTGGCCGCACCGGAAGGCCTTATTGTCCATCTGCGGCCCTCCTACTATCGAGAGGCAGAGGTCAGCCTGGCTCTTTCGGAGTTGGTAGACTACAGATTGGTGACTGTCTCGGAATCTGATTCGCCGTTTGGCAAAGAGTTTGAGCTCATTCCACTCTTTAAAGAACGCATCCGCAAAAAGTTCCTGGAGGAACGGCCCTCGGTTTTCGCTGATATTTCAAGCCGTGCGGCTGCTTACTACGAGGAACGGCAGATAAACGTTCAGCAGTGGCGGTCAGCAGCGGATGCCATACCTCAGGTACGAGCCTTCTATCTTCACCTTCAGGCCGAGCAGTATGATCAGGCGGTTCAGTTGTATCTCGATCTGACGTACAGCCCGCTGATAAAGTGGGGGTTTATTGAGACCTTTTCAAACCTGTATGACATGATTCTCAAGCTCTCCGATGAAGCGCTGGGGCCCGGGCGGGGTGCCAGCCTGATGAGCCGGCACGCTCACCTGCTGTCCATGCAGGGTAAGTACAGAGAGGCAATCGACGAATTTGAAAAGGTTATCGTGGAGGCGCAGCAGGAGCGCGATATAAAAACCCAGGCTTTTGCCTTCATGAAACTGGCTTACTTAACCGCCGCTCATCCTGAAACTAACGGCAGTAATTCTCGCGAGAGTAACCTGAGCCGGGCATGTGAATACTTCCATGATGCTGCAATGCTGACCGAGCATTTGAACGAGGGCTATGAGCGGAGGGTGCTGGAATATAAGATATTCCTTGGACTGGCTCGGATATACCACCAGCAGATGCGTATTGATGACGCGCTCGAGTCCGCCCACCGCGCGCTGGAAGCCGCCGGACACATCGATAAAAGCGCTCGCCTTAAGTTTCACAGTCTGGCCAAGGTTGGGGTCATTTACAGGTTGAACGGAGACTTCGAGGAGGCAGATGAAGTCGACGAGCAAATCCGGAAGCTTGCCGGTGAAACGAATACTGAGAGTGTTCACGCTGAGGTGAACAGCCGCCAGGGGCATTTATTCCGGTATAAGGGCGAGTTTATCCGTGCCCTGGAACAACACAGAAGTTCGTTTCTTCTGTATTCTGGCCCTCCGACTCGCAATGTTGCCGTTCAGCAGGTTTATATGGGCAATCAGTATCTGGCACTGGGCGAGATTAGCGAGGCCATCGAGCAGTATATCAGTGCGCTGGATATCGCGAAGCAGTTGCGTTTACACCAGGAAGTAAGCTGGTTTACAAACTGTCTGGCGGCGGCTTATACCGTTAAAGGGGCTTACGATAAGGCTCTCAGACTGCACAAAACGGAGCTCAATGCCAGCCAGGGATGGTCGGAAGTTGTCCGGCATACTGAACGAGCTTATACAAACCTGTTGAAAGGTGACGATGCCGCGGCCTGGGATGCCATGCGGGAGGCCATTCAGGAGACTGCCCAGCTGCAGGAGCAGGTGCCCGGTGAAGACTTCCCGGAGCTGTTCTTGAAACTGCCCTATACCCATGACTTTCCAGACTATGAGATGCCGGTGCCGGGTCAATATCAACGTCAGGGCACGATCCTGGCACGTCTGTACATGAACCGGGAAGAGTGGGCCAACGCGCTCGATATCATCAGGAAGGTGCGGGAGCATACTGTCGTTCCTTACCGTCATCAGGCAGCCGCGATTGAGGGTGTGATACAGCTCCGGCTTGGCGATGGTGATCGTGCGCAGCAGGCGTTTGATGAGGCCTGCAGTTTTGCCGAACAAATGCTGGCTGTCAACGATGGGCGGTTCCCGGATGCCGGGTTTACCCTGGGTCTGGCTCACTGTGGCCGGGCGCTGTGTGACATGGGCAGCGATACCACGTACATTGACCTGGCTGTTGCGGCTTATAATCAGGCACGGCAGTACAGCGAGGTCAGCACCGATGAGCCGCTTCAATTGCTGGAGCTGCTGGAGCCGTTGAATCCGGAACTGATCGAGCAGCCGCTTCGCATTCTTCGCCTGGCTGCCTGATCGATCTGGCTCAACGCTTCTGAGGCTGGCGCAAAACGTTGGAAGCCAGCGAGTGATAGACATAAAAAATAAAGTACGGGGCAACGCGGCCCCGTACTTTTTATGAATTGATGAACGTGTATTACCTTCAGCCCGCTACGACACGGGCCACCACGGTCACCACTTCGCCAGCTCGAAGAACGCGCTGTGACAGATCGCTCACTTCCTCTTCCCCTACCCTGACCAGCCAGTCATGTCTGATATCAATACCCAGAGTGTCAAACGTTTCACGCAGGGTGCGTCCCCCTTCGACACTTTCGGTGCGTCCGGGCATGATGATCGTCGCATGGCCGATCTGACCCACCTGATGATCGTCGGCAGAATGATCGGATTGTGACAGGCGAATAGTCCGTCCCTTTGACTCCATTGTTTTCCTCCCTAATCGATTACCATAAACGTGAAGTCTTCCAGATCGTAATCAATACGGCGGAAGACGGGTTGATCTCGCAGCAGGCAGGCGATATTCCTCATCACCAGCGAGGCGACGAAGCTGCAGTTGTAGGAAACCGCACGTGCCGTGCACGGGGCAGGGGACGCCTGTTCTTCCGGGAACAACCCCAGCTCATAAAAATCCCGGTGAGCCAGGTTCTGCGGCTGGATGAACAGGATCGTCCCTTTTTCCGCGCCCATCCGGGCATCTGCCAACCAGGTGATATCGGGGTTATCAGCGATATGGTTTTCCCATATCATCTGCCGCGATGTGATGGAGTCCGTCGCTACCACGACGATATCTTTCAGCATGCGAGACGGACTGCCGTCCAGGTAGACAGGCTTTACCTCCGATTTCACGCCTGCAAAGCTGGCCAGGAGATGCTGCATGGCCTCGACTTTCAGCTCTCCCTGCTGTGAAACTTCGTAGAGCTGCGAGCAGAGATTGATCGGTTCCAGCCGGTCGCCATCCCACAGCCGGACCGTGAAATCAGGCTGCCCGCCGACTGTTTTTCCCAGGATCATCGAAAACCACGAACCAATACTCCCGACCCCGATCACATCAACGTGACGGCTGCCCAGCTTCTCCGGGGGCAGGATATCCAACTGGCGTGTTGCGTCCAGCATATTAACCTCCTGAGCCGTGGCCGTTGTCTGAAAGGTCATACTGCGGCGAATTGATATCTACCACCTCATACCGTCGAAACGTCACCAGGTTCAGCACATCCCTGGCTGCTGCGGCCCGCTGTTGGCTGTCGATATGCAGTATGACGGGCAGGTCTCTAAGAGTGAGCTTTATCGGCTGGTTGACAACCAGTCTGGCATCCATCTGCCCGCTGTTATTGACGACCAGCGACACAAACCAGGGTGCGTTACCCAGGGCTTGGTGAAGCGTCTCCATATCCGTCGCGGAATGAAATGCGGGCATGGTGCCATGGCTGTGAAACCAGAACCGCAGCCGACCGACGTCGTATCCCTGGGTCACCATCTGGGACAGGAAATCGGCCATATCGGCGGGTTCAATATGGACGCTGCTGGTCGTTACCCGCTGTTTGAGCAGAAATACATCCTCGACAACAATTCGCCGTCGATTATCTGAAACATCAACCAGCCCAAAACCGCTGACTTCAAAGCCGAGGCAGGTGTCCGCATAGGCGAATATTCTGGCCAGGAGATACGGTGGAATACTGAGCGCTGGTTTATGTATTCTCCAGCTTTCCTGGGAAAGATCTGCCGGGTGTTCTGTTGAAAAGGTATTGTCCTGATCATCGTCTGTGATATGTGCCACTGATTCACCTCCACTATTCAACAGGCTAAGCTGCCGGAAACTTGCTCACAGGGCAGTAACAATCCCCATGATTTACAGAGAACACGAATTCGACTGCCTGGATCAGAACATCCGGCCAGGCACCTTCCAGTGTTTTGTTTGCCAGAAAAAGATTCATATTGCCCCAGCAGGGATTTCCTTCGACGACATGCGGGTGATCGTGGCGGTCCATTTTGTGGTCAAGGTTGTGTATTCGAACACAGGCTTGCTCGGTATCGATGGTGATACAGAACCGGCCTATCTGTCTTCGGACGCCTTCTTTGTCATATAGATAGACGCAGCGGGTCTGAGCCCTGATCTCCTGTTCCTCGACCGTGAGAGACTCGATTCGAGGAAGCTGGCAGAGCCTTTCATACTCTGCCCTGTATTCCTCTGGCGACTTTTCAGGAACTGCCGCGAGTTTCTGCAGCAGTTCATCAATCCGTGCCAGATCGCGGCAAAACATTGATCCATGCATAAACGTTTCGACCAGCTCTATCGACCATACCGGATTCGAGGATGCGGCAAGGAGTGACAATCTGCGTATGACAGATCGATCGGGGTGCGGAGCGCCGGGTAAAGTAGGGTCGTCGTGGGCCAATCCTTCAGCAATCACGTATGCGATGACGGTCCGGAAATTCCCTGAGGCTTCCAGCATCATCTGTGCTTGCTTCAATGAACCATCCATAGAGTCTTCTGACATTGGCTTATTGCCCGTTTGACGTCGAATATCGACAATCTGGCATCCTGATTCATTTGGCTTCAGGAGCAACCTGAAGGTTGTGGCGGTCTCTCGATCCTTGCCAATCGCTCGGCTTTTGACCCATAAGCTGCCGCCCCTGTTTTTGCTGACGGATTTCACGAAGGGGGAGGCAAACACCTGCTTTTCCAGTTCGGTTCGCGGTTTGATAGTCTGGCCGGGCGCTGTCTTTTCGCCGAATCCCTCCAGCAGTATTTTCTCAATATGAACGGAGAATCGTTCAAGATTGATTAGCAGTCGGCTGCGCCTGTTCTCCAGGTAGTTACGACTTACCCGGGATTGCTGTGAACGGAGATCGGCCCAGCGTGCTGCCTGATCCTGTGCGCTCATGAGAACTAACTCTTTCCGCGCGCTGCGCCTGTTACCACATCGACAACATTGCTGCACTTTTCGAGCGACCAGTCGCTCAGGTAGCTGCCGATGTTGTGACGGGTCAACTGCGTGCCCTCATATATCTGATCGATACCCTGGCACAGGTCTTCGTAGTGGAGCACAGGGTCGCCCCCGTGCCGTGTTCGCCGCCGGACCGCCCGCCCTGCGATGTCCATCACTGCCGCGCGTACCAGGTCTCCACTGACCAGCGCTGATCGCGGCACGACCTCGCTGGAACCATCGCGGAATTTGACCGTTGCTATCGGGCGTTCCGCCTCGTTCCTGGGTGCCCAGATATAGGCCGCGGCACGCTCCGACAACTGCTCTGGTGATTCCGATAGGTCTACTTCGGCCTGCCGGAGATAGAGATCGAACAGCGCCTGGGTGGCAGACCAATCCGGGCGGCCAAAATGCAGCACGTGAGCGCCCAGCCGTCCGGGGCGCATCAAAGCATCATCAAGGAGATCGGCGCGGTTGGTGCAGGCCAGGAAACACACATTTCCTACCTGCTGGATGCCGCTCATTTCGCTTAGCATGGTGTTCACCAGGCTGCTGGGCCACAGGTTGTCGTGCTGGCCGCGGCGGGGGAAACAGGATTCGATCTCGTCCCAGACCACGACGGTCAGCAGTCCTTTCTGACTGTTGGCGCGCACTTCCGCCCAGATCGCCCGGATGGCGGCTTCAGAGCTTCCCAGCAAGGAACTGACAACCTCCGCGGCCTGTATGAACTTCCAGGCGATCTTGTCCGGCCCGTATTCGCGGCTGAGTTCTGCGGCCAGCACCCGGGCACAGTATGTCTTGCCCGTACCGGGCGGTCCGGTAATTGTTGCCATGAAGCGCAGGTTGGTGCCGGTTTCGCTGGCGTGCAGGATGTCATCCCACAGGTCGAGCAAATCAGCTTTCGTTTTCGGGTTGAGGATCAGGTGGTCCCAGGTCAGGTCAAGGGGGATTTCATCAAGGATGGATTGTGACCGGGAGTCCGTATCTTGCAGAACCATACAGGCGAGGCGGACGCTGGGATCGTAGACGACCCGCGCGCCGACCTTGACATCCGGGGTACCCCGCAGCCATTCGGCGAGCAGCAGGATCGTTTCCCGATCCCCGGTTCCCTCTCGGCTGGCGAGCATCACCTCGTGTGTTTCCGGTTGAATCTGGGTGATCTTGCCGATCTCATAGCCGCGCAGCCGTCCGCCCAGGCTGACTATAGCACCTGCCTGGCTGAGTGATACCGTCCGGCCCACCTCCAGGTTATCGACGCCAAAGAACGGCATCCCGCAGACAAAGGCCTTCCCGTCCAGTGTCTTGACCATCACGGTGGTATGCCCATTTCCGTTGCCTCCGTAAGCCGGATCGCAGATCACAGCGATGTTGAGGGGAGGCATTTTGAGCATCTCGTTTTCCTGGCGCAGGGTATGGTTTTCCTGCTCCAGATCATGGAGATGCCTTACCAGCACATCGGGGGTATCAGGCGAAGCGGGCGGAATGCGCGGGCGCCGTTCCAGTACGTCACTTCCGGTTCGAGAATTAGAGCGCCGTTCCATCATACCTTTTCTCCGGTAACATAAATCGTCTGCTGCTGCAGCGTGATCCCATATCGATCCCAGCCCCAGATGGTCACCGCCTGCGCCTGATCTTCCTCTTCAGGATCGACGATCAGCGCCGTGAGGTGAGGATCGGGGAAATGGTCTGAATGAATCATCGTATCCTGTGTCGAGACGGTTTTCAGTGACTCTGGCTTGTCTTCGCTCCCAGCTGTACCTCGTGGATGGCTGTGCAGCCAGGCGACTGTATCCAGGTGGCTCAACCCCCGTTGTGCGCGTTGTTCAAGGATATGGCCCCACGCGGCTCGATCAAACTGCATCTGGCTCACATGTGCAGGGGCACCCTGTGCCGCAATAAAAGCCTCGGCACGCACAAACAGTCCCTGCTCATCTGCGCATAAGTCTCCATAGAACACGCCCCCGCGTTCCACGGCCGGATCGGCCCGGCAGTATTCCAGTGCTTCGTTCATTGCAGTGGAAGCGATATAGCAGGGTGTGGTCGTAAACCCTTCCAGCTCCGGGTGCAGTAGTTGGCCTTCCGGGCGATGCTCCGCATGGACGACTTTCAGCCCTGGGAGCTGGATGGGCGGCTGTAAGATACAGTCCTGGGCAACCTGATCAGCTTTGACGGCGAACAGGTACCAGGTACAGCGCTGATTCGCCGCCAGCGCACCGCCTGATATCAGCAGGCTGCGGACTTCCTCTGCCCATACTGTCAGCCGTTCGACTGGTAGTTCGCGGCTGTAGCAGTGACCATTCTGGCGCACGATCACGTCCAGACCCAGGCACACGCTGGGAAGTTTGCCCCGCCAGAAAGCAGCGGGGCATACCGTGACCGAACAATCCGACCCATCCCGTCCGGTAGTGTGATAACCAGCAAACTGCGCGGATCGGCAGAACCGGCGCAGAGTATGCTGATCCAGTGCCGTCCGGTAGATCAACTGGTTCTGCTCATCGAAAAATGCCAGGATGAGCCCATACGAGACGTCACTTATGCAGGTCATCAGGGTTTCTCGCAGGATTCATTTCGGGCAAAATCTCGACCATGAGTTCCTCATCCTTGACGACCTTCTCCCTGACCGGAGCGTCCTGGAGCAGGCCTTCTCCCTCAGGGTGTGTCCACACGTGGTATATCTGCTGTTCGCCGCTGGTTTTATCGACAGTGGGCAACCCCAGTGCATCGACACCCAGCGATACCACTTCTGCCCAGAGTGTTGTGTCCGGGATGGTCAGGCTGGTTTCCCGCTGCCCGTTCTCCGCACGAACCTTGAGTTCAACCATTTGTGTTGCCATGCTTAAAAACCTCCTCGTAAATATGTACGACTAAACGTGACAGTTCTGTATCCTGAACTGCTATTGACAGCTCCTGCTTGCCCAGCCGGTAAGCAAAGAGCAGGTCATCAAAAATAACCGGCAGGTGATCACCGCTGCCGGAGGGCAGGGCGGCGGCTATCCCAACTTCGCCCTGCTTTGTCAGGTGTGACTGCACATACGGAAGCTCGTTTAGCTGAAGTACCAGTAAGGCCCGCGCGCGGTTCACCTGCACGGCGACATCCTGGTTTGCCGGGCGAATCGTGGTGCGCAGCACCATCAGGCGTTCGTCCATCTCCAGCTGGCAGGCCGCTGGCAGCAGCGGAGAGGCGTCGGGCCGTCGGCTGAATTGAACAGAAGTGCCAGCCGGGTCGCGGACGATCCAGGCTGAGGCGAGAGATTGAAGGAAGATCGCGGCGGCATGTCGCGCATGTTCGGGAAGGGAGGCTGATCTGGCAGCCCGGCCCCCTGCCAGATCTTCTGCTAATTGAATCAGTCCGGTGGCGGTTGCCTCGACTGAGGATGCTGGAAGGTCGACCAGTATGCAAAGGCATCCTTCCTGGAGGGCTGGCCGGACGATCCGGTACTGGCGCCCCGCCTGTCGCAGAACCTGGGATAAAGTCGGCTGCGTGGCAAGCGTACACGACAGGCGATACCGCGTCAGATCGGGGGACATGCTGACCTGGAAGGCCATGTCACCCACCTGCAGCCAGCGAATGTGGTCCTGCTGAGCGGGTGCGAGCTTGAAGCCAGCCACAGCCGCCGCTTCACTGAATACAGTCCAGGTAGTGCGCTGCGTGGTAATCAACATGATCCCTTTTTCCTATCGCTTGTGAGCGGTCGGCGTTCAAGGGGGAAAAGCTCCGGTGATTGGTTTGCCCACTTCACCGCTTCGGGGCAAAAACAATCTGACAATGAGCGAGAAAAGCGACCAGAGCGGTATCCCAGCATGTCATAGAGCTGCAGGACGACGCTGACCAGCGTGTTCTGCGGCGTATGCCTGCCGCTGTAACAGACCTGCCCCATTATCAGTATTCGCATCAGCGGGTTATCCAGACCGGCTCCGCCAGCGATGTTTGGATGAAAAATATCGACGGGTTTCATATGTCGCACCAGGACCGGTTCGGAGGGATATTCGGGTGGGATTACCAACATCAGTTCATGCTGATACTCATCGATAGTTGGCTCAGCAGCCTCCGGCGACTTGACCGCTGATCGGCAGGCCAGCCTCAACACAACATGATTGCGGTTCGTCTGGAGTATCTGCAGACGGCCCGACGTCCGGCTGGCAAATGAAACCAGCTCGTCAATGTCAATCTGAAGTCGATCAACGGGAATTCTCATTGATCCCCTCCTTCGAATAACGGCATGCAATGTGAATCGTTTGAGCAGCATCGGCTGCTTCGCAGGCCACAACGCCAGAGTCAGGAACGATCTTTTGAAGCGGTACAGGAGTGGACAGCACCACCTGGCGCGGCAGCCGCCAGCCCACCTCGGTTGCGAAACCGTCCATACCGCAGACCGGACAGAGCGTGGGGGGCAGGTCAGGGCCGACACGCGCAATTTCTGGCCAGTTGTGTCCTTGAGAGCAGGTAAAGCCTGTCGATACAGGCCGGTTCAGATAAAGGGTTCCCACCGGACCGTTCAGATGACTCTCTGCCAGTGCCAGGGTATCGGCCAGTGAGCAGGCCTGACCGGGGTCTTCCATCCACACGATGTTTTCCCACCGGGCGTGATCGAAGTTGCAGTCTGGATTATGTGGCAGGGACAGGCGGCGGCACCCTGTCGACGGGTCAAAGCGGACTTCTCCCGGCTCAAGTTCGGAGGCCCCGGTTAATGCTCCCAGCGCTTCGTCGACAATCAATGATGCGATCCGGATCGCCGCTGCCAGTCCGGTGCGCGGGCCGCGCTGGTGGCGGCGCGTACAGCTGAATGACTGCTCCAGCAGGGCATACTCCTCGGTTCCCCATCCGCATTCCACGCAGGGCTGATCCTCGCCCGGCATAAACAGTTGATACCGCCCCGACCGGGATTCGCCGCCTTGCAGCCCGCCGACGAAAAGATACGGCACCCCGGCGCGCCACGCCGAACGGTTGACGGACATCCGCGCCGCATAGTTGTCGACGGCACAGATTACAGCAGCCGCGTCGAGGAACAATCCCGCACCAGTTTCCTGAATGGGGCAGCCAATCGGCTCGACATCGATGTCAATTCCCAGTCGCCGCGTCCAGTAAAGGGCCGCGTGGACTTTTTTGCAGCCGACATCCGATGGAAGATAGATCGCAGATTTGGCGATGTTATGCGGTTCCAGAACATCATCATCCACCAGTGTAATGGTGAATAACGTTCCGGGAGGCAACGGTCGTTCAAGTAACGTTCGACAGAGAATCTCCAGTACAGCGCTTCCCAGGGTGCCAACACCGACCAGGACGAGCCGCTGCCTCCCGGCGACAGCCGAGTCATGCGTCATCATCGGCAGCCTCCAGTGTAAAACCTGATGGAATCCAATCGGGCCGCTGATCCAGGTCTGTTATTTGACCACATGCACAGCGATTGTTTGCTAACCAGCAGCTGTTATCGTGGTCATGGTGATAGACCAGGCCGCAGTTCGGGCAGCACACCACCCCGCTCCCCGGTTGTATTGAGCCACGGCAGTAGGCGCATGGAACCTCGTGGGCGTCCGGCAGGCTCTCCGGCTGGGGAATGATGGTCGAGTCAAAGAACAGCGCGGTTTCACCACATACAATGAAATCGCGGTGACTCAAACAATGCAGGGTCAACACGTCGTCCCCGTTGACATAGCAGGGTGTTCGGGGAGAATGTACCAGCGCATAATGAAGGCTCCCGTTGACGTCACGGTAGGGCAGAATGACGGGTCTGCGCCCGGCAGTGTTTCTCCTTGCAGGCCGGACCTCACCTGATCCGCTGATACTGATCCCGCGAGGGGGTATATCGATGCGCTTTAAAGTCGCTTTGTCACGTACCTGCATTACGTAGGCCATGTGTCACCTTTGCTGCTGCGCTTACGCTGTGTCTTTTCACTGTACATCTACTATTATTGGGAATTTCTTTCCCGGCAGGGCGGAAATCACTCGGAGTAGGCTTGTGCTTTGCACCGATACCACCCGGAGAAATTGAGGTACACTGGATATATTGTCGATCCGCTGAAATGAGGCTTTAGCCGATTGACTGAAGAAAAATGGAAGTCGAACGGTGAACCCGACCAGCGACGGCTGGCTTTATACACAAAACCCCGCCAGGATCATCTCTGTCGGGGTCTTTTTTAGCGGGGAGCGTCGTCTATTCTGAGCATGCTATCCGGGCATTTTATCGCACGCTTGTCGGGTATTGAGGCTGAATGTATTATTCGGGTTGCTCAATAGCCGGAAAGTTTGTAGATGATTCAAAAGACTGCACTACCAGTACTTGTCACCAAACTGCATATCCCGCGAGCCAGTTTCAATCTGGTTGCTCGACCGGCCTGATGGACCACATGAATAACAGCCTGACGGGGAAGTTGACACTGGTCACCGCCCCGGCGGGGTTTGGCAAAACGACCCTGGTGACGGAGTGGCTGTCGAATGGACTGCCCGATGGCTACAGGGAGCGGATCGGGTGGCTCTCGCTCGACAGCGGGGATAATTCGGCGGTTCAATTCTGGAACTATATGATTGCGGCCCTGCAAACAGTCGATGCTTCGCTTGGCAAAGTGTCGCAGACCGCGCTTCAAAGTTCGGCTGTGCCGCCGGTCAGGGCGGTTCTGACTAACCTGATCAACGAAATCGCAGCAATGGGCGATCCCCTGATCCTGTGCCTGGACGATTATCACGAAGTCAACATCGCAGACATTCATGAGGGGTTAGAATTTCTGATCGAGAACCTGCCTGCTAATATGCATCTGGCGGCGATCTCACTGAAAAACGCCGCCGATAAATCCGAGTTCGTACAGGCGTTTGCGGGCAGTCACCGCTTCCTGACCGATTACCTGGTCGATGAAGTGCTGTCACGGCAGACGCCAGAGGTGCAGAAATTCCTGCGGCGGACATCGCTGCTGGAGCGATCCTGTGCCGGGCTGTGCGATGAACTGGTCGAGGATGTGGACAGTCGAGACATCCTGCGGCAGCTCGATCGGTCGAACCTGTTCCTGGTGCCGCTGGACAACGATCAGCGATGGTTTCGCTATCACCACCTGTTTTCCAAATTCCTCAATCTTCAACTTTATGAAAAGGAACCGGATATCATTCCGGAACTTTACCGGCGGGCGGCGGACTGGTTTGAGCGGGAAGGCTCGCCGCGCGACACCTTGCACTATAACATTGATAGCGGAAGACTACACGCGGGCAGCTGATCTGATCGAAGGATTGGCCCCGGACATCCTGACGAATGAAAACCACGAACTGGTGATCCGGTGGATCGAGCGGCTGCCGGAGAGCATCAAGGGGCAGATCGAAGAAGCAAAAGCATGTCTGCATGAGACGATCAAGATCGCGAAGAAGACCGGCAGCCTGTCACTGGCATTGATCAGCTACACCGGTCTGGGTGAAGCCCTGCGGGATGAAGACCGCCTTGTATGACGCACTCGACGTTTACCATCAGGCGAAGGGCTGGCCGTCGGGCTGCTGGAAGCGTTCGGCGCGAAGGAGGCGTCGACGGATGGGTCGGGCGGGGAAACGCTGGATGAGCCGCTGAACGACCGTGAAGTGGCGGTTTTGCGGCTGATGTCGGCGGGGCGGTCGAGCCGGGAGATCGGCGACGAGATGTACCTCTCGGTCAATACGATCAGATGGTACGCCAGCCAGATATATTCGAAGCTGGGGGCGAAAAATCGGGGTGAGGCGGTGGAAATCGCACGGGAATCCGGCATTCTGTAGCACCCCCTTCGCCGGGCAGTTGCGGGCATTGACGATTTTACAAGCTCTACGTATGTTTTTTTCGATTGCGGCCTGATTGCGCGATATACTCATCGGTAATATCCGGCGGACTGCTGTTTGCAGCGGTTGTGTCTGCCGACATATTCAGGTTTCATTCGCCAGGGTGCTTTTGCCCTGGAATTTTTGTAATGAGGGGAAATTCTGCTTTGAACTGGAAATCATACAACTCGCCGTCCGAGACATTCGATATCCTGTCCGCCTGCCCGAACGTGGTCACCGCCGGATCGACCGGCGATCTATTCGACCTGACGTTCCGGGACGCCAAATATAACCGTTTCAAGGTTGTCTACGATCTGCCCGACCGCGAACCTGTTGTCGAAGCGACGGTCGTGCGGGTGCGTAACGGGATGTCGGTCAACTACCCGGAACCCTACATGCGCCGGCGCGATCCGGACTGCCTCCTCGTCGGGGACGATCTTCCCACCAATAAGCCCACCTATCAGGAGCGCTTCGGACAGCCCTTCGATTCGGTGCGGCAGAAGGCCATCGACTGGCTGAAAACGCAGGAACTGGCGATTTTCGGCTTCATCGCCGGGCAGCCCGGTATGGGGATCGACGTGCTGGCGGTTGTGCCTGCCAACGCGGGTTTCTTCGCCTTCGGGCTGGCGATGCTTCAGGGCATCCTCTCCTACGAGCAGATAGAAGAAGGTTTCGATCCCAAAGCGGTGATCTACGCCGTACCGCCCTTCCGCCATACTCATTTCGACGGGAAGCAAATCGTCGTCCACAATCGCAAGCCCGATCTTTACGAAATGTTCGCCTTCAATCTCTATCCGGGGCCAAGCGCCAAGAAGGGCGTCTATGGCATGCTGATCGATCTGGGCGAACGCGAAGAGTGGGTCACCACTCACTGCTCGGCGGTTCAGGTCGTCACGCCTTATGACAATCTGATCACCTTCATGCATGAAGGGGCCAGCGGCGGCGGTAAGAGCGAAATGCTCGAACAGGCCCACCGCGAACCGGATGGCCGACTGCTGCTGGGAGAGAACCTCGTTACCGGCGAAAGGCGCCACCTCGAAATCCCCCGAAGCTGCGAGCTTCACCCGGCCATCGACGACATGGCGCTGTTCCATCCCGCTATCCAGAACGGCAACGGCAGGCCGAGGATCACCGACGCCGAGGACGCGTGGTTCGTGCGGGTTAATCACATCAACTACTACGGGGCGGATATGTACCTCGAACGCCTAACCGCGCAGCCTAATACTCCCCTGCTCTTTCTGAACATCGACGCAGAGCCGGGCAGCCGGGCGCTGATCTGGGAGCATACCGAGGATGCCCCCGGCAAGCCCTGCCCCAACCCCCGTGTCATAATCCCCCGCAGCACGATACCGAATGTGGTCGATGGGGCGGTGAGCATCGATATTCGGAGCTTCGGCCTGCGGATGCCGCCCTGCACCCGCGAGCAGCCGAGCTATGGAATCGTCGGCATGTTCCACCTGCTGCCGCCCGCGCTGGCCTGGCTGTGGCGGCTGGTATCGCCGCGCGGCCACAACAGCCCCAGCATCGTCGACTCCGGCGGGATGATGAAAAGCGAGGGCGTCGGCTCTTACTGGCCCTTTGCCGTCGGGCGGCGCGTTCCGCAGGCCAACCTGCTGCTGAAACAGTTCGTCACTTACAAGGATACCCGCCACATCCTGTGCCCTAACCAGCACATCGGTGCGTGGCGGGTGGGCTTCATGGCCCAGTGGATCGCCCGTGAATACCTGTCGCGGCGCGGCGTGGCGAAGTTCAAGCCCGATCAACTTCGGCCCGCCCGCTGCCCGCTGCTCGGTTACACCGCCCACCAGCTTCACGTGGAAGGCCGCTCGGTGGCGCGCTGGTTCCTTCAGGTCGATACCCAGCCCGAAGTTGGCGAAGATGGCTACGACGCAGGAGCCGATATTCTGTATGAGTTCTTCCGCCGCTGTCTTCCCGATTTCCTCGACCCGGACCTCGACCCGCTGGGGCGGCAGATCATCGAGTGCTGCCTCGATGGTGGTTCGCTGGTCGACTACGAGGCGATGATCCCCGTCGAATACTTCGGCTGATTATCCCGTCGATCCGGCTGGCGGCGGCGCGAATTCAATCGTGCTGCCCGCGTTCCCGGTCAATCGATGCGCTCCCCTGTCCGCGCACGCCGCAGTAGGGCGGCATATCGGCGGCGACTTCGAACGCGCAGCATGGGTCGTTATGCAGGTGAGAGACGATTTTCGCTGATCGGCGGGTGGCGCAGCAGAGGTTCTGACCTTCAACCAGATACCACAGCGATACGACTACCGGTCACCCTGATCCGGTGGTGGCCGCCATCCCCTGACCAACCTGCAAATCTGGTCATCATCTTTGCCGGAAGAAAGGTGTGTGAGTATCGCTCTGTCCAACACAGCTTGACTCCAGATAAGTACACACTCCAGGTGTGGACTTTCCCTGAAATTGTGGAGAAGGGATTTGTCCAATACACTATGAGAGGTCAAACGTGGGCAGCCGTATTCAGTCTACTCTGTCAGCTTGAAGAAAAACATTCCTCACAACCCCTCTATTCCCTCTTTCCAGACAAGTCCTGGGTGTTGAAGTCAAATACGTATGAGAACTTTGTTAGAAAAACAACGAGGGACTTGCCCACCGACTAACAGCTAGATAAACTATATACAAAGACTGTACAATCTGCGTCGTAGTGCCTGCGGCGGATCAGGCAAAGAGTACCTTTTCAAGCAGGAATCAGACTGGTTGCAAATTAAGTATCTGTCCATAAATCAGTATGGATAGCTACTGCCAAGGCCTATCCACCAATGAGCGGAGCGAATTTACGGATAGGCACTAAACCTGCGCTTATTCTAAGGTTATTGGACATGTCGGCTTTTGTATTTGAGGCGAGATGAGGAGGAAATCCTATGGATATCTCAGCATTGATAACTGGCAGCTTGTTGGATGTTGAGCACGCGCTTACGTTATTGCTTCTGCTTGTTGGGTTGCTGAGTATCGAGGGTCGGCAGCGACGGTTCGTCCCGTGGGTCATCCTGGCGGGCATTGTCATCGCCCTGGTGACACCTATTCATACGATTGAACCAGCCTGGCCTGTACTGACCGCAATTCTGGTCCCGATACTGATGTGGCAGGTTGCTCTCCGAATAGCAACAGCCCGCTCAATGTGGTCATGGAAGCAGGGGCTTAGCTGGCTGATAATTGCGACGTTGCTTGGAGCCGCCTTGTATGCAAGTGGTAGCCAGGACATCGGCAGCACGATTCTGCTCAGTGTGGTAGCGGCCAGCCTTGTTCTTCAGGTACGAGAGCAGCCCTCCGACGGGATTTACCTCAGCGCGTTCGGGTTACTGACAGTGGCGCTTCTCCTCGCGGAAGTTGACCTGACTTTGCACTCTATCGGCACGTGGTTGGGTACGCTGTTTTCGGGTGTAGGCTTTGGGTTGGCGCTCGGTGTGGTTGCCGTCATTGTTGCGAAACGTTTTATTCCACTTGAAACACGTAACATGTTCTTCCTGATTGTGGCTTATGTTGCATATCTCGTCGGTATCGTGTTTGGTATCTCAGGCATCGCGTTGACCCTGATGACCGGACTGGTAGTCGCTGTCTACGGACTGCACACTGGGATGTGGCCTGGTGAAGATTCCCTGCCCTCACCGCTCAACCGTGTAGGGGCATTCTGGATGCTGGCCGGGGCGTGGGTGTTGCTGGGATGGCAGGCACACGTTCCATTATCGACAACACGAGTCGCTGGTATTGGGTTCAGCCTGGTCGCAGTTGGGATCGGCGTGTTGGCGGCACGGTGGCTGGCCCCACCTCATCAGGACGAGACACACTCACCCTGGAAGCGGCTGTGGTTGAAAGAACGAAAGGTGTTTCTGCTTGTGGGTGGAAAGCTGCTGTTGTGGTCACCCGACATCACGCTCGAACCTCTGATCGTAGCCGTTGCCCTGGTTGGCAGCATAATTGTCTTCGGTCTTCTGCGTTATATCTTATATCCATTCTTCCGGATGATTGGAGTCGAATTGAATGAAGAAGTTGGAACGTTGTCAGATTCCGAGACAAGCGGGTAGGTCAGCTATAGAGGCTAGATTTTATCCGTCAGTATAGAGAACCTGACATCCTAAATCCTCGAACTGAAGAACTATCGGTTGCTTCTTTACATAAGTGAAACTAACAGAAGACAAGAGGTACTGTAAATATGGTAAACGTTGATGAACTGAAACAAGAATTAGTGAAATCACCAACTAACGGGATCAAGACCATTTTCCGGGAGTTTATTAACCTGGAGGCAACTGGCGGGATTCTGCTGATATTGATGACTGTCATTGCGCTGGTCTGGGCTAACTCGCCCTGGTCTGAGTCGTACCTTAATATCTGGCAGACTAAGATGACCGTCGGCTTTGGGGATTGGGCTCTGTCAAAAAGCCTGATATTGTGGATTAATGACGGCCTGATGGCAGTTTTCTTCTTCGTTGTTGGATTAGAGATCAAGCGGGAGGTGCTCGCCGGAGAGCTGGCCTCACCCCGCAAGGCGGCCCTCCCTCTGGCGGCTGCCATAGGCGGTATGGCAGTACCCGCCTTGCTATATTACCTGTTCAATACTGGGACGCCTGCTGCCGCTGGGTGGGGAATCCCGATGGCAACCGACATTGCTTTCACCCTGGGTGTGCTGGCACTGCTGGGGACACGTGCCCCGCTGGCACTCAAGATATTTGTGACGGCACTGGCGATAGTCGACGACATCGGCGCTGTGATGGTGATTGCCCTGTTTTACACCGCCGAGATCGCCTGGACGAGCCTGGCTGTGGGCGGAGGCATCCTGCTGCTGCTGATTGCCCTGAATCGAGCGAAGGTCATCAAACCGCTGCCCTATGCTGCTCTTGGAGTAGGGTTATGGATCGCCTTTCTGTACTCCGGGGTGCATGCGACCGTCGCCGGGGTGCTGCTGGCAATGACCATCCCCGCCCGCGTTAAGGTCAATACCGAGACTTTCCTCGCGCAGAGTCGGGCGGCTATCCAGGATTACGAAAATGCCTGCTGTGACGAGGGAGCGATCTCCGAACGAGGAAAGCAGGCTGCCGCACGTATCCTGGAACTGGCAAGTGAGAGCGTTGAGTCGCCGCTCCAACGGTTGGAGCACCGACTGCACCCCTGGGTAGTCTATGTCATCATGCCCATCTTCGCGCTGGCGAACGCCGGGGTAGTGCTGGTTGGAGAGGATTTCCTGGCGGCATTTAGCCATCCGCTCAGTCTGGGGGTTGTGGTAGGGTTGGTAGTGGGGAAGTCGGTAGGGATCAGCTTGCTGTCGTGGTTGGCGGTCCGCATTGGACTGGCCGAGCTTCCTCAGGGAGTCACCATCCGCCATATTATCGGGGCCGGTTTTCTGGCGGGTATTGGCTTCACGATGTCGCTGTTCATTGCTAACCTGGCTTTCCCGTCTGGTGAACTGCTCACTGTTGCCAAGGTTGGCATCCTGAGTGCATCGCTGATCGCAGGTGTCACTGGCTGGGGGATAATCCGCAGCCTACCCAACCCTGCCACCTCATGAAGGGTGCACTGGTGAATGACAGAATGTAGGCTGACTACGAGGCTGGAAGGGGCTAAGAAAGACCATACATGGAGTATTTACACATGCAATCTGACGTAAACCACACAGATAATCAAGCCGGTCCACGGTGGAATCTGACCATCAGGATTACCGCTGCCGTGATCGCCTTAGTCCTGATTTTGATTGCGGCCTATGCATTTCGGATTGCCTTAGCCCCATTGATCATCGGCGGCCTGATAGCATATATACTGACTCCGGTCGTGAAGTGGATTAATAAGGTCACCCGGCTGCCAAAAGGGCTGGCTACCCTTGTCGTGTTTTTGGCGCTGCTGGCGCTTTTGATCCCGGTTGGCGCTCTGGTGGTTCCCGAGCTGTCGGCCGAGGTTTCGCTTTTTTACGATGATGTGATTGTTTATATTGAAGAGCTGCAAACCAGAAGCACCGACACGGTCACTATGCTTGGTTTCACTTTCGCGGTTGGCGATCTGGTGGATGAGGTAACCTCATCGCTAATGCAGCTGGTTCGGTCGGCGGCTCCAAACACTGTAGGATTTGTGTTTGATGCGGCACGGACAGCCGTGCTGGTTGTCTTTACGCTCTTTATCGGGTTCTACCTGACGCGCGACGGCGACAAACTTATCGCAGCCTTGAAGCAGTTAGCTCCGCCTGACTATCGTCAGGATGCCGAACGGCTGGTGTCTGAGATTGACCATGTATGGACCTCCTTCCTGCGCGGGCAAGTAATTCTTTCCCTGACGGTTATGGTGATCCTCACTATTGTAAGTTTGGTGTTAGGACTTCCTCAGCCGCTGCTCCTGGGTGTTCTGGGGGGACTGCTGGAGTTCCTTCCCAGCATTGGTAACATGATCTGGGGGTTGACCGCGATCGTTGTGGCGGTTGTCGCGGGATCAAGCTATCTGCTGCTGCCGCCGACCGTCTTTGTGATCGTTGTGGCACTGACAACTGTTGCTTTCTCCCAGCTCGATACCAACGTTCTAATCCCAAATATCATTGGCGGGCAGGTCAAATTGCATCCGGTTGTTGTCTTGATCGGCGTCATCATCGGGTTGAATGTAGCAGGTGTGTTAGGGGTGGCACTGGCTGCTCCAACAATAGCGTCGCTGCGCGTGATAGGGAGCTACTTCTATGCTCGTGTCTTTAACCTGAACCCCTTCCCGCCGGAACAAGAAAGCCATGGTGAAGCAGAGCATAAAGAAGCGGCTGAGATGCAGGATAGCCAACCACTTCCGAACGAACCGGCAGCGCCGGGTCTGTAGTCCTCGAAATACGGGAGGCAAGGATACCAGATGTCCACAACATCTCAGCTGGATCAAGTATGGACGCACGAAGTATCTGACGTCCTGAACACACTATCGACCGATCGGGAGCAGGGACTGAGTACTCAGCAGGCGGCTGACCGTCTTACTCAGTATGGCTTAAATGAGCTGGAAGAGCGGGGTGGAAAATCTCCGTTCTCGATCCTCTGGGAGCAGTTCACCAGTACGATGGTGCTCATTCTGATCGCCGCTGCGGTTCTCTCCGGGTTTCTGGGCAAAACACTGGAAACCGTCGCCATATCGGCGATCGTCGTGTTGTTCGGTTTTCTGGGATTTATTCAGGAGTACCGGGCTGAGCAGGCGATGGCTGCCCTCAAGCAGCTGACTGTGCCCATAGTTCGTGTCCGCCGGGACGGAAAAGTCGTTGAAATATCTGCGCGGGAATTGGTACCAGGCGACATCGTCTTACTGGAAGCAGGAAGCAGCGTTCCTGCGGACCTGCGTTTGATCGAAAGTGCAAACCTCCGCATTCAGGAAGCAGCTCTGACAGGCGAATCGGAACCGGTCGAGAAGCAGACTGCATACCTGCCAGACCCAGCCCTACCGCTGGCTGACCGCCGCAATATGGCTTTTACAGGTACCTCAGTATCCTATGGTCGGGGCATAGGTGTCGTGGTAGAAACTGGCATGAACACAGAGTTGGGTCGCATCGCGGAGTTGATCCAGGATGTCGAGGAGCAGAAAACGCCGTTACAGCACCAACTGAACCGTGTGGGGCAAGTGCTGGCAGCTGTCGGTGTAGTGGTCGCCCTGCTGATTCTAGGTATAGGCGTGTTGCTCGGTGAAACGGTCAGCGAGATGTTCTTGACCGCAATAAGCGTGGCCGTCGCAGTGGTGCCGGAGGGACTACCGGCGGTCGTCACCGTGACACTCGCCCTTGGAGCCCAGCGCATGCTGCGGCGGCGTACGCTCATTCGCAAGCTGCCCGCCGTTGAGACGCTTGGTGCGGTGTCGGTCATCTGTTCCGACAAGACCGGCACGCTGACTGAAAACCGCATGACGGTTACCATCATCGACGTCGCCGGACACTATCTGGAACTGGTTGGAACGTCAAAGCTTCCCGCGCCAACACTTACCCGGCAAACCGAACCGCTGGAAAGGCTTGCCGCCCAGCCGCCCTCCGTCGAACTTGCGCTGGTGGGTGGTGCGCTGTGCAACGATGCGTCGCTCAAACCCGATCCGGAAACCGGGCGCTTCCTGCCCATCGGCGATCCAACGGAAGGAGCGCTGCTTGTGGCGGCCCAACAGACCGGGTTGAAACGAGAAACATTAGAAAACAACCTGCCGCGTGTCGCCGAGCTGCCCTTTGACTCGGAACGCAAGCGGATGACAACCGTTCACCGCTTGTCCGAAGAGTGGGTGAGTTTGCCGCGTGCACTGGGTACTTTCGAGAAAGGTATGGCAGGGTATGTAGCCTTTACCAAGGGATCTGTGGACGGATTGCTTGAGGTATCCGATAAAGTCTGGGTGGATGATCACGCAGTTGAACTTGATGCCTCCTGGAAAGAGCGCATTCTCGTGGCAAATGATGAGATGGCGCTCAACGGGATGCGTGTGCTGGGCATTGCGTTCAGGCTGCTGGACGATATCCCACACGGTCTGGAGCAGGCTCTGGAAGAGCGTCTCGTATTCGTCGGGCTGGTGGGCATGATCGATCCGCCCCGGTCAGAAGTAAAAGCCGCTATCCAAACCTGTAAGGCCGCTGGTATTCGTCCAATCATGATTACCGGCGATCATCCGCTGACGGCACGCTTCATCGCTCACGATCTGGGAATATCGGAAAACAACCGGGTGAAGACCGGTCAGGACCTGGATCGTATATCACAGGCGGAACTGGGTGAAATGATAGACGAGGTCTCCGTGTATGCCCGGGTAACGCCTGAGCACAAGCTGCGCATTGTTGAAACCCTCCAGGCACGGAATCAGGTAGTTGCCATGACCGGGGACGGCGTAAACGACTCGCCGGCCCTGAAGAAAGCGGATATTGGTGTAGCGATGGGCATCACCGGGACAGATGTCTCAAAAGAAGCGGCCCAGATGGTTCTTCTCGATGACAACTTCTCGACCATTGTGGCTGCTGTTGAGGAGGGGCGAGCCATATACGAGAACATTCGGCGTTTTGTGAAATTCTCGATTGCGGGCAATCTGGGCAAGGTACTTGTAATGCTGATTGCTCCATTTATTGGCATACCGGTCGCCTTGCTCCCACTCCAGTTATTGTGGCTGAACCTGCTCACTGACGGTTTGCTTGGTTTGGGGCTTGGTATGGAGCCTGCCGACAGGCACACGATGCAGCGTCCACCCCGTGGCAAGAGCGAAGTGTTTCTAAGCCCGGCCCTCAGGCGACAGATCGTGTGGGTAGGTATGTTGATCGGCCTGGTAGCTTTGGGGGTTGGCTATGGGTACTTCCGGCTGGATGATATTAAGTGGCAAACGATGATCTTCACAACACTGGCCTTCCTCCAGATCGGGCAGGCGCTGTCTTCTCGCTCGGATGAGGAATCGGCTTTCACGCTGGGGCTGCGCACCAACCCGACTCTGTTCGCTATGGTGCTGCTGACGTTTGGATTGCAGTTGGCCGCCATCTATATGCCCTTCCTCGATGAATTCTTCGAGATAGTACCGTTGTCTGGGGCGGAGTTGCTGATCAGTATCGGGTTGGGCAGTGTGGCTTTCTTCGCTATCGAAATCGAAAAGTGGTTACGCCGTAGACGTCACAAGAGGGTAGTGCTCGCAGGAAACTTTGGATAGTTCCAGAGAACTCCAAATGGCGAAGAACTGATGAGCAGCAAACTGCTGTTGTGTAGACTGGTGGCGAATCTCTCCATTACTTTCGCTTCGATTCTGTCCAAAAGCTTTGAAGACGTACATACAGAGATTTGGTACGGGTTCGAAGGTGATGCAGCGAATCATCAGCCGGTTAATACATCGACAAGGGTCTCTATGTTCCTGCTGACTGGAAACCTGCAAGACCTGCAGCCCAACGAGCAAATACGGTGGAAACTTGATTTGCTCTCATAACCTGATGAGAGCAAATGACTCCAATTCCAAATACACACGAAACCCCAGCAGATCATGATCTACTGGGGTCATATTGAATCTGTAGGGTAGAGGGGAGCCATGTCGAACCGCTCTACGTTATTCGAGGTACTGCTGACAGTATACAGAAACTCATCAAGTGTAGCAAGTTGCCTGATCCCCATATGTATTTAGCTGCATCTCAATGACATCCTCTCGCCAGCCGATGGTATTAGACATGCAAATTGATGTTAGAATTCAGGATGTCGAACGATCGGTTATTCTGTCAACTTCAGTCATACAGGATCATTTGGAATAAGCCATGAAACAAACCTGCCGTATCGGTTCACAAATCGGGTCATACGATCCATTCTGGGTGCAAATTCGAGAAGCAGTCGATCAGAAAGCCCAGGAGATGGGGCTTAAGCTGATCCCAATTGAGATTGCCGAACGCCCGGATACGCTGCCGGTCGAAGACCAGATCGACATGATCGAGGAACTGCTCGCCCAGGAACTGGATGCCCTGATCTGTTGGAACCTGACGGAAAGGATGCTCCATCAGATTCTTGAAAGGGAGCTTCCGGTCATCTTCCTGTCCGAATCGAAAATCCGGCATCCACTGTTCGTGTCACCGTACGGGTTGTACGAGGCCGGGCGGATGATCGGCGCCTTTTTCGCCGAACGTCTCGATGGGCAGGGGCAGGTGCTGTGCATCGGGGGACTGTCGGAGATTGGGGGGGAGGATGGCAGAACCCGTATCAAAGGCTTCTGTGATGCGCTGGATTCTTTTACAGGCATCTCGATCAGGCACATCCCCAGCCATTGGGGCTACGAGCAGGCTTATTCATCGATTGAGGCGGCGTTGCAACAAATAAGAATCCCTATTGATGCCATTTTCGGTTTGTCCGATCCGATTGCGCTGGCGGCGCGGGATGTCCTCCGGTCACTGGGCCGGGCAGAAGACTCCATCCTGATTGCAGGAGTAAACGGAGACCCCCTGGCGCTGGCAGCCCTGGCCGATGGCAGCCTGAGCGCTACCGTCGAAACATCGACCCTGGAGCTTGGCCGCCAGGCGGTGGAGCTGGCTTACCAGGCTACCCGCAGAGAGCCTCTGCCCGATCATTTCGGCTACCGCCCACGCCTGGTGACGACCGAAAACCTGACTGAAGTTGCCCTCCAGAAACTGCTGTCGATTGCCGATCTTCCCTCCCGACTGGTCGGGGTCAACCGCCAGTTGGAACAAAATCGGCTCACCCAGCTTGAGATCGGTGCGGCGATTAATCGGCGGGTTGGTGCGCTGCTCGATAGGCACCAGCTTTCCCGTGAGATCGCAGACCTGATCCGGGACAATTTTGGCTACGGCCATGTTCAGCTTTATCTGTGGTCGCAGGAGGATGACGCGTTTATCCTGGAGCGCGGTACGTGGAATCAAAGCCGGGTCGAGGGGATCGCCATTCCGCTGGAAAAATCAGGGATACTGGCCGAAGCCCTGCACCGGAATGCGCCCATACTGATCCCGGATACACGCTACAGCTACCGCTTTCCACCCGATCTGAACTGGCCCGATACACTCTCGCGGGCCGTCATTCCGATCCGCTTTGGCGATGCGGTTATCGGCCTGCTCGATCTCCACAGCCAGCGGTCGACACTGCACCTGCGGCAGGAGCTTATCGGCCTGCAATCGCTCGCCGATCAGCTCGGCATCGCTATCAGGAACGCCGAGTTGTACGCGGAAGCTGTGCAGGCTAGAACGGTGGCCGAGAAAGCCGATCGATTGAAAACGCGGCTTCTGGCAAATGTCAGCCACGAACTGCGCGCTCCACTCAACGTCATCCAGGGGTACAGCCAGGCCGCCCTTTCGGAACCCAATCCATATCAGATCGAGCTTCCCGGAGGGCTGCGCCAGGACATCGGTTATATCCTCCAGAGCTGCACACACCTCACCCGGCTGATCAACGACCTGCTCGACCTTTCGCGGGCCGAGATCGACCAGCTCGACCTGTTCCCGGAGACGATCCCGACGCGGGCGTTTCTGGAGGATGTTTTCTACAACATGGCTGATACTTCCGCCGGTGAAGTCGACTGGCAGCTTTGGCTGCCCGACCGGTTGCCGATCATCCAGGCCGACCCGGTCCGGCTCCGGCAAATCCTGCTCAACCTGCTTAGCAACGCCAACAAGTTCACCACCGGCGGGCGGATCGTGCTGGGGGCGGCGGTCGAGCCGCCGCACCTGCACCTGTGGGTCGAGGACACCGGTCTGGGCATTCCCATCGAGCTGCAAGAACGCATCTTCGAGCCGTTTGTCATCGTCGAACGGTCGGGGCACCGGAATGATAGTCTTGGCCTGGGGTTGAGCATCACCCGCCGGTTGGTGGCATTGCACGGTGGCATCATGAGCCTGGAAAGCCAGACCGGAGAGGGAAGTACATTTCATGTTTACCTGCCGCTTCCCAGCCTTTCAGGAAAGTTCATTGCGCCCAACAGGGAAGTCTGGAAACCCGTGCTGCTGCATCTATCGACCGGGGAGGAACCATCGTCGACGATCCTGAAAATGGCGGCGCAGATGAGGCTGCCCCTGCGGAGGATCAGCGCCCCCGAACAGCTAAACGCGCTCTTGAAAGAAAACACCCCCAGCGTCCTGGCCTGGGATATGCAAAATGCGCATCAGGGTGACTGGGACCTCGTCGAGCACATACGCAGCTACCCGCAGTTCGGGCAGTTGCCGTTCATCGTCTATCGGGAAGAATCGGGCGGCGAAGTCGAGGTCACCGACGTGATCATGAAGCCGGTGGCGGGCAACACGCTGGTCGAGGCGATTGCTGCCCTTCGCCCTGACCGGGGCGCGGGGCCGATATTGATCGTCGACGACGACGCGGAAGCACACAGTCTCTACCAGCGATTGGTGAACGAGGCACTGCCTGGATACCCGGTGCTTTGTGCTGAAGATGGTGCGCTGGCCCTGGAGTCGATCCGGGAAGTGACGCCCAGCCTGGTCATCCTGGACTTGATGATGCCGGAAGTCGACGGCTTCACGGTGCTCGAAGAGATGCGTTCCAAACCGGCAACTCGCGGGGTACCGGTGCTGGTCATGAGCGGGAAACTGCTCTCAAGCGATGACATCAAACGGCTGGATTATTCCCGCGTGACCTTCCAGAAAAAAGAGGTGCTTTCAGACGACGAGGTGATTGTCGCCCTGCGAAAAGTCCTTGAACCTGAAGAAGCGCTTCCCCCGGCTACGAGCATCCTGGTCAAGGCGGTCATCGGGTATTTCCAGCAAAACTATTCGCTGCCGGTGAGCCGCCAGGAAGTTGCCGAAGCCGTAGGCGTCAGCGCCAACTACCTGAGCAAGATATTCCGTCAGGAAGTGGGGTTGTCTCCCTGGGATTTCCTGAACCGTCTTCGCATCTTGAAGGCCAGGGAACTACTCGATGCTTCCTCCGAGGCAGTTACCGAGATCGCGTTCCAGGTCGGATTCAACGATCCGGCCTACTTCAGCCGGGTTTTTCGCAAATACACCGGGAAGTCCCCCCAGGAATATCGGGCTGTGGGAAAATAGTGCGCAGGGAGTAAACAGTATATTTTTGTCCAAGCAGCCCCTGCTTTTGTCCAAGACAGGCAGGGGTTTTCCATTATATGCTTTGAAAGGAGTTGAGCCAATGTCATCTATCAAACCAACACAACCAGGTACCACTCACCGCCGAAAAGATCGCTCGAACCAGGGGGAGGCGTTGGCCGACCAAAGAACGAGCATCCTGGTCATCGAGAATGATCTTCTTACCGTAAAGCTTTACCGTCGGGTTTTGGAGCGGGACTACAAGGTGATCGTTCTCAGTGATAAATCGAGCGTGCTGGACATCATTTCGAATGGCGGCCTGCACGCAATCATCCTGGAACCGGCACTGGATAATGGAAGGGGTTGGACACTCTTCACGGCCATTCAGAAAGCCGTCCGCGAGCATCCTGTCCCGGTGATTGTCTGTACCATGTTGGATGCACGCAAGCGCGGGATGGAAATGGGAGCCGCCGCTGTTCTGATGAAGCCCGTCTCCCCCAACCGGCTGATCGAAACGCTGCGTCAGGTTCAATACTCGAATTCGAGGTAAGGCTACCTACCATGCAAAACATATCTCAACCTGCCCCCAATCGCACGCGCTGGCTGACCCAGGAAACCCTGGTCGCCTGGTTGTTCATCATCCCCAGCCTGCTCGGTGTGACGGTCTTCGTCCTGGTTCCGACCCTGCGAGGCTTTTACCTGAGTTTTACCGACTCGGATTTAATCAACCAGGCCAGTTTCATCGGCCTGGCGAACTATCAAAGACTGATCGATGACCCTCAGTTCTGGAAATCTCTGGCGATCACCAGCACCTATGTGCTGGTCAACATTCCTTTCCAGACGGTTCTTGCCCTGACGCTGGCAATGGCGATGTGGCGTCTGACGCGCTCAATCGTCGTCAGGGCGATCATCTTCATGCCTTATCTCATTCCCATGCTGATGGTGATGCTGATCTGGATGACCATCCTGCACTATGACTTTGGGCCGGTCAACGGCCTTTTGAAGCTGATCGGCGGGCCGAATGCCCGGATCAGCTTCATGGGCCAGGAGCTGATCATCCCCACGATTGCGATGATCAATACCTGGCGGTATGTCGGCTACACTGCGCTGCTGTTCTTTGCCGGCCTGCAGACCATCCCGCTGGAACTATATGAAGCGGCGGAGATCGACGGGGCCAGCGAGTGGCGCATCTTTCGAACCATCACCCTGCCGCTGCTGCGCCCGGTGACGGTTTTCGTCCTGATCACCTCGCTGGTTGGGTCGTTCCAGGTCTACGACAGCGTTGCCGTCGCCACCGTCCCGTCGGGTGGGCCGGGCGATGCTACCCGCGTCATCTTCTGGTACATCGTCAACCAGGCTTTCGTTCGCTTCAACATGGGCTATGCAGCTGCGCTGGCTGTGGCGCTGTTCATCATCTCGATGGCGATTGCCTGGATCAATATGAGCTACTTCCGGGCAGGCAGCTCGGACCTGGGCTGATCGGAAAGGAATCGTCACCATGAGCGAACAATTATCTCACGATCTCAAATTGAGCAGGACAAAAAGGAGAAAACTGGCGGGTCGGATAGTGGCCTGGGTATTCCTGAGCGCGTGGCTCCTGATCACCCTTCTGCCCCTGTGGTGGATCGTCCGTATGGCTTTTTCCACCCAGCGTGAACTCCTGGCGAATCCGTCCAGCTTCCTCCCGGTGAATTTCACCTGGGATGCCTTCAAGCGTGTGCTGGGCACGATCCCGGTCAGCGAAGCCATTGCCCAGGGCGGGTATTCCCGCACGCTGCATTTCTGGCTTTACCTGCGGAACACGTTCATCGTCACCGCTGCGACCGTGCTGGGGGGGATCGTCTTCAACGCGATGGCTGCCTATGCCTTTGCCCGGCTGAAATTCCCAGGCCGCGACAAAATATTCAACATTTACATTCTCGCGCTGATCATGCCGACCGTGCTCAACCTGATCCCGAACTTCATCCTGATCCACCAACTGGGGTGGGTGGGTACCTTGCAGGGGATCATCGCCCCGACTTTCCTGGGCAGCGCCTTCGGGGTCTTCTTCCTTCGCCAGTTCTTTTTAGGATTGAACCGGGACCTGGAAGACGCTGCCCGGATCGACGGCGCGGGGATCATTGGCGTGTTCTGGCATGTTGCCCTTCCGATCAGTCTTCCTCCGCTGCTGACGATTTCCATACTCACCTTTATCGATACCTGGAACAACTTCCAGTGGCCGTACTTCGCCGGGGGAATGGGGACCCAGGAAAATGCCACCGTGCTGACCGTCGCCCTGGCCGTCTTTCGTGCCCAGCAGCAGACAGGCTTACCGGACTATACCGGGATGATGGCGGGGACATTGATCAGTCTCATACCGACTATTTTGATATTCCTGTTTGTTGGCCGCAATGCAGTCGACTCGATCCAATTTTCTGGAATCAAGTAAACCACCTTAGTAAAGGAGGGTGCTACGACACACTTCGCTAGTTGGCCGGCCCAGCTAACAAAAATAACACAAGATATCACTCGAGAGATCGTTCCTTAATCATAGTTAAAGGAGTAGAAAATGAAGCACCAGATATTCCGTTTTCTCACCGTTCTGGTCGTCGCCAGTCTTGTATTGGCTGCGTGTGCGGCTCCGGCTGCCGTTGACACATCTGAGATTGAGGCACAGGTAGCCGAACTCCAGTCACAGCTGGAAGCCGCATCAGATAACGAAGCAATGGCCGAACTGGAAGCGCAGATTGCTGATCTTCAGGCACAATTGGATGCCGCAGGAGAAGAAGCAGCAGAAGAAGAACCGGCTGCTGAAGGACAGGTCGAACTGCAATACTGGCTGTGGGACAATCTCCAGGTGCCTGCATACCAGGCCTGCGCCGATGCATTCACCGAACAGAATCCCAACATCACGATCACGATCACCCAGCAGGGCTGGAGCGCTTACTGGGATGCACTCACCACCGGTTTCGTCGCCGGCACTGCCCCGGACGTGTTCACCGACCATCTCGCCAAGTATCCGGAGTTTCTGGATAAAGGCTTGCTGTTGGACATCGAACCATACGTCGTCGCTGACAGTGTGGATACCAGCATCTACCTGGTCGATCCAGAACTGTGGGTAAAGGATGGCAGTCGCTATGGTCTTCCCAAGGACTGGGACACCATCGCCATCTTCTACAACATGGATATGCTGGAAGCCGCTGGGGTCGACCCGGCTGAACTCAATGACCTGACCTGGAATCCGCAGGACGGCGGGACTTTCCAGGAGATGGTCGCCCGGTTGACGCTGGATGCGAACGGCAACAACGGCCTCAGCCCGGACTTCGACAAAAACAACGTCGTGCAGTGGGGCTTTGTTTCCGGCCCCGGTGATGCGGGTTCGGGTGGACAGCAACAGTGGTCATCCTTCGCTGCCAGCACCGGCTTCACGCTGACCGATGGCCCCTGGAGCACCCAGTATCACTATGATGATCCACGCATTGCCGAAACGCTGCAATGGTGGGCCGATCTGCACAATGTATACAACTTCGCTCCCGGCTCCGATACGCTGGCCGGAACCGACAACGTAGGCATCTTCCAGGCCGGAGCAGCCGCCATGACGACCGAAGGCTCCTGGCAGATTACCAACCTGATGGGCAACTCGACCTTCCCGGTCGGTGTGGCGCTCCTTCCCACCGGTCCCGAAGGTCGGAAGTCGTCGATCAACGGCCTGTCTGACGGCATCTGGGTTGGCACCGAGCACCCCGACGAAGCCTGGGAGTGGGTGAAATACCTGGCCTCCCCCGAATGCGCCAACACCGTTGGAGAATTTGGCGTGGTCTTCCCCGCGCAGCAGCCGGCGGTTGACAAAGCCCTCGCCGCACATCAGGCGGCTGGCAGAGACATCAGCGCCTTCACCATCGAAGCTGCCGCCGCAGGTGGCACTTACCTCTTGCCGATGACCGAACATGGTTCGGATATTGCCGCACTGGTACAGCCGGTGCTGCAAGACATCTATGATGGAAAGGTTCAGGCAGCGGATGTTTTGCCTGACCTCAATGAGCAGATCAACGCGCTTTTTGAATAGCCATCGTTTTTCTCCATTCGATACTGAGCGCCGCCTTTACGCGGCGCTCAGTACGAACAGCAAGTTGTACACGTATCGAAGGAATAATCCATGAGACTGGCTGTTACCTTTTCTGGATCCCTGGATATCGAAGCCGACAGCATCGTTTTACGTGATGGTTATCCGGTGGTGAACTCGATTGTTTTGAAGGATTTCCAGGTGGAGATCGTTCAGGACGAACCGGAACACAAACTGCTCCGGTATCAATCCCCTGTGTTGGGGGACGGTGTTTTCGGCCTGGAGATTCGCCGCGACCGCCTTTTGGATCAAGTCGTGCTGCGCTATTGGCTGGAGGGGCTTGATCCCTCCCTGGTACTCACTTCGTTTGGCTTGCAGTTCCAGGAGATCGAAAACCTGCGTGCCTATCTGCGAAACGGGTACACCAGTTGGGATGGGAGCGCTTATGTCGATGTCGAGGCGCTGGCGGATTTTGGCCCGCATGAAATCCGCCCCGATACGGGATACGCCATGACTCAACTGCTGCCCCATCATGGTGAAAAATCCCTGCTGCTGGGCTTCGACCGGCATGACCGGTTCCAGAATGTGTTTACGTTTGATACGCTTCGCTGCCCACCGGCCCTGACTGTGTTGACTCTGTGGGACGAAAAGGATCGGCGCGGCCTGTCACGCTGTGAGTCGGAAAACCTGATCATCTTCGAATCGGATCAGGTCGAGAAAGGGCTGAAGAAGTGGGTTGAGATCGTCGCTCAGGCATCCCCGATCCCTCCCCGCAACGACGGCAGGCAGATAACCGGTTGGAGTTCGTGGTACAACCTGTATGCCTATATCTCGGAAGAGATCATCTTGAGGTACCTGGAGCGTGTGAAGACGGTCGTCGACCGCGAGCAGCTCCCCATGCGAATCTTTCAAGTCGACGATGGTTTTACGCCGGAGATGGGCGACTGGCTGGAAGTCAAGCCGCAGTTCCCCAGGGGGATAAAACCGATCCTCGACGACATCCGCCGGGCGGGATTCATCCCCGGCCTGTGGATTGGGCCTTTCATGGTCGGCAATCGCAGCCACCTGTACCGGGATCACCCGGACTGGGTTGCCCGGGATCGGACGACCGGCGGGCCTCTCGTTCAGTGGCGACATGTGGGTGAGGAGCGCTGGCATAAGCTCAGCGAGGAATACTATATCCTCGACGCCACTCACCCGGATGCGCTGGATTATCTGCGGGAGGTATTTCATACCTGGCGTCATGAATGGGGCTGTGAATACTTCAAGACGGATTTTATGCACTTTGCCAGCGATCATGGGCCGGATCGGGCGATCTGGCATACCCCAGGCTTTACCCGGATCGAGGTCTGGCGGAAAGTTGGCGAGATGATCAGAGAAGAGATCGGAGACGCGCTCTGGTTGGGCAGCGGCTGTCCGCTGTGGGCCTCCATCGGGCTGGTGGACGCGAACCGGATTGCCCACGATGTCGGCGTCGATTGGCGGGGGCGGCTATCTGCCCAATCGCTTCTCAACGATCTTGCCACGCGGAACTATGCCAACCATATCCTGTGGCAGGCAGACCCGGATTGTATTTTGCTGCGCAATGAACATCACAACCTGAGCAACAGCGAAGTTCGCTCCCTGGCCCTCTATGCCGGAATGAGCGGCGGGGTGATGATGACCAGTGATGACTTGCAGGAATTGTCAGCCAACCGGCTGCGCCTGTGGAAGTTCATCCTGGAAATGGGACCGAATGCCTGCCTTTTCCCTTATCTTGGAACCTCCTCCCTGATATATGATCGGGTGCCTGGCGATTATCCTTCCCATCAAATCACACATGAAGCCCGGCTGGTCGACCCGGTTATCGTTCAGCTTCGGCGGGAAGTCGGATCGGACCCCGGAGTTGACGCCGTCTTCATCATCAATACCGGTACCCACCCGGTGCAGCGGTCGTTTCAGTTTGAGGCGCTGGGATTGAACAGCCCGCTTCATGTCTTTGACTGGATCGAGAATCAAGCCCTGCCAGAAGCATGCGATCACGTCTCGCTGACTCTGAAACCTCATGACGGCGTCCTTTTACTACTCTCCGAGAAACCCTTTCGGAAATAGGTTGACGTTTATTTGCTGTGACGAAACCCCAACCATATGCGTTTACACAGAAAAAACTCCGCCAGATGTGATTCTGGCGGGGGTCCTTTTATTCGAAAAGATAGAAGGAAACCATGTCGAATCGCTCTATAAATATTAAAGGCGACTAAATATAGCTCCTCCCTTTAGCAAGTAACATCACCATCCTGTATCTTGCGAAAGCATCTGAAACTCAGCCGCATAGTCGCGATTAGGGAAACTAAGTTTACCAGGAGAACTGACAAGTTCGTCGAACGTATCCTGGGATATACCTGCATTTTCGTCCCTATTCGCCTGAGCCTTCAATCCACTAAGATAGGCAAAGGGTGCATTCAATTGAACGCCTTGAACAGCTCCCTCAGCATCGACAACCACCTTCGCAATAATCATCTTAAGTAGCTGAGCCTGTTTTCTCCTCGTGAGCCGGGTAAACAGGATCGGTGCACTGGATAACAAAGCGATGGCTGCCTCCAGATCGTCGAAATAGACGACTGCCTCTCGCTGCAATTGTTCAAT
>JAFGOY010000006.1 GCA_016926255.1 Anaerolineae bacterium | reverse complement strand
CGCCCGTACCAACGAAGGCATTGCTTTGAAGGTCCTGGCTTCTCTCACCGCTCTGGCACTAACCAACGTTAACTAGCAATCAAGGTATGATATCGTATTTATTGTCGTCTTCTTCGGCGTCGTCTTCTTCTTTGCGGCGGCGAATAAAGAAGATAATGATGATTATCGCCAGTGCAATCAGCAGCAGCAGCCCTAAGAAGATGAACAGAATCCATGAGTAGCCCGATTGGAAGAAACCGCTGAGTGCGCCCTGCTTGGGAACCATGATCATTGCACAACCGTCGGCGCATGATAGGCCGGATAGTGGATCGATGTCGAAGCAAATCATGTTCTGCTGAGCTTCGGCAGGCCAATCCTGGATTTCACAGACCCCGTCAGCCGTACATTCGATCAGTCTGACCTGATCCAGGCTCCCCCCTGTTGCTTCCAGCAGACCCTCATAGATCGGGAAGCAAAGCTGGCCGGTGGGAGGTAGTTCACAAACGTAAACCTCTTCGTCGTCGGCTTGAACCGGGGTAGGATACTCGTCGGGGGATAAATCCTGGTAGGCGTTTCTCCACGCAAACAGACGTGATTCAAAAGCTTCGAAGCCGCAAGCCAGGGGAACCTCTGCCGGGGTAGGGGAAGGGGTCGGCGACGATCTCGGCTTTGGTGTTTCGGTTGGTGTACCTTCTCCGGTAGCAGTCTCTTCCGGTGTCGCAGTGACCACTACTACAACCACTCCGGAGCGCGGTGTAGCGGTGGCGCGCAGCGAACCTGTTGGGGTTGGCGTTGGTGTACCGGAGACCGCCAGCGAGTCGACGACTTCAACTGTCACGAAGGCCCGCTGATCGCCTCGCTCGGTAAAGGCTGTAAATATATATGTGGTTGTTCCAAGCGGACAGACCCGCATTTCGCCATCAGGTACTGTAAGAGGATAGCGGTCATATTCTCCGCCGCTCAAGAAACCTTCCAGCACATCTTCCGTCGTCCATTTGAGGTAGGTGCATTCGCCCCGAAGAATGGTCACCGGGTCCGCCCATATAATGATAGTCGCATTTGGTGGCCTGTATTCGCCGCCGCCTTCACAGTCTTCCGGGCAGTTGGAACTGTTTTCCCCGGCGTAGTGATCACAATATCCGTCACCGCAGTATCCCTGCAATGCGGAACAGTCGTCTGCTTGAGAGGCTAATGCCGGTGTTGCCTGCCCGATACTCAGCATGACAATTGCCAGCGAAAGCCAGATTAACCATGTAATCCGGTCTCGTGGTTCTGTGGATTTCATGAACGACTCCATTTCATGGCCAACTCCTGTTGAACCGGTGCATAAGTGCATTTTAGCATGGAAGACGAATCCGGGATACTGCCAGAGGGGTAAATTGGGAAGCAAGCAGCATGCTGACACATGATGTTTTGCCGGTTAATCAAGGGGGTGGGTATACTGTCTACCGTTGTTTCGCATTCCGGAATGAGGAGAAAGCAGCGCTTGTCAGAAGAATATCGTCCCCTGGCCGATCTTGACGATAGCGCACTGGTGAATCTTGCCAGGAGTGATCAAGACGCATTTGGTGAACTGTATGCACGGTACGTCAAGCGCATCTACAATTACGTGTACTATCGCACCGGTAATCATCATGATGCTGAAGACCTGACAGCTAGAGTCTTTCACCGGGCTTTGCAGCATATAGGCAAATACGAAGATCGCGGGCTGCCGTTTTCGGCCTGGTTATACCGGATCGCCCATAACCTTGTGGTGAACTGGCATCGTGACCGCAAGCGTCGGAAAGTTGTCCCGCTCGACGATCTGATTGTGTTTGCCGTCAGAGGCGATGCTCCGGAGAAGTCTGCTGAGCGCCGAGAGGAAGAGGAGCACCTGCTCCTGGCGATTCACAATCTACCTGAAGATCGGCAGCAGTTGCTCCTCCTGAAATTTGTCGAGCGCCTGTCAAACGCGGAGATAGGTCAGATTATGGGGCGAACCGAGGGCGCGATCAAATCGCTTTATCACCGTACCTTGATCGCTCTGCGCAGCGAGATCACCCAGATACAGCAGTCCCCCGGCAGTGCGAAATTGCCTTCTCGAAGACGATCCCGCCGCCGCAAACAGTAACAATTCCACAGCCCTCTTTTTAGTAACTTGTATACACTCGATGTGTTCCTATATATGTGATTACGATTGGATTATTGGTTTGTATGCTTGACCGTGCCCATGTATAGGGTTCGGCCCTAGGAATGGTTGGTATGGAGATATTTTCCCGAGATCGCAAACTAACACCCATTGTTGAGGATGTCGTCGATCAGCATGCCGAATCGCTGAGTCGAGGACAGGATACGACGGACAAAATTGCTGCTCAATACAACGAATCGTTCCCGGCACTCGATGGCCTGCTCAAGGTTGCCCAGCGCTTGCAGAATACGCTTGTGCCGGTTGAACCGGAGGAGGAATTTGTAACAGATTTGCAATCTCGCCTGGAGAAGATTCAGACCCGGCGGATACGGTCGGCGAATCGGTTGGCTAGCTGGCGTGGGCGGGCCGGTCAGTCCAGCCGGTCGTGGGGAGCAATTGTGTCCGTGATCGCCGTGATCGCCCTGGCCGCCCAGGTGCTCGGTTCGATCTTGATGGTGGTCATGATTTTCATGGGGAACAAACGCCGCCGTCGAACAGCCGCTTCGGCTTGACCGGCACGCTTAGAAAATACGGCCTGTCCCCATATTAGAGGCAGGCCGTTTAACTTTTTCGGGGTTATGCGATCACAGTGGTGATCCGCAC
This sequence comes from Anaerolineae bacterium, assembly GCA_016926255.1. Taxonomy (GTDB): domain Bacteria; phylum Chloroflexota; class Anaerolineae; order Aggregatilineales; family UBA3940; genus JAFGOY01. The sequence goes on along the minus strand of JAFGOY010000006.1, from coordinate 13,844 downwards.
CGGCTGCAAAACATCGCCGATGCGGGCATCAGTTTTCCGCACGATGGGCAGGCTTTTGGCTGTGCTTCCGCCAGGCTTCCCCCACATGCCGAACACTGCGGCTCCCCGACCGGGTTGCCGACTCCACAGAACGGGCAGGCGATCATCCGATCTTCTTCGGCCAGCCCCAGTTTTGCCCCCACGCTTTCCACGTAGTGATCAACCGCTTCCCATACCTGTTCGGGCAGTTGGAGTGTCTGCACGTCGTCGGCAATCTCGGCGATCTCGCCCAGGAGGGTCATCGGGTGGAGCCATCCCCTGAAACCCGTCTGGAGGATGTCGGCGGCTGGGCCAAGCCACTGGTGCTCGCCCAATGAGACTTCGACGGCGTCTTCGTGTTGCACGATGCTGATCGTCAGCGCCGAACGGGCGCTTCTGCTCCATTCGCGTTCCTGCGCCACGATCTGTACGACAACGTGATCCTCCGGGCCGGAGGCATGGGCTTGAAGGTGTCCCGACGTGAAACGGGTAACCAGTGCTTGGGCCAATCCCTTGGCTGTAATCGGTCCTCGGTAAGTCCGACGCTGCATTCACTGCTCCTTGTCATTGGTTTTTACGGTTCCCAGCAGTATATGGCTTTGGAAGGTCACAGGCAAATTGCCGCAAGTTTTGATATCGGCTAAAATCGCGTCGGGGCGGGAGAATATCCCCACTATCATTTTTATATCTGGTGATGCAAATTTCTCTACCTGGAAGGAACGACATGTTCAATCACCGTGGTCATAAATCTGGCTTCAACCTTGCTGTGATCGTTTTCCTGGGAATGCTTTGTCTTGCTGGATGTTTTTTCGGTCAGCCAGAGCAGGCTGCCGATACCACCACTTCTCGACCGACCGAGACGTCAGGCCCGACCCTGACGCCGACAGCTACGTTCACACCTTCGCCAACCCCGACGCCGATGCCTGTGATCGTCTCGGCGGAAGAAATGGTGGAGGTCCTTGCTGCGCTCGAAGTACCGGGGCAGGACCCATATGAATTCTATCTTCGCACGCAGTCAGATAGTGCAATTGTTCCCCGTGCAAATACTGAACCGAAGACATACGAAATCGGGGATATCCGGTTATTTGATACCTACTATGGTGCTTATTCAACCAGCCTTGTGTACCAAAACGATCTGGTGTCAATGTGGGTTCAGAAAGAACAGAACCTTGATCCATCGATGATCGCCTACTCGGCGGATTACTTTGCCGATCAGATTTATGAAGCGAATCGAGAAGTGTTCGGCGAGGAATGGTCGCCGGGAATCGATGCTGACTATCGTATCCACATCGTAAATATTGAGGTTTCCGATGATGTTGGCGGCTTCTTTGAACCGCTGGATGAATATCCAGAAGAAGTATTGGAATCCGCCTCAAATGAGGGAGAGATATTCTACATGAATATCTCATTGTCCAGGCCTGGCTCACCTGAGTATCTGTCGACGTTGGCTCACGAGTTTCAACATATGATTCAATGGAACATCGATCAGAACGAACAGCGCTGGTTGGACGAGGGGCTGGCACAGTTATCCGAGTTCCTGCTCGGATTGAGCAAGGACAACTATAACGCCAGTAACTACCTTACGAATACCCTTTCGCGGCTTGATGACTGGCCCTCGGTGGAAATGGACGATGAAACCTACCGGCACTATGGGGCCGCTTATCTGTATCTTTTGTACATCTATGAAAACTATGGTGTCGAAGCAATCTCAGCCATCTCGCACAGCCCGGAAAACGGCTTGGATGCTGTTGATTCTGTGTTGAAGGAATACGGGACGAGCGCCAACGAAGTATTTTCCGACTGGATGGTAGCAAATTTCATCGACAACACTGATATTTACGATGGGCAGTATGGCTATGAAAGCCATTCACTGCGTACTGCCTGCCCACAGCAGCAGCTGGTATCGCTGCCTGTTTCCACGGAATATTCGATACCACAGTACGCGCCAAATTACCATGTGTTCTCCCAGCCGGGTGCGTACCACATTCAGTTCGAGGGCGAACCGAATGCCTCGCTGTTTACAGGCGTTGTGCTTCAACAGTCCTTCATGTGGTCGTATGCCGGGGATAATATCGATTCGACACTCACCCGATCCTTTGATCTCTCCGGTGCGAGTAAGGCTACTCTGAATGTAAAAATGAGCTTGAAAGCAGAGGAGATGGCCGATTATGCGTATGTAGAAGTCTCCAAAGACGGTGGAGAATCGTGGATCATCGTGGAAACAATTGATGATAGGACTGCCTCCTGGCAGGAGTTGACGATCTCTTTGACGCCGTACACGAATACCGATGGCGAAGTGCTGGTACGCTTCGAGTACATAACTGACGGAACGATCAATCACTATGGTCTGGTCATCGATGAGATCGAAATTCCGGAGTTGGGCTACTACGAAGATTTCGAGACCGGCGACGGTGGATGGCTGGCAAATGGGTTTGTCAGGACGAGTAACGCTGTTACGCAGGAATGGACACTGGCTCTGATTAAATCAGGCGAAACGGTCGAAGTTTTGCCGGTCGACGTTGATGGCAGCGGTCTTGCCAGTATCGATTTTGACCTCGCTGAGGGTGGGCAGGCTGTGTTTGTCGTGGCCGGGATTTCGCCTGGAACTTTGAATGAGGCCGACTACCGGCTCAATATCGATGGCGACGCCGAGATCGTCGCTTCAACTCAGGAGCTTGGCGAAGGCGTCCTTTTTGCTGACGATTTCAGCTTCCCGTGCAGCGGCTGGAATTACTCCACCACCTTGCATCACGCCGGTGGATACGACAATGATCGGTTCTTCCTGAAAACGATGGGCCAGTATGAAATGGCAGAAGCGTTTACTCAGGATATATACGAAGAAGCCGTAGTCGATGTTGAAATGCGTTGGGACTATACGCCATCTCTCCACTACGCAGGATTGGCCTGTGCTGCTGCTGAATATGGTAATTACTACTCATTTACCATTGACAACAACGGCTACTATCTGGTCGACAGACTGGTCGATGGAAACTGGGTGACCCTTATCGATTGGACATTCTCGCCTTTCATCAATCAGGGCCAGGGTTCGATGAATCGGCTCAAATTGCAATGTGATGAAGAAAGGGCGGCCTTCGCCGTCAACGGTGTGACGTTAGCCAGTTTTTCCGATTATGACCATCAGCCTGGCAAGATTGGCCTGATTGCCGGAACGTATGATGATCCCTATATGCAGGTATCCTTTGACAACCTGACCATTCGTGAGCCATCCGAAGAAACACAGGTCGCCGGTGGATCGGGCGGCGGCGTGCAGGCAGCCGAATCGGGGGACGTGCTCTTCCGCGACGATTTCTCTGTGGTGACCAACTGGTGGCCGTTGGCATCTGACGCTGATTATTCGTATTCAATTGAGAATGGGCAGTTGATCGGCAGCTTCTACTCTCCAAATCTGGCAGCCTGGATCAATCCTCGTAAGGAATTTGGCGACGTCATTGTTGATGTCGATGTGGCCTGGGGCGGGCAGGAGGTCGCACAGTCGGCTGGCATCACCTGTTTCGACCAGTGGGAAGGGTCCTTTTATACATTCACGATTGGTTCGTATGGCGACTATACAATCGATCAACTGTCGGGCGGCTCCTGGGTGCCAATCGTTGATTGGGCGCAGTCAGGCGTGATCAATAGAGGAGCGTTTGCGACCAACCACCTGACGGCAACCTGCACCGCCGACCGGCTGGCGTTCGCCGTAAATGGAGCAACCGTAGCCGATGTCGGCGGCCTTGATTTGAATGCATCCGGATATATGGGATTGATTGCAGGCTCTTATGATACGCCGGGCGTTACGGTCACTTTTGATAACCTGGTTGTTACCAAGCCCTGATTGCTATCTGCCTGAAATGAAAGAAGGCGACGTTCATCGCGTCGCCTTCTTTTTTGTGTTGGTCTGTGTGTCTTTACTGGTTCGGCTTGAAGCGGGCGGCTTCGGCCAATCCGAGCAGGCCCATATCGAGCTTCGGCTGGCGAGATTTCTCTTCTTCCTTGCCAAACTTGATGACCTCGCCCAGGTCGGTCAGTGCTTCCACTGCCAGCCCCAGGCTTTGCAGTTCTTTCACCAGCACGCGGAAGCCTGCCGGGATGCCGGGGTCTTCGATTGCTTCGCCTTTTACGATTGCCTCGTAGGTGCGGACACGCCCCTGAACGTCGTCGCTCTTGATGGTCAGCATCTCCTGGAGGGTGTGGGCAGCGCCGTAGGCTTCAAGTGCCCATACTTCCATCTCGCCGAAGCGCTGGCCGCCGAACTGGGCTTTACCGCCAAGCGGTTGTTGGGTTACCAGTGAGTAGGGGCCGGTCGACCGGGCATGGACTTTGTCCTCGACAAGGTGCGAGAGTTTGAGCATATGGATCACGCCGACGGTCACTGGTCTGTCAAATGCTTCACCGGTGCGGCCATCGAACAGGATCTGTTTCCCTGTGACCGGCATTGGCCGGAGGGTTTCTTGCTGGGCTACGGCTGCCATCTCGTACAGTTTGTCCAGTTCGGGATTGTCCGGCACTTCGTATCCCTGTTCCTGTAACCAGAGCGTCAATCCAACCTTGATCGCGTTCTGATTGGCCTCCTCGCGAACGGCATAGGGGCGCTGGTCATCCTCGAATACCAGGATGCTGTCAGAATCGTATCCTTTATCCACCAGCCACTCGGCGAGTACTGCGCGGTGTGCATACGTGTCGTCGTAGGTCAGCCGATCCCGGTCATACCGTTCGTTTTGACCCAACCAGGCTTCGATGTACATATTGCGGACTTCACGGTCGTCCTCCAACATGTCGGGATCGTAGCCGTAATCCTTAAGCCAGTTCCACGCCGCCAGGGTGATTTCCCGCCACGCTTTGTCGATCATATAGGCTCGTGCCAGGTCGGCCTGGATTTCAGCCTCGTGGGCTCCGTCGAAAACGGGAGTCACTGCCCGGAAGCCGAGCCGGAAAGCCGCCCAGCCCAGGTGTGTTTCAAGTATCTGGCCGATGTTCATACGACCGGGTACACCCAGCGGATTCAGAATGATGTCGACGGGCGTACCGTCTTCGAGAAAGGGCATATCCTCAACCGGAACAACTTTCGAGATGACACCCTTGTTCCCGTGTCGCCCGGCCATCTTGTCGCCTTCGGTCAGTTTGCGGCGCTGTGCGACGGAAACACGTACCATCTGCTCGACGCCCGCCGGGAGGTCACGGTGTTCTTTGCGGGTGAACGTCCGGATATCGACGACCTTGCCGCGTTCACCGTGCGGCAGGCGCAGCGACGTGTCTTTCACCTCGCGGGCCATTTCGCCGAAGATCGCACGCAGCAGCTTCTCTTCCGGGCTGAGTTCCTTTTCACCCTTGGGCGTGATCTTGCCGACCAGGATGTCGTTCGGCCCAACTTCCGCGCCGATCCGTACCACGCCGAATTCGTCAAGGTCTTTCAGTGCGTCTTCGCCAACGTTGGGAATATCGGGGGTGATCTCCTCTGATCCCAGCTTGGTATCACGCGCTTCGACCTCATGTTTTTCGATGTGAATGCTTGTGAATTTATCGTTTCGTACCAGCCGCTCTGAAATCAGGATGGCGTCCTCGAAGTTGCCGCCTTCCCACGAGAGGAAGGCACACAGAACGTCCTGACCAAGCGCCAGTTCCCCGTTGACCGTCGACGAACTGTCGGCGAGGATGTCGCCGGGCTTGATGATCTGCCCTTTGGTGACAACCGGTTTCTGGTCGATGCAGGTGCTCTGGTTTGAACGCTGGTATTTGCGCAGCTTGTAGACCCGTTCTTCACCTTTCTTGGTTCGGAACACGATCCGCTCGCCCGTTACGTTGACAATTTCGCCCGGTTGATCGGCGATGATCACCTGGCCGGAGTCGCGCGCGGCGAGATTCTCCATACCGGTGCTGACAATCGGTACGTCGGGAATGAGAAGTGGGACGGCCTGACGCTGCATGTTCGATCCCATCAGGGCGCGGTTGGCGTCGTCGTGTTCCAGGAAGGGGATCAGCGCGGCACTGATTCCGACAATCTGGCGTGGTGCCACGTCGATATAAGTCACGCGCCTTACCGGCGAGAATCGGAACTGTTGGTTCTCGCGAACGGAAATCCGTTCCTGGATGATATTGCCGTATTCGTCCAGACGGGCATTTGCCTGGGCAATGGTATGGCGGTCTTCTTCGTCCGCTGACAGGTATTCGATCTCTTGGGTGACAAAAGGTTGAACCGGGATTTCGTCGATATCCAGCCCGGCCAGCTTATTGAAGAGGTTCTCGTCAATATAATCGCCGGTGGAAGCGATCTTCTTCCTGCCATCCATGATGTCTTCGCGAACGATGCGATTGATCAATCTCTGGTCGCCCGGTTTGAGCGCATTCACGACTCGCCGGTAGGGTGTTTCGATAAACCCGTATTCGTTCACTTTTGCATATGAAGCCAACCGACCGATCAGGCCGATGTTCGGGCCTTCGGGCGTTTCAATCGGGCAGATGCGTCCGTAGTGACTGTGATGAACGTCGCGTACGTCGAAGCCTGCACGCTCACGCCGCAGGCCGCCCGGCCCCAGCGCCGACAGGGTGCGTTTGTGTGTCAGTTCGGCCAGCGGGTTGGTCTGATCCATGAACTGCGAAAGCTGTGACGACCCGAAGAACTCACGAATCGATGCGACAATCGGTCGGATGTTGATCAGCGTAACCGGCGTCAGCCCTTCGCTTTCACGAATGGACATATGCTCGCGGACGACGCGCTCCGTGCGGCGCAAGCCGACACGCAGTTTGTTCTGGATCAGTTCACCCACCGTCTTGACCCGGCGGTTACCCAGGTGGTCGATGTCGTCCGGTTCGGCCATCAGGTTGTTGATCATGATGATCCGCTCGATAACCTTGATCAGGTCAAGCCGGGTGATCGTTCGATGCGTCCGGGGGATTTGTTCATCGAGTTGCAGCCGCTGATTCAGTTTATAGCGCCCGACACGCTCGAGGTCATACCGGCGCTGATCGAATAACTGCGAAATCATATATTCGCGGGCGTTGTCGAGGGTAGGGGGATCGCCGGGCCGCATTCGCTTGTAGAACTCGATCAGAGCCGTATCGGCGATGGTATGCCCGTCTTTGATTTCCCAGACAGGTTCCTGTTTGATCGTCCCCTCAATAAGTGGATGGTCGGGATCGGTGTCGACATGGGCAAAGAGAGAAAGGAGTTCCTCGTCTTCGCCGGTCTGAAGGGGTGACAGGTCTTCTGCTCCGTCACTTACGGCAGCCAGTGCACGCAGGAAGATGGTGACCGGAATGGTGCGCTTCCGGTTGAACTTGATAGCGAGATAGTCGCTGCGCTTGGTTTCGAACTCCATCCATGCACCCCGATCCGGGATCAGCTTGGCATTTGCCAGCGGACGGCCTGTGCTGGGGTCCTTGTCGGCATCGAAATAGACGCCGGGCGAGCGGATGAGCTGGCTGACAACCACGCGCTCTGTGCCGTTAATAATGAAGGTGCCGTTGCTGGTCATCAGCGGAAAGTCGCCCAGGAATATATCCGACACGATGACCTCACCGGTCTGAGTGTTGACCAGCGCGACTTTGACATATACCGGGGATGCGAAAGTGATGTCGCGTTCCAGGCAAATCTCTTCCCCGTACTTTGGCTCTTCGAACCAGTATTTCAAATCGAACTGTTTTGCTTCTTCTGCGTCACCGGGGAGGAAGAGTTTCAGTGTCCCATTGAAGCTTTCAATTGGCGAAATCTCGTTAAAGAGTTCCTTTAAACCCTCGTTTACGAACCATTCGAAAGACTCCAACTGAACTTCGATCAGTGTGGGCAGCGAGTGAACGTCGGTATTGCGTGCGTATGATTTTCTTCCCAACATTTGGGACATTCATTACTCCTCAGAATATGTGCACCCAGGTGCTCACTGCACCAGACAACACAAAATAAGGCACCTTTTCATCCGGCGCTGCCGGGCTTTGAAGGCTGCCTTCACTATTGACCATACCACCTTACTATCATGAACCCATAGTCTATCAAGGAAATTGATGCCTGTCAATCATTTTTTTGTTTGTGTTAAAGTTCAATGAAAATGTCACCCACTAACAATTCAGTGAAAATGTTACCTTATGGACAGGGTGACAATGATCGGAAAAGGATCGCAAATAAAGCCGAAGAGATACTATAAGCTGGGTGAAAGCTTTTGTCATCTGGGGCAGTTGCCAACAAAATCGTTCATATCGTGATAGGAATAATGAGAGTTCTCACCGAAAACGCAGTCTGCGAAGGAGTTGCTTTGAACGAACGTACAGCGATCAATCGTTTGAAGCGGGGTGATATCAACGGTCTTGCCGCGCTTGTCAGGATATACGAGTTGGAAGCAGTCCGGACTGCTTTCCTGATAACCCGTGATCGTGCAATGGCGGAGGACGTTGTGCAGAGCACCTTTCTGCGCATCGCTCAACGCATCGAACAGTACGATATGGCGCGTCCATTCGCACCCTGGTTTATGCGCAGTGTCGTCAATGCTGCGATCCAGACGGCAAAACGTCATCAACGCGATCTGTCACTTGATGCATCGCCAGCCGATGACTCCGGATCGACTTTCATCGATCTGCTGCCCGATCCCAATCCTGGCCCCGACGGTGAGGTGGAACGCGCCGAACTACGTCAGGCAGTGTGGGATGCACTCGGACAGCTTTCGCCGGAACAGCGGGCCGCTGTAGTCATGCGCTACTACCTGGAAATGAGCGACGGCGAAATGTCCGACCGGCTGCATATTGCGCCGGGCACCGTGCGCTGGCGTCTGTCTGCTGCGCGGAAGCAGCTGCGTGTGCTGCTTCGCCGCTGTGGAATAGGAGGAGACTGAGTCATGGACGACCGGCTGATAACATCCCTGCTGCGCGAGATCGCAGAACAGGAGATTCCCGACGATATGAATAGTCTATGGAACAGGATAAAAGAGAAACACCAGTCACGGTCAGATCGCCTCGTCAGGCGGATTTCGCGGCTGGGCTGGGTGGCGATGATCCTCACCCTGTCGCTGGTGGTGAGCGCGGGCGTCTACGCCTTCGTGAATTCGGGCGATGAAGGGTTGATCCAGGTGCAGGAGCAAAACCTGATCACCCCCATCGGGCAGTCGATCACCATCGATGGGGTCACGGTCACCCTCGATTGGGCCTACGCTGACGCGAATCGTGTTGCCGTCCAGTACCACCTTGCCTTCGATGCCCCGGCTGATGTGGCTCCCTATGCCGTGATGCCGCGTCTGCCCAGCCGCCTGATCGACGATCAGGGCCGCGAGCTTCCGATGATGTTCGGCGGCGGTGGGGGTGGCGGAGGAGGCGGTGGCGGCGGTTCTTCGGATGATGAGGCGGCTGAGCCTGCCGAGCCGACCGCCGTCCCCACGATCAGCCTGCTGGCCGATGCCAGTGAAAACTTCGACGCCAGCGTCCTTGAAGGATCGCCGGAATCGCTGAACCTGACGCTCGATGTTATGGTCGATCTGCAAACCGGGCTGGTTTCTTCGGTCGGCGATATGGCGATCTCTGGCAGCACCGGCGGTGGTGGAGGGGGCGGCGTTGGCGACGAAGAAGATGGTGGCAATAACCTGCCTGCGGGTGTGGGCAAAAGCGTTGGCCCCTTCGTCTTTGAGTTCAGCCTGCCGCTCTTCCCTGCGGTGACCGTCGCCTCCGGTGAAACGGTCGAAGTCAACGGTGTAACCATGACGCTGGAGGAAGTCTTGCTGACCCCGTCGATGGCGAAGGTCGCGCTCTGCTACGAGGGAGTCGATCCTTCCCAGGTGTGGAACCCGGTGTCGACTCTGTCCACCGCCGATCAGCAGTTCCGTGCGATGGTCGGCTCACCCCTGCCGGGTGAAGGTGATCGCCTCTGCCGTGATGTGAGTTTTCTGGTGCCTTATGATGGCTCACCTGCTGAGTGGACGCTCACCGTCGACCGCCTGGAGGTGCCCGGCCAGCCTGCACCGGAGCAGTTGAAGGCCGCCTTTGCCGAATACGGCGTCGAGATCGCCGTCGAATCGGATGGTCAATGGTGGGCGACCTACGTGCCTGACACAATAGACGATTTCGGCCTGGTCATCGAAGAGGTGATGTTCAGCTTTGCCGAGGTGATCGAAGGCCCCTGGGACTTCACCGTCGAGGTGCCATTGTCGTAGTGTTTGCAGTATCCAGCTTTTCGAATCCCCCTGTATCTACACGGTGCAGGGGGATTTCGGTGTGTTCGGTGGAAATCGGTAATCGCAGCCGGGGAGGGACGACGGTTGAAGAAATAGTTATTACGAAGCTAAACACACTAATGAAAGAGGGTTGCAGATGAAGGGCAGCGCCGGTGAGTTAGGTGGCATTGTCGGTGAAGAGTATTTGAAACTGGCCCAAATTCGATTTGACAGCCCCGCCATTTCGAGTTAGACTCTCCCCTTGTCTGAGCGAAATGCTGTAATCGACGGCACGCTCGTGTGGCTGCGAGCCAATACCGTTGAATCGGATAACGCAAATCGCAAAGAGGTCATCATTTATTTATGCGATGGCCTTTTGGTTTGCCAAAATAAGTTGACGGGCGTATGGCGTTCTGAGCGCCCGTTTTGCGCGCCTGATAGCGCAGGATAATGTTAGCACGGTGCAGGTTTTGCACTGGTAGAAATAGTTACTTGGGAGGCTGACTGTGCCAACAATCAATCAGTTGGTCCGCAAAGGCCGGAAAGTAAAAAAGAAGAAAAGTAAGGCCCCGGCTTTGCAGTACACCTATAACAGCTATAAGCAGAAGCGTGTACGCCAATCAAAGGGTGCCCCTCAGAAGCGTGGCGTGTGTACGCAGGTGCGTACGATGACGCCCAAAAAGCCGAACTCGGCGCTGCGCAAGATCGCGAGGGTTCGCCTGTCGAATGGCATCGAGGTTACCGCCTATATTCCAGGCGAAGGACACCAGCTTCAGGAGCACTCGGTTGTTCTTGTCCGTGGTGGCCGTGTGAAGGACCTGCCGGGCGTTCGCTATCACATCGTGCGTGGCACTTTGGACGCGACCGGCGTTGATGAGCGACAGCAAGGGCGAAGCAAGTACGGAACCAAGCGCCCGAAGTAGCGTCGGGTAGTACTGGCTGAGGCTTTTCTCAAGGAGAGTGAACTATGCCCAGGCGTTACCGTCCGCCGAAGCGCAAAGTTGATCCAGACCCCAAATACAACAACGTCAATGTATCGATGTTTGTTAACCGTCTGATGAAAAGTGGCAAGAAAAGCACTGCGTCGAGAGTGATGTATGACGCTCTGGATATGGTGCAGGAACGCGCCAAACGCGATCCCATTGAGGTTTTTGAGCAGGCATTGGCTAATGTGACACCGGTTATCGAGGTCAAGCCCCGGCGTGTAGGTGGCTCGACCTACCAGGTCCCGGTCGAGGTCAATCCTTATCGTCGTAAAACACTCGCGATGCGCTGGTTGCTGAACGCCTCCCGTGCGCGAAGTGGCCGGACGATGGCCGAAAAACTATCTGGCGAATTTATGGACGCAGCCAGTGGTCAGGGTGCAGCGGTCAGGAAGAAAGAAGACACTCACCGCATGGCCGAGGCGAACCGTACATTTGCCCACTATAAATGGTAGTAAGGTTCGAGGTTAAAGATAGATCGCAATGACAACTCGTAGACTTCTGGAAGACATCCGGAATATTGGAATTATCGCTCACATCGACGCCGGAAAGACGACGGTGACTGAGCGGATTCTGTATTACACCGGGATGATCCACCGTATTGGCGAAGTCCACGAGGGTACGGCCACAACGGACTGGATGGAACAGGAACGTGAGCGGGGGATCACGATCACGTCGGCGGCGATCACTGCCGAATGGCGTGGCAAGCAGATCAACCTGATCGATACCCCAGGTCACATCGACTTCACCGCTGAAGTGCAGCGCAGCCTGCGTGTGCTCGACGGCGGCGTGGTTGTGTTTGATGGTGTGGCGGGTGTTGAGCCGCAGTCGGAAACCGTCTGGCGGCAGGCCAATCGCTACAAAGTTCCGCGAATTTGTTTTGTCAACAAAATGGATCGCGTCGGCGCTGATTTCGTCCGCGTCGTCGGTATGATCCGTGAACGTCTGGGTGCCAACCCAATCGCCGTTCAAATTCCCTGGGGGGCCGAACGCGACCTCAACGGCGTGATCGATCTCCTGGAGATGAAGGCGATCTCCTGGGCGGATGAACTGGGCGCGGAGCCGGTCTATCAGGATATTCCTGATGATATTCTTGACTGGGCGACCGAAGCGCGTGGCATCATCATGGATCGCATCGTCGAGACGGATGACGAACTGGTCGAGAAGTACTTAGCCGACGAAGAAATCACCGTTGATGAGATCAAGAGTGCCCTGCGGCGTGCGACGTTGTCCGGAAAGGCCCAGCCGGTTCTGTGTGGTTCGGCGCTGAAGAATACCGGCGTTCAGCCGCTGCTCGATGCCGTTGTCGATTATCTTCCCTCTCCATTGGATGTCCCGCCCATCGAAGGGCTGCATCCTGATACGGAAGAGATCGAATACCGGCATGCTGATGACGAAGAACCGATGAGTGCCCTGGTCTTCAAAATCGTGACCGATCCCTATGTCGGGCGTCTGGCATATTTCCGTGTCTATTCTGGTGTACTCAAAGCCGGTGGTAATGTAACCAACGCGTCTAAGGGTAAGAAAGAACGTGTTGGCCGTGTTTTGAGGATGTTCGCGGATCGCCGTGAGGATATCGAAGAGGTCAGAGCCGGTGATATCGCCGCGACTCTGGGCTTGAAGGATACCTTCACCGGCGAAACGCTCTGTAACATGAATCACCCGATCATCCTGGAGACGATTACCTTCCCGGAGCCGGTGATCCAGGTTGCCGTCGAACCCAAGACACAGGTCGACCAGGACAAGATGGCCGATGCGCTTCACAAGCTGGCCGAAGAAGACCCGACCTTCCGCGTTCATGTTGACGATCAGACCGGCCAGACGATCATTTCGGGGATGGGTGAACTTCATCTCGAAATCATCGTCGACAGGATGAAGCGCGAGTTCAAAGTTGGCTGCAATGTCGGCAAGCCTCGCGTATCCTATCGTGAAACGATAACCCGGCCATCGGAGGTCGAGATGACCTTCAAGCGCCAGACCGGCGGGCATGGTCAATACGCCAGGGTAGAAATCAAAATCGAACCCGGCGAACCCGGATCCGGTATCGTCTTCGAAAATGAGATCAGGGGTGGATCCATTCCCAGGGAATTCATTCGCCCCACCGAAGAAGGTATCCGTGAAGCGGCTACCAGCGGCGTGATTGCCGGGTATCCGCTGGTCGACTTGATTGTGCGGCTGGTTGATGGTGCGGCGCATGAAGTCGACTCATCCGAACTGGCCTTCAAGGTCGCCGGTAGTATGGCTTTGAAAGAGGCCGTGCAGAAGAGTTCGCCCGTTCTGCTCGAACCGATTATGTCGGTCGAAGTGAATACCCCCGAAGAATACCTGGGGGCAGTGCAGGGCAACATCTCTGCTCGCCGTGGTCAGATCGAACTGACTGAACTGCGCCAGGGGGGAATTCAGGTTATTCGTGCCTCTGTCCCGCTCTCGGAGATGTTCGGCTATGCGACCGACCTGCGGAGTATATCGCAGGGGCGCGCCAACTTTACGATGGAATTTGATCACTACGATCAATTGTCGAAATCTCTCGCCGAGCGCATCATGCGTGGTGAGACGATTTAAGAAGCGTTCATGACCCGAACTACTGTTTATTAAGGACGGTGGAGAAATTATGGGCAAGGAAGTATTTGAGAGAACAAAACCGCATGTCAACGTTGGGACGATTGGTCACATCGACCATGGGAAGACGACGCTGACCGCCGCGATCACCAAGGTGCTG
>JAFGOY010000005.1 GCA_016926255.1 Anaerolineae bacterium | reverse complement strand
CAGCACCTTGGTGATCGCGGCGGTCAGCGTCGTCTTCCCATGGTCGATGTGACCAATCGTCCCAACGTTGACATGCGGTTTTGTTCTTTCGAATACTTCCTTGCCCATTCTTGCTCTACCTCCTCGACTGCGAGTGCAAGATAACCATATTACTAACACTACGGCGTCTATCTAGACGCACCAACAATAATTGGAGCCCACGATGGGACTCGAACCCATGACCCCGTTCTTACCAAGAACGTGCTCTACCGGCTGAGCTACGTGGGCATGACCTTTGCTGTCAGCTTCCGTTGTATGGAAATACTGGTGGAGATGAGGGGATTCGAACCCCTAACCCCCGCCTTGCAAAGGCGGTGCTCTCCCATTGAGCTACATCCCCACGTACTTACTGACAACATAGTGGGCCCGGTAGGACTCGAACCTACGAAGGCGTCTGCCAGTGGATTTACAGTCCACCCCCTTTGCCGCTCGGGACACGGACCCATGCTTCGAAATTGGTAACGTTCTATTTGTTAAAGGTCAAGCCGATGATGGGACTCGAACCCATAACCTACGCTTTACAAGAGCGTTGCTCTGCCAATTGAGCTACATCGGCGATCTTGGGAATTATAACACGCGTCAGCACATCGCTCAAGAGTGACAGGTCAACTCAATAGCGGGCGGATGATACCGCATCTAGAAGGGGACGTCAACAGTTTGAAATATGTCGGAGTTTTATCTGTACAGTGTACTCTTTTGGACGAATATTGCAGCCAATCAGGATGGTAAGAAACATCTCTTGACTGAGATATCTGCGATATAATGCGACCGGAAACTGCTTTTTAGCTGGGATGGAGAACGATACCAGATGACGACTGAGCCAGTCAATCAAGATTTATGGGAATCAATGCGTCAGCAAAATCGAGATAAGGCGATCTATGAGCAGGCGGCTGCCTATGCCTTTGATTACCTGGATACGATTGTCGACCGGGCTGTTTTTTCCTCTGATGAGGCATTGAAACAGCTTTCGGTATTTGACGAACCCCTGCCGCAGAAACCCGGTGATGTGCCCCATATTCTGGAAATGCTGCATGACTATGGCGCTCCGGCGACCGTCGCACAGGGGGGTGGCCGTTACTTTGGGTTTGTGAACGGCAATGTGATCCCCGGCTCGTTGGCCGCTCGCTGGTTGGCCGATGCCTGGGATCAGAATGCGGCGCTGCATGTCATTTCGCCGATTGCGGCAAAGCTGGAACAGGTTTGCGAGAAATGGCTGGTTGATCTGTTCCGGCTGCCGGAAGACACCGCCGCCGGATTTGTCAGTGGGACATCAATCGCCACGTTGTGCGGGTTACTGGCAGGTCGCAATACAATCCTTGAGCGGCAGGGCTGGGATGTCGTTGAAGATGGGATATTCGGTGCGCCGCCGATTCGCGTGGTAGCGAGTGATCAGGCACATGGCACAGTGCGTAAGGCACTGGCGATTCTGGGAGTAGGGCGAAACAATATCGAGTGGATTCCTGCGGACGAGCAGGGACGCTTCGACGTGGATCGACTGCCATTGCTGGATGACAATACGCTGCTGATCCTGCAGGCGGGGAATGTCTATACGGGTTCGTTCGATCCATTTGTGCCGCTGTGTGCGGCAGCGCAGGGGGCCGGGGCCTGGGTGCATATCGATGGGGCGTTTGGTTTGTGGGCGGCAGCCTGCGAGCAGACACGTTCGCTGACAGACGGAATCGACATGGCGGATTCCTGGTCGGTGGATGGGCATAAGACACTCAACTCGCCTTATGACAGCGGTATCGTGCTGTGCAAAGATCGATCCGCGCTGGTCAAGTCACTGCAAGCCAGCGGCTCCTACATCCAATACAGCGATCAACGTGATGGGATGCTCTACACGCCGGAAATGTCACGGCGGGCGCGGGGGATCGAGTTGTGGGCATTGCTGAAGACGCTGGGGCGCAGCGGTATCGATGCGCTGGTGGCGCGGCTGTGTGAAAATGCGAAGCTGTTTGGCGAAATCCTTGCCGCTGACGGTTTCCGGGTGCTCAACGACATCGTCTTCAATCAGGTGATGGTGGCCTGCGATACCCCCGAACTGACGCTCAGTACGCTCAAACATATTCAGGCAAGCGGTGAATGCTGGTGCGGTGGGGCGCAGTGGCGGGGCGAACCGGTGATCCGGATCAGTGTGTGCTCGTGGGTGACGACGGCAGGTGATGTGCGTCGCTCGGCGCGGGCGTTTGTCGATGCGCGTGAGACGGCCCGGCAAAAGCAAGCGGGCTGATGCTCTGACTGATAGAACCTTAAAGCAAAAGGGAGAACGGGAGTGCAACGATATATGGTTATAGACGTACAATTCAATAATTATGCCGGATCAGTTAACAGTTAAGAAGAGGAATTGAGAAACTATGACAAAAAAGATATTAGTCGCCTACGCGACAAATGCCGGGTCGACGGCAGAGGTTGCTGAAGCAGTTGGTAAAACGCTATCAGCAAACAGCACGGAAGTCGATGTGAAGGTGCTTGACAACCTGGGTGACATCAGTGCCTACGACGGATACATTTTCGCTGCGCCGATGATCATTGGGTGGCACAAAGGGATGCGTGAGTACCTTGCGGCGAATCAGAACGCGCTGGCCGATAAGCCGGTCGCGTACCTGATCACTCTGCTGAATATGCTAAAGGCCGAGGAGGAAAGCTTCGACGGTGTGCCAGTATTTCAGGACCCGACGCATGTAAAAGTGCCTGCTGACCCGGCGAAGTTGAATCCCGCAGAGCAGCATGGATCGCTGCAACACCTGATTGGCGATATGTTGAAGGAAGTGCCCGCGATCAAGCCGGTGAGTGTCGGATTGTTCGGCGGGACGCTCGATATGAGCAAGTTGAACCTGTTCGGGAAGCTGTTCATTCGTTTCATCATCCGGCACCCGGAGGGCGATTTCCGCAACTGGGACGCGATCAACGAGTGGGCGGGATCGCTGCCTGCGATGATGGAATAGTCTCCTATCGGGGTAGGTACAATTGAGCATTGAAGGACTGAATTGGCGTGCAGCAGCGGGGCGATCCGGGTGATCGCCCTGTTGCTTTTGAAGGGGGCGGTTTGTGTATAGTAAAGATATGTAACCCTGCATACTTATCAAAGGGAGGCTACATGAATTTGCCACCAATACTGGAACAAAGTTATCTGGATAACCCATTATGGCGCTGGCTGCTCGTTCCGCTGATTGTGGCCGCCGTCATGCTGCTGCTGCGTGTTTTACGCGGGATCGCCACCCGAACTTTTCGAAGATGGGCCGGTAAAACAGATATCGTTATTGACGATCTGGTTGTCGATCTGGTCGAGAAGACCAACCCGTTCCTGCTTTTCTTTATCGCGCTCTATATTGGATTGCAGGTCGTCACGCTGCCGCCGGACACCGACAGGATATTCGGCGCGGTGGCGATGGTCAGCCTGCTTATTCAACTGGGGTTGTGGCTGAGTAAAGTGATGCGATTTGCCATCGGCCATTACGTGACCCGTGACGGGGTAGATCGCGGTGACGAATCGACTATCACAACGTTGAGTCTGATCGGCCAGAGTGTTTTGTGGGTGCTGGTGGTGATGCTGGCGCTGGATAATGTCCCAGGGGTCGAGATCACGTCGTTGATCGCCGGGCTGGGGATCACCGGTGTGGCGGCGGCGCTGGCGGTTCAGAATATTCTGGGCGATCTGTTCGCCTCGCTGGCGATTCTGCTGGATAAACCGTTCGTTATTGGCGATTATATCGTAGTTGACGATCTGAAAGGCACCGTTGAGGATATCGGGCTGAAGACCACCCGTGTGCGGAGTCTGTATGGAGAAGAACTGGTCTTTTCTAATTCCGATCTGGTGAACAGCCGTCTGCACAACTATAAGGAAATGAAGGAACGCCTGGTGATTTTCAAGATTGGGGTTTTATACGAAACGCCGCGTGAAAAGCTGAAAATGATACCGGATATGATCCGGGAGAGTATACAGGTACATCCAGAAGTGAGCCTCGACCGTTCGCACCTTGCCGAGATGGGCGATTCGGCGTTGATCTTCGAGACGATCTACCGGGTACTCGATCCCGATTACAGTCTCTACATGGACATTCAACAGGCGATCATCTACGATTTGCTGGAGAAATTCGAAGAAGCGGGGATCATGACCGCTTACCCGACACAGACGCTGTATATCAATCATGCGCCTGAGAATTGAATCGCTTATCGGATAAAAAGAGGAAGCACGCAGTGTGCTTCCTCTGAGTCCGAATAAGTAGCAGGTAGTGGTCAATCCCCGTTGGCGAGATGCGAAATCTCAACGACCTTGCCTGATTGGACATATACACGGGTCAGGCGGCGGGCGAGGGTGGTGACGATCTCGTAGTTGATTGTGTTTGCCAGCCCTGCTAACTCCTCGACGCTGATCTCCTCTGCGCCCTGTTTCCCGATCAGGACGACTTCGTCATCCTGCTCGACCTGATCGACGCCGGAAGCATCGACCATCAACTGATCCATGCAGACCCGCCCGGCGATGGGCGCGCGCTGCCCGTTGATCAGGACGATGCCCCGGTTCGAGAGCATCCGGAAATAGCCGTCGCCATAGCCGACCGGAACCAGCACGATCCGGGTCGGCTTCGTCGTGATGAAGGTGCGCCCGTAGCTGATGCTCGATCCTTCGGGCAGGGTTTCGACGCGGGCGGCGCGGCTCTTGAAGGTCAGCGCCGGTTGAAGCGGTACATCGCGGCTGACTTCGGCGGAGGGATACAGGCCATAGAGCGCGATGCCCGGTCGGACGGCATCGAAGTGTGCCTCAGGTAGATCGAGAGTGGCGGCGCTGTTGGCGGCGTGGCACAGCTTGAAATCGTAGCCCGCCTCTTTGACCCTGTCGAGGACGGCGTTGAATTTCTTCAACTGCTCGTATGAATAGGTCTTGTCGCGTTCGTCGGCGGTGGAGAAATGGGTAAAGATGCCCTCGACCTCCAGGCCGGGCAGGGGGGTGATCTGCCTGAGGAACGGGATCACCTGGTCAGGGAGCAGGCCGTAGCGCCCCATCCCGGTATCGACTTTGACATGGAGCACCGCATTGATACCCAGTGCCTCGGCCCGCCGGGAAAGCGCCTGCGCCGCTTCGACGGTGGTGACGGAGGCGATCAGGCCATGCCGGACATGGATTTCGGCTTCACCGGGGACGGTGTAGCAGAGATTCAGAATCGGGGCGGTGATCCCCTCCTGGCGAAGCTGGATGCCCTCGTCGGTGCGGCCAACGGCCAGCCGGGTGGCCCCGTTCTCCAGGGCGGTGCGGGCGATCTGCGTCGCGCCGTGCCCGTAGGCATTGGCCTTGACGACGGCGATCATGGTGACCGAAGGCCCTATATGCGCGCGGAGAGCCTGCACATTGGCGGCGACTGCGTCGAGGTCGATTTGTGCGTAGGTTGTCAGGCGTTTTACCGGGTCCGGGGGGAGCGTTTGTTCGATCATGGGGGAAGTTTACAACTTTACGTTTGCTTTGTCGACCGGGGTATCGGGCGCGTAGGGAATCCGTCTTGTGCCCGGATAGAAGGGTTGGCGATATAATAGACGGCGGTATCGCGCCGGGAAGCTTATAACATTTCGCGGCTCGATGTTGTCACATATTCGAAACCAGCACAAGGATAATCCCCAGCCGATGACCGATCATAACTCCAAGTCACTCATTCGATTTGTTCGCAGCAGCGCCATGGTGTGGCTGTGCGCTGTTCTGCTTCTGGCCGGGTTCGGCGGGCTGATCCTGATCGACCAGGTGGACGATACACACGGTCTGATCACCGACGTGGGTCGCGTCTCGTCGTCCAGTTCCGAGCCGTTCCGCAACCGGCTGGCCTATCTCGACGCCAACGATATCTACCGACCGGCGGAACCGGCCAGCGGCACAATGCAAGGGGCGATCTGGCTGCCACGTGACGGCGACTACACGTTCTTGCTGCGAACCGATGGCAGGGCGTTGGTGACTCTCGACGGGGAAACACTGATCGATGTGTCGGAGAAGGGGGCGGTGCGGACCATCTCGGTGACATTCGAGCATGAACGGGGCACGGTGCCGGTCGAGATTAGCTATCAATATGACCCGGAGCAGTCGGCGCGGGCGCTGTTCGATCTGTGGTGGAAAACACCGGGCGGCGTGGCGCGGCGGGTGCCCGCCTGGGCGCTGACTCCGTCAATGCCTGGCGGTGACCTGATCGCCGGGTCGATGCGAATGCGGGCAGCGCTGATCGCGGCGTGGAGCGTGCTTATCCTAGGGTTGATCGGGCTGGCGGCGGCGCTGATCGTGCGGCTGGTGAAGGGTGATATCGATTGGCGGTTGGTGCTGGGGCTGCTGATCCTGCTTCTGGCGGCTTACGGGCTGCGCGCAGGCTATATCACCCAGCGGGCGGCGGTCGATCCGCTGTTCTACATGCTGCCCCAGGGCAGCGATCACTTGGCGTTCGAATCCCATTCGCGTGGACTGATGCGCGGTACCTGGCCGACCGGTGGCTACTACAAGATGCCGGGAATGTCTTACGTGTTGTACGGCCTTCATCTGCTGATGGGGCCGGGGATGATGGCCGTCCGGCTGGCGACAACCCTGATGGGGGCGCTGCTGGCGCTGATGGCCTACGACACTGCCCGGCTGATATTCGACGAGCGAGCGGGCTGGGTGGCCGGGGTGCTGACGGCGATCTTCCCGTCGTATGTGTTTTACAGCGGCGTGCTGTTGAGTGCGTGCGCGGCGATCTTCTTTGCCGGGGTGCTGATCTGGCAGATGGCGATCCTGACGAAGCGGGCATCATGGGGAGCGGTGATCACCGCTGGCGTATCGCTGGGATTGGTGATGATGCTGCGCCAGAACATGATGGTGATCCTGCCGCTGGCGGTGGTGTGGTTGTTCTTGTTCCTGCCGGATTCGCGTCGAAAGGCGGCGCTGATGTCGGCGGTACTGGTGGTGGTAACCGTGCTGGTCTTCCTGCCGATCCCGCTGCACAATGCGAGTGTTGGGGCCGACTACCTCTCAACGCCGCTGGGGGCGCAAGCTTTCTATCAGGGTAACAACCGCGACTCGGCGGGGTTCTACAACCCGTCGCAAGCATGGCAGACGGCGATGCTGCTCGGGGGAGATTACTACCGGGCTTTCTTTGACGATCTGCGGGCGGAGCCGGGGCGCTGGATCGGGCTGATGCTGCATAAACTGGGAATGTTCTGGCAGCCTCAGGAAGGGCTGACCAACCTCAGCTACGCGACGAGCGGCACTGAAGCCTCATGGGTGCTGCGAACACTTGCGCCGTTCAACTGGGCGATCATGGGGGCGCTGGGATTGTCCGGGCTTGTGCTGACGGTCGTCGATAAGCGGCGTGACTCGTGGTACCTGGGACTGTTCGTGCTGCTGATGATGGGGACGATCACGGTGTATACGCCCGAATCTCGAATCCGGGTGCCAACCGCGCCGGGGATCGTACCACTGGCGGCTTTTGCGCTGGTGGCGCTGTTCGATGCACTGCGCCCGAAGATCGACCGGGCTCGGCTGGTGACTCTGCTCAAGGTTGCGGGGGGAGTGGGGGTGGTGATGGTGCTGCTGGGGGCGGCCAATCGAACACTGCCCCGGCCTCGACTGCTGCGCGAGGAGGCGCTCCCCGCTGAGGTGATCCCCCTTAACGTGGACTTCGGCGAACAGATTCGACTGGTGGGCTATGAAATCGAACGGGGGGCGGAGGGCGTCGATCCCGGCGAACCGTTCCTGATTACATTCTACTGGCAGCGACTCAAACCCATCGACATGGATTACTCGGTGTTTCTGCTGCTGCTTGACCGGGACGGCGAAGAATGGGGGCGGCGCGATATCCCGATCGGGCTGGTTTCCTACCAGTATTACCAGACGAGCGACTGGCGGAACGACCGGATTTTCAAAGAAGAATATATGATCGAGGTTGACCGGAATGCGCCTGTGCCGCTGGCGACCGACCTGTTGGTGGGGGTGTATGACAAAGAGACGCTGACCCGCCTGCCGATCAACGGTGGGGAGTCCGACAGCCTGTTGATAGTCAGGGTGCGGATCGCGGAGAGAGCAGCCGTGATGGAGGGGGAGGCGACGATCCCACTTGATTACAATTTCGGTGGCTGGGCGACTCTCGCCGGGGCGACACTCGAACAGGACGGCGGCGCGCTCGATCTGACCGTCTACTGGGATGTCGCCGGGACGCCGCCCGCTGATTACCTGACCTTTCTCCACGTCCTCGACGAAAGCGGGACACTTGTCGCACAGGGTGATGGCTTCCCGATGGAGGGGGTGTTTCCAACCGGCGTCTGGCGAGCAGGCGACCGGCTGGTTGATACGTATCACCTGGAACTGCCGCCCGATCTCCCGGCGGGGGAATACTCACTCAACCTGGGGCTGCACGATACAGTTGTGCGGGTGCCGGTAACCGACAAAACGGGGGCACCGGTGCCAGACAATTCGGCTACGATTGTGACCGTTACAGTCGATTAGAAAAACCACGTTTTTGGACATCGGAACGGAACTTTTAGAAACCTTCTCAGAATGGAACATTCCTGTAATCTGTAGGCATTGACAGCGGCCCTTCGTTGGGCTTAACTTAAGGGCAGATTGCCAAGAGATCGAAAAGAGTCGCTGCATCAATGACGATTCAGGAAAAGCTGGTCGAGTATGTTCGAGAACTCTACGCCGTCGAGGACGAGGCGCTGAGACGGTCAAAGACGCTGAGCATCGAACGCGGCATCCCCCAGATCAACATCCGCCCTGAAGAAGGGCGTATTTTACAATTGATGCTGATGGCGGTCGGCGCAAAGAAAGTGGTCGAGATCGGAACACTGGCAGGGTACAGCGGCACCTGGATGGCGCGTGCGCTGCCGGAAGATGGCCGCCTGATTTCATTGGAGATCGAAGAGGAACATGCCGAAGCCGCACGGGAAGTCTTCGAAAAGGCTGGGGTGGGCGACCGGGTGGAAATACGGGTCGGCCCGGCGATGGCGACCCTGGTGGAAATCGAAGGGCTGGGTCCTTTCGATGCCGTGTTCATCGACGCCGACAAGACCGGCTACCCGGATTACCTGGCCTGGGCGGTCGAGAATCTCCGAGTAGGCGGGTTAGTGATGGCCCACAATACGTTCCGGAGAGGGAATGTCGTCAATCCGGAGGCGCAGAATCGACCGGACGTGATCGCAATGAAGCAGTTCAACGAGCGGCTGGCAAACGACCCGCGCCTGCTGGGAACGATCATCCCGGTGGGCGATGGCATCGGGACGGCGATCAGGGTGAAGTAAACGATAAATAACCTATCCGAAAACCAAATCGGACAGATACTTAATGGAATTGTTTTAAGGAAAACATAAATGAGCACCAAACAGTTGAGCGCACGTCCCCCTGTGGAGATGATGATCAACGTCGAAGAGACGTTTAACTCCCGGCCTGATTTCATGGTCCGCGCTCCCGGACGTGTTGAACTGCTGGGGTGTCACACCGATTATAATGACGGCTGGGTGCTCTCGGCGGCGATCAATCGCTACGCGTGGCTGGCCGTCAAAAAAATGCCTGCGACACTGGTGATCGTCCGGGCACTGGATATGGGTAATGAAGAAGTAGCTTTCCGGCTGACCGAGCTCGATGAGAAAACGACATTGACCGGTGAAGAACTGCCTGACTGGTCGAAGTATGCCGCAGGGGTCGCCTGGAGCCTTCAGGAAGCGGGGCTGGCGACACCGGGCAGCCGGTTGGCGATCTCCAGCCAGATACCGATTGGAGCAGGGCTGGCATCGTCGGCGGCGGTTGAGACGGCCTACGCGACAGCCTGGGCACACATCACCGGGTGGGAGATCGAAAAGATGGAGCTGGCGGTATTATGCCAGCGGGCCGAGAGCCGATATATCGGTTTGCGGGCAGGGCTGAAAGATCAATTTGCCTGCCTGTTTGGGCGCAGAGGACATGTGCTGCTGTTCGACTGCCGGACGTATGAATGGAAGTCGATTGGGCTGCCGGGCGATATCGTGCTGGTGGTAGCCGATACAGGTACGAGGCTTTCGGCGGGAAACAACGGCTATGAACAACGGTTCCTGGAAAGCCGGGAAGCGACCACTGCCTTACAGCGCTATATTCCGGGCGTGAGGGCGCTGCGTGACGTGAGCATCGAGCAGTTTCAGGAATATGCAGAAGAGATACCGGAACCGGCCCGGCAGCGGGCGCAGCATATCATCGAGGAAAATGAGCGGGTGCAGGCCGGGACGCGGGCGCTGCAGGTCGGGGAAGTGGAAATCCTGGGTGAACTGATGGATCAGTCATACATCAGCGCGCGCGACCTGCTCGATGTGAGCAGCCCTGAACTTGACGCCATGTGGCTGGCCGGGCAGGATCACCCGGCGCGGCTGGGCGGTCGTGTGCTTGGCGATGGCTGGGCGGGGAGTCTGCTTTTCCTGGTGCGAGCTGATGGCGTGGACGATTTTATAAAAACGGTCGAGACGGGGTATTTTGAATCGACCGGGTTAACCCCCACCTTTTACCAGTTCACCGCAGCGGATGGAACGCAGGTGGTCTCGGTGCAGGATTAAAGACCCACAGTTAAAAATCGTGAGGAGAAGAACGTGAAACTTTTTGTGCCAGGACGAATCTGTCTGTTCGGTGAGCATTCAGACTGGGCCGGTGGCTATCGCCGCATCAACGCCGACATCGAACAGGGATATGCGCTGATCGCCGGGACGAACCAGGGGATATGGGCGACCGTCGAGCCGCATCCCAACGCACTGGTTCTGACTTCGACAACGAACGATGGAGAACGGGTTGGCCCGCATGAAATCCCGATGGATGCCAACACGCTGCTAGAAGTCGCGAGAGAGGGCGGCTTCTGGAGCTACATCGCGGGGGTGGCTTACCAGGTAATGACCCATTACCACGTTCGCGGGTTGGTGATCGACAACTACAAAACCGATCTGCCGATCAGGAAGGGGCTTTCATCGAGCGCGGCGATCTGTGTGCTGGCGGCCCGCGCCTTCAACCGGGTCTACGATCTGAAGATGACGATCCGGGGCGAAATGGAGATCGCTTACCAGGGCGAGGTCACGACGCCTTCGCGGTGTGGCCGGATGGATCAGGGCTGTGCATTTGGTAATCGCCCGGTGCTGATGATATTCGACGGCGACCGGCTGGAGACGAACGAGCTACAGGCACAGAAAGACCTTCACTTCGTACTCGTCGACCTGAACGCGCAGAAAGACACGATGGAAATCCTGGCCCGGCTGAACCGTGCCTACCCATTCGCCGAGAATGAAGTCGAGCGGGGGGTACAGGAACTACTGGGGCCGATCAACAAGCGCATCGTCCAGCAAGCGGTCGAGGCGCTTGTCGACTCGGACCGGGAGCGGCTGGGCTGCCTGATGGGGGAGGCACAGGATTTCTTCGACCGTTATGCGATACCCGCCTGCCGGGAAGAACTCACCGCGCCGATGCTGCACGAAGTGCTGGATTACGAACCCCTTCGACCGCACGTGCTCGGCGGGAAGGGAGTCGGATCGCAGGGGGATGGAACGGCTCAGTTCATCTGCCATTCGGAAGACGATCAACAGGCGGTGGTCGAAATCCTTGAGCGCGACCTGGGGATGAGCTGTTTGAAGCTGACACTGCAACCCAGCCCGAAGGTCCGCAAGGCGGTGATCCCGGCGGCAGGCTTCGGGACGCGATTGTTCCCGGCGACGAAGGCGACCAAGAAGGAACTGTTCCCGATTATTGACCGGGACGGGGTCGCCAAGCCCGCGATTCTGCTGATCGTCGAGGAGGCACTTGACGCGGGGATCGAGGAGGTGTTCATCATCGTCCAGGAGGACGATATGGAGGACTTCCGCCGCTTCTTCAACGTGCAGGTATCCATCGAAAACTACAACAAACTTTCGCCGTCCAACCAGCAGGTCGCCAAACAACTGCTGGAAATCGGGCGGCGGGTGAAGTTCATTGTTCAGACCAACCAAGAGGGCTTCGGGCACGCGGTTTACTGCGCGAAAGAAGTGATTGGCGACGAACCGTTCCTGCTGATGCTGGGCGATCATATCTATCGCTCCGAGTCGGAACGCTCCTGCGCCCGGCAACTGGTCGAAGCCTACCAGAGACACGGCTTGAGCGTGATCGGGCTGCGCCGTACGCCGGAGAAGGCGATTGCCAACTTCGGAACGGTGACCGGTGTCTGGGTGGAAGACCAGGAAGTACTCAACATCACCGAGTTCGCCGAGAAGCCGACCGTCGACTACGCACGCACCAATCTGCAGGTCGCCGGGCTACCGAAAGATGAATACCTGACCGTGTTTGGCCAGTACATCATCAAACCGCAGATATTCGACTACCTGGAAGAGCATATCAAGCACAACGTGCGCGAGGGTGGGGAGTTTCAACTCACCTCAACGCTCGACCGGCTGCGACAGGAAGACGGGTTCCTGGGATTGATGGTCGACGGGAAGCGCTTCGATATCGGCCTGCCAGATTATTACCTGGAGACATTGCGGACGTTCCGGAAGTAGGGTGATAGTTGCCGGTAATGGGGCGCGGTGCCTGCCGCGCTCTTTTTGATCGCTGGTTGGGCGTAGTTGATTCGTCATCAAAGTACTATGCCCAAAGCCGAAAACCACGTGGTATAATTTTTCAGCGCTGGCCGTTGGCCAGACTGAACGATCGTTATCGATGAGGAGCTGGACGGAATGCGCCGTCTTGAATTTGTGATACTGACAATCAGCCTGATTGTAGGCTGCATGATGGCCCTGACCGCCTGCCAATCGGAGCCGGTGCTCACCCCGACCCCGACCCGCACGCCCGGCGGCCCGCTCGATACAGGCGAGGTCACGGCGACACCGGAACCGGTCGTTGTTGCTGCTGCAACCCCCTTCCCGATCCCTGAAGGGCCGTACGGCCCCGACAGCTACCCGGCGGACGTCAACCCACTGACCGGGATGCCGGTGAGTGACATTAACGTGTTGAACCGGTCACCGCTGGCGATCAAAGTCTCGAACGATCCACTGGCCCGCCCACAGTCGGGGTTGAGCTATGCCGACATTATCTTCGAACATTACACAGAAGGCGGCGTGACGCGCTTCACGTCGATTTTCTACAGCCAGGCTCCCGATCTGGTCGGGTCGGTGCGGAGTGGTCGGCTGATCGACTTCGAGATCGTGCGGATGTTCGATACGATCTTTTCCTGTTCGGGCTTCAGCCATGGCGTTGCGCTGCGCCTCGCCGAGGTGAACTGGCGAAATCGCAACTTCTCCGGGGATGTCTATGGCGATCCGTACCTGGTGCGGATTCAGCGGGAAGGGCTGGCGCTGGAGCATACGATGTTCGCCCAGCCGGAAGAAATCTGGGCGCTGGCGAGCGAGAAGGGCGTCAACTTGCCGCCCGACCTGACGCCGGGGATGGCTTTTCGCGCCCAGCTGAACGCGGGTGGCACGCCTGCATCAGCGGTGGAGATCGATTTCAGCACCAGCATGATGGAAGTTCGTTGGGACTACAATTCTTCGACGGGGTTGTACCAGCGCACGCTGGCCGGTGAACCGCATATCGACTACCTGACCGGTGAACAACTCACCGCATCGAATGTGATCGCCGTCGCTGCAATGCACGTCGATACCGACATCCTGGAAGACAGCTACAACGGACTGTGGTCGATTGAAATCCAGTTATGGGGCGAAGGCCCGGCGTCGCTGTTCAGGGATGGGCAGCGGATCGAGGGGTGGTGGACTCGAAACGACCCGGAGCAGATGCTCCAGTTCACGACGACATCGGGCGAGGTGCTGTATTTCAGACCGGGGAACACCTGGTTCGAGATCGTGCCGATTGGGTTCGATAGTTTGGTCACCGAGCCGTAAAGGGCGGTGATTTGCCAGTAACCAGAAAACCGGACATCCGTTTGACGAGGCAATATACAGGACATCATGAAACGACTTCAATTTCTTCTTCTGGCCATTCTCCTGCTGGTCGGGCTTGTGGCCTGTGAATCGGAGCCGGTGGTCACGCCGACCGCGACTCGAACTCCGGCGGCAGTCGGAACGGCGGCCCCTGTCTTCGGCGAGCCGACACTTGCAGGAGATGAGACGCCGGTGCCCGACGAAGTGGTGGAGACAGTCGAGCCGGAGGATGTCGGGCCATTTGGCCCCAACGACTTCCCCGACAATGTCAACCCGCTTACCGGGCTGATCGTCGACGACCCTTCGGTACTGGATCGCCCGCCGCTCCTGATCAAGGTGAGCAACGCGCCCGCTTCGGTGAGGCCGCAGAGCGGTTTAGCCTCTGCCGACCAGGTGTGGGAACACCAGATGGAAGGCTACCGGGTGGCGACTCGCTACACGGCGGTCTTTCTGGGCGAGACGCCAGAGCGGGTGGGATCGGTGCGGAGCGGTCGATTGCCTGACCTGGAACTGGTGCCGATGTACGAGGGTATCTACGTGGCATCGGGCTACAGCACGAACCGGAACGCGCCGGGTACGCCGCCGCGTGTCAGGGAGTTGATGCTGGATGCGGACTGGATCGAGCGGAACTTCTCCTACGAATTTGGCTACCGTGACCCGTACAGTGTCCGCATCCCTCTCGAAGGAAAGGCGGTCGAGCATACCCTGTTCGCCATTCCCGCCGAACTGTGGAAGCTGGCCGAAGAACGGAATATCGGGGCAAGCACGACGCTCGAACCAGGCTTTGTCTTTGATAAGCTGGTACCGGACGGCGGCATCGAGACGACGACGGCCCAGATCAACTACCTCGGCCCGGCACCGAACAACACGTGGGAGTTCGACGCGGAGAGCGGCACCTGGCTCCTCTGGACGGACGACATTGAACACGGCGACGACCTGACCGGCGAACAGCTTGCGTTCGAGAACGTGGTGGTCGTCTATGCCGAACATTACGACTCGGATTTCGTCGAGGACGAACCGTCGGGGCTGCACTCGGTGGGGGTGATTCTGACCGGGGAAGGCGACGCGGTGTTGCTGCGCGACGGCCTGCGCTATGAACTCACCTGGAAGCGGGCGAACGAGGACAGCATGATCCAGTTCTTCGACGCAAGCGGCACACAGATCGCGTTCAAGCCGGGTAAAACCTGGTTCCACCTCGTATCGATCAATGTCGAGCCGCCGGAGGTCATTTTCGAGTAGGACTACCGGCAGTAATCGAATCATTCAGCAGCCGCGATTATGCTTGATCGCGGCTGTTTTTTTTATCCAGGAACGCTTTCGCCGGTTCAGGCGTACAGGTTCGTGGATGGTTTTTGCCCTTGACTGATCGGGCAAACTATGTTAGGATTTATTCACGTTACCCGAATAGTTGGGTAACCGGGTAAACAAACAGTCCGATGGATCAATGACGGCATCGAGCAGCGCGGTGTAGTGGTAGGCCGTCAAACAACGATAGAACAGTGAGGCATTGTGATGGCAATCAAGGCAATCGATCAATTGAATAAACGGGTGAGAGGCACCATCCGAGAATACAACCCGACCTTCTGGACGCTGGTCTCCGGCTCCTTCGTCGATCACCTGGGTGGGGCTTTGATCTGGCCGTTCTTCACCCTTTACGTGACCGCCAAGTTCGGGGTCAACATGACGACGGTCGGGCTGCTGTTTGGACTGTACGCCGTCAGCGATGCGATTGGCGGGATGATCGGCGGGGCGCTGGCCGACCGGTTTGGCCGCAAGCTGATGATGATCATCGGGCTGATCTTCAGCGCGACAACCAGCGTGCTGATGGGCGTGATCGGCGATTTCCACTGGTTCTTCGCCGCTTCGCTGATCATCGGCACGGTGGCGAACATCGGCCACCCGGCGCAGAACGCAATGGTTTCCGACCTGGTTGAAGAGGAAAAACGCGCCAGCGCGTATGCCATCATGCGGGTGGCGTTCAACCTGGCGGTGACAATCGGCCCGGCAATTGGCGGGCTGCTGGCGATCCGGGTCGGCTACCTGACGCTGTTCCTGATCGACGCGGTCACCAGCACGCTGATGGCAGTCGTGGTGCTGATCATGATCCCGGAGACGAAGCCGGAAGCCGCGCCGGACGAGCCGAAAGAATCGCTGACGCAGACCTTTGCCGGTTACGCACGTGTGCTGAAGCACCGGGCCTTCGTCTGGTTCCTGGTGATCGGCCTGCTGGTCACGACGGTCTACATCCAGATGAACACCACGCTGGCCGTCTTCCTGCGCGACGTACATGGCGTCAACGAGCAGGGGTGGGGCTGGATACTGACGCTCAACGCGGCGATGGTGGTGGTCTTCCAGATCGGGCTGACACGCCGTCTTGAAAAATACCGTCCGATGATCATGCTGGCGCTCGGTTCGCTGCTGTATGCCATCGGCTACGCGATGTACGGTTTTGCGAACGTGTACAGCCTGTTCCTGCTGGCGATGGCGATTATCACCCTCGGCGAGATGGTTGTCGTTCCGGTGGCGCAGAAAATGGTCGCCGACTTCGCGCCGGAGGAGATGCGCGGGCGCTACATGGCCGCGCACGGTTTCACCTGGACGGTCGGCTTTGCGCTGGCCCCGATGCTGGCCGGGCTGGTGATGGACAACACCAACCCACTCTGGCTGTGGTATATCGTCGGGGCGCTGGGGCTGATCGGTGCGGCGGGCTACCTGCTGCTGGAGGGAAAGGTCGCGCCGAAGGCATCAGAGGAGATGCCGGTTGAACTGTCCGAAACCGTCGAAGCGGCAGGCTAACCGATGGCCTACGTGATCACCGGGTTGTGTCTGCGGCACGGCGGCTGCGTCGATGCCTGCCCGGTGGACTGCATCGTGGCGGGCTATCCAATCGATGAGTGGCCCTACTACTACATCGACCCGGCGACCTGTATCGACTGCGGAGCGTGCGTGCCGGCCTGCCCATATAACGCGATCTGGCCGGAGGGAGAAGTGCCCGACGAACTGCGGGACGATATCGAGCCGAACACCGTGTACTTCGAAAGCGGGCCGGGGTACTCGGCACGGGGAAAGTAATACATGGGGCTTTGCCCCAGACCCCATCAGGGAGATAATCTCCCTGAACCCTTAATTCAATTATCGGGCTACGCCCGATAATTGGTATCAAGGTTTGATCAAACTTTTTCAAAAGTTTGCGGGGTTACAGGGGCGGAGCCCCTGGGATATGAAAAAGACGAGCCATCCGAATTTCGGCTGGCTCGTTTTGGAGTAGAGGCTTAAAAAGATCAACGGGCGCAGACGAGATAAACCCTGAGAGAAATGGGCCGCCTGCACCCGTACTAAACCGGTTTATTCGTCTCTGTTGCGGAGATGCGGATAGAGCAGCACTTCGCGGATGTTAGGCCGGTCGGTGAGGAGCATCACCAGCCGGTCGACGCCCATCCCGAAGCCGCCGCTGGGCGGCATCCCATAGCGCATCGCTCTCAGGTAGTCTTCATCGACCGGGTGACTCTCTTCGGAGTCCTCACCGTAGAGCCGCCCCATATCGATGAAGCGCTGTTCCTGATCGATGGGGTCGTTTAGTTCAGAGAACGCGTTGCCCATCTCCAGCCCGGCGATAAAGAACTCGAAACGCTCCACATGGGCTGGATCGTCGTCTTTCATCTTCGCCAGCGGACTGATGTCACGCGGGTAGTCGGTAATAAAAGTCGGCTGGATCAAGCCCGGCTCGACATCGGTGCCAAGCAGGGAATCGACCAGCTTGCCCCACGTGCTGTCGGGGCTGGGGTGCTTGCCCTTTTCTTTCATTACAGCGGTCAGCGATGCAGCATCGGTGTGTTCGGTGTAATCGATACCGGTGTTTTCGATGATTGCGTCACGCAGGGTGATGCGCTTCCAGGGTGGGGTAAGATCGACTTTATGGCCCTGGAAGGTGATCACCGGCGAACCGGTGACCTGCTCGCCTGCGTAGGCGACCATCCGCTCGGTGATGTTCATCACCTCGTTGTAGTCGATATAAGCCTTGTACCATTCGACCTGGGTGAACTCCGGGTTGTGCTTGCGTGAAACACCCTCGTTGCGGAAGTCACGGCCAATCTCGTAGACGGCGTCGTACATGCCGACAAGCAGCCGCTTGAGGTACAGTTCGAAGCTGATCCGCAGGTAGAGGTCCTGCTTGAGCTGGTTGTGATGCGTCACGAAAGGCCGCGCGGCAGCGCCGCCATAGATCGGCTGGAGGATCGGTGTTTCGACTTCCAGGAAGCCCTCTTCATCGAGAAAACGGCGAATGGCGCTGATCGTCTTTGCGCGGGCGAGAAAGACCTCGCGTACGTCGGGATTGACGGCGAGGTCGGCGTAACGCTGGCGATAGCGTTCTTCGGGGTCGGTAAACCCGCCGTAGCGTTCTACCGACCCATCATCGAGCCGCCGCTCTTTGATCACCGGCAGCGGGCTGAGGGTCTTCGAGATCGGGGCAAACTCGTTGGCCAGGACGGTGATCTCGCCCCGACGGGTGCGCATCATCGTACCGCTGACCTGGATAAAATCGAACAGGTCGATCTCGTCGTTGAACAAGTCCTGAGACTCGTCCCCGATGTTGTCTTTCTTCATCCAGACCTGCACCCGTCCGGAGCCGTCTTCGATATGCGCCCAGGAGGATTTTCCCTGGGGACGGTGGGACGTGATGCGTCCACAAACAACAACCGGGGCTGCTTCGGGTGTCTCATCTCCGGCGGCTTCTTCTGCCGCCTCGAACACCGCGATGGCCTCGGCGATTGTATGGGTACGGTCGACTCGTTTGGGGTAGGGGTCGATGCCCCTCTCACGGATACGATTCAGTTTGTCTAAGCGCTGCTGTTCAAGGTCGTTTGGTTCCCACACAGGTATTGCTTATCCTTCCACAGTCATGACTTGAAATTCCGCAGCACTATTTTACCGAAAGAATCGTATATTCAAACTTGCCGTCCGGCGCTGCCACGGTAACTTTGTCACCATCTTTCTTGCCAAGCAGCGCCTGGCCCAGCGGCGACTCGTCGCTGATCTTGCCTTTGCGGGGATCGGCTTCAACCGGCCCGACGATATGGAAGGTTTCAGGCTCGAAGCCTTCTTCCTTCACGGTTACCATACTGTTCAGGCGAACCACGTCATTTGGCCCGCCGTCTTCGATGATCTGTGCCCGGCTGAGCTGAGTCTCAAGCTGGAGGATTCGCCCCTCGATAAAAGCCTGTTCGTTCTTTGCATCATCATATTCGGCGTTTTCGG
The DNA here is from genome assembly GCA_016926255.1 of Anaerolineae bacterium. Taxonomy (GTDB): domain Bacteria; phylum Chloroflexota; class Anaerolineae; order Aggregatilineales; family UBA3940; genus JAFGOY01. Next base: position 130,315 of record JAFGOY010000005.1, on the reverse strand, counting down.
TTAAATCACCTCCCTCTTCAAGCGCCAGGCGCAGGCGTTCAGCTACCTCGTCACGTCTTACGGTGCGCAGGTAGTTCAGTTCATTTTCCAGTTTCTGATAGCCTTCGCTGGTTATAGGTACTACGTTTTCTGCCATATACCATTCCTTGTCCAAAAATCCAAAGTTGAAAAAAGACCGCCTCTACCGGCGATCGAAGTCCCTCGTTCATATTGGTAAAAACAAATAGACGAACCGCGCATTTCGCCAGTTCGCTAATTTCGTTACATATGATAGCACACTCGATTTTGCCTGTAAAGCGCACTGCCCCGGTTCAGCGGGCCTTTTGGCCCCGCCAGTTACAACTGGCAGCGCCCCCCGGACGACCGGAAAGGAAAATCAAGGTACATCTCTCCGATTTGTGCCTGGGAGAAGGGGAATTATATAGATTCCGGGGTGGTGATTCTGAATCCTACGACCAGTTGACGGTCGCCCTACGCTATGGTAAACTCGACCTTGTAAAATTGGCAGCTATTGCGGTTTCATTGCTATAGTAATCAGTCAGTCAAAGGGGTTTGCGATAAGCAAGACAACCTACCGCATCAATGATGCAATCAGGGTACGGGAAGTACGCCTGATTGATGGCAGCGGCAAAAACGTTGGTATCGTCGCGATTGACGAGGCACTTCGGCTGGCAGACGAAGCCGACCTGGACCTGGTCGAAGTTGCGCCAAATGCGACCCCACCGGTCTGCAAAATCATGGACTTTGGGAAGTTCCAGTATGAGCAGGCCAAAAAGGAACGGCTGGCGCGAAAACAACAGAAGACGGTTGAGGTCAAAGAAATCCGGCTGCGGCCAAAGACGACCGATCATCACCTGGGATTCAAAATCCGCGATGCCCGCCGGTGGCTCGAAGATGGGATGAAGGTCAAGGTGCGTATCCGGTTCCGGGGAAGGGAGATCACCTACCCGGAAATAGCACGTGAACAACTGGATAAAATCGCAAGTGATCTGGACGACGTTGCAGTTGTCGAGCAGCGGCCAGGGATGGAAGGCCGCACGATGTTGATGGTCCTGGCCCCGACCAAAGTCGTCGAGTAGGTGTTATCCGGTGTTCGCATACCGACCTGAACTTTTCTTGTAAGGGCTGGTAGTTACAGACAAACGAAATCGAGCGCCTGATTTGTAAGTCGGATGCTTCATTAAACGTGAGTCGCTTTCCGGAAGTCAACTGTGCAGCGGCTGACAAAGCATCTGGCTTTTTGATGTGAGCAATGATGGCGCAGATAAATAGGAGTAGACCTGTGAGTAATAAGACGAAGGCCAAGAAGTATAAACTGAAGACACACAAATCAACCGCCAAGCGTTTTAAGGTTACGGGTTCGGGGAAGCTGGTTCGAACCCGGGGGCCAAAGAGTCACCTGCGCCGCAAGAAATCGGCCCGCACCAGAAACGAACTCTCCAAGATGCAGGAAGTCAAGGGGGCCAAAGTTCAGCAGCGCATCCACCGCCTGGCACCCTATATCGAACAGTATGGCACGAGTTCATCCAAGCGCGGGGGCGGCAAGAAGCGGTAGAGAACTGCCGTCTCGTTCGCATCCAGGTTCCGGCGAGTGCAAATTCGCCGCAGATAATAAATCGGAGAAAGCAGCATGAGAGTAAAAGGTGGGATCGTCACCCGACGCCGCCATAAAAAAATAATCAAGATGATGAAGGGCCAGTACGGAACGCGGGGTCGTCTGTTCCGTCGTTCCAACGAGGCGATGCTGAAGTCACTCTGGTATTCATACCGTGACCGCCGCGTTCGCCGCCGCGACCTTCGCCGCCTGTGGATCGTCCGGATCAATGCAGCAGCGCGGATGAACGACATGACCTACAGCCGACTGATCCACTCACTGAAGCAGGCCAATATCGAGCTGGATCGCAAGGTACTGGCTTATATGGCCGTCCACGATCCTAACGGGTTCAGCGCCGTTGTCGACGTTGCGGCAAAAGCGGCCAGCTAATCATCTATCCGTAAATTCACTGCGTTCATTTCGGATAGGTAAACCAGAAATAATTGCAGCTAAAAACATAAAACCCCGTCCTGATTGCAGCGACGGGGCTTTTCCTTTTTTTGGATTTACTGCTAATAGCGCCTGGGTTTTGTGCGGGAAATCCGCGTTGCGCCGCGCCCGGCGCGCTCGTCGGGGTGCAGCGTGGGGAGTGCCCCCAGGACGCGGACTGCCAGTTCGAGAGAGCCGAACTCGATCCGGTCCCCGTTGCGCAGACGGTACTTCAGGCCGGGTTGGAGATATAACCCATTGACCCAGGTGCCATTGGTGCTGTCCAGGTCGATCAGCCACAAGCCGTCCACATTGGACATCAGAATGGCATGCTGGCGGGAAACGCCGAGCTTGTCGCCCCCCTGGGGCGTCAGGTCGAGATCGGGCTGCGTGGCGCAGTCGGGGTCGGCGCGCCCGACAATCGTGATGTTCTGAACTTCGAGTGCAATCGCCTTGCTCTTGGATTTGGTCGGTTGGAAAATGATCTGCCAGGGCTGTTGAGAAACACCTTCTTCCTCAGTCGGTGGTTTCGGCTTTCCCCCGCCGGTCTGATCCTTGATATCCTGCATGTCCTGCTCGGTAAGTGGATCGGCTTCAAGCACTTGGGCCTCGTCTTCCTCAGATGGTTTTCTTCCGGTCACGTCATCTGTAATAGGGCTGCGAGGTTCGGCGGCACGCTGCGCAGGTATTTCGGCAGTGGTTGCGGCAAGGGGGTGCGGCGCACTCGTGGTGACCGGGGGCTTGGCAGATACGGGCTCAGCGGCTGGATGCTCAGTGATTGGCGGCTCGGCGGCTGGAGACTCAGCGGCGGGAGGCTCGGTGATTGGCGGCTCGGCGGCTGGTAATTCGGGTTCCACAGATTGAGAAGACTCCTGAGCCAGTTCCTCGGCCAGCAGTTGTTCCATCGGTTCGGTATCCTGCGGGCTGGGCGGCGCATCCGGTTCTCTTTTGCGGTTGAGCTGCTTGATTCGATCTTTGAGGCTTGGCCCAGGGATGGGACTAACTGTGTCAGCCGGTTCAGTTGAGATGGGGCGAGTTCCCAGGCGATGGGTGCTCATCGTCCAACCAGTAACCTCCGACTTTTCTTCGGGTTCGGGTTTGCCATTGCCTATATGATCGTTTGCCGCGTCTTTCTGATCGGTAGAATCACTCACCTGTAAAATCCCCTGGTTACGAGTCATGAACAACTACACTATTATACTTATGACCCAGACTCATGCTCGTCCGCAACTTCGGTGTCTTTCAATAATACCACATCACAATCAAGTGTCTCAATGACTATAACCCCATCCTGACCTGCTATGACCATACAAACATATATCAAACCTCCTTTTTTACTGTTTGGTGGCGCAAGTCGATCATATTACCGTCAGCGCCAGCCCAAACAGGTAGCCTGCCAGCGTGCTAAAGATTGTCACCAGGCCGACGTAGACGGCGGTTTTCTTCCGGCCTAATATCTTGCTGGTCACCAGGATGCTCTGCAAAGAGAGTTCTGGATCAGCGAGGAGATAGGCGAGCAGCGGGCCGCGATGCATCCCCAGGTCGAGGAACATGCGGGCAATGGGCACTTCGACGAGGGTTGGGAAGTACATGAAGACGCCGAACAGCACGCCGACCAGGTTCGCCAGCAGGGTGTTGCGCCCGGCGAGCGTCTCGATCCAGTGTTCGGGCAGCACGGCTTTGACCATCCCGGCGGCGAACACACCCACGACCAGCAGGGGGAAAATCTGCTTGACGAACTTCCAGGTTTCCCAGAGCCATTCGGCAGTCTCTTCCTTCTCGAAACTGCGGGCGGTAACGATCCCCAGGGCGGCGATCAACAGCACTTCGCCGACGAATTTCCCGGTGATACCGATCACCAGACTGCCCTGGGAGACGCTGGGGGCGGCCAGGAGGAGCGTCAGGGCAACCAGAGCGATGGAGGCATAGGTCCAGCCGTTGTAGCCCTCCAGAACCTTCTCAAGGCCCTTATAGGCGACCGGGATGATCAACACCAGCATGAGGATCAGCAGCGCGCCCTGCGGGGTCAGGTTGGCGCTCGCCAGCGCATCGAGCAGTGCCGAGGGGAGTTCGACCGGCAGGCGGAAGCTAAACAGGGTACCGGTCAGGATTTCGACCTGCAAGGTGCCGACGATCAATACAGCAATCAGCAGAAGGAAGACGACCCAGATCGCGGGTTTGACCTTCACCTCGGCGTCGAACATGCCGCTGTCCTGCATCTGGGTGGCACGTTCGGCTTCCTCGGCGCGAAACATCCAGGCCATGATCATCCCGATGCCGATCCCGAACGCAATCGAGAGGACGATCCGGGCCAGGGCGATATCAAAGCCAATCGCCGAACCGGTGTAGGCAATCGCCAGGATGTTAACCGCCGGGCCGACAAACAGGAAGGTGATCGCCGCGCCGAGGCCCGCGCCTCGCTTCCATATCCCGGCAAACAGGGGCAGGATTGTGCAGGAACAGACCGCCAGCAGGAACCCGCCAATCGCCGAGGCCGGGTAGCTGATGATCTTTGGCGCTTTCGGGCCAAGATAGCGGGTGATCACTTCTTTGGGGATCATGGCACTCATATAACCGGCGATTATAAAAGCCGGAACAAGACACAGCAGCACGTGGGCCGCCAGGTATTCGAGCAGGGCGTTCCAGCCGGAAGCGAGCACGGGTAAAACTGAATTGAGAAAGGTCATTGGTTAATCTCCAGGCAAACTTTTGAAAAAGTTTGATCAAAACTTAGTATATTCGTGTTTTTGAATATCTTGTACCGGGAAAAAACGCCCGTCGAGCAGGGCGTTCTGTTCCGATGCAACTCAGCCTGCCTGGACTTCCTGGATCAGGGTGACAATCGAGTTGGGGGCCAGGACTTTGCCAGAACTGACCAGCTTCTCGTTGATCACCAGACCGGGGGTGCTCATCAGGCCATAATCGACGAACTTGCTTACATCGGTGACATGCTCGATGCTGGCCTCGATTCCTAACTGCTCAAGCGCCATACGAGCGTGCTGTTCCAGGCGTTTGCAGTTTGCGCAGCCGGGGCCAAGTACTTTGATGGTCAACATGGTTGTATTCTCTCCTTCTGTTTTTTGTGTTTTTATCCCTTTTCTTTCACAGTCAGGGCAGATGTCGATTGATCGGTTGGTCGAGTAGCGCATCCCGCAGCCGGGGCAGGTGACCGACCGCAGCGGATTGTTCGATCCGGCTGCGGACTGTGGGCGCATCTCGGAGGGGAGATCGCCGTATGGATCGGGTTGGCTGCCGCAGCAGCCGCCGGTTGGCGTCATCTCGTTAAACTCCACGAATCTTTTCGGCTTCGCACCTGGGGCAGGTACAGGCACATTCACAGCCGTGATCAGGTACATCGAATACCAGGGGATCTCCAGTTTGGGCGGCGATGGCAAGCGCTGTCTGTTTTACCTGCTCAAGAAGCGGCTCGATGGAGTCATCGGCCAGCGCGTAAAAGACGTTCGATCCATCGCGGCGGTCGATCACCAGCCCGGCTTCGCGCAGGCGGATCAACTGCTGGGAGATATAGGCCTGACGCTGCCCAAGAACGGCTTCAAGGTGGCAGACACAGGCTTCTTCCTGACTCAGCACTTCGAGAATTTTCAGTCGGGTTGGGTGTCCCAACGCCTTGGCGATGGCGGCCAATCGATCATACCCGTCGTCCATCGTGACCTCCTTATATTCGATATTCATTATATTGAATATACTGTAGGTGTGGTATGATTTTTTACCTGTGTTTGCCGTGATGATTGTCATATACATCTGATTATCGTATAGTCCCGGTATGTGCATTGATTTTACTGGTGAGGCATAATCTGATTATGAGCGAAAAACAAAACAAACAGGATACGTGGTTATGGATCGGGCTGATCGTTGGTGGCCTGATCCTTGCGTTGTGTATTTGTGTCGTCGTCGTAGGGGCGGCAGTCGTGTTGTTTGGCGTCAGCGTACCGTTCGCCAGCCAGACAGGTGCTGTCGTGCTCCCAACTCCCTACGTCATGACGGTTGAGCCTGAGATCGGAGGCTCAACGGTGGAGATCTTACCAAGTGAAGAACCTCCGGCTGAACCGGCTGAACCGCCGACGACGACGGAGACTGTCGTACCGGCAGAAGTGGAAGGTTTCAACGTCGAACTACCAGTACGTGACCGGTATGACCTGGCAAGTCGTTTTCTGGGCATTGACGAAGTCGAACCGATCGAGCCGGTTGAGTATGAAGTCGGCGACGTGATCCCGTTCTGGGTCGACAATGAGGACATGGGCGGCGCGCTGGAAGTACAGGCCGAACTGGTCTATATCGCCGAGAATGTCTATATGTGGGTTGAAGAAGGAGCGACCTACGATTATGATGACATGGTGGCTTCGGCGGAACGTTTCAGCCAGGAAACCTACCCGACCAACCGGGCGTTTTTCGGCAGCGAAGCCTCGCCCGGCATCGACGGCGATCCCCGACTGCATATTCTGCATTCGATCAGCATGGAGTTCTGGGTAGCCGGATACTTCTTCAGCCCCAGCTCGTACCCGGCCAGCATCGTTCCTTATTCGAACGAGAAGGAAGTGTTCTTCATCAATCTCAGCAATACCCCTCCGGGTGACGAGTGGTACGATGGCGTTCTTGCTCACGAATTCCAGCATATGATCCATATGAACATTGACCAGAACGAAGAAATCTGGCTCAACGAAGGGATGAGCGAGATGGCCGCCTATCTCAACGGGTATGGCCCGTCTGATATGATGATCCTGTTTGCCTGGGCGCCAGACCTGCCGCTGACCTACTGGCCCGAAGGCGGGGGTGATGCCAATTACGGGGCGAGTTATCTCTATGCCATGTACTTCCTGGAACGTTTCGGGCAGGATGGGCTGAAGGCGCTTGTTGCCAACCCGTTGAACGGCATGGAAGGGGTCGACGATACCCTGGAACAGATTGGAATGGGTATCAATGCTGACCAATTTTTTATGGATTGGACGGTGGCAAACCTGCTGAATGATCCATCTCTTGAGCCGGGAATCTATGGCTACCCCAGCCTGCGCGGAGTGGATAAATTCACCCTGGAAGCGGAAATCGGCTCCTATCCATACGATACGGGCTGGACGGATGTCAACCAGTTCGGAACCGATTATTACCGGCTGGAACAGCCGGGCACGGTGACGGTCACCTTCGAGGGAAATACCCAGGCACCGGTCGTGCCAGTCGATACCGTCGATACGGACGGTGACCCGGCCACCAACGATCAATACGTCTGGTGGTCGAATCGGGGAGACGACAGCGACATGATGCTGACTCACCCGGTCGATCTGACGGGCGTTGACGAGGCGGTGCTTGAGTACGATCTCTGGTACTGGATCGAAGCGCTGTGGGACTATGGCTACCTGACCGTCTCGACCGATGGCGGCGCGACCTGGGAGATGGTCGAAACGCCATACACGACCACCGAAGACCCGCACGGAAACAGCTACGGCGCAGGCTACACCGGCCTGAGTCTCGACCAGGCTGACGCCGACGCCGACGGCTGGCTCCACGAGTCAATCGACCTGAGCGCCTACGCCGGGCAGGAGATTCTGATCCGCTTCGAGATGATCACCGACGACGCGGTCAACCAGCCTGGAATGGCCGTCGACAACGTTTGCGTCGAGGCGATTGGCTGGTGCGATAATGTCGAGGACGGGGTTGGGGAATGGGAAGCCCGCGGCTTCCTGCGGCATGACAACGTGCTGCCCCAGCGATACGGAATCCAGTTAGTAACGGTCGATGGGAATACAGTCGAGGTCAGCACCCTGGCGCTGGACGAGAACAACCGGGGTGAGTGGACGTTTGAGATCGGGCGGGGGGAGCAGGTGACGCTCGTCGTCTCCGGGATGACGCGCTATACCACCGAGCAGGCCGATTACCAATTGACAGTCGCCCCGGCGGACTGAACACAACTGCAGCAATAAAAAAACAAAACGGGCCGTGTGTCGAGCGATGCACGGCCCGTTTTTTGTCGAGTGAACCCGATTAGAATCCCTGGTAGACGAACATCGGGGTGTCAAAATTCGTATTGACTGTAAAAAACAGCAGGATCAGCAGCAGGGCGATGATCGCCGCCTGGGCGAGACGCGGCAGGCTGTTCAGCAAGAATTCCTCTTTACGATTCTGCCACAGATCGAGGCCCACCGCTGGAATGATGATCACCAGCAGACGCGCCGGGAAATACACTTCCGACCAGCCGCTGAACATTCCCCCGTAGAACTGGAACGTAACCGGGAGAGCTGTTCGGAAGGGCACCCAGGCCAGTATCGCGAGGGTGAAGGTCAGAACAATGGTTACGGCCTGTTTCCAGGTGGGCTGCTGTGCAGGGGCTACGATCCGGGCGCGCCACAGGATTGGCAGGCGTTGTACCACCTGAAAGATTCCGTGAAGCAGGCCCCAGAGCATGATCCCCGGTACGATCCCGTGCCACATGGCACTGACCAGCATCGTGGCAATAGGTGGCACGATCAGGTTGATGAGATTGCGCCGGTTGGGGATGCGTTTGAGCAGGGTGCGAGTCAACGGGAAGAAGATATAGTCCCGCAGCCAGTGAGAGAGTGAAATATGCCAGCGGTTCCAGAACTCCACGAAATTGCGCGATAAGTAAGGCTGTGAGAAATTTTTCGACAGCGGTATGCCGAACAATCCGCTCACCCCGCGCACGATGCCGGTATACCCGGCGAAATCGTTGTAGAGCGCAAAACTGTAGGCGATCAACCCGAATATCAGTTCCGGGCCAGTGAAATCGGCGGGAGTAGTGAAAAGCTGATCGGGGATCAACAGAAAAAGCATATCGGCAAAGAGCAGTTTGCGAACCAGCCCAAACAGGATCAGGCTCAGGTTTTCCCCCAGGCGCTGGTTGTTCAGCGGTTGGGTATCCGCCAGCTCTGGCAGGAAGATGCGTGCAGGCTCAACTGGCCCGGCGATCAGCTTGGGGAAATAGGCGACGTACAAAGCAAAATCGAACCAGTTGGCGGCGGCGGGCATCCGGTCGAGGGTAGTATCGACCAGATAACCGATGAGCTGGATGCTGATGTAGGAAATGCCAATCGCGGGGAGGATTATTCCTGCGCCGACGGGCATACCGGCCTGAGCCAGATACGAATTGACCAGCGGGACGATCACAAAGGCGTATTTGAAGTAAACCAGTACCGCGATATTGAAGACAATCCCCAGCCACATCCATAAACGCCGTTTCAAGGCGCGGTTCTGAATATAGCGGGCCAACCCATAATTGATGGTGGTGATCAGTAAAAGGGCCACTGCCAGACGCTTTGACCACAGTGCATAAAAAATGTACGAAGCAATCAGCAGCCAGACCCGGCGCAGGCGGCGCGGCAGCAGATAGTAGATGATCAGGGCGGCGATAGCAAAGCCAACGAATTCGAGGGAGATGATCTGCATAATGTCAACTACCCTGGGCCAGTTCATGGCCTAACCAAGTGCTGAAAATCGCCGCGCCTTTTTCATTCAGGTGGTGATAATCTGCCCAACCGTCAGTGGGGATCAGGTCAGCAGGTGCTTCGATCAATGGAACGCCCGCCGCGCCAGTATGGTCCCTGACGGCGGTCAGAAAATCATCGTAATCAGCGGGGGTATACATCGTGTGATAGGTAGCGGGCAGCGGCATTTCAACAACGACCACATGTATTCCGTTGTGGTCAAGCGCCAGCAGTTGATCCAATCCTTGCAGATCGTTCTCGGATACTTCGTAATCTTCAAATTGAATGGATAACCAGACCGGGAAATCATCCGGGGAAGGGAGACCCGCACCTTCGGCAGCCGGGAAAGGCTCATAGCCGTCGATAAAGGGAGTTTCGGCGATCCGCTGGTGTTCGTTCCATAAGTCTTCACGAAACCATTGACTGAACGACAGGTAGGTCTGATACAACCGGCTGTGATGGCTCAACCACCCGGCGAGCGACGGCTGACCCTGGGCAGCGATCATCCAGGGTGTATTAAGGAGAGCGAGTTTGGCCTGATCGCCAGCTTTGTCAGTATAGTCACGAATGCTTGTTGCATAGATCACCCAGTCAAGGTCGTAGCGCTTGACCAGTACAGGGGTGATCACCCCCACCTCGGAAGCGGTCACCTGAGAGAGTCCGAAATTGTAACAGCGGAGTGGATCGGCTCCCGGTTCTGATTGAATGCTTTCCGCCAGAGCGCCGGGGTGGATTCCCCGGTAGGCAATCGAACTGCCGACGATGATGCAGTTAAAACCGGCGCCATCCTCAATGAGTTGATCCATCTGGTTGAGTTTGTATTCGAACATCAAGTGCGGGCTGCCAATTCCCGGCGCGGGCAGCCTTTTTTCAATAAACGGGATACGCACTAAACTTTCCAGCAACGCCGCGAGCACGAGTAGTGAAGCCAGAATATGCAGCAGTACTCGCGCGACTTCGGGAAGGTCGAGTTGTGAAGATCGGTGGGTTCTCGTCATGGGATACAGGATAGCGTCAGAATGGATACAAGCAAAATGAGAAGATCACTCTTCTCATTTTCGATGTACCGGAAAGCCAATCCGATCAGGCGATCTCGATCTCGCCCTTTTTGAGGGCTTCGAGTTCTGCTTCGAGACGCTGGCGTTCCTCGGTGACCGCCGTCTTGACATCGGCGACGACCTTGTCGAGCCGCAGTTGGGTCTCGCTCCGCAGTTTTTCGCCGGACATCGGTGCGAACAACAGCGCGAAAATCGCGCCGATCAGCGCACCGCTCAGTATACCTGCCAGGAAACCGAAGAATTTTCGCATTTTTGTCCCTTCCCTGTAGCTACAGCCGGATGGTTTTTTATAAACCATTCATCTGATCATATTATAGCACGCCTGCACCATTGATAGTATCCGGGTTCGACTGTGGAAGGTATCTCGTTGATCGCGCGTAGTACTCTCGGCTACAATCAGACCGAAAATGACCGAGTACGATGTCGTAATCAGGTAAAACAATGATCGCTGATCCAACTCTCGACGATATTCACCGAGCCTTGACCTTCCCCGGCTTCGATCACCTTGACGCCTGGCTGCGGATGGCCCCCAGGCCACATCACACGCTGCACGACCTGGACGGTGACGTCAACGGTGGGCGCAGTGCGGGCGTTCTGATCCTGCTCTATCCGGTTGATGGTCGGCTGACCTTCGTCCTGACGCGCCGCACGGAGACGGTCGCCACGCACCGGGGACAGATTTCGCTGCCGGGTGGTGCATTCGAACCCCAGGACAGGTCACTGGCCGATACGGCGCTGCGCGAAACGTGTGAAGAACTCTCGACCTGTGAGGATGATATCCAAATGCTGGGATCGCTGACTCCGCTCCACGTGGTCGTCAGCGGTTTTGTGATCCATCCCTTTGTCGCCTATACCCCTCTCCGGCCTGATTTCCGGGGAGAACCAACAGAAGTTGCGGAGATACTCGAAATGCCGCTGGCCGATCTGCTCGACGATGCAATCAAGGTCGAGGAGCGCTGGGATTTCCAGGGCGTTGGCCGGGATATCCCCTTCTACCGCGTCAATGGGTTGCCGCTGTGGGGGGCGACAGCGATCATCCTCAGCGAGTTCGAGATGCGGCTGCGGGCAGTGCTCAACGGTCGATGAGCCGCTTCTCTAATGCACATCTAACAGACCTCTATCAAAACTCTGATGCTGTTCTAAGCGATTTTATATACTTGCCCTCTATACTCCAGTTGTAGTGAAAAAACACAACCTTTACCGGTATCTTTGTAAACAATGGAGGCAAATAAGATGGCTTTGATGAGAGTAGCACCACGTTCGGACTGGATGGATTTACAGCGGGCGATGAACCGCATGTTTGAAGAAGATTGGGACAACGGTGGATCACGGGTGGCACGGCTGCCGCTCGACACCTACAGCACCGAGAACGAGATCGTGCTGAAGGCAGCTATCCCCGGCGTCGACCCGGATGCGGTCGAGATTACCGTCGAGGGCGACACACTGACGATCAGCGGCGAGATGCCCGGTCGGCTGGAAGGTGTTGATTACCTGTTCTCCGAGCGGTTCCACGGCGCATTCAAGCGCACGCTGAAACTGAACGTCCCGATTGACGTGGACGAGATCGAAGCGTCGTTCGAGAACGGCGAACTCACCCTGGTTCTGCCGAAAGCCGAAGAAATCCGGCCCAAGGTCATCAAGGTGAGCGCCGCGAAGTAAGCGGATGTAAAACTCTAAATCGCAAGGCGGTTCTCAAGATGAGAGCCGCTTTTTGCATTGGGGGATAATCGCCGATATCCGCGATTGACGGTCTCGGAGAGGCAGGGTATAGTGACTCTGCGTCTGATCACCCTGACTCACTGCCGTATGGAGGAAATCGTATCGTGGAGAATCGACCGCGCAGAGCGGGCCTATGGCCGTCGCAAGACTCGTCGCTGACCATTCTCGGCCCCAATACCGAGTTCACCGGGACGCTCAAAAGCCAGGGGGATGTCCGGCTGGAGGATATCTTCACCGGAACGATCATCGCGCGCGGGCAGGTGGAGATCGGGCAGAACGCGACGCTCGACGGCGATCTTTACTGCGAGGCGGTGACCGTTGCCGGACTGGTCAGAGGGAATCTCTCGGCGACGACGATATCGATCACCGACACCGGGCGAGTCCTGGGTAACCTGCAATCCGAGAAGCTGATCACCGAGGACGAGGCTTTCATCGAGGGCACGGTTACGCTGCTGGAAACATTCGATCTGAAGGCGGCGATCGCCGGACTGGGCGGGCCTGCCGACGAACGTTTTATCCCTGATACCGAAGACGAATAAACCTGTATAGATAATCAGCACAAACGGGGCATTCAACGATGCGCCGTTTGTGTTTCTTCTCTATTGTGATGATGATTGTATTATCCACTCTCGATCATGTCGTAGGCTTCGTCAATGGTATCAACGATGAAAAGGCGACCGGCAAGCCCTCCGAATTTGGTGAATGAATTCGCCATCATCTCGACGAACCTGGTGGTGCCCACCACGAAGAAACGGTCGGTATTCGGATGGTTCGCATAGGAAGCCTCATTAATATCAGGAAAGCGAGAAAGAAAACTCATCGGCGCTTTGCCTGCCGACATGTCAGTGATGACATTGACCGGATGCGATACGGAATCCAGCATGGCATAGATTTCGTCGAAGCCGTTTATCAGATCGTCAATTTCCCAGTTTCCTTCGAACTTTTGATAGATGATCGTTTTTTCGGGGTTTTCCCATCGACTGGTGATGGACATTGTAGTTATTCCTCCTGCTGAACAATAACTGATTAGGATTTACGTAGTGGAATATTCTGTCAGGTGTGCGGGTAGTGTGAGAAATTTGTAGAGAGGCAATACTCCTTGGATTTGAATGCGCAAGTACAGTCAATCAGCGATCATTTCGTAGGCTTCATCGAGAGTGCCAACGACGAAAAGGCGTCCGCTGATGAGTTTGTTGAAATGGGCGAATAATTTCGCCATCATCTCGAGAAACCTGGAGTTGGCTACCAGGAAAAACCGCTTGGTATTCGGATGTTCCGAAAAAGAGGCATCCCTGATATCAGGAAAGCGAGCGAGAAAACCCGTCGGCGCTTTGCCTGCCGACAGGTCAGCGATGACATCGACCGGATACGATACGGTGTCCAGCATGGCAGAGACTTCGGCGAAGCTGTTTATCAACTCGTCAATTTCCCAGGCTCCCTCGAAGCATTGGCAGATGATCGTTTTTTCGGGGTTTCCCCATCGGTTGGTTACAGGCATTTCCTTACTTCTGTATGGTGCTTTCGCTAGAACTCATTTTATGTTTTTAGAACCGGTGATATCAATATCTTTGTAGATATTGATATCTTTCTGTTAAGGACGAGCCGAACCGGTGATATGAGGGCTGACAATCGCGGGGAAGGTGGCGGTTTCGAACGTATTGATCTCGACAATCTCGAAGCCCGCGGCCCGGATCGCTGCGCCGGTATCGCGGGTGAGGTGGCAGCCATCGCCGACTGTTTTCCAGAGCGGGTTGACGAGCCGCTGCATGTGATGGGTTGGGGTGTTCGGGGGTGCGGTGACGTGTTCGAGAAAGAGGAACAGCCCGCCGGGGCGGAGCACGCGCCTGATCTCGGTGAGCACCTGCGTTTGATCGGCGACCGAGCAGAGGACGTGGATCGAGACGACGGTATCGAAATAGCCGTCGGGGTAGGGGATGGCTTCGCCAGGCGCTTCGACGATGGCGTCGCAGATCACGTGCTGCTCGGCACAGATGCGGTCAAGGTGCAGGTGCAGGTGCGGATTGGGTTCAAGGGATGTCAGGCGAACACCGGGCGGGTAGAGGGGAAGATTTGCGCCGTCGCCCGCGCCGATTTCGAGGACGCGGCCCGCAGCCTGGGCCAGCAGCGGGGCGCGGACATCACGGGTCAACGGGTCGCTCATGTCCGGGCTGCCCCGGTCGCTGAGCAGGTTGTGATACATCCAGGCGAAGAGCCGTTTTCTGATCGTCATCGTTCCCTCACATCTATTGATGATAGCGGGAAAAGAAAAGAAACGCCCGTTTGGGCGCTTCTCGGTGATGACTATTCGGTGGGGGGAACTTCTTCGGCTGCTTCAGATTTGTGTTTTCGCAACCCGTGAGTCACGTGGCGGTAAATGTAGTACAGGCCGCCGCCGACGAGGATGATCGCGATGGGGATATCGAAGGGGCGCATGATGGCGCGGAGTTCTTCCCAGCGGGAGCCAAAATACCAGCCGCCGACGGCCAGCGCCCCACACCAGAGGGCTGATCCGACGAAAGTCAGGAGGCTGAAACTCCAGAAGCGGACCTTGAAGATGCCCGCCGGGAGCGAGATAAAGGTTCGGACGATGGGCAGCAGGCGGGAGAGGAAAGCGGTCCAGTCGCCCCAGCGGTTGAACCACTTATCGGCCCGGTCGATGTCGTCCGGGTGAACCATGATGTATTTGCCGTATTTTTCGACGAGCGGGCGTCCACCATAGTAGCCGAGCGCGTAGCTCGCCACGCTGCCCAAAAGACAGCCTACTCCACCCCAGAGGCCGCCAAGCAGTGCGGCCTGAAGCATCGATCCGCCGCGATCCTCGACCAGCAGCCAGCCGGAAAGGGGCATGGTAACCTCGGATGGGATGGGGATATTGGCGCTCTCAAGGGTCATGATGACAACGACACCGGCCCAATCCATCATATGGAAAAGGTTCGTTAGAAACTCGATAATCGCTTGTTCCCAGGCGTGTGGCATAAGCGTAATCTCCTTTAAAAAGTAAACCGGCGGGGTCGATAGGCCCCGTCACGGGAGAGAGTATAGCAAAGGGTCGAACAGGCAGCAAAGGGTCGACAGAATGTGGCTGCAGCGGTAGGCTTAACCGGGGGAGAACTGGAGGATGATCGTGAATCTGACCTATCTGGGCGTGGCAGGCTGGCATTTCCAAACGGTGGCGGGCAGTCTGCTGGTCGATCCGTATTTTACGCGCCTGTCGATGATGAAGATGTTATTGGGGCAGGCGGTGCCGGATCGGGCGGTGATCGACAGGTTTGCGCCCTCCGCGGAATGGATACTGGTGACCCATCCGCACTACGATCACATAATGGATGTCCCGGCAATTGTCGAAAGCGGTGGGGCGGTAGTTTATGCATCGGTGCAGGCCAACGACCTTCTGGCGGCACTGGGTGTGGCCGGAGATAAACGGCAGGTGATCAGCCCCGGCGACCGGATCACGTTGGGTGATTTCGAGGTCGATGTGTATGCATCGGTACACCGCACGATCCTGGGGCGGATTCCCTGCGAGGGGCCGCTGAAAAGCCACCTGTCACCGCCGCTGAGGGCGCTCGATTACCGCATCCGGCAGGAGTTCTCGTTCCGGGTCGCGGCGGAGAACTGCCGCGTGCTGGTGGTCAGTGGGATCGACAACGAACCGGCAGTCGAGGCCGACGTGGTGCTGATCGGAGCGGATGCAAACGTGGATCAACTGGCGCGGGTGCTCGAACCTGCCGCGCCCGGGCTGGTGCTGCCCAATCACTGGGACGATATGTTCAGGCCGCTGGGTAAGCCCGTCCGCCCAATGCACCGCCCGCCGCGCGGGGTGCAGTTCACCCAGCGGCTGGATATGGTGGTCTGGGCGGAGCGGGTCAGGGCGATTCTGCCGCAGGCCGAGGTGATTGTGCCGGAACGATTTGCGGGGATGAGCCTATAACGCCGGTTGATCAGGAGAGCAGCGAGCGGATCAGACCGGAGAGGGCGAACAGGCCCGCACCGGTGATCACCAGACCGGAAATCCGGTTGACCCACTGCAAGGTCACCGGTTTAACCCGGTGGCGGAACAGGCCAATGCCGGTGCTCAGGGCGAGCCACCACAGTGCAGAACCCGTAAACACGCCCAGCACGAGGATCATCGCCAGCTGGGGATCGCCACCCGTTTCACCGATCCCCAGTCCGGCCAGCACCCCGGCAAACGAGAGGATGGTCAGCGGGTTGGTAATCGTCAGCAGGAAGGTCGAGGCATAAGCTCCAAGCAGGCCGGGCCTGGACGGGGTCTCATCGTCCTCGACTTCACCGGTCGTTTCCATTTCGGCGGGGCGCGCCAGAAACGTTTTGATCCCCAGGTAGACGAGGAACCCGCCGCCGAACAATCGCAGCCAGTCGCTCTGGGCGATCAGAAAATGGGAGATGACAGTCAGGCCGAACCCGGCGACGGTGCCGTAGATCGCGTCGGCGGTGGCGGCCCCCAACCCGGAAACGAGGCCGTTGATCCGACCATCGGCCAGCGTGCGGCGAATGACCAGCACACCGATCGGGCCGACCGGCGCGGCAATCGAAAAACCGATGATGATTCCACGAAACAGGAGATCGGGTGTTCCAGGCAAAATAACTCTCTCCGTCGATACAAGAATGCAATCGGCTAATTATCCAGGAATATGATGTTGTTGTCATTACCCGATGGGATGATTATTTGTGCGGCTGGTTATCTGCCTGCAAGGGGTTATCCTCAGAGAGAAATCCCGCCGGGAAATCGAATTCGGGTACCGCCTCCGGTGGGTTTGACTTCCGGCCATTGAACTGGGGCGGCATCAGGTGGGAGATGGAAGCCAGGAGCATTTGAAATGGAGATGGTTTTGCACCCGGCGTCAGGCCGCCGAAGTGACTGGGATGGGGCAGTGGTTTGTACACTTGATCGGAGACGTCGACATCCCAGCGGGAAAGAAAAACGCTTGACATCAGGATCAAAACGCCTGCCCATTGGAGGAGGGTGAGGCTTTCGTCGAGCCAGAGATTGGCGGCAAGC
Organism: Anaerolineae bacterium; assembly: GCA_016926255.1. Classification (GTDB taxonomy): domain Bacteria; phylum Chloroflexota; class Anaerolineae; order Aggregatilineales; family UBA3940; genus JAFGOY01. The sequence continues at coordinate 113,047 of JAFGOY010000005.1, read as the reverse complement.
AGCGCCACGCCGATCTCGGCCATGTTCAGGAGGATGGCCTGCAATCCGCCCAGGCTACGAACACCGGCGAAAAGGGTCAAACGGGAGAGTGCAGTAACCGCCATCAGACCGAATAAATACCACCAACCGACGGGAGCCGTCGGCGACCAGGTGATGGGAGTAAAGGTTCCAACCACCAGCCGAACGACAAGCACGGTAACGCCGATAAAGGTCAATGTATAGAGGGTCATCGTCTGGGCAGGCATTTCGAACATGACGCGCTGGCTGAGCACGACGTGCAGGGCATACATGAAGGCGCTGCCCAGCATCAGGCCAACACCCTGCCAGTGGAGCGCTCCTGCGCCGGACGATCCAATCGTGAGGAGGTAAACGGCGACAAAAGCAAGCACGGCACGGATCACGCTGAGCAGCGAAAGGTGCTGCCCGTAGACGCGCGTCAATAACATGGCGAAGATAACATAGGTCATATAGAGCAACTGGGACAGCGAGGCATTGTCCAGAAGCTGGAGGCCGTTGTAATACATCAACGAGCCAAGCCCATTGACCACCCCAACGATGATCGTTCCGACCAGACCGGCGGGGAAGATGAACGTGTATTTCCGGGCAAACAATCCAAACAGAATCCACAAAAGCAGCGCGGCAAAACAGGTACGCAGCGCAGCTAATGTGTAGGGATCGATGCCCGCATGGATCGCCTGTTTCCCGAAGATGGGGGTCATGCCCATGAAAACCGGGGTGAGCAGTGCGGCGGCTAATCCTATATGGCGATCTCGGGAGGGTTTCACCAATTATTCCTTGTCAGACCGTAGAAAATCCTGCGTTTAGCGATCTCCTAGTTTTTCGTTGATTAAATCCTGAAGCATATCGTCATTGATCAATGAGCCTTTCTGAAGCAGGCTTTGAACCTGCCCGCTGAGCCGCTGGCGCTCGTCGGTGGTCAGGTCTTTGGCGGTGACGACGACAACCGGCACATGGCTGTGCTGTTTATCGCTCTTGAGTTGATCGAGGAATTCAAAGCCATCGACGTTGGGCATCATCAGGTCGAGAACGATCAGGTCTGGCTCGATCTGCCTCACCATGTCGAGCCCCGCCTGCCCATCATAGGCGCGATAGATTTCGGAGACGCCGTGCGCCTTCAAAATGCGGGTCATGAGCTGGGAAGCGTTGGGATCATCTTCGATGATCACCACACACCCGATCCGGCGGTCGACAGCCTCCAGGGCGGCGAGCAGACCCTCACGCGGGATCGCCATGTGGGCGGCGGGGGTGAGATCGACGTCACGGGTCAGGTCATTGCCCAGGATATGCTTTTCGACCGGGAAAGTGTGGCCGCTGATGTTCAGGACGACGATCTCATCAGGATCGATGATCTTCTCGCGCACCATCTTGAACAGGCCGGAGAAGGCCAGTGCGGTGGCCGGTTCGACCGAGATTCCATCAAGCTGGGCGACGGTTTTCAGCGCCCGGTATGCCTCGTCATCTGTGGACGAGATGAACGCGCCGCCGTAGTCGAGTACATCCTGACGAAGCAATTCGTAGGCAATGCCGGGGACATCGGTGGCGACGGTGGCGATGCGCGTTTTGGGATCGAGGATAGGCGGGGCGGTCGGCTGCCCGGCGGCGAAAGCACGTACCATCGGATCGCAGCCTGCGGCCTGGATGTTGCCCAGCTTGGGCAGCCCTTCGGTCAGGCCGAACTGTTCCATCTCCCGAAAAGCCTTCATGATGCCGACCGGCCCCAGACCGCCGCTGACGGACTGGATGTACCAGTCGGGGGTGCGCCAGGGTGAGCCGTGCCGGGAGGGGCCGTATATGTTACTCAACTCCTCGGCGATCTCGAATGCGAGGGTTTTCATGCTCTCTTTGGCGGCGATGCCCTTGATTCCCCGGTCGAGAGGCAGCCCTTTGCTGGCAGCAAAGCGGGAGGCGACCTGCTTGGCCTGGTCGTAGGTGCCGGTCACTTTGACCAGTTCGGTGCCGTAAAGCGTGATCTCACGCATTTTTTCCGGGGGGATACTGCTGATGGTGAACGCCCAGAGTTTGATCCCGGCGCGGGCGGCATAGGCAGAATAGGCAATCGCCACGTTGCCGGTGCTGGCGACGACCAGTTCGTTGATGCCCCACTCGCGCATGGTCGATATGGCAAGCGATGCCTGCCGATCTTTAAACGACCCGGTCGGCCCCTGGCGTTCGTCTTTCAGGTAGAGATGCTTCAGCCCCAGCATGGCGGAGAGGTTTTCGGAATGGATGAGGGGGGTCATGCCTTCGCCCATACTGACTATATTGGCCGTATCGTGAATGGGGAGCAGTTCCCGGTAGCGCCACATCGAATTGGGGCGGCTGCGCAGGTTTTCAGGCCAACCCAGCGGCCCATCCAGGTGATACTGAGCGTCGAGATAGGTTTCACCACAATTCGGACAGCTTGCCAGCATCCGGGTAAACGGTTCAGCATACTTGCAATGCGGACAGTAGATATTGATCTGGATGTGTGTCATAACCCCTTATTCTTCCATCCCTTAGTCAATGTGTTTGCGATAAAAACCGGGGGTGAAGGTTGGCCCTGCACCCCCGGACAGGATCGTCTATTTCCCTAATTCCTGTATGACTATCGATAGGTTGTCAAACAGCACGTTGACTTCCTGCTCACCGGATTTGCTCAGATAGTGGGTGTTTTCCGGGTCCAGCCGTTCGAGCATTTCGTCGGTCAATGTGCGCCCGGAGAGAATGATCACCGGGACGGACTTCAGTTCGGGCTGTGATCGCAGCGACATAAGCAGGCCGAAACCATCCATATCGGGGAGATCAAGCTCCATGATGACGACTTCAGGCGGTTCTTCCTGAATGTACTGCAGGGCATCCAACCCCATATGGCAGATATGGATTTTACAGTCATAGGTTTCTTTCAGGGCACCGGCCAGTGAATCGGCCAGTGCCTGATCAGGTTCGATGATGAGCGCCGAACAGAAACTGATGACATGCTCTCCCATCAGGCGGCTGAGTGTCTTGATCAGGTCGTCTTCAATGATCGGCTTTATCAGGTACTCGGCGACGCCCAGGCCCATCCCCCGGTCGCGGTCATCGTCAATACTGCATACGACGATCGGGATATCACGGGTTTCCTGGCTTGCCTTCAGGTCGTCGATGGCGTCCCAGCCAGTCTTGCCGGGTAGATTGATATCGAGCAGGATGGCGACCGGGTTCATCTGCCGGACGTAGTCGAGCAGATCGTTGGCGTTGTTCAGGCCGACGACGGCGTAGCCTTCTTTTTCCAGGTAGCGGGCATAAAGGTCGAGTACCCCTGGCTCATCGTCAATGGCCAGCACGACGGGGCGGTCTTCCGCATCTTCGGTTGCCATCACGATTTCGGTGACGGCCATATCCGGCGGATGGAGAGGGATGGTGAAGTGGAACGTCGAACCAACTTCGACTTCACTGTCAACCCAGATGGTGCCGCCGTGCATCTCGATGAACTCTTTGGAGATGGTCAGGCCGAGGCCAGTGCCACCAACCTGCCGGGTTGTCGAGCCGTCGACCTGGCTGAATGCCTCGAAGAGCTTGTACATATCTTCTTCGGCAATACCGATGCCGGTGTCGATCACGCTGACCTGGACATGGGGCGGCTGGCCGGTGCCGGGATCGTACGACTTGCGAACTGCCCTGACGGTGATCGAGCCTTCGTTGGTGAACTTGGCCGCGTTAGAGACAAGGTTAAGGAGCACCTGACGGATACGTACCGGGTCACCGTAGACCTGGGGTAGATTGTCTTCGACTTCTTTGTAAATCTGAACCGGCCTATCCTTGACCAACCCACGCCCGGTGGAGATCACCCCGTCAACGATCTCGTCGAGGCCGATATATTCCGGCTGGATTTCCATCTTGTCGGCCTGAATCTTCGAGAGGTCAAGTATGTTGTTGATCAGGACGAGGAGATGCTGGCCGCTGTTGTAGATGGTGGTCAGGTCCTGGGTTTGCAGGTCGTTGAGCGGGCCATCAATGCCTTTGAGCATCACGCGCGAGAAACCGATGATCGAGTTCAGCGGCGTGCGGAGTTCGTGGCTCATGTTCGCCAGGAACTGGCTCTTGAGCTTGTCGAGTTCGCGAAGCTGCTCGTTAACCCGTGTAATCTGCTCAAGGAGGCGGGCGTTCTGGATGACAGCGGTGAGCGTGCTGGAAGCACCACTGAGAAGCTGCAGGCTGTCTTTGGCGAATGTGTTCGGGTGGGTGCTTTCGACGGTCATCACGCCGATGACCTCTTCACCGGAGAAGAGGGGAATGACCAGCGCAGAGCGTGTGCGGTTGGTGCCGTTGATCCGGTAAGGCTCCTGGTGGGCGTCGGCAATCACTGTGGGCTGACCCTGAGCTGCGGTCAGGCCGACAATGCCTTCACCCCAGTTGACGGTCGCCTGGCGGGCGACAACGTCGCGGCCATACCCGACGGCGGCATGGGCCTCGAAGACGATGGTATCATCCTGGGTATTCGCCAGGTAGATGAGCGCCGCTTCAGCGCCGTCGACTTCCTGGACGAGAATTTCGGCGACGTTGGTCAGCGCCTCGTCGAGGTCGGTGGTGGCGACGGCGGTGCGGGTAATATCGAAGAGGAAGCTCAGTTCGTTGGCGCGGCGCTGGGCTTCTTCGAGAAGCTCGGCGTTGCTGATCTTCACCGAGATATAGGCGGCGAGTGTCGTAAGCTGGCGGACATGCGCCTCGTCGAAGGCATTCTCGTTTTCCGCATCCTGGATGCTCAACACCCCGACGACCTCGTCGGCGAGTATCATCGGCACGATCAGGATGCTCTTGGTTGTCGCCCCCAATACGCGAGCGCCGTATTTGCGGGCTTCTTTTTCGGCGTCCTCGTTGATCATCAAGACTTCACCGGTCGAAACGACGTAGCCGCTCAACCCCTTGTTAGCAGGCTGCGGCGGCGGGGACTCGCGGCGCTCGCCTCCCTGGATGAAGATGGGGAGGTTCAGCATATTGTCATCGTCGACAACACCGAGGAAAGCATACTCGACGCCGAACTGCCTCATTAACTGGTCGGCGGCAACGTCGTAAACTTCGTCGAGGGTCTGGGCACGCGAAACCGTCTGTGAGACGAGGTTAACGGTGGTCAGTTCGGCGACGCGGTCCTGAATCTCCTGGAACAACTGCGCGTTTTCAAGGGTGACGGCGATCTGGTCGGCGAGCGACTGGAGGATCGCCTGAGCCTCGGTGTCGAAGGCATCGGATAGGACACTCTGGACGTCGAGCGCCCCGATGACCCGGTCACCGGTTTTGAGCGGCAGCGCCATCTCTGAGCGCGTGTCGGGCAGAAGCTCGTTCCGCCGGTGGACGGGGTCATCCTCGGCATCGCGGGTGATGACCGTTTCGCCGGTAGAGGTGACCTGTCCGATCACCGAACGCGAACCGACGCGTATTTTGTGGCCCTGTTCGAGCAACTGCTTGCCGACATCGCCCGTGCTTGCGCGAAGCGACGCCCAGTCGCGGTCTTCGTCGATCAGGAAAATCTGCGAGTGATAATAGTTGAAGGCATCGGAAACCCGTTCGACGACAAGCTGGAGGAGGATTTCGGGGTTGAGGATTGACGAGGCTGCCTGTGAAATCTCGTTGGTCGCTTGCAGGCGGCGGGCACGGTTCTGCGTCTGTTCGAAGAGGCGCAGACCATCGAGTGCGGTGGCGGCCTGCCCGGAGATGGTTTCGAAGAAGCGGATCGTGTCTTCGGTGAATGCCTCGGCCCGCCGGGTGCCATGCATCACCAGCCAGCCCAACACGTTACGACCGGCGACCGGGGCAATGATCGGGAAGACGGCGTAAGACAGGATGCCAAACGGTTGAAGCTGTGAATTCAAGGACTGCGCCGAAGGATCACCGGTTACGTCGTTGATCACAAAGCTGGCCTGCTGTATCTGTTCGATATGCGGCAGCAGGGGGAACTGGCCGGTCTGGAGGCGTTCCGGGATATCTTCGAGCGGGTCGGCTTCGTCACGCATCCACTTCCCGGTCAGCGCGCCCCAGCGCTCGCCGGGTGCCTGGTTGGGACGTTCGAGCAGGAACAGGAAGGCCCGGTCGACGGTATCGATGGCAGCCAGCCCGATCAGGATGTCGGATAACTCATCGACCGAGTTGGCCGCCGCGATGTCCTGTGTGGCGCGGTAGAGACGGTTGGTTTCGACCAGCGAACGTTGAGTCTGCTCGACCAGCCGGGCGTTGTCGATTGCCATCGCCGCACGCCCCAGCACATCGGTAACCAACTGCTGTTCCTCCGCCGAGAGTGCGCGATCTTCTTCAAGTTGGGCGGCAAGCTCGCCGATGACGGTGCCTCGCAGCTCGATGGGAAGCAGGATTGCCCCTTCACCCAGCGCGGCTTCTGCATCAGAAATTGGCTGGGTGCGGGTCAGGTCATATTTGTAGCCAACCCCATCTTTTTTCTGTGCTGTGTAGTCTTCCCAGCTGTCACGCGTGAGCATCTGGGTGAGTTCCAGGGAGGCCGAAAGCAGCCCTTCACGCTCTTCGAAAAGTTCGGCGTTGCGGATGGCTACCGATAACTGGTCGGCGAGGGTCTGGAGGATCGAGATAGTGGCCTCGTCGAACACTTCCGGCTGGACGGCCTGAATGTCGAGCACTCCGATGATCTGGTCACCGATGCGGAGCGGTATCCCCAACTCGGCGCGCGTGTTGGGGAGCAGGGGGTTTGGCGCCCAGAATTCGGCGTGACGGGTGTCGGAAGCCAGTACTGGCTCACCGCGCAAGGCCGCCTGGCCGACGACGGAGTTCGAACCTACTCCCAGTTTGTGTTTGCGGGCAAGCATTTCCTGGCCTGCCTCGCCGGTGCTGGCGCGCAGCACGGCGTTTTGTTTCAGGTCGTCGATGAGGAAGACCTGGACATGGTAATACCCAAGCTGATCCAGAACAAGCTGGATGGTCGTCTCGAGAAGCCTGTCGATCTCGGTTTGGGAAGCGATAACGTGGCCCATTTGCGCGGTCATCTCGAGGTCACGGGTACGGATTTTAACCATCTCCTCCTGGGAAGCGTAAAGGGTGTCTAGTTGTTCGAGAATACTGTTAAAGGCACGGTAAAGGCGATTGACTTCCTCCAAGGGGGTTTCGGGCAGACGCATTCCACGCTCGCCCTGAGCGATCAATGTGGCCGTCTCGCCGGTTTGGGTGAGGTTCGAGGCGAAGCTGCGAGTAGCCAGTGAAGCGAGTCCCACCGCCACCAGCACCAGCAGGGTACTGGCACCAATCACTTGCAATCTTGTTGCCCGGCTGGATGCGGTAGCCTCTGCGTAATCCTGTTTCAGCACCAGGGACATGTCCAGGTTGGGCAGCCAGCGATAGATGCCGATCACCTTTTCACCCCGGTAATCTGTCCAGATGGCGGTGCCATCATTTTGCGCTGCGGCAAGTGGAGCGATCTCGTCCTGGGCAGTAGTTTCTTCCGGCGCGAAACGCGGTGATAAGAGATACTGCTGCCCATCATTTATAAAATAGTAATCGGCTGTATCGGCCCAGAAACCGGTTTGGGCAGCGATCTCTTCAAAGGTTTGTCTGCTGAACCGACCGACAAAGTAGCCAATCGGTACGCCGAGCTGATCCGGAACCACAGTGGAGAAGTACAGGCTCGGCTCTATGCTGCCCGGGGCGGTGATGGAAATCTCTGAGGACAGCAGGGCATCACTGGCATCGGAGAACCACGGTTCGGCACTGAAATTCTCGCCGGTCAGCAAGGGTTCGATGCTCCAGAGGACATTCCCCTCGTTGTCCATCAACATGAGATCGTCAAAGGGCTGCTCGATAGTCTGCTGCACCCCTTCGGCTATAATGGCACTGACCTCTTCGGCGGAGGCGAAACGGTGTATCCCCGCGCCGCTGGTCAGGAACCAGATCATACCATCGTGGATATCGCTGTCACTTCTGGCGGTGGCAATAATGGCTTCCGATGTTTCCTCAACCCAGAGGTCGAGATCGTTTGCCTGGACGTCGGCCAGTGCAGACAGTTCATCGAAGATCTGTTGGTCGACCTGACGTGACAGACTGATTAACGAGGCGATAGTCAGAATAATCAGAGGGATGCCAATCAATGCAGCGGCGGATATGATCAGGCGCCGCCTCATGGTGCCAGTTCGCCTGATATTCTGACGGGTGTTCCTAATAGTGCTCATATTGCCTACCTACCCGTAGTCTCACGCCGCAGCTGGACGCTGGTTTGTGGTGCGCGCAGCACACGGCCTAATTCTCGTACTGTTGTCTGCAAGATTTCGTTTACGTCGGTCGAGCCTACCAGTTTGGCTGTGATTTCGTTCAGAACCTGTTCGTGTTCTGCTCGTCGGGACGTCTCTTCGACCAGGCGGAGGTTCTCCAGCGCCAGGCCGACGCGGTCGATAATCGCTTCAACCAGGCTGACGTCTTCATCGCTCAGACTTCTAATATTTTCACCACCGAAGCCAAAAGCTCCGATGATTTCACCACGTACTTTGATGGGAACGGCCAAGGTAATCGAGCCGTCAGAGGCTTCCTGGGAAACCATCTGCCCGCGTGCTATCGCCTCGTTTACCGGGTCGTCGGATACCTCGCCGCTCTCCTGGACCGCGTCACCGGTGAAAACAAAGCTGATCGGCTGACCGGGACGGTGGTGCTGGCGGAATGCCTGCCAGCTTTCGGTTACTGCGCGGCGTTCGGTCAGTTCAATCTGGGTGAGGGCTTCGGACAGCAGGTTTTGCAAGCGCGCATTGTCAACGGAGAGCGCAAGCTGGTCGGCGACGATCTGGAAAACGGCGGCCACGTCTTCGCTGAAGGCGTTGGGGGCAACGCTTTGAATGTCGAGCGCACCGATAACACGGTCGCCGATGCGCATTGGCAGCGCCATCTCCGAGCGGGTGTCGGGCAGCAGTTCGTTGCGGCGGAAGACTACTTCGGTGCTGGTGTCGCTGGCGATGACGGCCTTACCAGTACCGGTGACCTGACCGATCACAGACTGCGATCCGACGGGCAAGAAGTGTTTGCGGAGCAGAAGCTGGCGACCGGCGGTACCGGTGGAGGCAAACAGGTTAGCCTGTTTTTGTTCCTCGTCAACAAAGAACACCTGGGCATGATAGTAACCAAACCGCTGCCGGATCAACTCGATGATATCACTCATCATGTGGTAGGGGTCCTGGGTGGTCGTCGCCGCGCGCCCGATCTCGGTGGTGATGACCATGTCGCGGGTACGCTCGGCAACACGCTGCTCAAGGTTCCCGGAAAGCTCCTGGAGCGTACTGGCTACGGTATTTATACCGCTGGATAACTGACCAAACTCGTCTTCAGCCACAAGGTCGATCCGGGCAGAGTAGTCTCCCCGTTCGAGAGTTTGAAGGGTTGACAGCGCTGTCTGGATAGTATTCAGGAAATACCGGGAGAGCTGCGTGACAATGACGATTCCACCCACAAAGGCAACCGCCATTGAGATGAGCATAACCCAGTTGGCGGTTCTCCGGTAAGAGTAGATTTGCTGGAACAGGGAACTGTCGCTGGCACTGACAATCGTCTGAATCTGTGATATCGAGTCCTGTATGTCGATGGCGATGAGGTCGTTGTTATCCAGGTGCGTGTCTATCTGAACCTGTAGATCGGATACAGCTTCCGCCGAGGCAAGATAAGCCTCCATTGCCTCAGGGATGCCGCTTACCTGCTCACCTGCCGGTAGATTGTTGTAGATTCTCAGATAAACATCGGCGGTCACCTGGAAGGTTTCAAGGATGTCTTCGGTATCCTGTGTCGCCAGGCGGGATTCCAGACTCCTTAAAGTCAATACCTGGGTTGCCATGTCGATGTTGTTTTGCATGATGGAGAGCCGCGTCAACTCGTCGCCCTGTGCGTCCAGGGCTGTCAATGCACCAGTTTCAGTTGCAGTTTGCTGATCGACGAGCGCCACCAGCACCCCAAATTCTTCACTGATGCTGTTCAGGTTATCCCGGATTGAGACGATCTCGACATTCAGAGCGTTGGTTTCACTCTGGACAAGTTGAGCTTCGCTCAACTGTTCCAACCGGGTCAATTCTGTTTTAGCCTGAGCCGTCAAGTCATTCAGTGCTTCTGTGCCGCCGGAAACCTCTCCTGAGGTACGGATAACCTGGATATAACGTTCCGGGTAGCTCTGGATTGTATCGATGCTGGTAGAAAGCTCTTCCGGGATCGATTGAATCTCTACAATAGCCGATGTGGTGTCGATCATTGCCGAGTTGAGGTTGGCATACGTACCACGAATCACCAACAATATGCTCAGCATCAGCAGGAGAATAGCTCCGATCAGAACCCAGAGTTTGGTTCTGATCGGCAAATTCCGCCACGTAAACCGTTGGGTAAGTCTTTCCATGAACTACTCTCTCCTACCTCCCGTGTTCCGGCAGCGGCCTGGGTTCGACCGTGCCGGGGGCTGGTTGGTCTTTCGGGCTGATCTGCACCACTCCCCGTGAAGCGCCAAGCACCTGGCTGAGTTCGGCAAGCGCTGATTGAAGGACTTCGTCGATACTGGATGCACCCTGAACGTCCTGTGATATCTGGTTGATGATCTGCTCGCGCTGAGTGGCCTGGGTAGCCTGTTCGTAGAGACGCGCATTTTCAATCGCCAGTCCCAGGCGGTCGACGAGCGTTTCGATCATCTCCAGTTCGATATCCTTCCAGGGGTGATCGCCACCTCGTTCGATCTCGATGACGCCGACTACTTCGTTCCTGATACGTACGGGAACGGCGGCGATATGCGCCTGCTGATCCTGCCGGATAACCACGCTGGATTCACCCTTATAGGCCTGGCGCATCGGGGCGGACCATTCGGCGTTGGCCCGGAGGTTTTCGCCGAGCAACGTGTAGCCAAGATTGCTCATCCGACGCCCGTGGAGGTAGTCGGACCAACCTTCGCGGGTGAGACGGCGGTTCAGTTCCTCGAACTGAAGCAAGGTCCGCTGGGCTTCTTCGAAAAGGCGCTCATTTTCTTCCGCGCGGATTTCTAACTCCTCGACGACGCGGGCTTTGTCGATGGCGGCGGCAAGCTGGGCCGCCATTGTCTGTAAGAAGCGAATATCTTCAGGTTGGAAGGCGCCGAGCTGGGTACTTTGAACGTCAAGCGCCCCGATGACGGTATCTCCAACGACCAGCGGAAGGGCCAGTTCAGCCTGTGTGTCAGGGAGCAGTTTGTTGGGGCGGTGGACCGGGCTTTCCCGCGTATTATTGACGACAACGGGCTTGCCAGTGGAAGTACACTGCCCAACGACGGACTGCGATCCAATTGCCAGCGCATGCCCACGAGCAAGCAGCGCTTCACCGGCCCGTCCGGTGCTGGCTTCGAGGCGTGCCATTCGCTGTTCGGCGTCGACCAGGAAAACCTGGGCATGATAAAACTCGTAGGTTTCGAGAATCTGGTCGACGACTTCGTTTAGCAGACTCTTGGTGCTGGGGGCAGTGGTAGCTGTTTCGCTCACGATAAACGCCGATTCGAGCAGGCGGAGACGCCGCTGTTGGGAAGCGATCCAGGTATAGATCGTTCCACTCGACAGCCATGAAAGCAGGCCAATCGTCAGCAGCGCCAGGGCTGCAATAAACGTCGTCTGGAAAGGGATCGCCTGCAATGAGGCCCTGAGGACAACGAGGGAGATCGTCAAAGCCACTGTGACTAACGTCCAACTGGCTCCCAGCAGTAAGGATGAGGCTAAAATGGTAAACGTATAAAACGCAGCCATTGCTTCCAGGGATAGGAAAGTGCCGGGCAAGCCCTGGACGGTGGGAACAGCAGTGGTCAACAGGATGAATAGATACCGTGTCCAGTTCAAGCTGCCGGTCTGCACCAATGCATAGATGCCCAGATACGCGGCACTCAAGATGAGATTCGGCAGCAGCAAACCAGAAGGCATGATCCCCGGTGAAAAGAAATACAGCAGCAGTGTCCCAATCGGGCCGACAATGCCGAATATCAAGGACACTATCGAGATGACCACAGCCTGCTGGCGCTCCTGGTTGGTCTGGTAAGGATATCTGATTGCTGTCATCCAGCCAGGCAAAAGGCGAAACTTATATTCAACCGACCAGATTGGTGTACTACTGGTCATGGCTTAACCCTCCATCTTCATTCGGTCGAACTGGTGGCGTGTCGATATCGCCAAGTGGCGGCTCCTGTCCATCGTCATCAGCCGGGCGGCGTCCATCGCCGATCTGGTAATCATGGTCGAGTGGGGGTGAGCCGAGACGCAGGGAAATGTGATCGGAACCCAATGCGCTGCTCAACTGGTTGAGCGCGGACTGTAGAACATCGTCGACGCTGGCGACACGCTGCAAGAAGCCCGCCGAAACTTCGTTCACACGACGCTCACGTTCGGCGCGGAGGCTTGCCTCTTCGCTAAGGCGGATACCTTCGGCGACCATTGCCAGACGGGCGGCGATGGATTCGAGGAGGATTCTCTCGTCACGTGTCCAGGTTTCGCCCGCCGGTCGGGTGATTGCCAGCGTGCCGATTGACTCGCCGCGAAGAATGACCGGCGCGGCAAGAACGGAGCGGTTGCTCCGGTCATCGATGTAGGTCTCGGCGATGATGTCACTGCGCGCACGCACACTGTCGAGACGGTCAGGCCAGATTTGCTGGGGGTCAAGCGTATGGCGGAGTTCGTCACCCTCCTCGATAAGCTCTTCCCATGCCTGACGAGTCAGCCTGCGGTTGAGCGCCTCAATCTCGGCAACGTTGGCTTTACTCTGTTCGAACAGACGCACGTTCTCGATAGCGGAACCAATCTGGTCAGCGATAAGGCTGAGGATGCTAATCGAATCGGGGTCGAACAGGTCGAGGTTTTCGCCCAGAATATGGAGCGCGCCAAGCGTGCGCCCGCTGGCCTGTAGTGTGATAGCCAGTTCCGGGCGGCGGGCTTTCACACCGGCAAACGATACCTGTTCGGTAACCCCGCCGAACTGTGGTTCTCCCAGCAGGATCGCTCGCCCGATAAAGGATTTCTCATCGATAACGATTGCTGCGCCGACGCTCTGTAAACGTTCGGCGTCCTCCCCGGCAGCCGAGTGGAGACGGGCCTGACGCATCCCGGCGTCGGTCAGGAAGATACGTACACCTGGGAAGTCGAACTCGTCACGAATAGCATGGGTCGCGTCATTAAGCAGCTGGTCGATTTCGAGTGTTTGGGCGGTGGTTCTTGAAACCTGGAAGGCGGCATTGGATTGGCGAATTCGGATGTTCAACTGGGTCACGACATCGCGCAGCACATCGGCCAGGCGTCCCACCTCGTCAAGGGGGAGTCCCGGCAGGGGGGTATCAAGATTGCCTCTCTGGATTTCCCTGGAGGCGGCGGTCAGCTTTCGCAGCGGGTTCATCAGCCAGATCGAGAAAATCGCCGTAATGACGACAATGGCGATTTCGCCGAATACAAGAACGTACCGGAGCTGGCTCAACAACTCGGCGATTTTCTGCTGCACGACGATGCCGGGCGTTCGGGCAGAGACATACCAGTCAAGTTGTGAAATGGCAGGGTGCTCAGGCATTATGCTGGCTATAGAAGTGTAACCATAAAGCACCTCACCTGAGGCTGGAAAGATGTAAGAAAATGAGCCGGAAGGCTGCTCTCCCATCCGGGACAAAACGGCCCGGGGTATATCGGTTTCTATCTGTGTACCGAGCTGTGTGCCATCACCTTCGACGATCGTCAGTTCCTGATTGCTCTCCGGCAGATTTAACGGTGTGACGTTTTCCATGCTCCAGATGGCATAGATGACGCCGATCATCAGGTCCGGTTGACCCGGCGCGTAAACCGGAACGGCAAGGTGAATACCAGTCTGCCTTGCGGTGAAATAATCGTTTTCTGCCCCGGTGATGTAGACCTGGCCTGCACCATCATTATAAGCCGTATCGAACCAGGTCCACTTTTCTGGTTGGAAATCCGGGTCGACGATTTCAAAGACGGTAAGGTCTGAACCCAGTTCGAGGTCAAAAGGAGCTATCGCATGGACACGCCGGGAGAGGTCAATAATGCCGACATAGGTAAATTCCTGATTGGTAGACAGGAAATAGGTATTGGTGCTGACGACGCCCGGACAGGTAATCGCCATTGTCCTTAGCTCACTCGCATCCGCTGTGTAATCCGGGTCATAATGCTCAAGCAGGCAGCCGGTAATGATTGAATCGTTAGCCAGGGTGTTGAGCTTTTCGATTTCACGTTCGAGGGTGTTTCCCAGGTCAAGGGCCTGTGCCCGGCTGATCGTCTCAAGGTCGGTAAGGGCCGATTCGGTTTGCGAATCTTCCACCACTCTGGTGACGGCCTGGTTGGTGATCATGGTGCTGATGAATAGAACAAGGCCCAGCACCAGGGTGATCTTGAGGGCAATCGGTAGGGCGCGGATATCGAAACGCCTGCTTTGTACCTGTTCTTGAGTGGTCATAGTTCAGCTCTCGCTTCTTCAGTCTCTCCCGGCTCTGCGGTGTCTTCACCGGCTTCGGGCGGCGATTCTTTAAGTTCGGATGCTTCTGAGACTGATTTCCGACGCCGGGCCAGTGGGTGTTCCATGCTTAGCTCGGCGTATACGTTGTCGGTGCCCAGGGCTGCGGACAGTTCACGGGTGGCGGTTTCCAGCAGCATTGCCAGGCTTGGGGCACGCTGCAGACGTTCGGCAATGGTACCGATGATGCGCTCACGTTCCGCCGTCCGCTGGGTCTGGATATATAGACGGGCGTTCTCGACCGCCAGGGAGGTTCTTTCGGCGATGCTCTGCATTAGCTGGAGGTCTTCCTGAGTCCATTCACGCTCGCGATCCGGTTCGACGCCCAGAACGCCGATGACTTCGCTGCGGACGACTACCGGTACGGCGAGGTAGACCGGTTTTCCATCTTCCCCGCTCGAAATAATGGCCGATCCACTGCCGAGCACCTTTTCGGCGATCCGGCTGCGCTGGATGCGCAGCCCTTCCGGTTCCGGTCCGTAGGTCTGATGCACATCATCTTCACTGGCATCGGCAAGAAATTCCTGCCAGGAGCGCTGCGCGGTTTCGCGGCTTACATCGCGCAGTTCTTGCAGGTTTTCCTCGGCTTCTTCGAACAGGCGGGCGTTCTCGATAGCAATCGCAAGCTGATCGGCAAGCACCTGGAGGATCGGGAGACTGTTTTCATCAAAGGCGTCGGTCGAGATACTTTGCAGGTCGAGCACACCGATAGTCCGCTCCCCGATTGAGAGGGGCAGGGCAAGCTCTGTCCTTGTTTCTGAAATCAACTCGTTGTGCTTGCGCAGGATATCCTGGTCGGTATCACGGGCGACAATCGCCTGCCCGGTGGCGGCAGCATGGCCGATCACATTCGAACTGCCGATCTCCTGGCGATGGCCGCGTTCGATGAGGCTCTGCCCGGTGCTGCCTGTGCTCTGACGGAGCACGGCGTAGGTTTGATCTTCGTCGGTGAGAAAAATCTGGACGTGAGAATAGCCAAAAGCCTCACGTATCGACGTGACGGCGTCTTCGAGAAGATTGTTCAGGTTGCGGCTGCCGACGATATTCCGGGCAACGGAGATGGTCGCCTGAAACTGGCGGGTCTGGGTTTGCAGACGGGCCATGATGGTTTCTCGCTGGGTGGTCAGGGCGACGGTCAGCTCCTGTTTCTCCTCAATTGCACGGTAGGTTGTCCGAGAAAATACCCAGGAAACGAGGCCGACGATAATCGTAATGGCATAGACAAAGAGTGTCTGGCTGGTTTCCCCGCCTGTAAAAAGTTCGCCGAGATAGGTTGGCGAAATGATAATATTGAAGATCAGGTAGGTGAAAACAGTCAGGAAGGCAATGCCAAGTGCCGAAGCCGGGGGACCAAACAGACCGGCGGTAATCACCGGGAGAATCAGGGTGGTGACAGCCGGGGCCAGCGATCCGGTATTGGAGATCAAGACCATCGTAACGATCAAGAGGATGATTGACATAGCAATACCGGCAGCCTCGGTCAGGCCACGCCGGTTGAAAAAGTAGATTCCCAACCAGACGGCAGCCAGTCCGTAGCCAACCAGCAGGCGGGTGAGCCTGGCAGTGGATGGTTCGGGATCGGTGAACAACTGGATTGTTTGACCGATCAAAACGAACACCATGACAACTTCAATCAACAGCAAGATCACTGCGGCCAACCGCCCCCGGCGTTCGCTTGCGTGATCGCCGGGCTGCGTGTAAGTCAATGTTTCGTACAGCTGCGATAACGGCGATTGTGTTAGATTTGGATTTACTTCACTCATAGTGTTTATCCATAACTCATTCTGTTACGAACTTAATTCCGGCCCGTGATCAGCTTTTCTTGTTGGTTCGTCATCACTGCCGGCCAGCGTAGCAAAACCACGACTTACGCCCATCGCACGGCTGGCTTCACGGGCAGCAGTACGCAAAATCATATCCAGGTTGGTGGACGATTGAAGATTGACAGAAATCTGGCTGAGCATCTGCTCGCGGGCGGCCTGTTGCTGCGCCTGCTCACTCAGACGGGTGCTGTCGAGAGCCAGTGCGACACGTTCGGCAACGGCCTCAAGAATAACCTGGGTATCTTCGTCCGGGTGGGCAGCGCCGCTTTTGGGTTTGAGGCTCAACCTGCCGATCTTTTTACCGCGTACAGAAAGCGGCAGGCTCATTGTTCCGCCGGAGGTGGTTTCTTCGATCTGTGGCAACTCGTCGGTGGAGAGTCGGCGAACACCGGTCGGGTCGGTAGTATAACCGACGGGTGCGCTCTTGCCTCTTGAAGCCAGGTAGTCCTGCCAGGCAAGCCCGGTGAGCTGGCGGTTCAGGTATTCGATGTCTTGCAGGTCGCGCTGGGCCTGTTCGAACAGGCGGGCATTCTGGATCGCGACGGCCAGCTGGTCAGCCATGGTCTGGAAAACCGAGATGTCCTTTCCACTAAAAGCGTTGGGATTCTCGCTCTGAATGTCCAGTGCGCCGATAATGGTTCCCCCGATGCGCAGAGGTAGGGCAATCTCTGACCGGGTGTTGGGCAGCAGTTCGTTGCGACGATGTACAGCATCGGTATCGGTATCAGAGGCAACGAGCGGCTCACCGTAAGCCGTGACATGCCCGATCACCGATTGAGAGCCAACCGCCAACTGGTGCTTGCGCTCCAGGAGTTTTTTGCCGGCTTCACCGGTGCTTTCTCTGAGCACTGCAAAGTGCCTGCTTTCGTCGAGCAGGAAAATCTGGGCATGGTAGAAGTCGAAGCGATCGATGATCAGGCTGGTGACCTGCCTGAGCAGTGTTTCCAGGTCACGCGTGCCGGTGATCGCCTGCCCGACCTCGGCGGTGGCGGTGATGCGCCTGACGTCTTCTTCCAGTTCGCGGCTGTAGTGATCGATGTCTTTTGTCTGTACCTCAAGGTTGGAGCGGTCGCGTTCCCGCTGAAAGGCGAGCACGACGATCAGACTGGAGATCAGCGTTGTGGCGACAAACTCGGTTATAAAGATGTTGGACTCGAACATCGCAGCTCTCTTCGCCACGATCCACAGACTCAAAAGCGCCCCGACTACAAGAACCAGTGTCATCCGGGCTGACAGGATGATCGTAGAAAGCAAAATCGGGATCAGAATAAAGGGAACAAGCTGTTCCCCTTTATAACCGAAGGGCAAGACGGATATATAGAATATGAAGAGTGCGACGAGGCAAAAAACCAGGATGAGGCTACCGATTCGCGCCCAGCGCGTCCGGCTCAGAAGGTAGCTGACCAGCGCAATCACGATACTCGGTATACCAGCCTTTGATGGACTACCGGGGGCAAAAATGCCTGTGAGAATGATCGGGGTGCCGACAGCAAACAGCACCAGGCTTAGAGCCGCCAACCTGCGTGCTCTTTCCACTTCCTGCAAGTCGGTAATGCCAGGATGGGGTCTGGTAAGTCTTTCCCAGAGGTTTGGCTTGACATTAGAGCGTTCGCTCATCTAAGTGCTCCGATTAACTAAAGTGTCGTACCCGGTAAGCATCGCCGGGGCCAGGGATCAATCGGCTGTCTGATCCTCTTCATCAGGCTCCAGGTGCAGTGTGATATCGTAGTCGGAAAGAACCGAGCGCAGGGCGCTGACAGTCGTTTCGAGCACATCGTCGACTTCCGCCGCGCGTTGAAGCTCGGTTGTAATCCGGCTGACCAGACGTTCCTGGGCGACGGATCGACGGGTGCGCTCGGCGAGATGCAGGTTTGAAATCGCCAACTGCGCCTGGCGGTCTACATCGAGAACGAGCTGCCATTCGGCAGGGTTGAGCAGACCGCGTTCACCCAGGCGCGCGCGCTGGATCAACTCGATGGGACGATTCAGCATATCGGCCAGTTCTGTATCGGCGAGATGGACAATTGTGTCTATCGTTTGAGCCGCATTGATCAGACCAATGACCTCGCGCAGCTTGCGTTCACGCGAGACCGCCAGCCGAACCTGGCTGACCATGAGTTGGTTTTCGATCAAATGTGCCACCTCTTTGGCAAAATCGTGACACGCTTCCGCCTGACTGTCGTCGAAGGATGAATGGTTCAATTCCAGCACGATCACCCCGAACCAGGCCGAGCCGGTACTGAGCGGCACGATCATCAGCGAGTTCACGTTCCGGCGGGCTAATTCCTCTTTTTGTTCCGGCGACAATTGTGAATCTTCTGCTGCCTCGTTGATCACAATCGTTCCGGTAGCATGTGGAAACTGGGAGAGAACCGGCGCGGCACTCATGTCGTAGCGGGTTCTTTTAATATTGGTGAGCAAAATGCCATCTTCCCAGATGGCGATGGTGTCCACATACTCGGCGGTTTCGGCGGGGTCAGGGCCAGCGATATAGAGCGATCCGCGATTGGCCTGCAAGGACTGGGCAAGGCTTGACAGGGCCGCGTTGTAGATTTCTTCAACATTCTGAGCCGCGATCATCGACTGGATGGCCTGGTTGTTGGCCCTGTTCAGGTTAAGCTCATGCTGCAATTGGGACTGTTCCATAAACCAGTTGAGCGGCGCGGCGATATGATGGGCAATCGCCAGCAGCGACTGAACGACCGGGCCTTCATAGGTGTACGGCTCCCGGTTAGAGAACAGCAGGTAACCTGTTATATCGTCGGAACCGGGTAGGGGGATGGACAACAGGCTGGCGGCCTGGAGCGTGCTGTGCAGGAACGCTTTCAGTGACTCTGCCTGACTGTCCAGTTCAAAGATGTTGGAAATGATCACCGGCTGCTCGCCCAACCAGCGAATCGTGTCAGATGGGTACTGAGCGTTGAGGGCGATATTGTCGCGATCCCAGACACTGATCGATTTCAGCTTTGGGTAAACATTGGCCGGGCCGGGAGTGACAGCCAGCAGGCTGATCCGGTCGATTTCGGGCAGCAGGCGGCGGAATATCAAAAGGAGTTCGTCCGGCGTGGTCGACATGGCGATGCTGCGAGTGATAGCCAGCATCGGGTCTTTTTCGTTGAAGTCGATATCACGTGGAAGGGTGTCTGACGCGGCGCCAGCCGCCGAGGAGGCTGTGCCGGAAACGAAA
The DNA here is from genome assembly GCA_016926255.1 of Anaerolineae bacterium. Taxonomy (GTDB): domain Bacteria; phylum Chloroflexota; class Anaerolineae; order Aggregatilineales; family UBA3940; genus JAFGOY01. The sequence goes on along the minus strand of JAFGOY010000005.1, from coordinate 93,580 downwards.
GAGGGAGATCGTCCGGCAGGATGGACGCCCCGGTCTTTCCCGGCGACAGCCAGCCAGAGAGAACCCACCAAAACAATTCCGGCACCGATCAGGCCAAGTATCGCCAGAAAAACCGACTGTCGGGTGACTATCAGCGCGATCAGGCCGGGAAAGGCAAGGACAGCACCCAGAGCCAGGGCAAGCTGGCGCAGCAGCATAGACCTGTGTTCGGTTACAGTAATTGAGGTGTTATCCGGGCGGCTCGTTAAGGGCTTTTGCATTCCAACCATCCTTCGCGTATCGAGCAGCCAGGAGCGAGAAAAAGGGATTCAACAGATGTTCACGTCCAACGGAACGGTTGTCAATGTATTTCCCAAACAGGCTCGCCGCTCAATACGCGTCTAACTTGATCAGGGAAACGGTCAGGGTCAAGAGGTTTCCCTAAAAAGCCATCGAAACCGGCCTCCTTAGCACGCCGCATTTGCTCGACACTGGCTTCAGCGGTGACGGCAACGACGAGCGTGTCCTTCAGGCGGGGATTCGAGCGTACTTTCTCTAATGCCTGGAACCCGTCTTCATAGGGCAGGCGAATATCCATCAAAATCAGGTCGATGCGGGGCAGCGTATCAGCAAATTCAACAACCTGCCATCCGGAGGTCTTCCATTCACAACGCTGGACGCCCATATAGGCCAGCATGCGGGCAATCAAGACGAAGTTAGGAACATTGTCTTCGACGACCAGGACGTGCGCCTCCGACGGGTCGACGGAAGCGAAATCCGGCCCGGATTTTTCCTTTCCATTATCGGCAACCGGGGCTTCTTCTTTCTTCTGATCGGTTTGATCCCTGGGGATGCGGACAGTGTCTGAACCAGCCGGTGTAATTGGAGGGGCTTTGACAATATCTGATTCAGTCTTGGCAGCCGGTGTCATCGTGGCGATATCAGGTTCAGTCCTGGCAGCCGGAGTCGTCGTGGCGATATCTGATCCGGCCTTTGATTCTTCAGGGGATGTCTTGACGATATCCTGAGGTTTATCAGGCTGATCTTTGGAGTGAGGTTTATTCTGCTCGTTCACTTCAGAGTCTTTTTGTGTCATGGTTATCAAACCCTATTCACGTTCATGAACGAAATGGCCTGCTGACTCGCCACAAATGATGACATAACAGTAGTCGACCGGTTATTTTCCGGCCTGCTTCCTGTCCACTGCAAAACTGAGCAAGGAAGAGTCAACCTCAATCTACCTTCTTAGAGGCATTCTCATCATCTTTTTTGACGGGTTGGCTCTGAACCGGCTCACTCTGAGCCGGTTGGTTCTGAACCATTTGGCTCTGAATCGGCTGGCTTTTGACCGGCTGACCATTCTCCGCAGCCACAGCCGGTTTTTCAGGAGCGGCCTTATCTTTTTCATCGGCAGGCGGTGCGACGGGCTCACTGCCAGTTTTTTTGTTGTTTTTGAGATGTGCGGCGATCTGGTTGGGGAGTTCGTCGACGTCGATGGGTTTGGGAATGTAGTCGTCACATCCTGACACAAGCGCTTTCTGACGGTCACCTTCAAGGACATTAGCGGTCAGCGCCAGAATGGGAATGCTGTCGAAGCCATCCATTTTGCGGAGACGGGTGGTACATTCGTAGCCGTCAAGATCGGGCAGGTTGATGTCCATCAGGATCAAATCTGGGGTGTTATCCTGCGCCAGTTTCAACCCAACGGTCCCGTTTTCCGCTTCGATAACCGTGTATCCTTCAGCCTCAAGAATGCGCTTGATCAGAATGCGGTTGTCGAAATTGTCTTCGATGTATAGGATTCGTCCTTCCGCCATATCGGATTCTCCACCGCTTCTGTATCGATACAATCGTCCATTTTAAATATCCTGGGGGCAATCGTTTAAGTAGTAGTCGATAGGTGCTGATCGCCAGCCCAGATTGGCCCAACGGGCACTATTATATCGTTTTTCCAAGCATAGTGGTCATACTTTCGTATGTCCTTCATCGGCTTCGGATTTTTGCCTGCTGCTCCGAAGCCTGTTCTATCGAAAGTCGTACCGGTTTGCTGCCTGGATAAGTAATGAATAATTGCATCTTAATGACAATCAGCACCAATACTACTTTATTGGGGAGTTATGGCAAATTATACCACAAACAAAACCTGAAGGAGGGCGGGGGATGTTACAGTTGTGAAACGATGGATTGAGCTGGAAAATATGCTGTAGGAACCAGCTTCATCCGGCTTTCAGGTAATGACAACGCGGCGAAATTTTCTGCGGATTGATCTTAGCCAGCCCGCGTACTTTGTGATACACTTGCCGGGCATTTGGAATGATCTGCAAGTAAGAATGGGTAACCCGGTGATGCCGGGTTCGCTCTGCGTCATTTCGATGGTTAATTGACAACTAAATTGACAGAGGTTATTTCCCTTGAGTGAAGCAAATCAAAACAATACAGACTATGTAGGCTCGATTGCCCCGCACGGCGGCACACTGATCAACCGGCTGCTGCGCGGTGATATGGCACAGTCGACCCGTGAAATGGCCCAGAGTCTGGCCAGGGTCGTGCTCTCGCCGATGAATATCTCCGACCTGGAGCTGATCGCGGTCGGTGCGCTCAGCCCGTTGACCGGTTTCATGGGGCAGGCTGATTACAAGAGTGTGGTCGACAATATGCACCTGACCAACGGCCTTCCCTGGACGATCCCGGTGACGCTGGCAGTTGACGAGGCGACGGCGGACAAGATCGAGGTCGGGCAGACGGTGGCGCTGGCCGAACCGGACGGCGACGGTACGCACCTGATGGGCGTGCTCGAAGTCTCTGAGAAGTATGGCTACGACAAGGAAGTCGAGGCAGAGAAGGTCTACAAGACAACCGAGGACGCACACCCCGGCGTGGCGAACGTCTACAAGCAGGGCGATGTGCTGCTTGGCGGCGACATCTGGGTGTTCGATCTGCCTAACGCGGCAAAGACGGAGTTCCCTGAACTGCGTCACACCCCGGCGCAAACACGCCGCATGTTTGCACAGAACGGCTGGCGGCGGATCGTCGCCTTCCAGACGCGCAACCCGATCCACCGGGCGCACGAGTACATCCAGAAGACCGCGCTGGAGATCGTCGACGGGCTGCTGGTTCATCCGCTGGTGGGTGAAACAAAAGCCGACGACATCCCTGCCGATGTTCGCATCCAGTCCTATGAAGCCATTCTCCGCGACTATTATCCCGCCGACCGGGTGATGCTGGGGGTGTTCCCGGCAGCGATGCGCTACGCCGGGCCGCGCGAGGCGATCTTCCACGCGATTGCCCGCAAGAACTACGGCTGTACCCACTTCATCGTGGGGCGCGATCATGCCGGGGTCGGCGGCTACTACGGCACCTACGACGCCCAGTTGATCTTCGACGAGTTCGACAGGCACCTGATCGACATCACCCCGCTGATGTTCGAGCATGCTTTCTTCTGCAAGAAGTGCCAGATGGTCGTCACGGCCAAGACCTGCCCGCACGACCGCGAAGAATGGGTCTTCCTTTCCGGGACACAGGTTCGCGAAAAGCTGGCGAACGGCGAGATGCTTCCTGAAGAGTTCACCCGTCCAGAGGTCAGCAAGGTGCTGGTCGAGGGTGTCAAGAAGCAAAAAGAAGAGAAAGAGTAGGTCTTTCTCATATTGGATGGACTTTTCAGCGGGACAGGTTCAGACCTGCCCCGCTTTTTCTTAGTGCCCCAGACCGGGGAATTGTGGTAGAGGCTGACGGTTCGATGGTAAGATTCGGGTGCTGACCACAATGGCGTTCTCGATAAGATATTTTTTCTGCCATATGCAGAGTTAATGGAGAAAATTCCGTGTTTAACTTTCTTCGCCGTAAAAGTGATCGCAAGGTAATGGTGATCGGGCTGGACTGCGCCGCGCCCGAACTGGTATTCGACATTTACCGGGACGAGCTGCCGACCTTCCGCCGCCTGTACGAGCAGGGAGTTTACGGCAACCTGGAATCGTGCATCCCGGCGATCACCGTCCCGGCATGGTCGTGCATGATGTCGAGCAAAGACCCCGGCACGCTGGGAATTTATGGCTTCCGCAACCGGCGCGATTACAGCTACGACAATATGTTCATTGCGACCGGCGAATACGTCAAAGAGCCGCGTGTCTGGGATGTTTTGAGCGAGGCGGGCAAACAGGTGACGCTGATCGGCGTACCGCAGACCTTCCCGGTCATGCCGGTGAACGGCAGGGTGGTCGCCAGCTTTCTGACGCCGACCGTCCACAGCGGGCTGACCTATCCTGATGCGCTGGTCGATGAAGTCCTCAAGCTGGCCCCTGATTACCAGGTCGACGTGGCAAACTTCCGCACCCCGGATAAAGACTGGCTCCTCCAGCAAATCTGGGACATGACCGAGATGCGCTTCAAGGTGCTCAATCACCTGATGGAAAGCGATCCCTGGGATTACTTCATGTGGGTCGAGATGGGCGTCGACCGGCTGCATCACGGGATGTGGTCATATATGGACCCCGGACACCGTCGCTATGAGGCCGGTAACAAGTACGAGAACACGATCCGCGACTACTACAAGCTGATCGATGCGCAGATGGCAATGATGCTCGACCGGATCGACGACAACACCGTCGTACTGGTGGTTTCCGATCACGGCGGCAAGAAGATGGACGGCGGCATCTGCATCAACGAGTGGCTGTGGCGAAACGGCTATCTGGCGTTGAAGGAAGACCCGCCCCAGGATGTGTTCGACGAGAACGGCAAGCGGATGCTCACCCCCTTCACCAAGGTCGAGGTCGACTGGGAAAATACCAAAGCCTGGGGATCGGGCGGGTATTATGGCCGCGTCTTCCTGAACGTCAAGGGACGCGAGCCGCAGGGCACCATCGCCCGCGAGGACTACGAGAAAGTCCGCGACGAGTTGATCGAACAGTTCAAGGCGATTCCCGACGAGAACGGCAATGACATCGGGACGGTGGCTTTCAAGGCGCAGGATATCTACCACAAGGTGCGCAATGTGCCGCCCGATCTGATCGTCTACTGGGGCAACCTGAACTGGCGTTCGGTGGGGAGCTTCGGGCACGGAGGAATCCACACCTTCGAGAACGACACTGGCCCCGATGACTGCAATCACGCGGCGAACGGGATGTTTATCCTCTACGATCCGCGCCAGTCGGGAGGTGGCCGGGAGATCATGGGGCGGCAGTTGATGGACGTCGCACCGACGATCCTCGACCTGATGGGCGTCAAAGTGCCCTCCGATATGCAGGGTGGTCGGTTGCTCGGTGATTAGGCTGGTGATCCGTTAGCGACGATCACCCCCCTGGTCTTCACTATGTTCAGACCTGTCCCCCCTTAGCAAGGGGGGACTTCATATCCTGGAATGTGTCGATTGTGCTTATCCCCCGATCTTTGCTGCGGAGTTGAAGAATAGATGACTCTCAAGCGGTTCTTTTCTCCATTAAACAATGAGCGATCTTTTCAACACGGGTTGTGGATTGTACTGATCCTCGCGCTTGTACTGCGTCTCCCGGTTGTATTGGCGATTGCCCATGAACCGGAGCGGGCGGTCACCGGATCGGATGCCGAGCAGTATCTCGCGCTGGCGAACAACCTGATCGATGAGGGCGTGTTCTCCCGCGAGAGCGATCCGCCCTACACGCCGGAAGTTTTCCGCACGCCGGGCTACCCGGCTTTCCTCCTGCCCTTTGTGCTGATCTTCGGTGAGCGACCGCTGCTGCCGGTGGTCATCGGCCAGGTGATCCTGAGCGTGCTGACCGTGTGGGGCACCATTCAACTTGCCCATCGCCTGTTCGACGAGCAGATCGGGCTGTGGGCGGGGGCGCTGCTCGCGGTGATGCCGATCACCATTTTGATGACCGGGGCGATCTATGCCGAGACGGTATTCGCCGCGCTGCTGGTCGGGGCGGGGTGGCTGCTGATCGATTCGCTCGAACGCGACCGTTGGCTCCTGAGCGCTGCTGCCGGGCTGGTGCTGGGGATCGCCACACTTGTCCGCCCGATCGGGCTGCCGATGATCGCGCTGTGGGCGATCCTGCCCCTGGCGAAACGCCCGATTCGCCGGGCGCTGCCGCACATCCTCGCGCTGCTGATCGCCTTCGCGCTGCCGGTCGGGGCGTGGATGGGACGCAACGCCACGCTGTCTGGCCGGTTCTCGCTGGCCTCGGTGAGCGATTCGAATTTGCTGTATTACAATGTCGCCAGCAGCGAAGCGCACCGGCTGGGCATCCCGCTCGACGAGGCGCGAGCGATGCTCTACGATCAGGTCGAGGCGCTTCCACCAACCGGTGATGACTGGCCGAGCAGCGCCGAAGGGACGGTCGCGCGGCGTGTAATCGTCGAACACCCGGCAGCGTTTGTGTGGTATAACGGGGTCGACGCGCTGAACGGGCTGCGGCCCGGTTTCAGCCGCCTGCTGATGCTGGTCGGCACGGCAGACGACTCGGCGGATGTGATCGAGATTTTCCGCGAGGGCAGCTTCCGGGCGGTGTGGCGGGCGGTAATCGGACAGGGCGGTCTGCTATTGATCGTCGAGGTGCTGATGGTGCTAGCGATCGCGATCCTGATCGTGGGGAGCGTGGTTGGTTTCGTCGTGATGCTGACCCGGCGGCGCTGGTTCGAAGTGGTGCTGCTGGGGCTGATCCCCGCGCTGCTGCTCTACCTGCCGGGGCTGGCCTCGAACGCACGATTCAGGGCACCGGTCGAGCCGCTGCTGGCGATCCTGGCGGCGGGCGGCGCGATCCTGCTGGTGCGGCAGGCGATGAAATCAACCGGGCGACGGATCGCGGTGACTTCTTCAAAGAAGGTTGTCGGGAAAGTGGTGGGGAAACTGCATGGGAAACCTGGGAGCAAAAAGTAACCGTCAGAAATTAAAACTCGACCGCTTCGTCTGGATTGTGCTGGTCGTGGCGCTGGTGCTGCGCATCACCGTGATGCTGGTCGTGTTCTGCGACGATAATCCCTATTCCGGCGACGGCCCGTTCTATATCAAGAACGCCCAGCAGCCCAATCGAATCCTGGGGCTGCCCAAACCGCTCAGGCCGACCGAACCCTGGTGGCAGGGGGCGACAACCTCCATCGGGCCGGGGTACCCGGTCTTCCTGATGCCCTACTTCCAACTGATCCCCGATTCGAACCCGGTGGCGCAGGTGGTCGCCTCGAGGATCGCCCAGTCGGTGACCGGGACACTCACCGCGTTGATGCTCTACCTTCTGGCAAAGAAGCTGTTCGACGAGCGTGTGGCGCGTGTGGCGCTGGTCGTGCAGGCGCTCGATCTGCGTGATGTGTTCTCCTCGGCGACGATCACCTCGGAGACGCTGTTCATCTTCCTTTTTACAGTCTTTCTCTACCTGTACTATCAGGCGGTGCTGGCCGAAGACGAAAAGATCGGGCTGCGCCTGTTCAAGTGGTCGGGGGTGGTGCTGGGATTATCGCTGCTGACCCGCCCCGTGCCGATAGCGTTCCCGGTGCTGCTTTTTGCGCATCTCTGGTTTACGGGCGAGAAACGCCGACGGATGCTGCGCGGGCTGGGCTGGCTGGTAGGGCTGGCCGTGCTGGTGATCACTCCCTGGCAGGTGCGGACGATCTACCTGACCCGCGAGTTCACCCCGCTGGTCGATTCGGTGTTCGTTCACTTCTGGCGCACCACCCGCGAGAACGGGCGCGACATCAACAGCGACGAGGCGATGGCCGAAGCCGCCGCCGAGGATACCGGCTACGATGGCTGGCAGGGGGACAACCCCGAAGTGCAGGGCAGCGAATACGTATCGGCGGGGCTGCAAAACATCTTCGATCAGCCCTTTGTGTGGCTGGGGCGTGTGCTGGGCGATACGCTAAGGGCGACCGTTCAGCCCTACGGGACGGTGATCGGCACGCCGAGCGGGGCAGGGATCAAGAGCGCGCTGGGTGATTTCCTGATCGGCGAGGTGCCCTTGAGTTATGTGCTGGCTGTCCCCGCATTGTGGCGGCGGCTGCTGATGTACATCTGGCACTACTGGGCGCTGATCGGCGGGGTTGCCGGGATCGTGCTGGCGATCAAAGAGGACTGGTGGAAGACCTCGCCGCTGGCCGCGTGGATCGTCTACGTGTTCGGCGTGACGGCCGTGCTGCTGATCGAGCCGCGCTATGTCTTCCCGGCGATGTTCGCCCTGACGATCTTCGCTGCCTACGCCAGCGTGCAAGCCTGGGATGCGCTGTCGAGACGCCGGGCCAATCCTTCATTAGTCTGATCCGGGGCGCTGCCCCGTACCCCGGAAGGGAAATAATTTCCCTTCACTCTTAAATCATTTATCGGGCACAGCCCGATAAATGAAATGGCGTTTTGGTCAAACTTTTTCTAAAAGTTTGCGGGATTGCAGGGGCGAAGTCACTGCAAATAGCGCTGCCTTCTACCGGACGACGATCAGCAGCAGCGGCAGGCTGATCGCGCTGAGCAGTGTCGTCCAGAAAACCATCTGTGAGGCAAGCTCAGGGCTTTTCCCGAATTCTTTCGACAGGATGAAGATATTGACTGCGGTCGGCAGCCCGGCGATGGCGATCAGCATGGCAGTCAGATCGCGCGGGACGTCCATCAGCAGGGCGATCAGCGCGACGGCCAGCGGCCCGACCAGCAGCCGGAGCGTCGACGCGCTGGCGATTGGCAACAGGTTTCCGTCGATCTTGCTCCGCGAAAGCTGCGCTCCCAGCGTGATCAGCGCCAGCGGAACCATGCCATTGTTTATTTCTTTGAGAGGCACGGTCAGCACTTCGGGGATCGGAATGTTCAGGAGCCGGACGATCAGGCCCAGCACCAACGCGTAGAGGATCGGCACCTTGATCAGCCGCTTGGCCGATTCCTTCAGGCTGCGCTCGCCGCTCAACGAGATCAGGCCGAGGGAGAACAGGATGAGCGCCTGTGCGGGGATGACCAGGGCCGCCACTTCGAGGCCGCGCTCGCCAAAGGCCAGCAGCATGAACGGGAAGCCGTAATTACCGGAGTTGAAAAAGGTCGATGAGCAGGCGAGGACGGGGCGATCCTTTCGGAAGGGCTTCAACGAAAAGATGCCATGACTGATCGCATACATGACGAACTGGTAAATGATGACAATCGCACCGATATAGAAGATTTCCGTCGATCCCAACTCGGTGCCGACCAGCGTGTTGAAGGTGATCACCGGGGAGATCACGTAGAAGAGCACTTTGGTCAGCGTGGCGATGTCCAACTCGAAGACTTTGTCGAGCAGGTACCCGACCCCGATGATGATGAAGATCGGCAGGACGATGGTGTAAAAGATGTGTAATGGCAGCATGGTGCTATGATTGACCGCATCAACTGGACTGTTCGGTAGACAATAGTAGGGGAGATTACCAGCGATGGCTCGATATGCCAAAAACCACCCCGGTGAGTCGATCCCGGATCAGGCGGGAACCTACGTCTTGATTGTGGAGGTCGATGGGGCATTCAGAGGGCAGGTCGGGAAGCTGGGCGAAGTCGTTTTACCGGAAGGAATTTACGCCTATGTGGGCAGCGCACACGGATCGGGGGGGCTGCGAGCGCGGGTGCTGCGCCATCTACGTGCCGATAAATGCCTTCACTGGCATATCGACACGCTGACCGAGCTTTACCCGGTCAGAGAAGTCTGGGTTACCATGTCACCGGACCGGTTGGAATGTCGCTGGTCGCGGCTGCTGGAGAACCTGCCCGGCATCGATGTCCCCGCGCCGGGCTTTGGCTCATCGGATTGTGACTGTCAATCGCACCTGTATGCGATCCCCGAATTGCGGCTCGATGTGGTCTGGGAATCGCTGGGATGTCCGGATCGGGTGACGATCGATCAGTTATGAACAAGTAGCGGTTTCATCACCAGCCGCAGCCATGACCGGGTGATTTCGTCAGCGGGCATATCGATCAATACCTGGTTGATCAGCAACACCGCATCCTGATCGCCGCGCGCGCCCCAACCTGCCCGCGCCGATTCGAGGTGAGTATAGGCATCTTCGTGTTCGCCCTGGTAGTGGAGCACCATACCGAGCATCCCGCGCATCAGGGCGCGCGCGCCGCCTAACCCAGAGGTATTGGTCATCTGTGAGAGAACATCGCGGCAGCGGCGCAGGGCCTCGTAGTCCTGATCGCTCAGAGCCAGCGCCCAGACGTAACCGGCTTCCAGGCGCCAGCGCAGATCGTCGTTCTCGCTGATCGGCAGGGTGTTGATCACATCGGGCAGGGTGCGGACGGCCATGAATGGTTCGACGGCGATCAGGGAGAGGGCCAGTTTGCTGTGAATGATGAACGGACTGTCGGGCGGGCTGAGTTCGCGGTAAACCTGGGCAGCGGCGGCATAATCGCCTGCCGCGACGTACATATCACCCAGCTTCTCGGCGAGTTCTGCCTGCCTCGTACTGAGTTCGGGAACTCCCCGTGCGATTTCAGCACCGCGCCGGTAGAGCTTAAGCGTTCGATCCCGGTCAAGCGAGCGCCGGGCCTCGGCCAGTGCCATGTCGATCACCGACAGGGCGCGGTCGGGGGCGGAGGCTTTCATATAATGATGGATCGCCGCTTCGGCCCGCAGCCGCCGACCGGTCGCCGGGACTGCGAAATAATCGCCTGCCCGCTGGTGTAGCTTTTCCTTCAAGTCGTGGGGGATGCTCTTTGTGATCATCTCACGAACAAGGCGGTTGGTGAACCGGTATACCCTCAGACGCCCAACACCGCTGGCGTCCAACCAGCTTTCTTTGACCAGGGCCGACAAATCTTCGAAGAGTTCCTCTTCGTGAACATTACCGCGAACGGTGCGCAGCGCACCGATCCGCATACCATCACCAAGGATCGCCGCCGCAAGCAGCGTTTCGCGCTGACCTTCCGTCAGGCTGTCGACCTGTGCGGCAAGGATCGACGAAACAGGTTCGATCGTCTGGCCTCCGGCGAGACGGCGGGCAGCCAGCCAGATCGACAGGGGGAGGCCCCCGGTGTATTCCATGAAAGGCTGCACAAGGTCTTCCGGGATGCGGGGAACACTGGCCATACTCGCACCGAGCGATAATGCATCCGCCGGTTGAAGACGATTCAGCTTCACGACGCTGCCTTCGAAAACGGTGTGGATATCGCTGGCTGCGCCGAGGGTATAGGTGGCAAGGATACACAGGGGCAGTTCGTTAGTACGCTGAGCCAGGCTGAGGCAAACACTTCGCGCCGGTTCACTGGCCTCGTCGAGGTCTTCGAAGATCAATAGGAGCGGCCTCTCCCCGGAGCGCTGGCTGCTGCTCCAGTTTTTCAACAGGCGGGCGATCAGGCCGGGCAGGGCGGCATCTCCGGACAGGATGATCGTGCTGGTCGGCTCGGCAGCCTGCATCTGCTGGGTGGCGGCTTCAAGCGCCCCGGTTGATGGCAGCCCGAACAGCTTCATGAACTCGTCGCTGCGGTCGGCAAGCCCTAACTTGTTTATCGCCTGCAAAGCCTGTTTGCGCTGAGCCTCTGACGACTGGCCGGGTTCAACTTCTAACAGGGCTCGGACCAGATCGGTAATGGGATCGAAAGGACGGTTCAGGCTTCCCCGACAGTCGATCAGCAGGCTGTCGAGGCCGTGCTGGTAGGCCAGGTTGACCGCTTCCCAGGCGAGGCGTGATTTCCCAACACCGCTTTCACCTTCCAGGGCCAGTTTGCTCCCCTTCTGTTTGGAGAGCGCGTCCAGCCGTTCGGATATGATGGCAAGCTCGGCATTTCGCCCGACGAGGGAAAGAGCGTGGAGGGCGGGGGTTTCGGCTGCGTCGGATAATCTGAAGCCATGGCTGTTTTCACGTTTCATCATTACGGTACACTTTCTTTATCGATTCCCGGTAATCATATCCTGAGCTGTGATACAGTCTCCCAGCGAGGCAGCGGCGCGGACACCGTTGACAATCGCCTGGGCGACGACTTCGGCGGCATAGGCCCCAATGACATTGACGCTCGACTTCTTTTTTCCGGTGGACAGCGCGAAAATCGTGTCGCCATCCAGCATAGTATGGGCCGGGCGGACAGCCCTGGCAAGGCCATCGTGAGCCATCTCGGCGACTTTATTTGCTTGGTCTTTGCCCAGCCCGGCGTTAGTCGCCACCACGCCGATCACCGTGTTGCTCACGGCGAGCGCGTCGACCGTTTTGCCGACGAACGTGTGCAGCGTGGCTAACGTATCGGCAAACTCGTACCTGGCGGTCGGTTTTCGTGCCCCGGCGACGATCTGCCCGGTATCCGGGTCGACGACATCGCCATAGCAGTTGACGGCCACCAGCGCCCCGACGACAATTCCACCGCCGAGTCTGATGCTGGCCGATCCGATCCCGCCTTTCATGCGGTAGTTCGGGCCGAAAAGAAAGCCCACCCGTGCGCCTGTTCCAACCCCGACGCTACCCTGCTCGACCGGGTCGGCGGAGGCAGCTTCGCAGGCTTTTCGGCCCATTTCCGCATCGGGGCGAATGTCCGAACTGCCAATGTCGAGATCGAAGAGGACGGCTGCCGGAACAATCGGTACGCGGGCGACACCTGCATTGAACCCGATTTTGCGTGATTCGAGGTAGGCCATCACCCCGGCGGCGGCATCCAACCCAAAGGCGCTGCCCCCGGTGAGCAGCACGGCGTGAACCCGCTCGACGAGATGCATGGGGCGCAGCAGGTCGGTTTCACGGGTGCCGGGTGCCCCGCCGCGCTGGTCGACACCGCCGACTGCCCCGTCTTCGCAAATGACGACGGTACAACCGGTGATGGCGTCAAAATCCTGCGCGTGCCCGACCTTGATGCCGGGTACATCGGTAATCGTATCTGACGTTTTCTCTGCCATTTTTTACTCGATTTGGGATTATCCCTATTCCACTTCCGCTGTCAGGTCTCCCAATCGTCCTGTTCATCCGGGAGATCGACGTTAATCGTCTCTGCGATGACCTGCGCGGCTTTTTCCTCTGAACCATCCGGTACCAGGATATCGATCCGTCCGATGATCCCGAAGTCGACGGGAATGGCTCGGCTGGCCGCTTCCTGGCGCAGCCGTGTGAGGATGCCCTCGTCTCGCAAGCGAGCCAGCGCCAGTTGAGCCTGGACGATGCTGTACGTCGTCAGGACAACGACCCAGGGAGCCGGATCATCACCCCCGGCCCCGGTTTCGTGTTCAATCTCCGCTGTTGAGATTCTCTGTCGCGGCCTGAATAAACGAGACAACATGCCGGTCAATTGCATAAGCACCTACCAATACAGAACAAGAATCTATCGAGTCTCTAAAGCCGGTAGAACGACGGTAAACGTGGTGCCCTTTTTGGCACGGCTGTCAACCCAGATGCGCCCCTCGTGCGCTTCGATGATCGTTTTGACGATGCTCAACCCCAGGCCGGTGCCTTCGAAACGGTCTGATACACCCTCTGCCCGAAAGAACTTGTCAAAGATACGGGGCTGATCTTTCAGTGAAATACCGATCCCACTGTCATGAACGCGGATAACGATCTGGCCTTCTTCCTCTTGAATCGATACCAGCACCTGGCCCTGTTCCGGCGTATATTTGATGGCGTTGTCGACCAGGTTGATGAATGCCTGTCGCAGCCGCACAGGATTGCCGTGAACCATAGGAATGCTGCCGTCGATCTTCAGTTCGAATTCGTGCTGCTTGGCTTCTGCCCGGTCACGCAGCTTGTCATGCACGTATTGAAGCGTCTTGACGATATCGACCGGTTCGCGCTGCCGGTCGAGGCCGGATTCGATCTTTCCGAGGTCGAGTAAATCGTTGATTGTGTCGGTGACGAGTTGAACACTGTTGCCGACCTGCGTAGCAAATTCGAGCTGGCGCGGATTAAGCTCCCCGGTGCGGCTGAGCATCTCAATGTATAACAGGATCGCGGTCAGCGGCGAGCGCACCTGGTGGGATACCATCTCGATCACTTCGGTTTTCGCGCGGTCGATCTCTTTCAGGTTGCTGATATCCTGCATTACGATGGCGCGGCCAACACCGGTAATGCGGTTGATATGTGTATTGAAGACCTTCTCATCCGAGAGCTGTACCTCGCCCTGCTGCACCTCGTCGGTGGAGGCATGGCCGGTTATCTCGATCAGTGATTGGCTGCCTGTCAGGCTGGCTAACTTCAGCCCGATGGGATTCTGGTTTGGGTCGATTTTGTTCAGGAAAGGCATGGCTGCGTAGTTAGCCAGGATCAGGCGATCTTCTTCATCGATGACCAGGATCGGATCCTTGACCTGTTGGAGGATGTGGTAAAGCAGCGTCCGGTCGGCTTCGCTTTGAGAATAGAGCCTTACATTCTGGATGGCGATGGCGGCAAAGTCGGCGATGGTCGAGAGCAGGTGTTCGTCACGCTCGGAGAAGGACATGCCTTTTTCGTGGTGGGCGGCAGACAGGACACCAAAAGCGACACCGCCCAGCGAGATCGGGACATAGATCAATGCCTCGACAAGATAATCGGTTTTGACCTTGATTTTCTCTTCGCCGGGGCGGCTGCCTACCCGTGCTGGCTGCCCGGTCGAAATGACTTCCCTTACCAGTGCCTCGTCGGTAGCGGCGACCTCCATTTCTGTGAACTGGTTGTTCTCGAAGGTATATTGCGCAGCCGGAAAAAGTTCACCGGTAATCTCGTCGACCAGCCAGATGCCCGCTTCGGTGGCAAGGGTAAGATTCATTGTTGCTTCGGACACCTGTCGCAGAACAGCGCCCAGTTCAACCTGGGAACTGATCGCTTTGGCAACCTGCGACAGGGCATCGGCCAGGTCTGCTTTTTGACGAAGAATCGAGGTATGCCCGGCAGGGCGTTTGATGATCCGGATGACGAACTGGAGCCTGCCAAAAGTAAGGGTGTCTCCGTTACTGAGGTTGTAGGGCGTATTGACGCCAATCGGCTGGCCGTTGCGAAACGTCCCGTTGGTGCTGCCCACATCGGCAACATACAGCGCCGTTGCGGTAGGATGCAGTTTTGCATGGAGGCGCGAGACGCCCATTTCTGTCGCGTTATAGGGAGTCAGGTCGAACAGATCATCGGGTTTTGTTCCACGTCCAAACAGGATATCGCCGTTGATATCCAGCCCAAAACTCTCGCCGGTTCCCGATGCCGGGTCGAAACGAATACGCCATGTGTCCCGATTAAGTTCGGACGGGTCGACGTCAGGATGAGGAAAGGGCCTGAAGGTAACCTCGCGTTCAAGAATTGAGGCATCGATCAGGTTGCTGGTGTTTAGTTTGTCGGTCCACGAACGGCGTGAACGGGGAGCTTCGTTCCCCATGATGCGTATCTCCAACCCGCGAACTCAGGTGAATACCGGCGGAGTTTACTCCCGGTGTTCACTCAGCTTAGACCGTTTCATTTGCAGGTTAATCAGTTCATAAAATGACTATAGCACTGCTTGGGTGGTTGGGCCAGCACTGACATCCGACAGTGATTGAAACCTATGACTGGGCTGCTGGCTTGAGCAGGTGGGTGACGTCTCTGATCACCAGGACATAGCCGATACCGGCAATTCGATTGGCCCTGACGTGGACCTTTCTCTCGCCAATATCGACGGTGAGATTTGTGAAATTGATCGTTGAGACATTCTTGAGAATATCAAGTATGGAAGGATTGGCGTTGATGTCTGCCACAGGCTGGCCCAGCGGGGAAGGGGCATCGGGAGAAAACCCCAATAACGCGCAGGCAGCTGGGTTACAGTATTGAAGCTTTTCCCCTGCATCGATCACAAATACCGCGTCGGCAAAGTTGTGGACAACCCGTTCCAGGTAAGCCCGTTCCCGGCTGACTTCGGAAAAGGCGCTGACATTGCGGATGGCAACCGAGGCAAAATCGATCAGTGAGGCAATCGAGCCGATATCCTGTGATGAAATAGGCTCCTTTTTTACCCGGTTATGGACGTTCAATACCCCAACGACTTTATCACCGTTGGTTATTGGCGAATACAACAGGCTGTTGACCAGGTAATTGGTTTTGATCTGGTGCGGGCTGTCGGGATCGATCAGAACGGGCCTGCCGCTTTCGAGAACCTGCCTGGCAAGCTGATCGCTCACCGGGCGGCCAATAATCTGCTCGCCCGGCATGTTGACAACCGCTTTCAAGACCAGTTCGCCTGTTTCCTGATCGGTGAGCATCAACAGGCCGGCTTCTGCCCCGGCCAGGTACACAGCCGCTTCGAGCAGCCGGTTATATATCTGGTTGACATCCTGGAGTGCAGTGATCGATTTACCGATGCTGAGCAGCAGGTTGAGCGCCTTCAGGCGCTGCTGGTCGGGGATTCCAGCGGGGACGGCCCCCACGCGGGCCGCGCCGAGAATGCGCCTGACCGATTCCAACATATCGAGCGGATCGAAGGGCTTGACAAAGTAATCCATAATGCCCCGGCGCAGCGCTTCGACAGCGATGTTCTCTGAACCCTCGGCGGTGATCAGGATGACGGGGGTGTCATAACCAGCCTGTCGAATCTCATCGACCATTTTCAGGCCGTTCATATCGGGCATGGCGTAGTCGGTGACGATCAAGTCGGGGGAATAGGAGAGTACCGAGGCCATCCCTTCCAGGCCGTTGCGCGCCATGTTGATGACGTACCCTTCCGGTTTGAGTACAACATTCGACATAAATTCTCGAATCTGAGTACTATCATCAACTACCAGTATACGCTCACCACTCATAGAGTCTACCAATCTTTCGCGCCGGGTGTCCGCCCCGGCACGTTAGAACTCACTATTATCTCTATCTATCAGAATACCGATGACAGCGCTTAAAGTCCGCCGGTGTCAGGAGGGAAGGTCTCGTCGATCATCGTGATCATTTCGTTTAGCTGGCGATACATCACGTCAACGGCGGCCTGGTGGGAACTGAGAAGACGCCCCATCTGGCCGGTGCGGAACATATTCATATTGCCGAGGAGGGAAGTGAGGGGGCCTCGCATCCGGTCGATCAATTTCCTGACCGATTCGCTGGATTGAAGGGCTGTCTCCTGATCTTCGGGCTGGGCCTGCTGCGCTTCCTCTTCCAGCTGGCGCTGGCGCTCGTGCATGGTGGCAAACAGGCGGGCATTGACGACCGCGATCGCTGCATAGTCGGCCAGCGAGGTCATCAGGTCTTTCATGTGTTCTTCGAAATGCCGGTCGTAATTAGCGACCCACAGCAGGCCGATAGCTGCATCCTGGACGACGAGCGGTGCGTAGATGACCGATCCGGCTTTCTCGAACGCCGGTTTGAAACGTTTCAGGCCCTCACCGCTGGCGATGAATGTTTCCCGCGAGGACATGACCAGCGCGGCGAGATCATCGTCGATGGCTTCGCCCATTTTCTCATTCAACTCAGGCCCCAGGTTCTGGCCAGCCCGCAGGATCAGTTCGTTGCTCTGATCATCACGCAGGAAGAACCCGGAAGCGTCGGCTTTTGACAGGTTTTTTGCCGCCTGGATGACCTGTTCGAAAATCTGGGTGAGGCTGCGCAGACCGGTGATCGATTTGCCGATGCTGCGCAGAGTGCTCAACCCGGCCAGATAGTTCTGTGCCTGCCGGGTGGCCTGTTCGCGGTCGCGGCGCAGCCTGACTTCTTTCAGCGCCCGCTCGATGACCTGGATCATTTCCGCTTCGCGGATCGGGCGCACGACGTAATCTTTTGCCCCCAACCGGAATGCCTGGAGCGCTTCTTTTTCCGCGCCGTGATTGGCAAGCAGGATCACCGGCAGGTCGATTCCCTGTGCGTTCAGGGCGGCCATGATGTCCCGCCCGCTGAGGTCTTCGACGTGCAGGTCGAGGATCAAAATATCAGGCGGGGAGGACTGGATCAGCCTCAGCCCCTCGCCGCCGCTGTCGGCGACCTGTACCTGGTAGCCAAAGGGTTCGAGCGCTGCTTCGACCAGAATAGAGCGTTCTTCCTCGTCCTGGTTGATGACCAGAATCTTTTCTTTGTTCTCGGCCACGGTCATTGCCTCTCAGTAAAAAGAAGTCAACAAGCTAAGTATACACCGCTCAGGGTAGCGGCTCAAACCGAACCCACCTATTTCCTATTTGCGGCGAGGATTATCCGATCGAGTTCACTATATCACTTAATTGCACCGGCGAGAATATTCAACCCACCGGCGATATCATCGCCCAGGTCAAACCGAATTGCCCGGCGTCCGGCGTCGATCAGGGCCTGCCGGTCGCCCATCGCCTGGGCTGCGATCAGTACGCCGAAGGTCATCGCGGATTCTGTCGATCCGGCTTCATCTGGGATTGAGGCATCCTGGGAAGGATTAGCGGTGATTTGAATAAACAGGCCATTACCGGCATCGCCTTTATGCAGTTGGCCGGTCGAGTGGAGGAAGCGCGGCCCGAACCCGTAGGTGACCGCCAGTTTCGTCCAGTCGCGCAGGGCGGTTTGAAGGGCCTTGAGTTGGCTTGTAGTGGCTTCGGTGGGGGGGAGATACGCCTGGAGCGAAATATAATCGCCAGGCTGGGCCTGTTCGACAAACGCGGCGAAGGCTTCCGGTGCGCTGGTTGATGGGGTTACCCCATAGACGGCAATTTTGCCGTCGGTCAGCGCCGGGGTTTGATCGGGTAGGCGACCTTCTTTATGATAGGCGGCGATCATCTGGCGGGCCAGCACTTTGGCCGATTCAACATTGGGTTGATCGAAGGGATTGATCTCCAGCCGCGCCCCGGCGACGGCAGTCGCCAGTTCCCATAGGAAGAACTGCCCGCCCAGGTCATACCTGTCATCGAGGTTGATCCGCACGACGGGCTGACCGGCCTTCTCCAATGCATCGACGGCGTGGTTGTAGGTATCGTCACCGGCAAGGCATAGATAGACAAACAGGCGGTCGGGGCCATAGACCTCCGGTGTGCCAGGCGCAGCACCGACAACCGGCAAAATGCCTTTGCCCTCTTTGCCGGTGCTCTCGGCGATCAACTGTTCGACCCAGTCCCCGAAGCTGGTGATGGGCGGTGAAGCGATCAGTGTGACTTTGTCGCGGCCTGCCTTCGCCAGTTCGCCCATGATCGCGCCGAGCACCGCCGCCGGGTTTTCCTGGGGCGGAACGTCGGGCCCGCAAATCTGGGCGATGGTCAGGGCGCGTTCGAGCAGGGTCGGTACGTTGACGCCGACGAGGGCAGCGGCTACCTGTCCGAAATACGAGAGCACGGAAAAACGCCCACCGATGTTGGGATTGTTCAGGAAGGTGGCGCGGAAATTGAGTTTGCTGGCGAGGGCTTCAAGTTTGCTGCCGGGATCGGTGATGGCGACAAAATGCCGCCCGGCGCGGTTCTTCCCGACGGTGCTGGCGACGCGGTTGTAGAAATACTTGAAGAATGAAAGCGTCTCAGCCGTGCCGCCCGACTTGGTGGCGACGATGAACACGGTCTTTTCGAGGTCAAGCTGCTCGTCGTAGGCGAGAACCGCTTCCGGCGTGGTGCTATCGAGAACAGCGAGGGTCAGGAAGCCTTCAACCGGGCCGAACGTCAGTTCGAAGACCTCCGGGGCAAGGCTCGATCCGCCCATCCCCAGCAGCAGGGCATGGGTATAACCATCGGCTTTGACGGCCTTAACCAGATCGTCCAGCTTCTCGATGTTGTTCCGGGTTTCGCTGGCGACGGTCAGCCAGCCGAGTCGGTTGGTGATATCGCCCGGTTCAGGCTTCCAAACGGTATGATCGTGTTTCCAGATGCGGGCCATTACATTTTTGTCGGCGAGGGCGGTGAGCGCCCGGTCGACAGCGACCTGGTATTCGCCGAGGTTGGCAGTTAAAAGTGACTGTCGTGACATGGTTGTGCTACTCCATCAGTATCCTGAATGTCAATTTCAACAATGGCACCATTGTACCGCAAGGACAGATTATCGGAAGGTGGGTGTGATAAAACACTATTTGGATCGGGTTTTTCTTCCTGTTTTACTTTTCTGTGGCAAAAAAATGAAAAATATCTTACTTTTTCCGAACAGAATTGAAGAGAATCCAGGTTCAAAATTTAATCTAAACCTTAAAATTTTGAAAATCTAATAATTTTGTTATGTACATCGTGGAAATTATCTGATATCCTTATGTCACGCGTCGGGCGTTTTGCTCCCGGCCCAAAAATGAAGAGTAAGCAACTTCGGTTGCGTCTCTTTCCCCAAATTGCTCGACGCTAAGTTGCCACCCGTAAGGGTGGCACTTCTCCTTTTTCTGACGGGGGAATCAACCAATTTGCGGCTCTGATAAAATTCTAATTTACATTTCGGTAATAATCTGGTATGATCTCAATATGCGTCGGGCGTTTTGCTCCCGGCCCAAAAATGAAGAGTTAGCAACCTAGTTGCTTCTCTTCCCCCAAATTGCTCGACGCTAAGTGCCATCCGCAAGGGTGGCACTTCTCCTTTTTGTACCCCTGGTATCATTTCAAAACCATACTTTGCTTTCTTTAAGGTCATTGCTGCACACTATGAATTAGTGAACCTTTAAACTACACTGTGGACAGAGACCACTTCGTGATGTCTTGTCAGTTATTGACGCCTTAGTCATTGGGATAAATAATGGACAGAAAACAGCTAAACACCTTTAAACGGATCCGGCAAGGCCTGTGGGTGGGGAGCGCTGCCGGGTTCGTGGGGGCGCTGCTTCTGTATGTGCGTGGCCGTGATACAACATATGATTGTGTCGTTGCCCTAACCGTCACCGGTTCTATGTTTGGTATCTGCGCGGTTCTGTTACGAACTCGTTTCTTATCCTTCTTTGACTGGTCTCGCCGGGAAAATCGAACAGCCCGCCGAGTGGCCCCACTGCCTGTGATTTTTGTGCTGTTGATAGCTTCTTTTCTCCGCCTTCATCGTCTGGGCGGCGAATCTCTGTGGTTCGATGAGCTGGTCTCGTGGTTGGTGACATTCCGTTTTTCGGTATGCAATGTGTACGGATGGCTGCCGATGAACGATGCGCACCTTTTCGACCTTTCCGTATTGGGCATTACACGCACCCTGGGTGATGCTGAGTTTCTGCTGCGCTGGCCATCTGCAATGGCCGGTATGATTGCTGTCGCATCGATGTATTCAGTCGGGCGGCGTCTATATGGTCATCGGGCAGGGGTGATAGCAGCGATATTTATGACCATTGGCTGGGCACCCCTGCGTTACAGTCAGGAAGCGCGCTCTTATTCCTATCTGCTGGCCTTTTCTCTATTGAGTATGCATGCGTGGCTGGCTTTACTCAAGGATGCGCAGTCGATAAAGCGGCTGCCTGTAAATCATGCGGTGCTTTATGTGGCGTCGATGGCCCTGGCTGCATACAGTCATTACTTTTCGCTGATCCTGATTGCCTTGCAGACGGTTTACATACTCATAGCCTTCTGGAAACGGAAAACCATCCGGCAGGGCATGATACTGATCTACGCCTTCTTCGGGACGATCTACATGCACGCGCTGCCGCCAATGTTGTCTACTCTGAAAACGATTCTAATGTCGTATTCCCCAGCCGCTGCCGCGAGCCAATCCAGCAGTCTGGCCCGGTATGTGGTCGACCTTGTGGCGTTTTCCTTCAACCGCAGCGACTGGATCGCCATCGGTATTATCGCCGTATGGACAGCCTCCTTAACAGTTAGCTGGTTTCTTACCAGAAAACAATCAATCAATACGGGCAACATTTTTTCCGATCAGCTTGTGCTGCTCTGGCTTTTAGCCCCTGTGCTGTTAATTTACATTATTACTCTCGTGACCCATGTTACGGTGGTCGATTTACTCCGTCCTCGTTATGTGATATATGTGATCCCGGCTATCTATCTGCTCACGGCCCGCAGCATCGACTGGCTGCGTCCGGATTGGCTGGCGAACGGTACGGCTTTTATCGCCAGTACGGGTTTGTTGTTCTCTTTAATATGGGGAGTTCACTACTACACAGAATCGGCAAGACCCGACTGGCGCAGTGCCTTCGAAATAACAGCCCGGTCCGATCTCGGAGATGATACCATTCCTATCATCACCAGTGCTTATGATGGCGCGGGCGAAGTCTATGCTTATTATCTGCGTCAATGGGACGAGACGCGCATCGTTCCGGATTTAACCCTGGCTACCGGGCAGGATGAAGCAAATCGGGAGCGCCTGGTCGAATATCTGCGGGAGGAGCAGCCCGCTTCCGTGTGGGTTGTTCTTCCCGATGATGAACCTCTTGATGATTTCTATGCTGTGTTTACGGCAAATGGGTACACACTGAAGTTGTCTCAGTCTGCGGCACATCTTGAAATCTGGCAGGTAACGAAACAATAGCCTTCCGCAAAACAGGTTGTGAACGCTCTTTTGTGAGATAGTGTGACAAAGTAGGGGTAAAGTCAGCTGGAGAAATATGATCTCGGCTGAGATTCATTACCCAGGCGCGAATTGGCCCCGAAGCCCGGTGCTGAAGCCACCGGGCTAAACTTTCGTGCTGAATGCAAAAGCAGTATTTCCCATTTTTCCCTAAAATGTCACGACAGTCTTTTGTGAAAACAATTTGATCTGTCTCTGCGTAACCGCTATACTTCCTACTAAGTCTGTTCTACAAATTCTAGAAGGTGGTAGATTGTGGTTATTTGCACATGTCTTAGGCGGGGACGCTGTCACTCTCGCCTGAGGCCCTAGATAACAGATATAGCCTCTAAACCCCGAGGGTGATGCCGTCCCTGCCGCAGCAAGTTGTTCTGCGGCCTGGCGATTGGGCGCACCCTTTTTTGCTGCCATTTTGCCGCGCCGCGTGTAAAGCAACCCCATAGAAAACCAGATACCGTGAAAGAATCCTGACGGGTAAGGCGTCAGGATGATGGAAGGGTGTAGATCGATAGGATGCGGCGATGATGGTAGTACCTGAACTACAGACAAATTCAACAATAACTTCAGATGAACCGGGAATCCAGCATCGAGATGGCGATACGATCTCGACACTGGTGGGAAATACCCCGCTGCTGAACTTTCCACTGCTGACCGCCTACCTGCCGGAATCGGTTATGGTGTATGCCAAAGCCGAGTGGTTCAACCCCGGCGGATCGGTCAAGGATCGCCCGGCGCTGAACATCATCCGCGAGGCGGAACGGCGCGGCGATCTCCGGCCCGGTATGACGCTGCTCGACAGTACGTCAGGCAATATGGGAATCGCCTACGCGATGCTGGGACGGGCGCGCGGCTACCGCGTCAGGCTGGTGATCCCGGAAAACGTCAGCCCGGAGCGACTGGCGACTCTGCGGGCATACGGCGTCGAGGTGGTTCTCAGCGATCCGGCGGAAGGTTCCGATGGCGCTATCAGGCGCGTACACGAGATATACCAGGCCGAGCCCGACCGGTATTTCTTCGCCGACCAGTACAACAATCCCGACAACTGGAAGGCGCATTTCAATACCACCGGCGTTGAAATCTGGGAGCAGACGCACGGACAGGTCACCCATTTCGTGGCGGGATTGGGCACCGGCGGCACGCTAACCGGGGTTGGTCGGCGGCTGCGAGCCTACAATTCGGATGTGCGGCTGATCGGCGTGCAGCCTGACGCCCCCTTTCACGGCCTTGAGGGTCTGAAACACATGCCGACGGCCATCGTGCCGGGCATCTACGATCAAAGCCTCCCCGACGAGGTGATCGGGATGCCGACCGAAGAGGCCTACGAGATGTGCCGCCGTATGGCGCGTGAAGAAGGCGTGCTGATCGGCGTTTCAGCCGGGGCGGCGCTGGCTGCCGCGTTAAAGATCGCTGAAACGCTGGAGAAGGGCGTCGTGGTGACGATCATGCCCGACAGCGCGACAAAGTATCTCAGCCTGCCGTTCTGGGCGGAAGGGTAGCCGCGAATGATGATCATCCGGCTGACGACCGAACAACTCACGACGATTGAGGCGCACGGCGAATCGACCTATCCGAACGAGGGGGCGGGCTTTCTTCTGGGGCACATACCGGACCCCGATACGCTGCTGATCGAAGTGGTGCTGCCGGTCGAGAATAAACGCGAAACTGAGGCACAATACAATCGCTACGAACTGAGTCAAAAGGACTACCTGCGGGCCGAACTGGAAGCGGCGAAACAGGGGATCGACCTGGTGGGGGTGTTTCATTCTCACCCCGACCATCCATCGTCACCCAGCGTGTTCGACCGTGACCATGCGCTGCCACATTTCGCCTACCTGATCACATCGGTGCAGGCGGGTAAGGCGGCGATCACCCAGGCGTGGCGGCTGCGCGAGGGGCGCGAATGCTTCGACGAGGATCGGCTGGTGATTGTGGGGTAAAGAGCAAACCGCAGAGATCGCAAAGGGCGCAAAGGAAAAGAAAAAGGGAACTTAGCCCGGTGCTTCAGCGCCGGGAAATGTATACCTCCCACCTGTGCAGCATAACGACAGTTTACTGGTAGTGGATTATTGGAGGAGACAAACTATGGCAAGTATACGAATACCGGCCCCGCTGCGAGCCTATACCGATGGCAATGAGCATGTCACGATCAGCGGGAGAACCGTCGACGAGGGGCTGCGCGATCTGGCCGGTCAATACCCCGCGCTGGAAAAACACCTTTTTACCGATGGCAAACTGCGAAGCTTCGTCAACGTTTTCATTGGTGAGGAAGACATTCGCTTCCTGGATGGAGTCGATACACCGGTCAAAGAGGACGACCGGTTGATGATCATCCCATCCATAGCCGGTGGATGAGCGGGAGGAACGATGACAATTGCAAAGCAAGCTGCACCGTCCGGCGTGGCACTGAGCCACGACGAAATCTCCCGCTACAGCCGCCACCTGATCATGCCCGAAGTGGGCATGGACGGGCAGCGAAAGCTGAAAGCCGCCAGCGTGCTGATCATCGGCGCGGGCGGCCTGGGATCGCCGCTGGCAATGTACCTCGCGGCGGCGGGCGTGGGACGGATCGGGCTGGTCGATTACGACGTGGTCGACGCCTCGAACCTACAGCGGCAGGTGATCCACGGGACGAAGGATATCGGGCGGTCCAAGCTCGACAGCGCAAAAGATCGCCTGCTCGACATCAACCCGCATATCGAGGTCGAAACGTACAACGAACCGCTGACGAGTGAAAACGCGCTCGACCTGTTTGCCGGTTATGACGTGATCGTCGATGGGACGGACAACTTCCCGACCCGGTATTTAGTCAACGATGCGTGTGTGCTGCTCGGCAAGCCCAACGTTTACGGGAGTATCTTTCGGTTCGAGGGGCAGGCGACGGTCTTCGATGCGCGGATCGGCCCGTGTTATCGCTGCCTCTTCCCGGAGCCGCCGCCGCCCGGATTGGTGCCAAGCTGCGCCGAAGGCGGCGTGTTGGGAGTGCTGCCGGGAACGATTGGCGCGATCCAGGCAACCGAGACGATTAAGGTCATCCTGGGGATCGGTGAACCGCTGGTCGGGCGGCTGATGCTCTACGACGCGCTCGCCATGCGCTTCGATACGGTCAAACTGCGTAAGAACCCCGACTGCCCGGTTTGCGGCGAAAACCCGACCGTGACCGAATTGATCGATTACGAGCAGTTCTGCGGGATGCCTGGTCACGATCACAGCGAGTTTACCAGCGAAAACGAGGCGTTGGCCCCGGCTATCGACGTGGAAGAGGTCAAGGCGCGGCTGGATGCGGGCGATGATTTCATCCTGCTGGACGTGCGCGAGCCGCACGAGTGGGCAATCTCCGACATCGACCGGGCGACTCACCACATCCCCAAAGCCGACATTCTTGAGCATCTCGGCGAACTGGATACGGCCCGCGACATCGTCGTCTATTGCAAGACGGGCGGTCGCAGCGCGGACGTGGTGATGCAGCTCAAGGAGCATGGCTACGAGCGGGTGGTCAACATGGTGGGCGGGATCAATGCCTGGGCGGAGGACATCGACCGGGCTTTGCCCATCTACTGACAACCGCCGTTTGACACTTCGGCAGGCCGTTCGCTGTCAGCGAGCGGCCTGTTTTCGATGGGTATGTTTCAGTTTTGTGAGTGAACCCACCAACTTGAAACACGCCTGTTTTCGATCCCGATTGTGGTGTGAATCGTGGTGATGATACAATAGCAAAAGACGCACGTCTCTGATCGGGTTTTGCCGGGAGGGATGGCCTATGGCACTCACACGTGAACATCTCCGTGATTATCTGTTGAATGCCGATGAGCGAGCGGTGTACCACGCCTATCCACGCCAGATCGCCGATAGTATCCATACCGATCATCGCACGATGCTCGACCTTCTGGCGGAGTCGATGCTGCTGGGCGACGTGGCGCTGCACTGGGATATCGAGTGCCCGGCCTGCAAGATGCAGGATCATTTTGCCGATTCACTTGAAACCGTGCCGGAGGGCGACGTCACCTGCAAAGCCTGCGGGAATGTGTTTGGCCCCCATCTTGACGAAGATGTGCTGGTGACTTTTTCGGTACACCCGGCGCTGCGGCGGCTCTCCGGCGCGGCCGCCGACCCCGACTACCGTGCCGAGATCGTCCGGAATTTCGAGCCGACGACCGGGCACGAACTGCTCACCCAGCAGACCTTCCGCGATTGGGCGCAGAATCAACCGCTGCCACCCGGCCAGAGCCTCGAAGTGCGCCGGGTCGGGCTGCTGTTCACCGACCTGAGCGGCAGCACGGCGCTCTACGCCCGCCGGGGCGACCCGCGTGCCTATCACCTGGTGCGCGATCATTATGATGTGCTGACCGGAGCGATCAACGAGAACGGCGGCTCGGTGGTCAAAACGATCGGCGACGGGATCATGGCCGCCTTTACCGATGGCCTGCACGCGCTGAAAGCTGCGCTGGACGGCCATATCCGGCTGGCCGATTTCAACGAGCGCAATAATCTACCGCCGGACGACTGCCTGGTGCTCAAGGCCGGAATCCACGCCGGGCCGACGATTATGGTCACTCTCAACGACCGGCTCGATTATTTCGGACAGACGGTAAACCTCGCTTCGCGCATCGAGGGGATTTCGCTGCCGGGCAACGTGACGATCTCCCAGCCGGTTTTTGACGAGCCGGGGGTCGAAGAACTGTTGACCAACTACCCGGTCGAGGCGGCGAAGGTTGCTATCAAGGGGTTCGACGAGCCGGTGATTGTCAACCGCTTCCAGGTTTTGGGTGAGGATAAGTAGACTGTCTTACAGGTCGAGCGTCCAGACCGGCACGTCGCTGCCCCACGATTCGAATCCCAGTTTTTCGTAAACTTTGCGTGACCCGACATTATCGCGCTGGGTATTCACCGTGATGATGTCGATGCCGCGTGCCTTGAAGATTCGCAGCATCGCCCCGACCAGCATCCCTCCGAAACCCTGACCCTGTTCGGCGGGCAGGACGGCCAGCCGTGCCAGGTGCCCGTCGGACTGGTACATCGTGGAAAGCTGGTAGCCGACAGGCTGCCCGTCTTTTTCGAGGAGGGTGCAGGTCGCGGCGTAGCGCCAGGCGACACCGAGCGTCGCCCGGCTGTACTGCCACAGTGGGCTGAACGCTTCCTCGTCGATATAAGCGACCTGATCGAGATCGTTGGTGGTGGTCGCCTCGCGGATCGTCAGTGGCGGGGATATCGGCGGAGGAAGGGGGCCGCCTTTCCTCCGCAGCGTGATGATCGCGTTCGTTTCGGTAAATCCCCACTTCTCCAGCAGGGCAGCCGTCCAGGGTTCGAAGCTCAGCGCGGCGATCTGCCTGACCTGCCCGGTTCGCAGTTCGGTGCGAATCACTTCCCATAATGTATCGATCTGCGCGGCGCGGCCAATGATCGATGAGGGGAGGATGAAGCGCAGCCAGGCGACCCGCTCCGATGGTTGGCTGGCAGGCGTGTGGATCGTCGCGCCGATGAACGATTCGACCAGCCCGTTTTGTCGGGTTGCCCGGCAGCACAGGTCAGCCGAGTCAAACCACTGCTCGATATCACGCCAATCCAGGTGGATATGGCAGCGCTGAGACCGGCGGAGCAGGTTCGAGAGATACTCGTAATCTGATTCGACAAGCGGGGTTGGAGTCTGGGCAAGTGTGGTCATCGGCGGTGTACCTGGATCAGTCGATCTGGATAAAAGGCCAGGCGGCGCGGGCACGGGCGATCAACGCCTGGGCGTAGCGGTCGTTATGGGGGCCTTCGGCTTGCAGCCGTCTGGCCCAATACAGGTAATTGGCGGCTTGCTGTTTGCGCCGGGTGACGATCCCCATCCCCTCAAAGTGGGCGCTGATCGATGCCGCTGCCTGTTCGAAGTTAGTTTTCTCCTCACCGTGTGTGTCGCGTTCTTCGGCCAAACGACGGGCCAGCGCGGTGTAGGCTTCCACCTGGGCGTGGTGGGCAACCTCCGGCATCTGCGAGCTAAAGGTGATCCGGTAGAGCGGGCTGGGGCTGTTCGCCAGCTTGTAGGTTTCGGACAGGTGGAACCATAGATCGTAATCCGCGCCGAGATTCAACGCCTCGCGGAATCCGCCGACTTCTTCGATTGCATCCTTGCGGGCCATCACCGCGCCGAGCCTGTAGCAGTTCGATTCGAACAGCATGTCGGCGATCCGCTGCGCCTGGGTCGGGCAGGTATGCTGGAGAAGCGGGCGGCCCTCCCGGTCGACGAGATCGACATCCGAGCCGACCGCCGCGACATCCTTCCGCCGGGAGAGAACGGCTAACTGCTTCTCGAGGCGCTCCGGGTCGGATGTGTCCCAGGGTCGGTGGAAGGCGACGATCTCGGCCTGGGCCAGTTTGATCGCGGTATTGAGCGAAGCGGCCTCGCCTTTCGGTTCGGTGTTCCGGTGGATGCGCATCCTCGGCCAGCGGGTCTTTTTGAGCAGATCGGGCGTGCGATCTTTCGAAGCGTCGTCGACAATGACCAGTTCGTAATCGGTAAAGGTCTGCGCGCGGAGACTCTCAAGCGTATCGGGAATACCGTCGGCGGCATTCCTGGCGACCATCATAACACTCAGGGGAAGTGAACCGGCCATTGAGGCTCCTCAATTCTTACGTTGACAAATCCATACTAAACTGACCGCTGCCATCGCGCAATGTGGCGATGATCTTCTGATCGGTGACCGGGAAGGCGTAGCGATCAAGTTCGTCGAGTGTAGCCCAGGCCCAGTCAGCACATTCGATGGCCTGTGGTTCGCCGTTCGTGCGGCGGCATTCGAATACGTGGAGTGTGATCTTGAAATGCGTGTAAGCATGTTTGATCGTCGTTAGCTGCTGCCCAACCACGATCTCGATCCCCAGTTCCTCGCGGATTTCGCGCCGGAGGCATCCTTCGAGGGATTCGCCCTTTTCGCGTTTACCGCCGGGAAATTCCCACAGGCCGCCCAGCATATCGTCTTCCCTGCGCTGGGCGATCAGCACTTTCCCATCGTTCTCTCGGATGACCGCCGCCGTCACGTCGACGTGGGGTACCGCTTTTCGAGCGGATCGCACCGGGCGCTCGTGCTGGACGTTTCGCTGGTGCGCCTCACAGTGATCGATCAGCGGACAGTTTTCGCAGTCGGGGCTGCGCGGCATGCAGATTCGCCGCCCCAGTTCCATCAACCCTTCGTTCCATGAAGCCGCCTGCCCCGTCGGGACGATCTCCCCGGCAAGGTTCCATAATTCGCGCCGGGTGGCCGACTGTGTAATGTCGTCTTCGATATTATACAGCCGGGTGAGGACTCGTATGATATTGCCGTCGACGACGGGCACGTCGAGGCCAAAGGCCAGACTCCCGATCGCTCCTGCCGTGTACAGCCCGATGCCGGGCAGTTTCTCCAACTCGACGACATTCGCCGGGAGCTTTCCGCCGAACTGCTCGACCACCATCCGGGCGGCTCGGTGCAGGTTCCGGGCGCGGCTGTAGTAGCCCAATCCCTCCCACTGCTTGAGTACCTTGTCGAGCGGGGCGGCGGCAAGCGCCTCGACGGTTGGAAACTGCGCCATGAACTGCTCGAAATAGGGGATCACGGTGGCGACCTGGGTCTGCTGGAGCATGATCTCGGATACCCATACGGCATAAGGATCACCGGTATGCCGCCAGGGGAGGTCTTCTCGATGGGTTTTGAACCAGGCGATCAGCGCGGTGTGGAGTGGCGAAGGATCAATCATAGGGGTGATAATACCGTACCGGTGCGCTCTGCAACAATTCCGGGTTCCAGTGTATGAAGGCTAACAAAGCCCGGGGCTGAAGCCGCCGGGCTAAAGATCGCCATGTTGTTTCTATGCCAACTTGTTTGTGAAACAATTCCGGGTGCCGGTGCGTATTGATCTGTGAAGCACACTCACGAAGAGGAATACCTGATGGAAAAGCCGGTCGAACACCACTGTTTGCCACGTTCGGCGCAAACCTGCTCCCTGTGTGGCGAATCGATCTCACCCCCGGTCTACTGTGAAACGTGCGGTGAGGAGATTTCGCCGCCGCATGTCTGCGCACCCAGACCGCTCCCGCATGTCTGCCCGCCTCAGCCCGCGCCGGGCCGCTGCCTTGACTGCGGCCAACTGCTGCCGGTAAAACAGTACTGTGAAACCTGCGGCGAGGAGATCACTCCGTCGCATCACTGTTCGGCAGCACCCGCGACTCACGTTCACCGTGCCGACCCGGTACACGTTTGCCCCTCGATGAAGCTCCAGCGCTGCCCGTCATGCAAGGAACTGCTGCCGGGGAAACAATTCTGCACAAAGTGTGGAATGGAGATCACGCCACCGCATATCTGCCGGAGCGAACCAGCCCCACACGCCTGCCCCCCGCACCTGTTGATGCCCCGCCACTGTTCGCACTGTGGCGATCCGCTGCCGCGTTCGAAATACTGCGTGCAGTGCGGCGCTGAGATCACGCCCACCCATGTTTGTGATGACCGGGCTTAAACGGCGAATCGGCTTTTAGACTGCGACGTGAACGCGGCTGGCCGCTTCCCGCCCGATGACCGTACGCTGCTCCCCGACCCGCACAGTGAGCGGCCCATCCAGGGGAGCGATCTCTTCCACTTCGACGGTGCGTTGAGGATAGATTCCATGTTCGGCAAGGTAGTTTAGCAGCGCGGTTTCTTCCGGGTGAATGCAGATGATCGTCGCCTGCTGCCCGATCTCCAGCGTGCTGAGGGGGCGAGTCTCTGCCTCGTTCACAGGCTGGCCGGGATCAGGGATCGGGTTGCCGTGTGGACAGGTTGTCGGATGGCCAAGGAATGCGTCGAGCGCCGTGGTGACCGCTTCGGCGGTGGCATGTTCGAGTTGACAGGCGGCATCATGGGATTCTGCCCAGTCGACGCCCAGGTGATCGACCAGCAGGCGCTCCCAGAGGCGGTGCCGCCGCAGGATGTTGGTCGCCTGGCGAAGGCCGGTTTCGGTTAGAGATACGCCCTTGTACGGCTCGTGGCGGATCATGCCGTATTCGGCCAGCCGCTTGATCATCTCGTTGGCCGAAACAGGCGTCACCCCCCAGCGTTCGGCGACCTGCGAGATGGCGACCGGTTCTTTACCGGTGCCTAATTCAAGGATCGTCTTCAGATACATCTCGGTACTTTCAGACCTGATCATGATTTCTTCCTCATTCCGGCTGCTGATACTCGCAGCAGTTCTCCGTACCGGCGTTCGAATTGCTGTCGACGATTTCGTAGCGTCTGGGCATCTTTGCCACCAGCGGGCAGCCAGCCCTGGCAGCACAGCACGAACAATCGACCTCCGCTCCCGCCTCGATCACCCTGAGCCTGCCTTTCCGCACCCAGAACTGGAGCATATCTTCGAGCATCCCCCGGCTGACATCGAATTGATCGGCCAACCGGTTCAACGAAAGCGGCCCCTTGTTGTTTTCGATTGCCGCCAGCACCTGTGTCAGTGTCGTCCCCATCATCATCCCCATCCCAATAACCGGCCAGCCTGATTGACGGCGACGGCGGCAGCCCAGGCAATGATCGATGTGTAAGCGATCTGGTAGAGCATCCAGCGCGTGCCGAATTCGTGCCGCATGGCCGAGATCGACGTAATACAGGGGATATAGAGCAGCACAAACACGGAAAACGCGACGGCGGTCAGCGGGGTGAAATGTGTGCGAAGGATGGCCTGGAGCGTGGAGGTGTCACTGGCGTCTGTCTCGGCGGGGATCAGGCTGACATCCCGCAGGTTGATGCCGGGGAGCAGGCTGACAGTGCGCGGCACGATGTTGGCGATCTCTTCCACCGCTTTGACGACTGCCATCACAAACGAGGTGACGATCTCCTCGAGGTCCTGCGCGAAGGTGGGCGTCGGCTCTATCGAATCATCTTCCAGTAGTTGAGCGCTGTCTTCTTCCAGGTAAATCTGATTCATGGTGACGATGATAATCTCTTTCGCCACGAACCCGGAGAGCAGCGAGCCGGACGCCTGCCAGGTGCCGAACCCGGCTGGCTCGAATGCCGGGGCGATGGTTCTGGAGATTGTCCCGAACAGGCTGTCCCCGGTGGCGACATTGTTGAAGCTGCCGCTGCCGACCGGGATGGACAGCATCAGCCAGAGAACGACCGAAAAGGCCAGGATGACGGTCGACGCCTTGCGCAGGAACTCTTCGGTGCGCTGCCACATCTGGCGCAGCACATCGCGCAGGGTAGGGGCGCGGTACGGCGGGAGTTCGATCACGAACGGGGTCGGTTCTTTGTCGCTGAAAAAGAGTTTCTTGAGCGCAAACCCGGTCAGCAGGGCGATGGCGATCCCCAGGCCGTACATCCCGAATACCAGCAGCCCGGATTGTGCGCCGAAGAACGCGATCCCGAACAATACATAGATGGGCAGGCGTGCACCGCAGCTTATGAAGGTGGTCAAAAATGAAACCAGTTTGCGGTCGTCCTCGTTGTCAAGCGTGCGCGAGGCGTAGATCGCCGGGACGGTGCAGCCAAACCCGACGATCAGTGGTAGAAACGCTTTCCCCGGCAGGCCGATCAGCTTCATGATGTGTTCCATCACAAACGCGGCGCGGGCCATGTAGCCCGAATCCTCAAGGATCGCCAGGACGAAAAACAGGGTCAACAAGACCGGTACGAAAACCAGCACACCCCCAACCCCGGCGATGATCCCGTCGACGAACAGGCTTTCGACCCAGGTGCCGGTCAGCCCGATCCAGCCCAGTATCGCCGTGACCCAGTGAGTGACCGGCCCGCCGATCACCCCGTCGATCCAGTCGACGAAGGGCGCGCTGACGTTGGTGGTGAACTGGAAGACCAGCCACATCAGGGCGAAGAAGATCACGGTGCCAAAGATGGGATGGGTGACCACCTGATCGATCCGGTCAGAGGGGGTTTCTCTGCACTCGCTGTCCCGTTCGACCGACTGGCAGGCCACGTCACCGATGAAACTGTAGCGGCTGTCAGCGATCAGCGTCTCCGGGTCTTCTTTGGTTGCCTCTGCGATTCGGGAGATCGACTGTTGGGCGGCTTCGAGGAGGACAGCATGCCCATCGTCCTTCAGGCGGTCGATGATGTCTTCATCCGATTCTAGGAGCTTGATCGCCATCCAGCGGGCCGGGTAGTGCCCGCCGAGCGGCTTTCGATCCTCGACCATTCCGGCTAAGGCTCCGATCTCGTTTTCTACTTCGGGGCTGTAAGATATCGGCGGCTGGCCCGCCGGAAACTGTTCGCAGGCGGATCGGATCGCCTGTTTGAGACCGTCGATCCCGACCCGGCGGTTGCCGACCGTCTCCACGATGGGGATACCACCAAGCTGTTCTGACAACCGCTGCCGGTCGATGCCAATATGGTGCTGGTGGGCGACATCGGCCATGTTCAGGGCAAGCAGCAGGGGGACTTCCAATTCAATAAGCTGGGTGACGAGGTAAAGGTTCCGCTCCAGGTTGGAGGCATCGACCACTGCGACGACCAGCCGGGGTTGTTCGTCGACGATGAAGTCTCGGGTGATGATCTCCTCCATCGAGTAGGCGGTCAGGCTGTAGATGCCCGGCAGATCGACGACATTGTACTCCTGGTCGTCGATCCAGGTCTTGCCTTCCTTCTTCTCGACTGTTTTCCCCGGCCAGTTGCCGACATGCTGCCAGGTTCGGGTAAGGGCGTTGTACAGCGAACTCTTGCCGACATTCGGGTTACCGGCCAGTACGATTGTATCTACCATGTCTTGCTGTTTCGTTCCTTCTTGCTCGCCTGTCGTGTGTGATAAGTAATTGTAAGGGTGACCTTATACAAAATTATAGGCATGGCTAAAAATCATGTCAGTGTAAAACGTCATGTCACCGGGTGATGATTGTCCGTGTGCAAAAGCCCGGCAATTGTACCCGATCGTTTCCTGCGCAGTAAATTCTGCCTTCTGTGATATACTGACAGAAATAAAGAGGGATGGGGGGATCAGACGATGGGCGAGGAACTTCAACCTATTGGAGAGGTTACTCATTATTTCAACCGGATAGGCGTGGCGGTGATCCATCTCTGGGATCATCTTGCCATCGGCGATTGGGTTCAGATTTACGGCGGCATGACCAATTTCATCCAGCAGGTTGAAAGCATGCAAATCGAACACGAACCTATCGACGAGGCGTTTGCCGACCAGGAAATTGCCCTGCAGGTCATCGACCGGGTGCAAAAAGGCGATTGGATCTATCCGTATGTCATTGAATGATCATCATGATGCAGGGGGTGCCTCCCGGCAGTCTTGCCAAAAGCCCTACTTCCGAGTAGACTGTTTTTGCTTTGGCAGATAATCACTACAATTGATTTAACCCAGGTTGAGCTTACGTGAAAACCGGAAGGATTGTCATGACAGACCTTATCGGTTTTTACCTACATGGAACAGGTGAGGCAATCAGAGATTGGTTTTGGTAAAGAGATACGGGTTGGCCGGTTTGCTGGCCTGCCTTGTTTTTGCAGGGTGTGCAGGGCCGGTGGCCCCAACACCGTCGATGAACTATACACCGGGCGCTCCTCAGCAGGAAGAAAGCGCTGCGGGTAATGTCGAAGAAGAAGAGATCGCGGTGATCGTCAATGGTCAGCCGATCAGTCTGGTTACCTACCAGCGCGAGTTGGCCCGCTTTGAAGCGGGGCAGGCGGCGCTGGGATATGAAGTGGCCGATCAGGCAGGCTACCAGCAGCAGGTGCTCAACCTGCTGGTCGAAAACGAACTGCTGCGTCAGCTCGCCGCACAGCAGGGGATTATAATCACCGACGAAGCGGTCGATGCCGAGATCAACACGATGATCGCCGAAACCGGTGCGGAATACTTTGACAACTGGATCAAGGCGAACTACTACACACAGGACGAGTTCCGTGAAGTGCTGCGTCTTGACCTGCTGACTGGCGAACTGTTAGGACCGGTCATCGAAGCAGTGCCGACCGCCGCCGAGCATGTCCATGCCCGGCATATCCTGGTGAAAACGGAAGCCGAAGCGCAGGATATTCTGGTGAGGCTGAACAGCGGCGAGGATTTCGCTGAACTGGCAGCGGCCCATTCGGTCGACGTGACGACTGCTTCCACCGGTGGCGACCTCGGATGGTTCCCGCGGGGTGGGCTGCTCGTCCCGGAAGTCGAGGAGGCTGCTTTCAGCCAGCAGCCGGGGCAGGTGAGCGGGGTCATTTCCAGCGCGTGGGGGTTCCACATCGTCGAGACTCTTGAGTTCGACCCGGCACGCGAGATCGAATTCGAAACACGCCAGCGTTTGCTGGATCAGGCCATTCAAGACTGGCGTCAGGAACTACGTGACGGTGCCGATATCCAGCAGCTTGTCACGTTTGCGTCGTAGATCATAAAGCCCTGCTGGTGAGGGCGGCTGGAAACCGGGAAGGAGCAGCAAAATGCTTGACGAGTCTCCGGAAAAAGGAAATCGCGTACAGATTTATAACCTCGTCACGGCGGCGATGTTGGCGCTTACCGTTGTAGCCTGCTGTGTAGTCGTATCCACTGCCCTGGCGAACCGGGGGAACACGCAGCCGGAGACGCCCGAACCGACCCTGTTTACGCTGCCAACCTTCACACCGACCGTTGTCGGGCCGACGCCTAACGCGTCGTACACGCCATCGCCGACAGTGACACTCACCCTCACGCCGACGATCACCCTCACGCCGACGATCACCCTCACGCCCAGTATGACGCCGACGATCACGCCAACGCCGACCAACACGCCGACGATCACCCAGACGCCGACCGAAACACTGACACCCAGCGCCACGCCGACGGCAACGCTCACTCCCACCCGCGCGCCTTTTGATTACATCCTGCGCGATGGCGAGGTTACCTACACAACCAACTTTGCAAATACCGCGGGCTGTGATTGGGCGGGCATCGCCGGGGTGGTGTTCAACTTGCAGGGGAAGCACGCGGTGGGCATCACGGTTCATATTACCGGGGGCGGCATAGACGAAACCCGTGTCACTGGCAGCAAGACCGAATACGGGGCCAGCGGTTGGGAACTCTATCTTGACAGCGCGCCGATCAGTGGAAACTTTGTCGTCCAGCTTCAAACATCAGGTGGCAAGGCGCTGTCCGATGCGGTCCCGGTTGTTACCGTTCCAAGCTGTGACAAAAACCTGGCACTGCTGGTCTTTGACCAGATTCAGTGATCCTGGTAAGCTCGGTTAGCGGCCTATTCTGGAGATTCTTTAGTGAGTGATTTCGACCCGTTCGGCGATTTCGCCGCCGACCAACCGGCGACGCTTGAAGAAGTAAAATCGGTTGGCCCAACACGCAGCCCGCGCGAGCGTAACCTGATCTACAATACGATATCGTTGTTCTTCCTGGCGGCTACGGTGGGCTGCTGCATCGTCACCGTTCTGCTGATCCGCAACCCCACGCTGGCGATCAACCCGTTTCCACCGGCGACTCCCCAGCCAACGCCGACTCTGTTTTCACTGGAGTCGGTGCAGGTGTTGGGGGAAATCGACATGCCGAAGATGTCGCCGACTCCGGAAGAGACACCCACCCCGGAGATCGCCGTCGAGCCGACGAATACCCCGCCGATTGCTTTCCCAACCGACGAGCCTTCGGCCACCCAGACACCAGCACTCACTGCAACCGGGGCGATTGCTCCCCTCGAAGCCACGCTGACGCAAACCGGTTTTCCCTTCGACCTGCAAGCCTCGGTCGCCTATATGTCGCATCTTGGCGCGGAGGGCTGCAACTATATGGCAATTGCCGGGCAGGTATTTGACGGCGATGGCGACCCACTGCTCGGCGTGCCGGTGGTTGCCGAAGGTGG
Source organism: Anaerolineae bacterium (assembly GCA_016926255.1). Taxonomy (GTDB): domain Bacteria; phylum Chloroflexota; class Anaerolineae; order Aggregatilineales; family UBA3940; genus JAFGOY01. Next base: position 56,646 of record JAFGOY010000005.1, on the reverse strand, counting down.
CGACCTGTTCTCCGCGCTGGATTTCACCGGGAATGCCACGCAGTACGGCCCGGCAGGCTATGAGATTTATATCGATGCCAGCCCGTATGCCGGAACGTTTACGGTGAAGCTGGTGAGCGAAACGGGGATGGCCCTTTCTGATAACGTTGTTGTCGAAACATCCGATTCGTGCAGCGAGAATATTGCCATCGTGAATTTTGTTCAGGTGGGGCCTGACTGAGCGATTTCGATGGTTACTGATGACGGTCGATTAATGGGGCGACGGGGCCAGAAATGCCGTCGCCCTTATCTGGTATTGTGAATGGCTATGGCTGGAATTCTCTACATTGTCCCCACGCCAATTGGGAACCTGGAAGATATCACCCTGAGGGCGCTGCGCGTTCTGCGTGAAGTCGACCTGATCGCCGCCGAGGACACCCGGACCACCGGGCGGCTGCTGGCCCATTACGAGATCGAGACGCCTCAGACGAGCTATCACGAGCACAACAAGCTGGTCAAACTCGACCGGATTCTCGAAAAGCTGGCAGTGGGCGATGTCGCCCTGGTGTCGGATGCCGGAACACCGGGCCTCTCCGATCCGGGGTTCGAGTTGATCCAGGCCGCCATCGCTGCCGGTCTGACCGTCGTACCGCTGCCCGGTGCAAGTGCGCTGCTCCCGGCGGTGGTCGCTTCGGGGTTGCCCACCGACCGATTTGCGTTTGTCGGGTTCCTGCCCCGCAAATCGGCGGCGCGGCGAGCAGTACTGGCTGATCTGCGCAACTGGGAAGGGTCGCTGGTTTTCTATGTGGCTCCCCACCGGCTGCTCGACGTGCTGGCCGATCTTCAAGCGGTGCTCGGCCCGCGCGAGGTCTGCGCGGCGCGGGAGTTGACCAAGCTCTACGAGGAAATCTGGCGGGGGACACTCGACGAGGCGGCGGACTATTTCACGCAGAAGCCGCCGCGCGGCGAGTTCACACTGGTCGTTTCCGGGGCCGATCCCGATTCGGAAATAATATGGGCTGAAGATGAAATCCGCGTCCGGCTCGCCGACCTTCTGGCCCAGGGCGAATCGCGCAGCAGCGCGGCGAGGGCACTGGCCGAAGAATCCGGCTGGCCCCGGCGGAAAATCTACGATCTCGATGTTTAACAAGTGTACTTGTCAGGGGGAATATCGTGTCTGAACGATACCGAAGAGTATCAAATTTCATTGAGCGGCTGCCTGCGCCGCTGCGGGTGATCGCACGCGGCTTTGCCGACTGGTTCGAAGAGTTCCTGATCATGCTTGGCATGAACCTTATTGTCGTTCTGAGCATGGCTACAATCGTATTGGGCCCACCGGCGCTGATCGGCATGTATGCCGCTGCAAGTAAGGTCGCTGAGGGGCGCGTGATAAAACTGCGCGATATGTACGACGGGGCACGTCAGCATTTCGGGCGGGCGTGGATTCTTGCGGCGCTCAACCTGCTTATGATCGGGCTGACGCTTTTCAATGTCTACTATTACAGCCAGATCGAGACGACCTGGGCAGTGGCGGCCCGCTCGGTGATGGTGTCGATTTCCATCCTGTGGATCATCGTTCAGTTTTACGTCCCGGCTTACCTGGTCAGTCTGGAGGAGCCGAAAGTAAAGGAAGCGTTCCGTTTAAGTTCCCTGACCGTGTCAGCCTCGCTGATCTACACGATTGTCGTAGCCGGATTGTTTTCGTTCCTGCTTTTCTTCCTGCTGCTCAAATGGCCTTTTACCATACTGTTCTTCCCTTCACTGATGGCGTTGGTTAGCTGCCATGCGGTGCGTGAGCGTCAGGCGTATTATCGCAAACGGCAGGAAGAGCAAAAGAAAAAAGAAAAAGAAGACGAGGAGAAGAAAGACCCCCGGCGGTTTAATAACGACTGGCGTTCGTAGGGTATTCCGGTGGACAGAGTAGGGGGGGCTTGCTACAATCCACGCCACTGTATAGAGCCTGGATGGAGGGTTTGTGACCAGAATCAGCCCATCCGCACATGCTCAAATGGACACAATCAATGACACATGCGTTAATTACCGGTGGTGCCGGCTTCATCGGCAGCCACTTATGCGAAGCTTTGCTGGCGAAGGGCTACGAGGTCACCGTCATCGACGATCTGTCGACGGGGCGTTTTGAGAATATCGCGCATCTGACCGACAACCCGCGTTTTCACTTTGCCATCGAGACGATCACCAACATCAACGTGATGGACCGGCTGGTCAGCGAGTGCGACCTGATTTTCCACCTTGCGGCGGCGGTCGGCGTCAGCCTGATCGTCAGTAGGCCGATCCACACCATCGAAACAAACGTGATGGGCACCAATATCGTCCTGCAAACGGCGCGGCGCTACCGTAAAAAGGTGATGCTTGCCTCGACGTCGGAGATTTACGGCAAGAGCAACAAGGCCCCCTTTGCCGAGGACGACGACCGCATCCAGGGATCGACCACCCGCAGCCGGTGGAGTTATGCGACCAGCAAGGCGCTCGACGAGTTCCTGGCGCTGGCCTACCACAAGGAAATCGGCCTGCCGGTGGTGATCTTCAGGCTGTTCAACACTGTCGGACCGCGCCAGCGTGGCCAGTACGGCATGGTGATCCCCCGCTTCGTGCGCTGGGCTCTGGCCGGTGAAGACATCCAGGTTTACGGTGACGGTCAGCAGACACGCTGCTTCGCCAACGTCAGCGATGTCGTCAATGCGGTCACGCTGCTTTCCGAAAACGACGCCGCCATCGGCGAAGTCTTCAACGTCGGCACGCAGGAAGAGGTGACCATCTACGAACTTGCCCACCGGGTCAAAGCGCGGGCGGGCAGCGAGTCGGAGATCAGGCTGATCCCCTACAACGAAGCCTACGAAGAGGGCTTCGAAGATATGCAGCGCCGCCAGCCAGACATCTCAAAGATCGACCGGGTAATCGGCTGGAAACCTCAGAAGAACCTTGACCAGACTCTGGACGAGGTCATCGCCTATTTCCGAAATCGCAGCGATTAAATTCGAGCTGATTCAACGAACGATCAAGCGTTTCTGCTCGCGAGGGCTGATCGCTTCCGGTATTTGTTTGCATCCAAAGAGGACACCTGTGAGTACCATGAAAGAAACACTTCTAGAAAAAATCGAAAACCGGGAAGTTCGCATCGCCGTGATCGGCATCGGGTATGTGGGGCTTCCGCTGGTGGTGGAGTTTGCCAAAGAGGGCTACCATGTGACGGGCGTCGACGTGAACGCCGAAAAGGTCAGGCTGATCAACGAGGGGCACAGCTACATCCCCGACGTGCCGACTGAAGAACTGGCCGGGCTGGTCGATAAGGGGCTGATCTCGGCGAGCACCGATTTCAGCGTGCTGGGCGAGGTCGATGCGATCAGCATCTGCGTCCCGACGCCGCTGCGCAAGACCAAAGACCCCGACATGAGCTACATCATCGCCGCCACCGACGAGATCGTCAAGTATTGCCGCAAGGGGCAGTTGATCGTGCTGGAAAGCACCACCTATCCCGGCACCACCGACGAGTTGATCATCCCCCGATTGGTGAAGAACGGGTTCACGCTTGGCGAAGACATCTTCATTTGCTTCTCCCCGGAGCGCGTCGATCCCGGCAATCCGGTTTATAACACGCGCAACACGCCGAAGGTGATTGGCGGGGCGACACCCAACTGCGTCGAAGTCGCCACTGCGTTATACGGCAAGGCGATCAACACGATTATTCCTGTCTCTTCGACAGCAGCAGCGGAAATGGTGAAGCTGCTCGAAAACACTTTCCGGGCGGTCAATATTGGGCTGGTCAACGAGATGGCGATTATGTGCGACAAGCTCGATGTCAACGTCTGGGAAGTGATCGAGGCAGCGAGCACCAAGCCGTTTGGCTTCATGACCTTCTATCCCGGCCCCGGTCTGGGTGGGCACTGCATCCCGATCGACCCGCTCTACCTGAGCTGGAAGCTCAAGGCGCTCAACTATAACGCCCGCTTCATCGAGATGGCTTCAGAGATCAACAGCAGCATGCCGCCCTATGTCGTCACCAAGGTGATGGACACGCTGAACACGGTTAAAAAGTCGGTGAACGGGGCGAAAGTTCTGGTGATGGGCGTGGCCTACAAGCGCGACATCGACGACCTGCGTGAAAGCCCGGCGCTCGATATCATCCACCTGCTGCAAGACCGGGGCGCGGAAGTCAGCTACCACGATGCGTTCGTCCCGACGATGCACCACGAAGGGTTGAAGATGGAATCGGTCGACCTGACCGAGGAAGCGGTCAGCGCCGCCGACTGCGTGGTGATCGTCACCGACCACACGACCATCGACTATGCGTGGCTTGCCGAGCACGCCCGGATCATCGTCGATACGCGCAATGCGCTGAAGAACATCAAGAACCCGAAGGCGCTGGTCGAACTGCTGTAGTCTCCTATCCGACAATTCGCTTCGCGAACTTCGGATAGGAATTTTGGATCACCTATCGAAACGAATAGACAGGGGCGACCGACGGCCTTTGGCCAGAAAGGGTCGTCCTTTTTGTGTTCTCTACCGGGGTTGATCGTATAATCGGCTGAAGCGTTTCTAGCAGGGTATATCGGCGGCATGATAACCAGACCGAGGTCATCACGTATAGCGTGGTTCATAGAGGGTGTGCGAAGCCGTGCCCGCGCTTTCTGGGGCTGGCTTACCTGTTCCCCCTGGGGGCGCTCGGTGGTGATCGTGCTGGTCGTTGGTGTGCTGACGCTCACCGCGCTGCATCCGCTGTTCTTCGGATCGCTGCCCTCCGGCACCGAATCGACGCTGCACCTCACCCGGCTGATCGGTTTGAGCCATGCCGGTAAGCTCTGGCCGCGTTTTTTACCCGGTTTGGGCTTCGGCTATGGGCTGCCGCTTTTCGTCACCCTTTCCCCGCTCTACCTGCTGTTCCCTGAACTGTTTCACCTGCTTGGTATGAGCTTCGTTGGCGCGCTGCTGCTCTCTGCCGCCCTCTACACGATCTTCGGCGCGCTGGGGGCTTATCGGCTTGGCGAGTCGTGGGGCGGTCCGCTGATGGGGTTGGTGACCACTGCCGCGTTTGTCTATTCGCCCTACCTGCTGATCCTGTGGGCGGGGCATGGGGCGCTTTCGGAACTACTGGCGCTGGCGCTGCTGGCGTGGAATTTCTTCACGCTGCGCCGCGTGGCGATTGGCGGGCGGCGGGGCGATCTGCTGCTGGGAGCGGTGCTGCTCGCCGCGCTTCTGCTGGCCGACCCGGCCATGTCGCCTGTTGGGTTTGTTCTCTTGTTCGCCTACGCGCTGGCCCTGTGGTGGATCAGCCCCGACCCGCACCGGGCGTTTCTCCGCCTGACGCTGGCGATTCTGCTTGGGGCCGGGCTGGCGGCGTTTTTCTGGGTGCCCGCACTTGTCGAAGGGGAATATCTTCAACTGGATCGGCTGATTGCAGGCGAAGGGTTTGCAACGCATTTCCAATCACTGCGGCAGGTGTTTTCTTTGCCCCAAACCGCCGATCTCACTCGCCTGTCACACCCTGATCGCCATCCGCTGGGCTGGCCTCAGCTATTGCTGGCACTCGCCGGGGCGGGGCTGGTTGCCCGGAAGGGCACCCGCCGTCATCCCGAACGCGCTCCGCTTCGCCACTGGCTGTTGATCGCCGCCCCGCTGCTTGTCGGCCTCGTCGTGCTGACGCTGCCTGCATCGGGGCTGCTGTGGAAAGCGATCCCCCGCCTGCAATTGATCCGGTATCCTCGGCGGATGATCAGCCCGGCCAGCCTGATTCTGGCCGCCGCTGCGGGGAGTGGAATGGCTCTCGCCGCCCGGCGGCTGCGATCCGGGCTGCTGCGCGGGATCGCTGCCGGGGGGATCGTCCTGCTGCTGATCATCTACAGCCTGCCCTGGCTTTATACGACTTTCCTGCCGAACGATGCCACCGGGTCGATTGTCGACGCGCAGAACATCGAACGGGAACAACTGATTCAGGGCGCACCACTCGACGCGGTGAGCTACCCGCGCTGGGTGACGACGCTCCCCGATGCGGATCGCCTGACCGGGCTTTACGCCGAATCGGATACCATCCCCCGTTTGCAGCCCAACCCGGCGATTGCCGAATCGCAGCTTCGCTGGGACAAAGACGGTGGGTGGATGGTGTTCGTCGCTGAGGAAGACACGACGCTCGTTTTCGACTGGTTCTATTTCCCCGGCTGGTGGGCGCTGCTCGACAATGAACCGGTGACGATCCGGCCCAATACGCCCGACGGCCTGATCAGCATCGCCGTGCCGGAAGGCATTCACCTGCTGGAGATCGGCTTCTCCCCAACCCGCGTTCAATTGGCGGCGGGGATCGTCAGCGGGGTGATGCTTGTGATCCTACTGGTGGTATTGCTGGCCCCCCGCCGCGCCCTGCCGATCTGGTCACCGCCGGAACTGCCACCTATCGATCAATGGCCGCAGGCCGGGCCGGTTTTCGCCGGGGTGCTGATCGCCGGGCTGCTGGCTTTTTCGCTCAAGGCGTTGGTGATCGACAATATTCAATCGCCGTTCAAGACCAATCGGTACAGCGAAGGTATGATTGCCGGGCTTGATCACCCGGTCGATGCCGTATTCGGGGAGCAGATCAGGCTGATTGGCTATGATCTGCCTGATTCAGCCTTCCGCTCCGGTCAATCCCTTCCGCTGACGCTCTACTGGACGCCCTCCGGGAGGATGATCCCGCAGCAGATCGGCGGATCGCTGCTGCTGCGCGATTCGGCGGGGATCATCGTTTCGCAGCTTGATTTCGCCGCGCCCGGTGGTATTTCCACTACCGAATGGGTGCCCGGATTCTACGTCAGCCAGCCGGTCGATCTGCCGCTGCCGCCCGGCACCCCGCCCGGTGTGTACACCTTACAAATCGCGCTGGATGATCCTGCATCCGGGTACAACCTGGGTGTGATCGACGCGGTGGGGCAGTCCGGTATTCTGCTCGATCTGGCAGCGGTCGAAGTTGTCTCGCCCCGGCGGGCAGCGAGCACCGGCGACCTGGAGATCGGGCCGCTGCTCAATGCGAACCTCGACGGGGCGCTGACGCTGGTCACCATGAACACGATCCCCACCGGGGCCGAGGTCGGACAGCCGCTGCCGGTGATCTGGGTGTGGCGGGCGCGGGAGGTGCCATCGGGGGCGCTCGATGCCCGGCTGATCTGGATCGATGGGGAAGGGGAGATCGCGGCGGTGTCACGGTCGGTGCCGCCTGCCACCGGCTACCCGACCGATCAATGGCGGAAGCGCGATGTGTGGCGCGGAGCCCACATGCTCCACGTTCCCGGTAGCCTCGACGCGGGCCGCTACGATGTCGCCGTGCAGCTTGTCGATGCCGGTGGCCAGCCGACCGGCGATCAGGTCGTCGTCGGCTCGATGACGGTCAGCACGCCGCCGCGCAGTTTCGAGCTGCCGCCGATGCAGATCGCCGCTGCTGCCGACTGGGCCAACGGGATTCGCCTGCTGGGCTACGATCTGCCGCAAACGCGCTTCAGTCAGGGAGATGGGCTGCACCTGACGCTCTATTACCAGCCGCAGCAGCCGCTCACCGATAACCTGACGTCGGTGGTGCAGTTGATCGACGAGGCGGGGCAGGTGCGGGCGCAGTGGGAGCAGATTCCGGCGAACGGCAGCCGCCCGACGACCGGCTGGGCACCCGGCGAAGTGGTCGATGTAGCGTATGGATTGGTGCTTGGCGAGTCGATCCCGCCGGGGAGCTATCGACTGCGGGTCGGGTGGAAAGCGACGCCCGGCGGCGCGATCAGTGCGCTGGCCGATGGCGGCGAGTTTTACATTTTGCCCCAGGTGATCGTGATCGGGGCGTAGGGTTCACTGTGTTGAAAAATCAGGAGAGTCGTATACGGTCTGAAGTCTCAGTTGTTTACAGTGCTAGCACGCTCCAATAGTTTTTCTATTTGCCATTGTGTTTCAAGTAGAGAAGCCTCGGAACCTTTTTGCGTGCAAGTTCCTTCTGTTTCGCATTTGGAGAATTCCAATTTACGCCCGCTGTGTATCTAGCAACCGCCAGAGATGCCTGATGCGCGACATCCATTGTAGTTGTTTGTCTATTTTCCTTTACAACGACAGCTAGGTGTTCCAATTCTCTTTGTGCGCATACTCTGATCGCAAGAACAAGTGTCCACAAAGCTTTTAATGCAATATAGCCTGTTGCGTCATTTTTCGTTAACTTGTGACGAAGCTGTAAAGCTTGTGAACGGAGTTCAATGACTTCCTGAATCGTGCCTGAACCGTTTATATAATTGCGAAGTTGGTTTGTGGATAAAGGGTATTCAATATTGGGCCTAACTGAATCCACTATCCAAAGTACGTGTTCTGAATAGTCGCAGGCGAGTACCTTGCTTATTCTCTCTGGTATCATCCGAAGAGCTACTGCCAACTGACCTCGCAGATTATTAGAGAGTGCCTTGTCTTCTATTGCTTTTTTTAGCTTATTTGTAACTGTCACGATTCACCTAACTGCCTGCTTGTCTATGAGGTGATGGATTAACACATTTAGATAGGGCTTCCACAAAGTTAAGAAACGTCTAGTTCACTGCATCCTCCGCCCCGCGCCAGCCCGACAATCCCAATCCCAACCGGGGCATGACGTAGAACGCCACCAGCCCAATCGTGAAGATCACCACCAGCACATACGTCCACGCGGCACCAACCGCCCCAAAGAAGTAGATCAGCGGGATGAGCAGCGCGATCCGCACCAGGATCGCCGCTACGCTGTAGAAGGTCGCTAACTGCGGCTTGCCCCTGGCGAGCGTCGCCGGGCGCACCCAGCGCAGCAGGCTCTCCAGTGCCCACCCCAGCCCGACGATGCGGATCAGCGAAGCGACCGGCATGTATTCGACGCCGTAGAGCAGCCTGACCAGCCCGTTGGCAAATGCCGCCAGGAAAGCGTAGATCGCAAAGGTGATGATGAACGTCGCCCGCGTGTACTTTTTGATCAGGCGTTTGACCCGATCCATCTTTTCGAGTGCCCAGGCTTCGTTCAACTCCGGGTAGATCACCATGCTGACCGGCGCGGTCGGGATGGTGATCAAACTGGCGGCGCTGTTGGCGATCTCATAGTAGCTGACGATGTTGGCCGGGCGCAGCGCACCCAGAATCAGCACGTCGATGTTGATCGCAATCGCCTTGATCGAGGTGGTGACGCTCGAATGGAAGGCGAACGGCAAAAACTGCTTCCACGCCTCGCGGTAGTTTTCGCCGCGCAGGGTGGGGAGGTTCTTCACCAGCAGCCAGATCGCCAGCACGAACCACAACAGGAAGGAGAACGTGGAGACGATCACGTAGCCCCAGCTCAAGGCTTCCATACCGTGCTGCGAAAACCCGACCAGCACGCCCAGCCGCACCAGCCCGATGATCAGCGTTCCGGCGGCCCGCAGGTTGAACTTCTTGTACATATTGAGGATCGAGGAGAACGGCCCTTCGATGGTCATGGTGGGCACCATGTAGAGGAAGATCATCGCCAGCCTGTGGATCGTTTCCGGTTCCTGGTAGAACGTCGAGGCCCAGGGGATCAGCAGCGCGGTGATGCCGACCGTCACCAGCATCAGCACGAAATCGGATAGCAGGGCGATGTTGAGGTAAGTCGCCGCCTCGCGCGGCTTCTCCCGCACGATGGCGCTGCCCATGAACCGGATCAGCACGTCACCGGTGCGGATGTCCATGAACTGGATGATCGTCGTGACCAGCGTCTGCGCGAGGATCACCAGTCCCAGGTTGTAGGCTCCCAGTGTCCGCGCCAGGATGATCGAGGTGACCACCGACAGCCCTGTCGAGGCGTAATTGGCGATCAGCAGCACGCCCGAATCGCGGGCGATCTGGCTCCTGATTAACCCTTTGATCTGCTCAACAAGTCGCTTAATAAAATCACGCATTGGCGTTCACTTACCCGGCTAGATGGCTGTCAATAAAGGCGAAGATCTGTTTGGCCCGCGCCTCCCAGGTGTAATGTTTCACGTCTTCGGCGGCCTGCGCCGCGATCCGCGCCGCCAGTGCCGGGTCATCGCGCAGGCGGCGCAGCGCATCGGCCAGCGCCTCGATGTCTGAAGGCGGCACCAGCAACCCATTTTCGCCGTCGCGGACGATCTCGGCGGTCGAGGGGAGATCGGTTGCCAGCAGCGCACTGCCCGATGCCATGTACTCGAACAGCTTCATCGGCGAGGCGTAGTAGGCAAAATGCTCCGTCCAGGGGAAGGGCATCGCGCAGACGTCGAAGGCCCGCAGATAGCCGGGCACATCGGCGGGCGGCACCTGCCCCGCGTAAAGTACCGTCGATTGCGGCAACCCCGCCGCTTCGATCCGCTGCCGCACCTGCCCAACATAAGAATCAGGCCCGCCAACCAATCCCAGCCGCACCGGTCGATCCGATTTGTCGCCCGCCAGCGCGATCACCGCTTCGGCTAAATCGGTCAGCCCCTTGTCCATCCCCAGCGTGTGGAATCGTCCTACGTATCCGGCAATGAACGCCTCACGCGGCCAGCCGAATTTCTCGCGCCATGCGTCCTGATCACCTTCGATGGCGAATCGCTCCGCCCGTATGCCGTCGTGGGCCACGGCGATCCGCTCCGGCGCGATGCCCAGTTCGAGGGTGCGATCCCGCAGATGCCCGGTGACCACGATCACCCCGCCCACCCGCTCGATGAGCCAGCAGCGCAGCCGCCGGGCGGCGGTCGATGCCGGGAACTTGTGCCCTTCGTAGAAGGCGCGGCGCGCCCATCGCGGGCGCAGCAGGGCGATCCAGAACAGGGTGACCGCGTTGCGCGAGTAGATCACCGCTTCCGGCTCGCGGGCAAGCTGGCGCATCGCCCGCACCTGGTAGATCGATTGGAGCACCAGCGCCGCCAGCTTTTCCCACAGCAGCCCCAATCGACGCGGCAGCCGCTGCGCCAGCGGGTAGAGATCGGTGCAGTTCAGACGCACTGCTTCAAAGTTCTGCGCGACGCCGTAATGACTCCAGATGTCGGCGGTTTCGATGTCAGGAGCATTCTTGCGATAGGGGTAGATCAGCCTGACTTCCGCCCCGGTGCTGGCGAATGCCTCGCACATCTGTACGATCTGGTACGGGTGGGCTTTCTCGCTGGGAATGCGGGCGTTCGCCAGGACGATCAGTTTCATTCGGTCGGCTCCTCTTTCCGATTCTTTACCCGGTCGGCGATGCCCGATCCCAGCGCGGCGATCAGCCCGATCAGCGCCAGCAGGCCGGTCACTTTACGCACCGGCGAAAGCACTGGGCGGGTCGATACGGTATGCGTTCCGCCCTCCGACCAGAAGCCGATCAAGCCCAGGCCGGTCTCGACCGGCTCGATTCGCTCCCCGTCGATTGAGACTTCGAGGTAGGGGTAACAGGCCCAGGCGATCTGGACGAAGGCGGGCTGGCTGATCTTATAGGTCAATGACATGCGCTGCGGCTCGATCTGATAATCGATCACGGCGGCGTCGAGATCGGCGGCGCTGCCGTCGAGGGTTCGACTCTCGGCAGGGTACAGCACCGGGATCGCTTCGGCGGTATGGTGATCGCCGTCGATCTCCATCTCCCCGGCAACCTCGACCGGCTCCCGTGCTGGTGAGACGGCATAAGTCTCAAGGCTGGCGATCAGCGGCGAATGGTCGACCGGCATCACCGGGATTGTGTCCTCGCCGAAGGAAACGGTCGGGGTGCCACTGTCGAGTCCTTCCATCGCCACGTAGCCGATGTCCATCAGGTAAGCGAGGTTTGCGCCTGCTGTCGATAATGTGCCGGTTTCGTCGATTTCGGATTCGATCTCCGAGCGGCCCGTGCGGGTCAGTTCACCGGCGCGGGCCGGGATTTCCTCGACCGAGAGGAACAGCCCCGGATGCCCGGTCAGGGGCATTTCGAAGCCTGCGCCCGCACTGCCGGTGGCGATCCGCGAGAAGTCGGCGGGCTGACCGGCGATCCACGCGTAGGCCGGGGCGATGTCTTCCGGCGGGTAGGGCATCTCATAGGCGTATGCCTGGAGAGTCGGCGGGAACAGGTCGAGGGCGATCAGCGCCGCGATCCCCATCCCCCACTGCGCCAGCGCGATCCGGTCACAGGGCCGCTGGCTCAAGCGGCTGATCGCCGCCGTGATCGCGTCGAGCGACAGCCCGGCAAAGGCGCAGACGGGCACGATCAGAAACACGAGGTACAGCCCCGGCGACTTCCCCGCGTAGATCATCCGCCCGAAGGGGATCGCCTGCACGATGGCGTCGAAGGGTAAATAGTGCGGCCCGAAGCACAGGAACAGGCCCACAAGCAGCAGCCCGGCAACTGGCAGCGTCTTTCTGAAATGCCGCACCAGCCCACCGATCAACCCGATCAGCGACAGGGCGACGATGCTCAGGCCGATATACCCTGCGTAGATGTCATACGGGTTTTCACTGCGCATATTCTGCTTGAAATTCAATACCTGCCCGATAGAAATCGTGCCGTCGCTAAAGCCGCTTTCGACGAAGGCCCCGACCTTGTAGATCAACCCGCTTTCGAGCATCAGGGGGATCAGCCGGGGCAGGATCAGCAGCCCGCCGAGCGCAAACCCGGCGGCGAGTCGACCCAGGCGGCGCAGCCGTTCGCGGCGTGATAGTCCCTCAAGCGCCAGCAGGCGAATAACGCCGTAGCCCGCCGCCAGTCCGACTCCCAGTGTGCCGTAGGTGACATGTCCCCACACTGCCAGCCCGATGCACAGCGCCAGCGCCCCGATGGGCCAGCGGCGGCGCGTCGAATCGCCGAGCAGCCAGTCGACACAGAGCAGGAGCAGGGGGAAGGTCACGAAGACCAGCGATTGGTGATAGCGCCCGATGTAGACAACCACCTTGTAATGGTAGAAAGTCAGCCCGTAGGCAAATGCGGCCAGCACCCCGGCCCACTTCGAACCGGTCAGCCGTTTCATCCAGACGAACATCAACCATGTGGAAAGCAGGTGCAGCCCGAAGATCAGCAGCTTGGCGGCGAGGTGAGCCTCCCCCGCCGTGACGATCATGATCAGCGCGTGGACGATCTTGATCAGGCTCGAGCTGAACTGCCCGAAGGGATAGCCGAGGCTGGCGTAGTTCGTCCAGATCGGCACCTGCCCGCGCAGGAGCGTCTGGAAGGCGTTCCAGCCGTTCTGGGCGACGATCACCCCATCGACCCGCGAGGGGCCGCCCGGCAGCAAAATCTGCCCGACCAGCAGACCGGTGATCGCCAGCAGTGCCAGCGCCAGCCAGCGCCGCCGTCCGCCCACCGCGATCAGCGTCCGCGAGAGGCGGTCATTTCGCCATTCGTGGTAGAGCAGCATCAGCAGGCCGAAGATGAAGAAAGTCGGCAGCACCGGGGATCGCAGGCTCTCGACTGTCAACTGCACCCCGGCGGGCATCAGCGGGTCGTGGCGATAGGTGCCTTTGTAGAGACTCCAGCCGCGCAGCCAGAACAGCACCGGCAGCATCAGCCCAAAACCGATCAGCACCGGCTTTGCCAGCTTCCACAGGTCTTCCCGTCTGGGGGACGCACTCGTCGTCATGATCTTCTATCCGGCGATGATTTGCTCAAAAATGCCGACCAACCGGTCGAACAGGCCCTCGATATCATGCTCGGAATGCACCTGTTCGGCAAGTTCGAGGCCCAGTGCCCGCCGTTCTACCGGTGACAGGCTCAATACGCCTGCCAGTTTCCCGGCGATGATCTCCGGGGCGAGTGTTTCACAGCGGAGACGGTCGGCGTTATCTTCGAGCAGCGATGAGTAAAGTTCGTCCTGTACGACGACCGGTACGCCGCTTGCCATGCTCTCCAATACCACCTTGTCCAATCCGCCAGTCGTCGATAAGTTGGCGACGACCGCCGCCTGCTGATAGAGCGATTGAATCTCGGTGAAGGGCACCGCGCCGAGCATCTCGACCTGGCCGGTCAGCCCGCGCTCGTCGATCAATGCCTGTAAGTGCTCGGCATAACCGGGATACTGCGGCGTCTCCCCCCCGGCGATCATCAGCCGGACGTCCTCGAAGCCGGGGCGGGCGATCAGATTCGCCATCGCCTCGATTAATAGCTCGTGCTGCTTGCGCGGCATCAGGCGTCCGACGGCCAATATGGTGCGCTCTTCGGGCGGCTGGCCGGTGGGTTTGAACTGTTCCATATCGATCCCATGCCCGATAGTGTGGACTTTGTCGCCGGGCAGCGGGTAGCTCTGCGGTATCGCGGTGACGATCTGTCTGGCGGCAGCGTGGGCTAATCGAAGCTCCCAACTGGCGTGGTTGTGCGTGTACCATAGAACCTGCGGCTTGTGGTACATCCAGGCATAGGGCGCGGATAACCAGGTATAGCGCGGCGTCATGTGGCTGAAAATAACATCCACGTCGCGGATCACGTTGACCATCGCCCGGTGGAACCCGATCAATTCCCGCAGGCGGTTCTTGCCCTTTTCCTTGCCCATCGACTGCACGCGGACGTTTTCCGGCAGGCTGGCCTGCCCCATCTCCAGCGTGATCACCTCGACCCGCTCGACGCGTGCCGCCAGCGCCCGCACCCACTTCACGGTAAAACCGCGCAGCCATTCCTGCTCGTCGATGAGCTGCACCAGCATCAGCACGCGCATCAGTCAGCGCCTCCCAGCCTGTCGATCAAATCCAGGTAGCCGCGTGCGTAGGCGTCGATCACGGTATTAACGCCGAAGCCCTGCACTGATTCGCGCCCCGCCTCGCCGATCTCTTCCCGCTTTGCCTGATCGTGCAGCAGCAGTCTGATCTTTGCGGCAAGCTGCGCGGTCTGCCACTCGAACAGCAGGCCGTTTTCCCCGTCCGTAATCAGATCGCCCATCACGCCAACCGGGGTGGAGATCACCGGGATGCCGCAGGCCATCGCCTCGACCGTCACCCGTGGGCCGCCTTCCGCCGTCGATGCGCAGACAAGCATCTTCGATTGGTTGTAGAAGCGAGCGACCTCTTCTGCGCTGTCCACCCGGTCGATGATCGTCACGTTGTCGGTTAATAGATTCAACCTCATGTGTTTGTCGATCTCCTTGCGGAGTGGGCCGCTGCCCAGAATGCCGAGTTTGATGTCAGGGTACATCGTCCGCGCCTGCGCGAAAGCGTCGATCAGCGTGAACAGCCCCTTGTTTGCTACCAGCCGCCCCACGAAGGCCACGTCGTAGACCTTTTCCACGTCGGGCAGTGGGCGGAAGACGTCATAGTCGATGAACAGGGAAGGTAGGACGAGAATCTTTTCCTCGTCCACGCCCCATTCGCGCAGTAGATCGGGCACTTCGTGCTGATTGACCGCCCGGAACGCCGCCGCCCAGCGCCGCGCCCACTTGATGTACCGGCGGGCCAGGGTGCGGTAAAGGCGTTCTTTCGAAGTAACCGCGTGCGGATAGCCTTCCACGTGGTGAATCTCGCTGACGATCGGCACTCCGCTTTTCTTCGACAGCCAGCGCGCACCGATCCCGTTGTAGAAGAACCCGAAGTCGTGGCTGGTGATCAATGCATAAGGGCGTTGATCAAAGAGTTCTTCGACTTTTTGTTTGATGAACCGGGGCTGGCGGGCTTTGTGCCAGGGTGAGGGATGCAGGTAGACGTTCCCGTGGACGGTTCGCGCTTCTGCGCCTTCTGCACGCGGGCAGATCACATCGATCCGTTCCCAATGCATCGAAAAGCGGTGGAGCATCCGGTAGAAGGTGCTTTCTCGCCCCTGGGCTACTGATGAGTCACCGCTCAACATTAAGAGGTTCATTTTACTATCTGGTTCAACCATGCGGCGGATTGTATATCGAAGCCGGATGATGTGACAAATACGTTCCTCGGACGATTCTCCTATCTGGCCGGGGTCAGTTATAATGATATCTTGTCGTCGAGAAGGAAAAAGACCGTGGCCTGTGCCAGCTTTCGTTTTTATGGCGAACTGAACGATTTCCTCCCCCGCAAACAGCGCGGGCAGGTGGTCGAACGGTGGTTTGACTGGCGTGGAAACATCAAAGATATGATCGAATCGCTGGGCATCCCTCACGCCGAAATCGAGCTGATCGCTGTCAATGACCAGTCGGTCGGGTTCGAGACAATTGTCGAGGATCGGGACGTGGTGAAAGTCTACCCGCGATTTGAGGGCGTGGAGATCGATCAAAAGGTTCGACTGCGCCCGCCGCTGTCCGATCCGCCGCGTTTTGTACTCGATATCCATCTGGGACGGCTGGCGGCTTACCTGCGGATGATGGGATTCGATACAATCTATGGCGATACGAACAACCACGACCAGGATTTCGCTGACCCCGCACTGGCCCGACTTGCCCACGACGAAGACCGTATCCTGTTGACCCGCGATATTGGCCTGCTTAAACGTTCGATGGTCACCTATGGGTACTGGGTACGCAGCATGAAGCCGCGCGACCGTCTGGTGGAGATTGTCGAGCGGTTTGAACTGGATACGAGGGTTTCACCTTTTGTGCGCTGTATCAGGTGCAACGGGCTGCTGGAACCCGTCGAAAAAGAACAGGTTCTTGATCAACTCATGCCTGATACGGCACGCTATATCGAGGTGTTTCGCCAATGTATGGAGTGCGGGCAGGTTTACTGGCGCGGTATGCATACCCGGCGAATGCAGGAAATCATCGATGATGTATTGGCGGTGGTTAAGAGCCAGAGAATGTCAGAATAATCAGAGTAAGTGTATGATAAATGATAATGCCATTGGGATTTACCCATTTGGTGGTGTGGGCGAGGCACCACCCGGCATCTTTGCCTGGATAGTGGTGCCTGCGGACCGATCTTTGTTTGCGAAGGGAAACGTTCGTTGCGAGTAGCCATTATCGAGGATGATCCGGACACTCAGGAATATATCACCATTTATCTTGAATCCGAGGGGTACGAGGTCTTTACCTCCGGCACCGGGGCTGATGGGATCGCGCAAATAAAGCGCTACGATCCGGATGTGGTGCTCCTGGATATCCAGCTGCCGGGAATGAATGGTTGGGATGTCTGCCAGCAGATACGGTCGTTCACCAACGTCCCGATCCTGATGATTTCGTCGGTGGCACAGGAGGAAGAAGATATCATACGCGGGCTGGGGCTGGGAGCGGATGACTATCTCCTCAAACCGATTCGCCCCACCATTCTGAAAGCGCGCCTGACGGCGCTGCTGCGGCGTAGCGTCGATGTTTCGTGGCGAAAAGGGCGTGTGGCCTACGTCGACGAGCGCCTGACGATTGATCTTCATCGTGAAGAGGTTGTCGTCGACGGGCAGCGGGTTACGCTGTCATTCCTCGATTACCAGTTGCTTTCCCTGCTTGTCCGGAATATCAACCATGTTGTATCGTCCCTCGATATCATCGAAACGTTGTGGTCTGAATCGATTCAAGACGACTATTCGCAGTATGTTCGAATCTACGTTGGTCGGCTCAGGAAAATCATTGAACCTGAGCCTTCTAATCCCCGCTATATCGTGACCGAACGTGGTATTGGATACCGGTTCGTGTCCCAGGTATAGGTGGTTACCCTCCTCTAAAACCCCGATCCAGCAATGTAAAAATTACAATGGCATAACAGGCTGCCGGGGTTTTTCGCTGCGTTGAGTTCAAAATGAACAGCCGCCATGCTTTCCTGCCGGGTGCTTATATACGTATTATACGTTGACTTGATAGCATAGACGTGGGCGAGAAGGTTAATTATGAAGAAAAATATTGTTATTGTTGACGATAACCGAGATGTTGTAGAGATACTAAGATTGATATTGGGTACGTTGGGAGTTCCTGTTCGGCAGGCTTATGATGGATTTGAAGCCTTGAACCTGATCAATAAAGAGCTTCCCTCGCTGGTGATCCTCGATTTGACCATGCCTTACCTGGATGGTGAAACAGTGATGAGACAGCTGCGGGGAAACCCAAGAACAGCCGATCTGCCGGTGATCATTTTCACTGCTCAACAAGTGACGCGAGAAAAGGCTGAGGCGCTAAAAATCCCCTATTCGATGATGCTGCGGAAGGGCAGCCTGTCGATGACAGACCTGCGAAGAAAGGTTCTGGATGTGTTAGGGGATGAAGTTCCGGTCGACCGCGCGTTGTTAGGGTAGAACGGGATGGATGAGAAAAGGACTAAGGAAATGAGTGTGCAAACAAGCGCTTCTTTGCGTCAGGTAAAAGCGAGAAAGCCAATAACCATTCAGGGCATCTGGCGTCAGTTGACCGAGCCTGCCGAAGAGGTGAAGCGAGCAGAACTGCGCCGCCAGATGCGTTTCTTGCTATCGCTGCTGGTGGTGGTCATCCCCCTGGGTTTGGTCGGTGTAGTTGTCTCGACGTTAGCCAACCCGTCACTGCTGCTCAGCCCGGGAATATGGCAGAACCCGATTTTCCTGGTGTTGATTGGTGCTGACCTGCTGTTGATTGTGGCTTATCTCCTGGCGCGTTCGGTTAAACACTACAACATCGGTGCAGCCATTGCTGTTGCTGCGGTGGCTGTCGTTCCCACCATCACGGCGATTCAGGACCCAGCAACGGCAACCGATATGCTGGGATATCTGGCCCTTGACGTGCTTCTGGCAAGCCTGCTGCTCCCGCTGATGTGGACGGTGATCCTGGCTGTTGTTGACAGCCTGATCGTGCTGCTTATCCCGCCGCTGCTGTCACCGGAAATTACCATCGCTGCGGTAACCAACACGTTTATTTTCGTCGTCATCATGTCGATCCTGATCATCGTATCGGCCAGCATCCGCCAGCAGAACATTCAGCAGATCGAGAGGCAGTCGCGTGAACTGGAACAGGCAGTAAAGCAGGCGGTGGAGGCAAACCGGCTGAAAAGCGAGTTCCTGGCGACGATGTCGCACGAACTGCGCACGCCGCTTAACGCCATCATCGGTTTCGCTGAGGTCATGTTGATGGGGCTGGCGGGATCGATGGACGAGAAAGTTCGACATACGACCAAGCGAATCCACTTCAACAGCGAGCGGCTGTTATCGTTGATTGACGACCTGCTTGATATTTCCCGGATCGAGGCCAACCGGGTTGACCTGATTGTGGCAGAATTCAAACCGGAAGACCTGCTGGACAATGTGAGACGGGTTATCGAACCACAGGCTGCTGAAAAAGATGTTGCCTACATCACCGAAGCGGACCCGGCCCTTCCTCCCAAGATGTATGGGGATATTCAACGGCTGGAACGGATCATGATCAACCTGGCCGGAAATGCGGTGAAGTTCACCGACGAGGGCCATATCAAAGTATCTCTGGAGCGGGTCGACGAGGATCAATGGTGTATCAAGGTCGCCGATACAGGCATAGGTATCGCCCGGCACGCCCAGGAGTTCATTTTCGATAAATTCCGGCAGGTCGACGGCACTTCCAGGCGGGCGTATATGGGGGCCGGTCTGGGGCTGGCGATTGTCAAAGAACTGACCCTGTTGATGAAGGGTAATGTCCGGGTGGACAGCGCGCCGGGTGAAGGCAGTACGTTTACGGTAACACTGCCGTTCGTCGAACCAGAGGGATAGGACTTGATGAATCGCCCAGATTTATCGGAATGGCGCGTTCTGGTTGTCGATGACGAGCCGGACAGCATCGAGATAATCGAAATGGTTCTCGGTGCAGCCGGGGCGACCGTTTACCAGGCGGGTGATGGTAAAGAGGCCATGAATATCTTCTCACGTGTGCATCCGACACTTGTCTTGAGCGATATTTCCATGCCTGAGATGGATGGCTGGGAAATGTTGAAGCAGATCAAGGCAAGCAAGAACGGGGCAAGTGTGCCGGTAGTCGCGCTGACGGCTCACGCCATGCTGGGCGACCGGGAACGGATCATCGGAGCGGGTTTTGCGGGATATATGAGTAAACCGTTGGCTATCTTTACGCTTCTAGACGATCTGGTTGAATGTTTAGAACGTGTTTCATAGGAGGTGTATTGTGCGGGATTTATCAAATTGGTATGTACTGTTGGTAGATGATGAAGAGGATGCTCAGGCGGTTCTGGTGCCTATTCTTGAGCATTACAGCATCGCCGTAGACACGGCCTTCACAGCTGAAGAGGCGCTGGACAAACTCAAAGAGCAGTGCCCTACACTGGCCGTTGTCGATCTGGGACTGCCGGGAATGAACGGTTGGGATATGCTGGCGACCATGCAGGACGACCCATTCCTTTCTCGTATCCCGGTAGTGGCGATCACGGCATTCCATTCGATTACGGTGGCGGAAGAAGCGCTGAAAGCCGGGTTTGCGGCCTATTTCCCTAAACCCATTAACTCGCGCACTTTTGTCCATGATCTGGAGCAGACTCTAGACGACGTTTCTTGACACGGTAGCTGGTTAGCTCTTTGTGTTGGTAAAAGGGAAAGGAGCCGGTTTTAAAACCATCGGTTCTCATCAATTGGGGATGACTTCAAATGGGAAACGCTTGATACGCTAACTACATCTTGGGGTGGAGGATACAATGACTGAAAAGCGTCCGGCGTGGATCGATGACTTACGGGGATGGTTAGGCTCGGATATGTATAGCACGGCCTGGGTTGCGCTGGTGCCATCGGTGGCTGAACCAGACTGTCCGGCCTGGCCTGAAGCGCTTCAAACCCTGCGAGACACCCAGCTCGACGATGGTGGGTGGGGCGAGGAAGCGTTGTGTTATGTTCACGAGCGTACATTGAATACACTGGCGGCAATCCGGGCTTTGTATACCTGGCAGGCCGAACCGGATGACCGCTACAGAGTCGAACAGGGCCTTGCCGCGCTCAGGCAGTATGCTTCGAAATTGGAAGGCGAACCACACGAGCCGATTGGCTTCGAGCTTCTCTTACCGGCACTGCGGAGAGATACTGTCAGCAGTTTCGGTAATGCTCTGCCGCTCGATCAGTGGGCCTATGTCGATAAACTGAATGGTAAAAAACTGGCATTGATCGAAAACCTTCGTCCGGAACCCTTCCAGCAGGCAACCTGGTGGTTCAGCATGGAAATGCTGCCGGAAGAACAGCTCAGACAGTTCGACGATAAAATCCTGGATGCGATGGGGGCGATTGCCACCTCGACCGCTGCGACCGCCGCCTACCTGATGGCCAAGCGCCGGGCTGGTGCCGATTCGCCGCGTGCGGCGGAGTACCTCCAGCAGGTAATCGAGATCGGCGGTGGGGCAGTGCCGGTCGGCTGGCCTTTCGAAGTTTTCGAGCGGGTCTGGGTGCTCGACAGCCTGATGCGGGCCGGTCTCAGTCCGGACGATCTGGATATCAAGGATATTGTCGATGATGTTCGTGCCTCGTGGGATGCCCACGAACCTGGGCTGGCCTACAGCGATACGTTCTTCGTCAACGATGCAGATGATACGCTGGTTGGGTTTGCCGTTCTGAACTGGGCGGGCTGCGATCCATCCGATGAAGCGGTGATGGATTTCTGGGATGGCGATCATTTCGCAGGATACAAAGGCGAGCGTGGCGCGTCGGCATCGGTCAATATCCACGCGCTGACCGCTCTGCGTTCTCAGCCGGGTTGTCCTCATCATAATTTGATCGATCCGCTGGTCGGTTGGCTGCGTGCCCAGATGAAGAAAGATGTGCTGTTCGATGATAAATGGCATATCTCTCCGATGTATTCGGTATCGCATGCAGTCACGGCATTTGCCGGTATCGATGATCAGATGGCCCAGTTGTGTGTGTCTGATCTGGTTGAAAAACAGCATGAAGATGGTGGGTGGGGATTTTCCCGGAGTACAGTGGAAGAAACCTCCCATTGTGTGTTAGCCTTGACGCAGGCGTTCGAACATGGCCTGCTGGAAGATGAAGGTGTGTTGGAACGTGCCGCCGATTTCCTCGAGGTCGATGAGGCTGGTCCTGAAGAAAGCCTGTGGATCGGGAAAACCCTGTATCATCCTGAAGGCATTGTCGAGGCGACGTTGTTTGCCGCTAAAACCAAGTTGCAGGAAATGGGATACATGGCGTCTATTGAAATGGCTGCCTGATTGGTCTGCCTGCGCCTGTCCTGTTAGAGAGTTTGAATGAAAACTACTGTTACCGTTGTTGTCCTTGACGGCGATCAGGTTTTGCTGCATCGCCGTCGAGATTATGGAATCATCTGGGCACTGCCCGGCGGAGGGATCGATCCGGAAGAATCGATGGAAAATGCCGCTGCCAGGGAAGTGCTCGAAGAAACCGGGTACGAGGTCGCCATTGATCGCTTTACCGGGCAGTATCATCTCCCCCAGGTGCCGGTTGGTGGGCAGATGATTCATGTCTATGCGGCGCATGTCACCGGTGGGGAACCCATCGAGTCTGGCCCTGAAACATTGGCTGTCGGTTGGTACCCGCTGGACAAACTGCCCTTTACGTTGTACAAAGATGCCAGGCGTTTCATAGCCGATGTCGTCGACGATCGGCCAGCGGACGGAGTTCGAACCATCGATCTTCCATTGCCTGAACGTTTGCTGGGGCATATTGCACTGGCATATGGCGCTCTCTTCGAGCGTGTTCGCAACGGCGGGCAGCCTAAATCCTGAGGTGTTACCGGTGTTCCGGTCCTGGTGAGTGCCGGGTTGCATTTTGCTGCCCGGCACTTGCTTCTTGACTACTGCCTGATAGTAGGAGTTTCGTAATGAGCAGCGAACCACATCCACCCCTAGACGAATTTCTGAGCTGGCCTTCCGAAAAAGTGAGTCCGTTGATCCAGGATAAGACGGTCGTATTCTCTCCGGGGGGGTCTTCCCGCTGGTATTTTCTTGAATACGGCGAATTCTCCGCCGGGTATGACAGCGTGGAGCAGTTCGCCGATTACAGCCTGAAGGGGCTGCACCGGACGGTCGAGATCGCCGACCTGATGTTTCAGGATGGCCTGCGGACGCTCTTTGTCGTCGGGGTGATGCCGGGGCAGCGTCTGCGTTCGGCAAAATACAGCGCCAACCTGGGGCAGTCGCTGCGGATGCTCGCCGGGGAAGAGGCCCGGCAGCTTTATGCCGATCACGGGATCGGGGTGATGTTCCGGGGTGCCTGGAAGCAGGTGTTCGAACAGCTCGAAATCTCCGATATGTACGAGGCATGCAAGCGGTTGGAACTGCAATCCACCGCCGAAAATGATCGATGGATGATCTGGCTTTCCGAGGAGGAGCCGCTCCCGCCGGGGATCGCGCCGTTCCTGGTTGATCGGTTTCAGGAAAGCGGCCAGGTGCCGGATCGGGCCGAACTCAGCCGGGCGTATTATGGACGCCCACTCCGGCACGTCGATATCTTCATCAGCCACAACAAGCCGACCCTCCACAGCCAGCTTCCGGCCTTGCTGACAGTCGGTGATGTTTATTACATGGCGGTTCCGAATTACTATCTCAACAAGACCCACTGGCGCAGCATTCTCTACGATCACCTGTTTGCGCGGCGGGGCAGCCATCGTGATTATGCGGAATACGATGCGGATGCGGTCGCCGAGCTGCGCGAGTATATCGACAAAAATCATGAGGTGATCCTCGGCGTGGGCGATTTCCACGAGCCGACCAGCACCTGGCGGCCCCGGCTCTCGCCGCCTGGGTGAGGGTGCTACCGTAGCTTTACTGTGGTAAAAAGTGATGCGATCTTAACGAAGACCGGGAAGTTGGCGATTTCCCACGCCTGTGTTTCAGCCCAACTCATCCAGTTTTTCCCGGTCTTTCTGATTTGAACCCGTCCGTTTGAAACGATGATTTGCTCTACTTCATGCCACGCAAGGAAACTGCCGTTACTGTAAATCCCCTGTTTTGAAAGCTGGAACTCGGCAAAATCTACGAAACTGTCCTCGTTCAGTGTTTCGACAATCCCTGGTAACTGGCAGGGGGTGACCGCTGCATTGATTGTTTGTGCCAGAGAACTAAACCGTCGTAATCTGCGGTCAATTGTTATCTCTCTTTTATCTTGAGTGATAATCCGTAGTATATGAATATTCCTGATAACAAACCCGTGGCTTTCGAAAATACGGGTCTCCCAGACCTTTTCGATGCTGCTCCACTCTATGAACTGTCTTTGTCGATTTGAGGTGTACTCTAATCCGCTGGGGCTGACTCTGACCATGAGGCTGCTATTCACGAGCCAGTTGATAAAATAGAAAAGAGCGACTCCCAAAAAGAGTATGGCGAAAATAGCAAACACTATACTTTTCTCAGACTGTGATAGAAAGTAGAGAAAACAAGCGCCAAGAAAGCCGAACAGCCCTGTCAGGCCAAGCAGCCGGAACGAATCCACGGTATAGGTTTGGGTAGACGTTGGTAAGAGCGTTTCCAGTGCTTCCGGGTCATAGGTGATTTCCAGTGGTTGGCCCGTGTTGGGAATAGTGTTTTCTGGTTTCTTCTCTTTGAGAAGCATGCCTATTACCCAGCCAGCCATCGTACAGAGCAAGGCGGAAACCAGCATAAAGATGATCCCGCCCCTGAGATTGTCAGTACCGGATAACCTGACAATCCCTGCACCGGCCAAAGCGCCGGACAAAAATCCAATGAGTGCCCCTGCGGGGGCCTTCGACCTCTCCATCATGGACCTCTGTCATTGAGAATGGAAAAATGCTCCCGATAGGGAACCTATCAGCCTAAGTAGTGGCATTCGGAGCAGGCTCCTTGAAGTCAATTTTGTCTCAGTTTACTGAATATCGCCAGCGAAGGTCGAGTCGATCTTTCTACCGTTGGAGGGCGCAGTGGCAGATAGTTGATTTAACTGTATCCCGGTTCGTGTGAGTGCCAGGTGTGCTTTAAGTGCCTGACTTTTACAATATTCTGTCAACTGGTGTAAAGTGAAATGTGGAAAACAGTTTTACATAAGACAAGGTTTTACGAAATTACTCTCGAAAATCAGAATAGTTGTAGCCCTCTGAAGATAGTCTTTGTTCAGGGAGATGGTATTGTGGAAATATTCTTGCGAACCGGTGATGATTTAGGAACCGTAGTGCCGTATCGCCTGCGACGACTCCCGATGTATGTCTCTGGGGTGTGGATAATTCTGTTGATGGTGCTTATCGTGGGCTGCGCCGTGCGTCAGGGGAATAAGCAGCCGAATCTATACGACGACTTCGACGATCCGCAGTATGACGGGGCACTCAACTATACGCTCTGGCAGCTTGATCCCGGCTGCGCTCAGGATGTCATCCAGCGCCAGGGTGTTATGGTCGGTCTTGCCGCCGGGGATTTCGGAAGCTGTGAAGTCGATGTTTTGAACCCGGAAGTGGTGCCACTTGACGAACTCGGCATTTTCGAGGCCCAGCAGCGCATCGCCAGCGATTACAAGGGCGGTGAACCGACGCAGACCATTCTGTATATCACCCATGACATCAGCGGGGAATTCTGGTGGGCTGAATGTGGGCTTGCGGTCAACTCTGACGGCATAATGGGCAACTTCAATGTGCAGAATTTTGGTCTGGGAACCTTCGATTTCGGGAATTCACTTCCGGCTGAATATGACCGCTGGTACACGTTCCGGCTTGTCGCCGACCCGGAAACGGTAGCCTTCAGTTGTTATATGGATGATGAGCTCGTTGGCTCAGTCGTGCCCTCAGACGCAGAAGCCCTGCGTCAGGCCAATTTCAAGCGAGCTGTTCAGGTCTGGCGGGCTCACTCAGAGGAAGATATCGCGCAGGGCAGGGCTGGTATTGTTACCAGTTATACTGACAATGTACGTATTTTCCCCTCGCTTATAGATGTTGTTCCCCTATTCGATCAACCTACACCTGCTCCTTCTGATCTCACACAATAGGGTGGCTTGATGAACCGGCTCATGAAACCCAAATGTACCTTTCGGTGGATTGAATCTCCGCCGTTTTATGGGATACTTCGACCATCGAAAGTGTGATTTGTCTGCGAGCTTTACAGGATCGAACAGATGAGAAAGACGACAGAACTGGCAACCAGCACGACCGATCTTGCCGCCCAACCCTTCTTTTACGAGATTCGCGTTAGGGGGCGGCTGTCGGGTGAGCAGTGGTCGGCCTGGTTTGACAATGTGTCGGTATCGACCGCTAAAGGCGAGTCGATCCTGCGCGGCACGCTTCCCGATCACGCTGCGCTCTATGGTCTGCTCTCCCGCCTGCGCGATCTGGCGGTGCCGCTGCTGGCCGTCAACGTGCTCGATGCTGAAGCCCAGCGTAAGCTGCACGCGCAGAGCAAACGCTACAACCTGATGATCAACCTGGTGCTGATCCTCGTTTACCTGCTGCTGCTGGGTGGGCTGTCGGCGATTACCGTCTTCCTGACCGAAGGCCATATGATGCACACCGCGCTGGCCCTGTCGGTGTTATTTGCCGTTGTCGGTGGGCTGTCCTATGCCTTTTCGCTGTGGAGCGGTCACAAAGCCTGGAACTGGATCACCTATGCCCTGTGGCCCGGCTCGCTGATTACGTTCTTTGTCTATACCGCTGTGGTTGGCCTGCTGCCTACTGCCCTGTCGATTGCGATTCTGCTGCTCCTCACCGCTGGCGGCCTGATCTATCTGGTCTACTACTTCCGGGGCCGCGCCCAGAAAGTCGATCAGGTGATTGTGGAGTGGGAGGCTCTCGGCGACGACTCCAGGGAGCGATGATCGAACCGCTGCCGTGCAGTCGAAGCACTTCTCGTCGAGAAGTGCTTTTCGCTTTTTCTCTCCCCGATGTACCCTCCGATGTACCTTTGGGTGGATGTGATTACACCCGCTCACCCGCCATACTGTGAGTGTGATGTTCAAAGGTACTGATGGAGGATAAACGAGAATGAACAGCAGTGTATTGATCACCGGTGCGACGGGTGGCCTGGGTAAAGCCTTCGCCGCTGAATGTGCATCACGGGGTTGGAACCTGTTCCTGACCGATCTAAACGGGGCGGCTCTTGCATCGGTCGCCGCCGGTTTGAACCGTATGTATGGTATCCAGGTGCAGACTTTCGCCGCCGACCTGACGGGCGAGGACGAGCGGGAGGCGTTGTGGCAGCATATCGAGGAATCTGGCCTGCGCTTCCACTCCCTGTTCAACGTGGCCGGGATCGACTATGAGGGCCTGTTCAACGAGCGGAAGGTCGGCGAAATTCGCAGCATCCTGCGCCTGAACGTCGAGTCGACCGTCGAGACGACCCGTCGCGCTTTGCAGTTCCGTGACCCGGTACAGCCCTTTCGGATCGTCAACGTGTGTAGTCTCGCTGCCTTCTACCCGATGCCGGTCAAGGCGGTCTACGCCTCGTCGAAGCGCTTCCTGCTCGACTGGTCGCTGGCTCTAAACCAGGAACTACGCTCGACCGGTGTGACGGTCACTGCGCTGTGCCCGGCGGGAATGCCGTCCAATCCAGAGGTCACCCGTGCCATCGACGCCCAGGGCTGGATGGGCCGCATTACGACGATGAACGTCGGCGATGTCGCCGCGCGCACCATCGACCGGGCGCTGTCTGGTCGCACGATCTATATTCCGGGGGTAATCAACCAAGTGCTGCGCGTCCTCGGCGGGATGTTCCCCCCGCAGCTTGTCGCCTATGTGATCGACAAACGCTGGCGCAAATCATATCAGAAGTCGAGCGGCGGCGGGCAGGCGCTGGCCCATCCGGCGGCGTCGAAATAAATCCTGATCCCGCTGGCAGGGGCAGAGCTTGTCCCTGCCCTCATATGGCTGTTTGGTATAGTTGAATGATGGTTGGAGAATCTCTGATGGAACTACACAACGACCTTGCAGATAAAACGATTGTCATCACCGGGGCGACCGCCGGGATTGGCCGCGCGGCGCTTCATGCCCTTGCCTCGCGCGGAGCGAACGTGATCGGGGTGGGGCGCTCGGCAGATCGCTGCCAGCAGGCGAAGCAGGCTGTGCTGGCCGAATTCCCCGCTGCCCGGATCGTGTTTGTCGTCGCCGATCTGTCGTCGCAGCAGCAGGTGCGCGACCTCGCATCGGAAATCACCCGGTTGGTGGGCGAGATCGGCGGGGGGAAGATCGACGCGCTGATCAACAATGCCGGGACGGTATCGAGCTGGTACGTCGCCACTGCCGACGGCTACGAATTGCAGTTCGCCGTCAATCACCTTGCTCCGTTCTTATTGACCCATGAACTGCTGTCCCTGCTGGAGCAGGCCCCGTCGGGCCGCGTGGTGACCGTCAGTTCAGGGTCGCACTACAAAGCGGAGATTCACTGGGACGACGTGATGTATCGCAAGGGCTACGGCTGCCTGAAGGTCTACATGCAGTCCAAGCTGGCGAACATCCTCTTCTCGGCTGAACTCAACCGCCGCCTGGGTGCGGGATCGTCCGTCCACGCCTACGCCGTCGATCCGGGGCTGGTCAATACCGAGATCGGCTTTAAGGGCACCAGCGGCATCGAGAAATGGGTATGGCGCAGGCGGAAGAAAAAGGGGGTCAGCCCGGAGCAGGCCGCCGAGACGCTGATTTTTCTCGCGGTCGACCCCTCGGTCAATGGTTCTGGCGATGTCTACTGGAAGGAATGTCAGCCCAAAGTTCCCAGCGCCGACGCTCTGAACGAGGACGAAGCCGCCCGGCTGTGGGCGCTTTCCGAGCGCCTCTGCGGGATCATCTGGGGATGATCGTGATTATTCCAGTTCCTCTTTGATCACCGCCGCCAGTTCGGGACCGATGTTGTGAGTCGCGGCGATCTCGTCGAGCGTTGCCCGCCGGATCGCGTCGAGCGAACCGAATTTCGCCAGCAGCGCCTTTCGCCGAATCGGGCCTACGCCGGGGATCGAATCGAGGATCGAGGCGATCCCCATCTTGGCCCGACGCTTGCGGTGATGGGTGATCGCAAAGCGGTGTGCTTCGTCTCTCACCCGCTGGAGCAGGTAAAGTCCCTGCGACCGCCGGGGCAGGATGATCGGTTTCCGTTGCCCCGGCATAAACACTTCTTCGTGCTGCTTGGCTAAGCCGACCACCGGCACCTGTCCGAGCAGCCCGTAGGATTCGAGCACCTCGACCGCTACCCCAAGCTGACCCTTGCCCCCATCGACGATCAGCAGGTCGGGTAGCAGGCTCCAGGTGTGATCTTTCTTCTGGCCCGGCTTGTGATCCTCACTCTGCGATTCCTGCCAGCGCCGGAAGCGCCGGTCGAGCACCTCGCGCATCGAGGCGTAGTCGTCGCCATGACCCTGTACGCTGCGGATGTTGTAGCGGCGGTACTCGCTCTTGCGGGCCACGCCCTGCACGAACACCACCCGGCTGGCCGAAATCGCCGTGCCCTGCGTGTTGCTGATGTCGTAGCACTCGATCCGCGCGGGCGGCCCGGCCAGCCCCAGCGCTTCCTGCACCTCGCGGAGCGCGATCTCCTGCCTGGTCGTGTCGGCTTCCCACTGGGCGCGCAGCATCGCCAGCGTTTCCTCGGCGTTCTCCGATACCAGCTCGACCAGTTCCTTCTTCTGCCCGCGCTTGGGGACGTTCAGCACGACTTTGTTGCCGCGTTTGCAGCGCAGCCAGCTTTCGATCACCTGTGCTTCTTCCAGTTCGTGGGGAAGCAGCACTTCGGGCGGAACTTCGGCGGCTTTGTCGTAGAACTGCTTGATGAAATCGGTCAGCACTGCTTCCTGCGGTTCGTCTTCCTCGGTGCCTTCCAGCACGTAATGCTCGCGCCCGATGATCTTGCCGGATCGGATGAAGAAAATCTGCACGCAGGCGTCGCCGTTGGCGCGGGCAAAGGCGATCACGTCCTGGTTGGCGCTGGTCGGCGAGACGACCTTCTGCTGCTGCGCGATCCGTTCCATCGCCTGAATCTGGTCACGCAGCCTTGCCGACTTTTCGTATTCCATCCGGTCGGCGGCCTGCCACATCCGGTCGTTCAGGCGGCGGATGATCTCGGTCGAGCGCCCCTGTAGAAAGTCCATCAGGTTTTGAATGCTGGCCCGGTACTCCTCCTGGTCGATTGCCCCGATGCATGGCCCGCTGCACAGCTTGATGTCGTAATACAGGCAGGCGCGGTCGTCCTCTCCGTTAATCTCCCGGTCGCAGGTGAGATAGGGAAAAGCCTTGCGCAGCACGTCGAGCGTCTGGTGGACAGCGGCGGCGCTGGTATACGGGCCGAAGTAGCGTGCACCGTCCTCGATCATCCGGCGGGTGACGGTCAGCCTGGGGTAGGGGGCCTGCCAGTGGACTTTGATGTAAGGGTAGCGTTTGTCGTCCTTGAGCCGGATGTTGTAGAGCGGCTGGTGAGCCTTGATCAGGTTGATCTCGGTCAGCAGGGCGTCCAGCTCGCTGTCGACGACGATCACCTCGATGTCAGAGATGTGGGTAACCATCCGGGCGGTTTTGCTGGCCCTGTTGCTGAGGGTGCTGGGCTGAAAATAGGAGCGCACCCGGCTGCGTAGATTGACCGCCTTACCCACATAGATCACATCGCCCTGGTCATTCTTCATCAGGTAAACGCCAGGGCGGGTGGGCAGGGTATCTAAAATTTGCTGAAGGTGCGTGGAGACAGTAGTCATATATTCAAAGTGTCAACAATTGGCACCATTATCACTCTGGTCGGGCCGCCTAGACGATAAACCAGGCGCTGCCGCCGTCGACAAAGACGGTTGGGCTGTTGTAGCTTTCGCCGTCGTCGGCGGTGATCACGAGGTTCATCGCATAGAGTTGATCGTATACGGCGCGCCAGGCGGCATCATCACCGGCCTGCTGTGCTTCCAGTGCCTGAATAAACCAGGGGCGAAAGTTCAACCAGGCGTCGCCCTCGGCGAAATCTGCATAGTACCAGTTGTCGTCCGATCCGGTTGGCGTGAGGGTTCCAAGCCAGGAACCGCCGATGTATAGGTTCCAAGCTTTATCCATGATACTCACAGTGTTGCTCTCCTGATTCTAATAAAAGTCATTTCCTGGTCAATTGTAGATTCGATTTTAACTATTTTCAAACAATCACGGTGAATGATTTCGGGTACGGTGCGCATATAGAAGCCGGGGCAGGGCGTGGATCAGCAGGTGATGTGTAAAATGGCGTAGATGTCGCCATCGTCCAGGGTTTCCAGCAGGCGGCAGGCTTCACCGGTCGGCGCGGTGACAATCTCGATCCCGCGCCGGTTAGCTTCCTCGTAGACCTGCTCCATGATCGGGAGCGCCCCATAAACCCCCGTCCCGACGATCAGCTTTTCACCGCCCCAGGGAATAGGCTCGTCGGCGGAAAGCGGCGTGTGATTGTAGCGGCTGCGGAAAACTTTTGACGGTTTCTTCTTGCGTTTTGTGATTTTCCCGGCGGTTATCGAGACATCGTAGTCGTAGTGCTGCCCGTCTATTTCGATCAGTCCAAACTTGACTAACCTGGCGTGCATCGCCCTGTCTCCCTTACCGCTGAACCCTGCCTGATTTGAGTATAACGTGTCCGGAATGGGGAATACATCCCACCTGGGACTATCGTTGTGTCCGCGCCGGATTTGCGGTAATGTCGAACTGTCCGGTTGTGCGGCAGCTATCCAGTCAATTATCGGTGAGGAACCATGATCAGAGTAGGCGACATAGACATTACCATACTCAACGAATCCACGATCCGCTCGGATACCGGCGGGATGTTCGGGCTGGTCCCGAAAGTCTTGTGGTCGCGTTACTATCAGCCGGAGGACGACGGCCTGCTGATCGTCCCCCATCACTGTTTGCTGGTCAGGGCCGCCGGTAAGACGATCCTGGTCGATACCGGCAACGGGACGAAGCTCTCCGAGCGGCAGTGTGAGCGGATCGGACTCGAACGCCCGGAGGGAACCCTCGTCGAAAATCTGGCCCGGCACGGCGTCGAGCCGGGCGCGGTCGATCTGGTGATCAACACCCACCTGCACGGCGATCACTGCGGAGGAAACACCCGATTCGCCGAGAACGGGCAGATCGTGCCGACCTTTCCCAATGCCGAATATCTGGCGCAGCGCCGTGAATACGCCGATGCCTCTTTCCCTAACGAGCGCACGCGCGGCACCTACTTTGCTGAGAACTTCGCTCCACTCTATGAATCGGGTCGGATGCGGCTGATCGACGGCGAAATAGAGATTGTCCCCGGTGTTCGCTGCGTGATCACCCCCGGCCACACCCGTGCCCATATGAGCCTTGTCTTCGAACAGGACGGTCAGGCAGCCTTCTACCCGGCTGATCTGGCGATGCTGGCCGTCCATTTTGAAAGACTGGCCTGGATACCCGCCTACGATGTTGAACCGCTCGTCTCGCTGGAATCAAAGCGATGCTGGCAGCAGTGGGTCCGTGAACATGACGCGCTGCTGATCTTCAATCACGACGGCAAAATACCGACCGGGCGGTTTACCGAAGACGAAAAAGGCAGGCTGACTGTAGAACCGGCCCCGGTCGATGGCCAGTAGCGGTTGATAGGTCTACACTGGTAAACAGCCCCCACACACAGGAACGAGGTCTCGATGCATATATTGGTCACGAACGATGATGGTGTCTGGGCACCCGGTATCTATGCTTTACAGGCGGCTTTGCGCACTCTGCCCGATGTCCGGCTGACGATTGTCGCCCCGGCTGAAAATCAGAGCGCGGTCGGCCATCGCAAAACTCTCCACAACCCGATGCGTATCGACCCGGTGACGCTGAATGGGGGTGTCGAGGCATTCGCCTGCTCCGGTTCGCCCGCCGACGCCATCGCTCTGGCTCTGATGGGCTTTGTCAAAGAGCCGGTTGACCTGGTGGTGAGCGGCATCAACCAGGGGCCGAATCTGGCCCAGGACATCACCTACAGCGGCACAGTGACGGCGGCGATGGAGGCTGTGTTATATGGCATTCCTGCCATCGCCTTTTTAATCGATTCGTGGCAGGAGCCGATCTTCGACATAGCAGCGAAATTCGCCCGGCAGTTCGTTCCCTTTGTAATGAGCCGGGAACTACCGGAACTGACCCTGCTCAATGTCAACGTGCCTGTTGGCGAGATCAAAGGGGTGCAGGTAACCCGCCAGGGGCGGCGGCGCTATCACGACGAACTGGTCGAGCGCATCGATCCGGGTGGGCGGCCTTACTACTGGATTGGTGGTGAGGCTCCTACTGGTGATACGGATGAGGTCGGTACCGATGTCTGGGCGGTGGCTCAGGGCTGCCTCTCGATCACCCCGATCCGTCTGGACATGACCGCCCACCGCTTTCTGGAGAGTATGCAAAGCTGGCCCATCGATCAATGGACATTCTCGTCCTGAACAGGAACGTAAAGTGTGTCAACCAATCAACCCTATGTTACTGGATATCCCCGACCAGTTCGAAACCGAGCGCCTGCTGATCCGCGTGCCGCGCCCCGGCGACGGCGCGGAGATCAACAAGGCGGTGCTCGAATCGCTGGACGATCTGCGTGCCTGGCTGCCTTGGGTGCAGGTTGAGCAGACAGTCGCTGTCGCTGAGGAAGCGGTCCGGCAGGCGGTGGTCAATTTCTATACACGGGAGTCGATGCGTTTGAGCCTCTATCGCAAATCCGACGGCTTACTGGTGGGGAGCAGCGGCCTGCATAACATCGACTGGACTGTCCCGCGCTTCGAGATCGGCTACTGGGTGCGGAACAGCATGCAGGGCCAGGGCTATATCACCGAGGCAGTGACCGGGATCACCAATTTTGCTTTCGATACCCTGAATGCCGAGCGGATCGAAATACGTTGTGATGCGTTGAACGAGCGCAGCGCAGCGGTCGCTCGTCGGGTGGGTTATACACTGGAAGCCTGCCTGTGCCGACAGTCTCGCAGCGCCGATGGGAACAGCCTGCGCGACACCCTGCTCTTTGCCATGATCCGATCCGAATGGCTGGAGAGACAGAATAGCTGATTTTTATACCGGTTATTTGACAGACGCCGGAAATCACCTATACTTCATGTTGTTGCATTGCACAACAATTCACACCAATTAGGATGGCCTGTGGCAGATAATTTTGGGAACTACGTGACGGTGGCCGAGGCGGCCAGACGATTGAATATCCACCCTGAATCGGTAAGGCGGTTGATCCGCAGCGGAAAACTTCCGGCAAGTAAATTTGCCAACGCCTGGTTGATCGAGAAGACCACCCTGGAACAGTTTGCCAGCAACTACGATCCCCGGCCCGGTCGAAAGGCGACTCTGCTGTAGGTCGGTGTGCCTTGTTTTGCAAGGCGATTGTACCGTTGCTCTGCAAATCGGTTGCGCCGTAATGGGCGTTATACTACAATCGCCTCAACGTATGGGAAGGGTGCGGCATGTCAATCATTTCAATCAAGGGAGTGCGGGACATCCTTCTCGTCTCCTTGAACGATGACGCTCCCTGGAACGAAGTAAGCGAGCGCCTTTTTTTAATCATCGAGCAGCGGAATGATTTCTTCCGAGGTGCGCGAGTAGCTATCAAAGTGGGTGATCGGGCGTTGAATCGCGACGATATCCGTAAACTGCAAGATAAACTGGCCGAGCACGATGTTCACCTGGCTTCGATCCTGGGTGAGGCGGCTGAGACGATCCGGGCGGCACGCCGGGCAGGAATCGACACCGATCTGCCGGAAGGGGTATCACCCTTAGAAAAAGACGATACTGGCGAACTGCCACCCCTCGATTCGACTGAAAAAGGCACTGGCGGTGTGTTGGTCAAAAACACGCTGCGCTCAGGGCGGGTCATTCGTCATGTTGGGCATGTGGTCGTGATCGGTGATGTCAATCCCGGCGCGCAGATTATCGCCGGGGGCGATGTCCTGGTCTGGGGCAGGTTGCGCGGAACGGTCCACGCCGGGGCGAATGGCGATGAGACGGCTCTGGTTTGTGCGCTCGATATGCGCCCGATGCAGCTTCGGATCGCCAATTATGTGGCAATTGCCGCCGACGACGGGCAGCGACGCCCGCGCCCGGAATACGCGATGGTGCGTGACGGGCAGATCGTGGCGGAGGAGTGGGGATCGAATTAACAATCTGTCCAGAAATCGCCTCGGCAGTTTGCAAGTAGAATAAGGGTACTGCTGGAGAGATGCTTTTCGTTCGTTGACTATAAACAGAAAATGTTGCTAGGAAGGTCTGCATGGCAGCTAGGGTCATTACAGTTACCTCAGGAAAAGGTGGAGTCGGGAAGACGACCGCGACGGCCAATATCGCCGTTGCACTGGCTTCTCTGGGAAATAAAGTTGTCTGCATTGATGCTGACATTGGGCTTCGCAATCTCGACGTTGTTATGGGGTTGGAGAACCGGATCGTCTATGATCTGGTCGACATTGTCGAGGGGCGGGCCAAGCTGCGCCAGGCGATGATCAGAGACAAGCGGTTGAAGGAAGAATTGTATTTGATCCCCGCCGCGCAGACCCGCGATAAGACCGCCGTCAGTCCCAGCGATATGGTGCGCGTTTGTGATGAACTGCGCCCAGTCGTCGATTACGTGGTGATCGACTCCCCGGCGGGCATCGAGCGCGGCTTCCGGAATGCCATCGCCCCCGCCGATGTCGTGGTTATTGTGACCAACCCCGAAGTGTCGTCGGTTCGTGACGCTGACCGGATCATCGGGTTGATCGAGGCCGAGGGCAAAGGCCCCGGCCACCTGGTGATCAACCGGGTGAAGTCGGAGATGGTCAAAAAGGGTGATATGCTCAGCCCGGAAGACATTATCGACATTCTGGCTGTCAAGCTGATCGGCCTGGTGCCGGAAGATGAAACGATCCTCGTTTCGACCAACCGGGGGCTGCCTGCCGCATTGAACACCGATGATCAGTCACGGGCAGGGGTGGCTTTCCGCAATATTGCGCGCCGGATTACCGGTGAAAATGTGCCCTTCATGCCGATGGAGGAAGAAACCGGCTGGCTGAAGCGCCTTGTGGCAAAGGTGAGAGGCGCGGAGAACGCTGCTGACAAAATCGCTGCTGGCCCAAAGCCAAGCGTGGTCGAACCTCCAAAGAAAGAGATAGAAGAGGAGCGGGCCGCGGCCCGGCTGATCAAACCGGTTATGGTAAGCGACAATGCCGACGGCAAGCCAAAGGCCGAGGAGAAGCCGTCCAATAACGAACCGGTGGCCAGCGCCCCGACTCGTTCTGCCGAAAGCAAAGCCGATTCGGATGATGAGAAACCAGCCGTCGTCAAGGCTGAACCCGCCAAAATCGAACCGCCTGCGCCGAAGGAAGATGAAAAGCCTGCCGAAAGCAAAGAAGTAAACAAAACGCCTGCCGCCAGCACAGAGAAGAAGGCGATACTATAACGGCACATCAAATCCGACGGGCCTGTGCGAGAGGAGAACAAACCTTATGGCAAGCTTGATTGATCGGTTGTTTGGGGGGCGAGAACCATCGAGCAGTGATGTTGCCAAAGAGCGGCTCCGGTTGGTGCTGGTTCACGATAGAAGCAACCTGACTCCTGAGCTGGTCGAGGCGATGAAAGACGAAATCCTGGAGGTGATCGCCCGCTATGTCGAATATGATCGTGAAGCGGTGAATATCAACCTGACCAGCGTGGATCGTGACAGTATTTTGACAGCCGAAATACCGATTATTCCCGATTCCCGGCGGCGTGGGGTGCCCACCAATTAAAGCAGTGAGGTAGACCGGGATCGGGTTTCAAATTCAATAGAGCTTTTCTTTGCCTATCCGAGATTGCGCTTGCTTTATTTCGGATAGGTTTCTATTTAATGTGGACGTCTCCGGCATCGGCCTTGATGCGAATCTCGACCGTTGCCGCTGCGGTTTCAAAATCGAGCGAGGTAAACGTCTGCTGGTCTTCGGCCAGCAGTCTTTCGTTTTGGATGTCGATGTTAGCCAGCGTGCCGCTTTCGATGGTGACGTGTGCGCCGACGCCGTCGGGGATGGTGACTTCGATCAGCCCTGCCGTTGTCTTGAGGTCGATCTGTGCGTAGCCGCGTTTGGGGCAGATGATCTGCAAATGGCCCCAGGAGGTCGCGGCGATCACTTTTTCCAGCCTGAGCTGGGTCAGGTCGAGCATCAGTTCGCCCAGCGAACTGCGGGCGTAGATGTCCCACAATATGTTCGAGGCGAGGTTGGCCCGCCACTGGGTGATATTGGGGATGAGAACGTTGTTATGGAGCCGCAGCCGGGCGATTCCCTCCTCGACGACGAAGTTGGGTTTGCCGAGCGGCCCGTGTGTCACCGAGGCGATACGACTTTTCGTGCCGCCGTTGATGTCCAGGTCGGCTGGCCCGGCGGAAACGTCGAGATAGCCGCGTACCACCTGTCCCTTCGCCGAAAATGTGCGGGGCGTTGGCCCGATCACCAGGTCACCGCCCAGAACGATATTGATTCCCAGCGCCGCCAGCCCGAATCCGATCAACGCGCCAGGGGGCATGAAGACCTGGTCAGGCACGTACAGCAGGATCACCCCTCCCAAAATCAGGGCGATGCCGATATACGCGACTATCTGGAGTATCAGGCGGTTGAGTGCTTTACCTTTCATCAGTTCTCGCTGTGCTCAGGCTTTGGTGGTCTCGTCCCCCCGAACAGTATAGGCGATTCTCTACATGAGAGCCAATAGAAAAACAAAAGTGGATACCGCTGCCGGCATCCACTTTGAACAATCTTTACTGACTGACCCTGAAGATCAGGCCCCTTCGGGCTGTTCCTCCTCCGGCGTCGGCTCGATCAGCGGTGGATTCTCCAGGAACCAGATCACGCTGTCGAGGCTGTACGTATCGACCAGGTAGACTTCCTGGGTCAGGTCAACCGATTCGGTGAGGCGAACATAGTACCCGGTACCGGTCGGGTTTTGTGACCCGACATAGATGGTATGTTCGCCGCCTGAGGTCACCCTGAAGGTGATCGTGTAGTGAGCCTCTTCCAGCCCGAAGGGGGCCAGCGCCTCGATTTCGCTCAGGACGCGGCTCGATTGCAGGCTGGGCAGGCTGAACAGCGAACTGGTGATCTGGTTGCTGTCAACGACCAGTGCCGGGTCGGGTTCGGTGGGCATCTCGTCGATCACCCACTCGAAACTGTCTTCGTCGATACTCGCCGCGAAGGTGTCCCCGGTTTCGTTGTCTGTTACCGAGAACGCTTCGACGACCCCGAACACTGCGTCGGGGAACAGGTCGACCGTCTCCGCCTCAGCGGTTTCGTCGACTTCGGGTTCTTCTTCCCTTTTGCCGAGCAGGACGAAGGTGGTGATCAATGCAGCGGCCACTCCCAGGAGTACCAGCCCGCTGATCAGACGATTGCGTGTTTGCATGTTCGTCTCTTCCTCCTACCGTCTGCTGCGGCGGGTGATCCAGACGCCCAACCCGGCGACAATGAACGCAATCGGCATCAGGCAGGCCGCGCTGATCTGCACCAGCCGGAGCTGTACCAGGCCGAACTGGGGATCAAACCGGCGATCTTCGAAGTTCACCGGCGGCAGTTCGATGCTGTCTTCCGATTCAGTCAACCACTCGACGGCCTTGATGAAGAACTGCGAGTTGTCGAAGTTCGAGTATTCGAGCATGGCATTTGAAACAAAGTCTGAGTCGCCAACGACGACCAGCCGCGCCCCGCTCTCAAGATCTTCCGCGCTGACAGCCAGTGTGACCGGGCCGGGGATGTCGGCTTCGTCGAAACCGTAGGTGCCGACGGTGTACGGATCGGTCGTTTCACCCCAGGAAGTTACCCCGCTGGATGAGGAAGAAGTCAGGGCCAGCGCGATGAGGCTCAGGCTTGAAGCACTGGTGTCTAGCCGGGTGATGCTTCGCGCGTCGGGGAAGAAGGTGTACTGGTTGAGGATCGGCGCTGTGATCGGCGAGAACTCATCGTATGTATAGACGATTGGTGTGAACTCGTCGAACTGCTGGGCCGTTCCCAGGTCGATGACGATGTCGTCGTTCAGCCGGATTTTCCAGTTGTTTTCAAGATATTGGAGCAGCGGATCGACGGCGGAATGCCCCGAAATCATATAGTCGAGTGTTCCCTCGTCGACGTTCCAGACGTCGATGATATTGTCGCGACCTACTGAAACTACCCTGCTCCCATCGGGGGAGAAAGCCAGGTCCCAGATGACGTCAGTGTGCCCGGAAAGAACGATATCCTTATCCGGTTGTGCGCCGGTATCCGTTTGCAGGTGGACGGTTGCATCGACCAGGGCATAGGCTATCGTGCCGTCCTTGGCGATCGCTATCGCCGATGTTCCTGTATCGGCGTAGCGAGGTGTGGCGCTGCCTTCGCCGCTCTCTATGTCAAGGCTGCCAATCGTTCCATCGACGGCGGCGCTTTTTAACGTCTGCCCGTCGGGTGAGAAGGCCATGCTGAACACAAAGCTCGAGTGCAGCGGCTCCGAGATTTCCACTTCGCCGGTCTCGGTATTCCACACGTAGATCGGTCCTTCGGTACTGGAACCACCGCCAACGGCGATATGGGCACTGTCGGGTGAGAAGGCCAGTGTCATCAGTGGAACCGGCACTGCCAGCGGAGAATAGGCCATTGGCTGGTAGGTGTCGGCATCCCAGATGTTGACTGCCTGATTTTCGCCCACGCTGGCGATCAGGTTCCCGTCGGGCGAAAAGGTTGCCCGGCGAACGGCGGCTGTCTCGCCTTCCAGAACGGCCAGTTGTTCGCCGCTTTCCACGTCCCAGACGCGGACGGTGTTGTCGATGCTGGTTGAGACGATCCGGCTGCCATCGGGCGAGAAGGCTACGTCGGTCAATCCGGCGGTATGCCCGCGAATGACGCCGATTTCATCGCCGTTAGCCGCATCCCACAAGCGGATGGTGCCGTCGGCTCCGCCGGTGGCGATGGTGTCACCATCCGGGCTGAAAGCCACGCCCATGACGCCGTTGCCCATCGTCCCACCACCCGTACCGGGTTCGCTGAGGATCATCGCCGCGCCACCTTCGTCCAGGTACGCGGAAAGGATCGCTATTTCGGTATCGGTAAACGTCGCGGTCGGCCCGGCAATCAGGACCATGTCGGCATCTGCCGGGATTTCGCCGGTTTCCAGCAGGTTGATCTCGTCGGTGATGATGTTGAAGTTTTCCAGGTGCCGGTTGATGGTAGAGTAGCCGGTCGTATCATAACCGGTAAAGGTGCGTTCGCCGTGCCCAACGATGGCATAAAGATGGCGTTCGTCGCCGAGCATCACGCGGGCCAGCGCGCCGGTCAGTTCGTTCTCTGTGACGCTGTCGGCTTTGGATGTCTGGTCACCTTGCTCGAAGACGATGGTGCCCGAACTCTCGACCTCGTATTTACCGGCCAGGGCCGGGTCAGCATCGGGATCGATAAAATCGACGGTCAGTTTGCCATCGCTCTCACGCTCGTACTGGTCGAGTCGCAGTTTGGCTTCTTCTTTACCGTAGTCGCTCGGTGCATAAAAAGCCAGAACCTGCACCGGCCCGTCCAGTTCGGAAAGGAGCTGCGTCGTCGTATCGGAGAGCGTGTATTCCTGCGATTCGCTCACGTCCCACGGTTCGATATTGGCCTGCTTGAGCAGCAGGTACAGGGCGACCATCACCGCAAGGAAGAAAATGGTCATGAAAGCGGTGGTCAGGCCAAACAGCCCCTGCCGCCCGGTGATCGCGCTTACGAAGGCGCGGGCATCGACCAGAATGAAACCGGCGATACCGGCGACGCTCACACCCAGCGAAATCCAACTTGCGGTGCTGAATTTTCCTTCGGCAATCCAGGCGACCAGCATAGCCAGCAGGGCCAGCAGGCCGATGCCGAGGGATACCCAGCGAAGTACGTTACGGTCAATTTGGATGTTGTTTTGCTCGTTCACGAGCTCCACCTCCTCGTGCTGAGCATTTGCGTTGCCAGGAAAAGAAACACGGTGATTATGCCAACGAAATAGCCTACGTCGATGGGGTCGATGATTGCCCGGCTGACTAAGTTCTGGTAGTGACTGACCAGCGATATTTCAGCCAGCACCGGGGTGATCTTCGGGCTGGTGATGATATAGGTAAGCTGCTGGGCCAGCCACAGGACAAGCAGTGTGCCCATCGTGACGAAGAACGCGACGAGTTGATACTGGGTGAGCGATGAGGCAAATACGCCCAGCGCCAGTGTTGCGCCAGCCATCAGCCACAACCCCAGGTACCCCGTGATGATCAGCCCTGGGTCGGGGTTCCCGCGTGAAAACAAAATCAACGGGTAGACAAACGAGATCAGCATGAACACGCTGAAGACCGCCCATACTGCCAGCCATTTGGCGAAAATCACTTCCCAGTCGCGCACCGGGGCGGTGTAGAGCAGTTCGTTTGTGCCGTTCCGGTACTCCTCGGCGACCAGTCGCATGGTCAGCGCTGGGGCCATGAAGATCATCAGGAAGACCATCGGGCTGAACATACCGAGCATATCAGGTTCGTACTGCCCGGTGTTTATTGCGCTCAGCGAAAGCGCAAAGAACCCTCCGGCCAGGAACAGCCAGACCGACCCGATTAGATAAACAATCGGTGACGTGAAGAACAGATTGAACTCGTGGCTGAAGACAATCCCGATTGATCGGAGTGAGCGACCGATTACTTTAAAAAACTGCATCGCTTTAACCCTCCTCCTCGTAAGTCTGGCGATCGTTGGTGGTCAGC
Source organism: Anaerolineae bacterium (assembly GCA_016926255.1). Lineage (GTDB taxonomy): Bacteria > Chloroflexota > Anaerolineae > Aggregatilineales > UBA3940 > JAFGOY01. The sequence continues at coordinate 15,411 of JAFGOY010000005.1, read as the reverse complement.
TCAAGGAATATTTCCTCCAGCGACATATCCAGCGGGCGCAGTTCGAGTAAATCCCACTTTTTGCCGACGATGGCTGCGGCGACTGCCGGGCGCGTGTCCTGTTCCTCCTCGGACAGCACTTCTACGCCGTCGTCGGTGGAGGTGACATTGATCACGCCGGGTAGCCCGCCGATCACTTCGGCGATGGCTTCTGGTTTGGCATTTCCGACCTTCACCTTGAAGCGATGCGAGCCTTGCAGCCGGGCCGACAGTGCATCGGGCCGGTCTTCGGCCACGATCTGGCCGTTGTGGATGATCAGCACCCGGTCACACACCTGCTCGACTTCCGAGAGGATGTGGGTGCTGAGCAGCACGGTATGTTCTTTGCCAACCTGCTGGATCAACTCGCGGAACTCGCGAACCTGTCCGGGGTCAAGCCCGATCGTCGGCTCGTCGAGAACCAGCACATCCGGCTCGTGAACCAGTGCCTGTGCCAGACCAACTCGCTGGCGCATACCTTTTGAGAGGCTGCTGATCAAACTGTCGGCACGATCGATCATGCCGACCTGATCCAGCACCTCGTCAACGCGGTTGGCGCGAATGGGATTGCGCATATTGTAGAGCTTGGCGACATAATCGACGTACTGCCAGACGGTCATTTCCTTATATAGCGGCACCGATTCCGGCAGATAACCTACCCTTTGACGTGCTTCGAGCGGCTGGTCGAGAACGTCGTACCCGGCAATGGTGGCTGTGCCCTCGTTGGGGGGCATAAAGCCTGTCAGGATACGCATCGTCGTGGTTTTTCCGGCACCGTTGGGGCCGAGAAAACCGACCACTTCACCCGCATCAATGTAAAAGGACAGGCTGTCGATGGCTTTGAAGTTACCGTAGTACTTCGTCAGTCCTTCAACCTGTATCATACTGCTTCTCCCTCTAGTCTTCGCACTGAAAAGTGTTGGTTGTTAGTGCGTGAAGGATAACTCTGCGGATAAACAAACAGTTAAGAGAAAGCATCTCTTACCTCGCAAAGAAAAAGCGTCATCTCACGGTGCTGCTTTAGAGATACACGCTATCTCAATGCCGGGTGATGATACACCTGTAACGGTTCGATTGTCAAGGGAGCTAACAGGAAGCTAACATTTCGGGAAGCGTGGCCTGGTCATAGGGTGAGGGTGCGGCTGTCGCCTTGACACGTCTCTGTTTAGAACGGTATGATCCCGACGCGAATATGATTAGGAGAAACTCCGGTACCAACCATGTATATCAAGCGACGCCCCCTCGGAGAAGGTAATCTGCGGTTCGGGAAGCGTAAACGGCGCTACCCGGTCATACTGATCATTCTATATGTGCTGGTGCTGGCTGCGGCGGTCTTCGTTTTCTTCCGGATGGACACGATCCAACCGGCGGTGCTGGCGAAGATCGGCCCTGAGCCGACTCCGACACCCTCCATCGACCATTATATAACCCAGGCCGAGGCTGCCTATTATAATGGCGAACTGGAGCAGGCCGTCGTGTATTACCAGCAGGCGCTTGAGTTGTCCCCGGAGGATTTACAAATTCTGTTCGAACTGGCCCGCCTGCTGACCCTGACCGAGGATGTAGATAATCTTGAAGAGGCACTGGGCATTGAAGACCAGATGATCCTGCTTGCGCCGGAAGACCCGCGTGGCTATGCAGCGAAGGCTCGGACGCTTGACTGGATGGGAGATTATGACCAGGCGGCGGTTGAGGCGCTCCATGCGCTGGAACTCGATTCGAATTATGCGTATGCTCATGCCTATCTATCAGAGGCTTATACCGACCTGGGGCAGCTCCGGCAGGCGCGTGAGGAAGCCGAACTCGCTATCGAGATCGACCCGTTCAACGTGGATGCCCGCCGCAATTATGCCTACGTACTCGAATCCTACGGCGACTACGGCGGCGCGATCCAGCAGTATGAACAGGCGCTGGCACTTCAACCCAACCTGCTCGATTTGTGGTATGGGCTGGCCCGCAACTACCGGGGAGCGTCAGCGGCCAGTGGCTCCATGGAAATGTTTGAAAAGTCGGTCGAGACCTACCAGCAGATCATCATGCGCATACCTGAAGATCCGCGCACCTATGTCGAGTTAGGGCGCACTTACTTCGAAGTCCGTGAGGATGAAGCTGCCCAGATCAACCTGGAGCGCGCGGTCAGCCTGGTTTGTGAGGACTGCCCGCAGTACACCTTCGAGGAGATTGAGGCTGCGGGGTATACGTATCCTTCGGGCGACCTGCCCGACGAAATCTATGCCCCGGCCTGGCTGCGTCTGGGGAACGTCTATCACACCCGCCGGAACTACGAAGATGCAATTGCCACCTACGAGGAGTTGATCGCCTGGGACATCGCCAACGATGTCGATGTGCCGCTCGAAGCGTACCTGGTCACTGCCTCGGACTATTATTATCTCGATTTATGTGATATAGCTGTGCCCAGGGCATTTGAGGCGCTCGACGTTTATGAAGATCGCCGCCTTGATGAGCCGGTTGCTTTGACTAATATCCTGAGCGTGTTTGTGCTCTGCCGTGACTATGCCAACACTCCCCCGACGATTGCCTACGAGTTCCCTGCCGGTTACGAAGAACCGACCGTGCTGCTGGAACGCCCCGGCGATACCACCGGCGAGGAACCAGGCGGTGAAGGAGTCGATGGTGATGACGAAACCTCAGTCGAGGGCATTCAGGAATAGCGATGGTGGGTGTTGTAACGCATAGTAATCAGTGGTACTGGTTGGGAAGGCAGTTGGTGGGAGTTTCGCCCGCAGCGCGAAACTCCCCAAGCAGCCGGAAAACAGATGCCGGTGAGGAGAATCCGGTTTGGGTATATCGTTAAAAGATCGGCGGCGTCGAACCCGGCGGCGCAGTTATGCGAGCTATCGCCCCCCTGATCCCAATCGCGGGCCGCGTAACGATCCCTTCCGGATCATTTTTTACCTGGCCGTGATTGGGTTTGGCATCTGGGCCTATCGCAACCTGGATACGGTAATCGGTTGGATACCTCAATTCGAGCGGTCCGCCGAGGATACCGAGGTCGCCATCGAAGAGACGAATACCCCAGGGCCCTCCTTCGAAGAGATTGTTGCCGAAGCTGAACAGGCTTATCTGGACGGCAATCTGGATGTCGCCGTTGAGCACTATCAAACGGCGGCTGAACTTACCACCGACCCGGCTCCTTATTATTCTCAGATCGCCCGGCTGTTGATCTTTGAATCGGCGATGCAGTATGGAGATGAACGGGTGGGCACCCTTGACCTGGCGTTGGAAGCGGCCAACAATGCGGTGTTGTCCGATCCGTTCGATCCGGCTGGTTATGCCATTATGGGTAAAATCTATGACTGGCAGGGCCGCGCTGACCAGGCTTCATCGACGATATTGCAGGCCATCGACGTCGATCCGAATTATGCCATCGCCCAGTCCTATTATGCCGAGGCGCTGGTCGACCTGGATCGCTGGGATCAGGCGTTGGAAGCGATTGAATACGCTGTGGAACAGGAACCGGAGAGCTTCGACATCCGGCGCGATTATGGCTATGTGCTCGAAAGTCTGGGGAACTACGAAGAATCTGCCGCCGAATATGAAATGGCCGTCCAGCTGCATTCCAGGTTACCGTTCATCCGCGTTTCGCTGGCCCGTATCTATCGTGTTCTGGGGCGTTATGATGAAGCCCTTGACCAGTTATTCGAGGCCCAGGTGCTTGCCCCGAGCAGTGTGATCGTCCCCTTCGAACTGGGTGTAACCTACGAGACTTATCTCGGCGATCCGAGTACGGCCCTTGAATACTACGAACGGTCGGTCGAACTCGATCCGGCCTATGGCCGCCCCTGGCTCCGGATCGGTACGCTGCGTTACTACCTGATGGACTACACCGGGGCTTCCGTCGCTTTGGAGAAGGCTCTTGAGCTTCAGGAAGAAAGCGACGACCTGTACTATCAGCTTGGGTTGTCTTACGCTTACCAGGGGCAGTGCAGCACCGCGATCCGTTTCCTGGAAGAAGCCCAGCGGCGAGCGGAAGAAGACGAACGCATCCTCGATGCTGTTCAGGAAGGCTTTGATTACTGCTCACAGCCGACCCCTGTGCCGGTCGATGTGCTGACCACTCCTGAAATCGAATCGGAGTAGCAGGCCGGGAAAGAGCACTGGCTGCAAGCTGATCGCTGAAAAGAGTCTGCCGTATCTGCAAGGAGCAATCACAGCCTGATGTCTAGACCCTCACAGCCGCTTCTTCCCCTGCCCGAATCGCTGCGGGCTGCGGAAATCGGCACCTTCACCGAGAAAAGCGTTGCCGTCCGCTTGCCGACGATTGGCCGCCGGGTGCTTGCCGAGAACGACTTCCCGCCCGGTATCCGCCGTGAATACGAAACTTTCATCGATGAAATCCCCCATGCCCCCATGCCCCTCATCGACGACCCTGGCGCGCCCGACGAGGCAGACTGGAAACGGTACGGGGCGCAGTACGCTGGGCTAAACTGGCTCGAAGTGCCCTGGTTCTATTCCGAGTTCTATTTCTACCGCCGCATCCTGCAGATCACCGGCTATTTCCGGTCCGATGGACTGACCGGCTTCGACCCATATACCTACCAGAAGCAGCAGGGATTGGAGACGGCGGTCGATTCCATCCGTGCCCTGTGCGACAATCTCCGGCTCTGGCTCTATCCCGATACCAACCATGCCGACGTGCTCGCTCGCCTGCTGTCGATTGACCTGTGGGGCAATCAGAAAGACCTGAGCCTGTGGCCCGCCGATGACGACGACAAGCCCGATCACGCCGACGCTGAAATCCAGCAAGAGCACCTGCTGGTCGACCACACCACGCAGGTCGTCGACCATCTACTGAATCTGGAATCCCCGCGCCGGGTCGATTTCCTGATTGACAACGCCGGGGTCGAATTTGTCTCTGACCTGGCGCTGGCCGATTACCTGCTCAACGCCGAGATTGCTTTGATGGTGCGGCTGCACGTTAAGGCCCACCCCGTTCTCGTCTCCGATGTCATCATCCCCGATGTCGAGAAAACACTCGCTTACCTGGAATCTGATCCGGTCGAACCGGTCAGGCAGTTGGCCGGGCGGATTCGGGCGCACCTTGCGGCGGATCGGCTGGCGGTGGGCGATCACTTCTTCTGGGATTCGCCGCTGCCGATGTGGGAGATGCCCCCCGAATTGTTCGATGAGCTTGCTGCCTCGCAGCTTGTGATCGCCAAAGGCGACGCCAACTACCGCCGCCTGCTCCACGACCGTCACTGGGCGTTTACCACCCCTTTCGAGGATATCGTTGCTTATTTCCCCGCGCCGCTGGTGGCGCTTCGCACCCACAAATCCGAGGTCGCCGCCGGGCTGACCGAATCGCAGATCGCCGCCCTCGATGCGCGTGACCCGGACTGGCGCTTTGACGGCCTCTGGGGCGTGATCCAGTTCGCCCCCTGAGTCGATCCGGGGTCGTGCGGGAACAGCACGCTGTGCCCGCCGATTGTAATGTCCGGCAGTCGATACTCTTGACATCCCTCCGCTTCCCGATTTACAATACAAACGAACGTTCGTTCATTGCGTAATCAACGAGAGCGGAGAGGTCGATGCGAAACCTTCCAAAGTGGCTGTACCGTCTGATGAAACAAGGCCCCCAGAACGCCTATAAGCTGGGCTTAGGGCCGCTGATCGGGCGGGCGATCCTGCTGCTGACCACCACCGGGCGTAAATCCGGCCTGAAGCGCGTCACCCCGCTGCAATACGAGCTGATCGACGGCGCGTACTACCTCGGTTCGGCGCGCGGTGATAAAGCCGATTGGTATCGAAACATTCTGGCCGATCCATATGTGGAGATACAGGTCGGTCGGCTGCGCTTCGAAGGGATCGCAGAGCCGGTCGCCGACATCGAGCGAATCACCGATTTTTTGGAGTACCGTCTCAAGCAGCGGCCCCGCTTCGTTGGCCGGGTGATGCGTTCGGCGGGTGTGCCTGACAACCCCACCCGTGACGACATCAAGGCCTATGCGATGGACTCCGGGCTGGTGATCGTCCGCCCGGCTGGGGATCGATAATCGGTGTTGTTTACCGTTTTTTTCGATTGTTACATGGAGTGAGCATCTATCTGTATCATGCTGCGCATGATACAGATGGTTCTCAGGGTGAAGGGGACTGAGTCCCCTTCCGGGGTTCGGGGCGGCGCCCCGAAAAAGCCAGCCTGGTTAGAAAGCTCCTCGCCGCCGGGTGACCGCCCCGGCGGTGCGCAGCAGGATTTGAATGTCGAGCCACAGCGAATAGTTTCGAATATAGAAGAGGTCTTCCTCGGTGTGGAGGTGCATCGGCTTGTCAGCCCGTCCGCTGATCTGCCACCAGCCGGTCATTCCCTGCGGCACCTCGAAGCGTTTGCGCTGCCAGGGTTCGTATTTCTCGACCAGCCAGGGCATCTCCGGGCGCGGCCCGACCAGACTCATATCACCGGTCAGGACGTTAAATAAATTGGGCAGCTCATCGAGGCTCGTCCGGCGCAGCCAGCGCCCCACGCGCGTCACGCGCGGATCGTCGGCCCGCTTGTGAATGATATTGCCGTTTTCGTCATGAGTGATCACTTCATCGCGCCGCTTTTCCGCGTCGATGTACATCGTGCGGAACTTGATCATCGTAAAGATTTTCCCGCCCTCGCCATAGCGCTCCTGTTTGAAAATCGCCGGGCCGGGGCTGTCGAGCCGGATCACCAGGGCGATGATCCCCATCACCAGCAGCGCCGGGATCAGGCCAATTATCGACACGATGAGGTCGAAGATGCGTTTCACCAGCCGTTGGAAGGGGCTGAGCGCCGGTTCTTTAAGGCTCAGGAGCGGCATCCCGCCGAAGTCCTCGACCTGCACCTGGAGGAAGGCCAGGTCGGTGTAATCGGGGACGATGCGGATGTTAACCGAAAGCTCGGTCAGCGCGGAGACAATCGGGCGAATTTCTATCGACACGTCCGGGGGTAGGGCGAAAACAACTTCGTTCACGTCGTAGAATTCGACGAAATCGGTGAGTTTGTAGAGCGGCCCCAATACCGGGCCGGGGAGATCGCCGGTCTGATCTGGCGTTGGCTCCTGATCGCTTTCCGAAACGAAGCCCACCAGGTAAAGGCCCGCCCAGCCATACGATTTGATCGTCCTCCCCGTGTCCTGGGCAGTTTCCCCGGTGCCGATGATTAGCACCTTGCGGGCGTCGAATGTCCGTCCGCCGATCAGCCTGAAAAATCCCCGTACGGCGACACGGTGCAGGCAGACCAGTACCAATGCAATGATTGCGAAATAGATGATTTGCAGTCGGGAGATCGCCCGGTAGGTCATGAACAGCGCACCGGCCAGCGCAAAGAAGGCGAAGAACGTGGCCTGAATGATCACCTGAAGCTCGCCTACCAGCCGCACGGTGTGTTTTGGATCGTAGACGCCGGACAGCAGGTAGGTGATGAACCAGATCGCCGAAGTCAGGATGTAGATCGCCACCGGCAGCGTCAGGATTGTCGTTGAGGCTTCCCGACCATAGGGCAGCGTCATCCGGACATGCGTTGCCAGCAGCAATGCCAGCACCACGATTGCCAGGTCTGAGAAGACGAGGAACAGCGAAAAGCCAAGGCTGAAACGTTTGGTCATAGATTACTCGAAACGGTAAACACGCCGGGCAAAGCAGGCAGGCGGTTCGATAATTGCCGCCCCTGGTTCTCGACCCAGGTGAAAACCGGATAAAACTAACACAGTCGATTTCGACCTATCCGAAGTCCGCGAAGCGGTTTTGCGGATAGGTTAATAGTGTACCGCCTGACGATTAGACGTCAAACATTGATTGGTGGTCGAGTTCGGTGAATGTAAAAAGGAGAAAGGTTAGAAACCGTGTAGAGAAGGGTGAAATCGGGAGGGGAGAATAGTTTTGTTCATGCTTTTAATTTTCCAGCAGGCGTTCGACGGTAATCAGCAGCCCTCTGGGGCTGAATGGCTTCGGAAGCAGCCCATTGGCCTGTGATTCGTAAATCTCCAGCGCGATCTCGTCGGAATACTTCGAGGTCATGATCAGGATGTTAATGTCGCTTGTTTCCGGATCGCCTTTGAGCCTGCGGCAGACTTCCAACCCGTCGATACCGCCCGGCATGACGATATCAAGCAGGATCAGGTCCGGGTGATATTTCTGCGCGGCCTGCAAAGCCTGCGTGCCGTTGGTAACCAGCATCACCTCGTAGGGGCTGCCCTCAAGTGTTACCGAAACCAGTTCAAGGATTTCCTTCCTATCGTCGGCTGCCAGGATTGTTTTTATTTTATTCGCTCCTGCCTTTTGCACTTCGGATATTGTCAACATTCCTTTCTCCTTCCGGTTCCTTACTTTGGAGAAGTACTCATCAAGGCAATCAAAGCCTCGACGACCTGCGGGTCCCAGTGGGTTCCGGCACCGACACTGAAGGCATCGAGTGCTTCGGATGTCGAAAGAGCTTCTCGCTGCGGTCGTGGTGAAGTCATAACGTCGAAATCATTGGCTACTGCCAGGATGCGTGCCCCGAAGGGGATGTCTTCGCCGACCAGCAGGCCGGGGTATCCCTGCCCGTCGTAGCGTTCGTGGTGAGAAAGTGCGATTGGGATCGCGTCGTCCAGGAAGGTCAGCGGATCGAGGATTTCACGTGCTTTTTCGATATGCTGTACGATCATGTATTCGTGATCGGGCAGGCCGTCGACGTTGTTCAATACGTCGTCCGAGACGCCGATCTTCCCGATATCGTGAATGCGGCTGGCGGTTTCCAGCGTGCGTAGTTCTGATTTGGACAAGCCCAGCAACTGCCCCAGTCTCAGCGACAGTTCGGTGACACGCTCGGTGTGGCCTGCCACGAAGGGGTCGCGGGCTTCGAGTGTCTCGGTGATCGCTGAGAGGGTGTTGACGATATGGAGATGCTGCTGGCGGTAGAGCGCCTGGATATCGCGGGCATAGGCCAGCGATTGTTCATGGCTTGCGCGCAGCTGATCTTGCAGCACCGCCAGTTCGCCGTCAAAGTTAGTCCGTTTGAGGGGGACGGTGATCGTAAAGGTTGACCCCTGCCTGTAAATGCTGTCGACAGACAGGACGCCGCCTAACTCGGCGACCACCCGCTTGACAATCGACAATCCTAATCCCAGGCCGCCCACCCGCCGGATATTGTGATCTTCAACCTGGAAGAACGGCTGGAAAATCGATTCGAGTTCGCTCCGAGGGATACCGAGCCCGTCATCGATCACCTGGATAGTCACATGTTCGTCTGTCCGTTCGACCCGTATAGCAACACTGCCGGTCGGTTCGTTGAAGTTGATGCCGTTGAGCAGCAGTTGGTGGATCGTCGTCCGCAGCAGTACCGGGTTGATGTTGGTCTTGATCTCCAGCGGCGATGTCTCTAGTTTCAGCGTGATCTCTTTCGTTTCAGCGTAAGTCTGGAGATCAACTATTTCGTCCCGGATCACGTCGAGCAGGTTATATTCTGACGAATCGGTCAGCGCGACTTTGCCTTCGGTTAGCTGAGTGAATGCCACCAGTTGATCGACGATGTTTGCCAGTCGTTTTCCTCCTTCGAGAATGCCGGAAACGCACTGCCGCTGATCGTCTGCGAGTCCGTCGCTGTAGCCCTCCTTGAGCAGTTCACTCAGCCCGATAATCGACGTCAGTGGGGTACGCAGTTCGTGTGCAGCAATATTGATGAACTCCGATTTTTGATAGTCGAGGCGTCGCCGCTCGGTCTGGTCGTGAAAAACGATGATCCAGCCGGAGAAATTCCCGGCCCTCAACCGGGCGATATCGACCAGCAGCGAGCGTTTGACCGGCTGCTCCAGTTGTAATTCGATCTGGGTTGGGGCGTGGCGGCTTGTGTCGATGTCATGGAGGGCTGCGAACAGGGTTTCTTCGTCGATGACCTCGCGCAGCGGTTTGCCCCGGATGCTGTCTGTATCCAGTTCCAGCAGTGTGGTAAAGATCGGGTTGGCCTGCCGGATGGTAAGCGTCGAGTCCAGCACCACCAGCGCGGTCGGTGTGCTGGAGAATATCGCGTTGAAAAGTTGGTTGCTTAATTCCAGCTCCTGGCGGCGGCTTTTCTCCGCGAGGTAAACGCGCCGCAGGTCGGTGCCATATTTCATCGCCTGCCGGTAGGCGAGCTGTGTCGGATTGAGATCGCCTCCCGGGCTATCCAGTGATCGGTCCATTCGATCAGCCATGTTTGCTTCCTGTTCTATGCCGTCGTTGTTGTTCCGCGCCCATCGACCCTTGTTACTGGCAGCGCGTGGCGCTGATCGTATTTGCCAGGTCTGATGCCGGGATGTCTTTGTTCAGGTAGCAGCTTGCCCCTGATTTCATTGCCATATCGACCATGTCGTCTTTGCCAAAGCCAGTCAGGATGATCACTTTGATCCCCGGAAAAGTCTGCCGGATCAGCCGGGTCGCCGTGATGCCGTCCATCTGGGGCATGACCAGGTCCATCAGCACCACGTCGGGCTGGTATTTGGCGCAGGCTTCAAGTGCTTCGACCCCATTCGTCGCTTCTCCCGCCAGTTCGAGGTTGGCTGCTGCTTTTATAAAGGCCGATAGAGCCAACCGTACCCTGGTGTGGTCGTCGACGATGAGAACTCTGGTTGTTCGTACTATTGTTGCGGTCATGGTATTGTCCTTGTTCATTCGAGTTATGCTCAATGATTGAAGTTGGTGTCCGTGATTACTGTGTAACCGAGGTCTCGAAAACGTCGGTATCCTCGATGGATAACCCCGATATGGGGCAGTACCACCCGCCGCCGCTGATCGGGGAGCAGGTGAACCATGTGCTGCTGCCCTGAACCAACCTGATCTTGACCCCGGCAGGTGCTGCACCATTGGGTGACGAAGCTGTAAAAGAAACGCTCTTTAAGTTATCTGGGCCGGAGGGGGAAACCTGATACTCGACATCTGAAATGGTGAAGGCGGTGGGTGAGATGGCGCTGTCGAAAGTGGTGGAGGATGCTTCGGCTTTGTTGACCAGGGAGAAATGGCTGCCTGCTGCGAAGATGATGATGTTTGCCAGGATTGCCGCGCTTGCCAGCACGACGGCGATTTCCTTCAACGATTTGAGAGAGAAGGTTGTAAATGTTCTGTGATGCATTTTGCCGCGCATCCCGGTTTCCCCTTCTTCCCGTCCAGATACCTGCTACCAATAAATCTTCCACTTATACTTAGAGTCTAGAAAATAAATCACTCCGATACGTCCGGCATCGGAGTGATTTATGGTTACAGCGATTGGTTGAATGATTGACCGGTGCTGTGGGCGAGGCTTTTATCGGCCAGATGGGGGAGGGCTGTCTACACTATCCGGGGGATGGTTTCGGGGTCAGAAATATTTTAATATGTTACCATTCTGATTAACGTAGTGAATCAGAGAAAAACTCTTTAAAACCTGAAGTTCATCGCAATGGTGGATATTGTAAGTGACTGGAGATAATTCTGAAGTGGTTGGACAGGATTAATCCGGATCGGCTTCTTCTGGAAATTGGTGCTGGGAGAATCGTGATTCCATATCCAGCATATTCTGGGTCACCATTATCCTCGACAATTGACTGTGCGCCAGTAGACTTATAATCACACTTGCAGCGCTCAAGAGCGATACGCTTAGTAAACGATAGCCGATCCCCCCGATCCCCCACGTCAGAGTCCAGATCAGAACACCTAGTAGTAAACTGTTGATCCCGGCCATTAAGGGTTGCTGATTTCCGCCGGGGAAACTGAAGTCTACCATGACGTACCGCTTACCAACTGATACCCGGTTTTCTGGCTCATTGTGGGTATGGTATGTTGGTAGCTGAACAAGCACTTGTTTAACTATCGGATATATACGGAAGTAATTCTGGATCGACAAAATACTGGTACGATAGTAAGCGCTGCGAATGTTGACTGCTACCAGTGAGTCGTAAAAAACTACCCCAAACATGAACAACAAACCGCAGGTCCCGGCGATGACTAACAAAGCGACTTGTGGACTGGTTACAATAAGCTGGATGAGAATAAAAAGGCCGCCAAGACTGGCGGTCAAAATGGATACGTAAAAGTTAAAAATCCGGTGAGCAACATCCTCGCTGTGGACAGCCCATTCGCTGAGTTGCTTGTATTCCATCTTTAGGAAATCTTCTGCGTTTGACTGCTTGTGGGAATCGAGCGGAGGTGTGGGACTTCCAGTCATGACGAGTTCCTTTCAGATTGCAAGAAGGCGCTCTTTCTAGCAAGTAATGTAACATCTCATCATATTGAACGATGTTGCAAGCCCAATAGAGGGCACAAATGTCTGCGGAAATACACCCGCAGGCCACAGACGTTTAGCTTGGCGGCTTCTGCCTTGGGGCTCGATGCATATCGACACCGGCCTCGATTGTCCGAGCAAGGCGTATCTCAGATCGGCGGCTAGACGAGTTTGTTTTCCAGGGCGACGGTCACCGCTTCCACCCGGCTGGAAACGTCCAGCTTGGAGAGAATACTGCTGACATGGGTTTTGACCGTCGAACGGCTGACGAACAGCCGCTCAGCGATCTCCGGGTTCTGAAGCCCTTCGGCCATCAATGCCAGCACTTCACGCTCACGTGGGGTCAGGTCGAAACCTGGAGCAGGCGGCTGGGTCATCGCCCCGATCAATGCCTGCATTGCTTCCGGTGCCAGACTGGGCCGGTCTTCCATCGCTGCCTCGATTGCTTCGGCCAGCTGCTCGGCTCCTACATCCTTGAGAAGGTAGCTCAACGCGCCTGCTTGCAGCGCTTTTTGCACGAGGTCGTTCTCGGTGAAGCTCGTCAGGATGATCACCTTGATCGCCGGGAAAGCCTTCCGGATCGCCCGCGTGGTTTCGATTCCGTCCATACCGGGCATGATCATATCCATCAGCACCACGTCGGGCTGATACTCCTCGCACAGCCTTAGAGCAGTTGGGCCGCTGGAAGCCTCGGCGACCAGTTCCAGGTTCGGCGAGATATTGAGAAAAGTCGCCAGCCCTTTGCGCACCATCGCGTGGTCGTCGACGATCATTACCCGAATGGTTTCTTCTTGACTCATAATTTTCCCCCAGGTGCTGCGCGAAAACGTCAGACACTCTTATATTTCTGGGTTCGGCCATACAACGCGAACCGTTGTCCCTGTGCCGACTGCGCTGTCGATGCTTAATTGGGCATTGACGGCTGCCGCTCGTTCCTTCATGATCCCGATTCCAAGGTGTCCGGGAAGGGTGTCGCCCGGATCGTAGCCATGCCCGTTGTCCTGGATCGATATGGAAAACCGGTCTGATTCGCTGATCATCTCTATCCGGAGCCAGGTTGCCTCGGCGTGCTTCATAATATTATTGATCGATTCCTGCGTGATGCGATAGATCGCCTCATGCACTCTGGGCGGGAGGTTGGTTTTCCCTGTAGATTCCAGCACCGCCTCGATCCCGGTTCTGCCTACCAGGGAGTTAATCAACTGGCGGATCAGGCTTTCCAGGTCTTTCTCGATCAGTGTTTCGGGACGCAGTTCCAGCAGCAGTGTCCGCATCTCGGCCAGCGCCCCCCGGATCAGTCCCTGGAGTTCGCCGAGTGTGTGCTGCCCTTCGTTCGGGTTGGCCTCATATAGAGCAGGAAGGGTGTCTGTCAGCAGGCTGGCCGACCATAAGGTCTGGCTGACGGCGTCGTGCAGGTCGCGGGCCAATCGCTGCCGCTCTTCGATGACAGCCAGTTCCTGAGCCTGCTCGTAAAGCCGTGCGTTTCGGATGGCAATGGCGGCCTGGTCGGCAAAAGTTCGCAGACGCTCCGCCTGCACCTGGTCGAAGAAATTCGGTTCGGTGCTGTCCAGGTTCAGAAACCCGATGATGACATCTTCGGAGATGAGGGGGATGCTGATATTTGACCGTATCCAGTCGTGGGCCGGGTGGCTGACCCAGCCGTCATACTCGCGGGTATCGGCGATGATATAAGGCTCCCTGCTATCGATCACCCGGCGCAGGTTTGGTGTTTCGTCTACCGGGAACCTGAGTTTTTTTAATACCTCTGCGTTTTCCGGCGGCGTTCTGCCTTGCAGGTGGACAACCTGCGCCATTCCCTCTTCGTCGATGTACATGATGCTGGCCGAATCGTGCGGCATCACCTGCCCGACGTTCGCCAGGATTCGCTTCGAGACTTCGTTGAGGTCGAGCGTGCTGCTGACAGCGGCGGCGGTATCGCGCAGGGCTTCGGCCAGCGTGCGCTGTTCGCGTTCGGCGGCTTCTGCCTGTTTGCGTTCTTCCACCTCGCGTTTGAGCCGCTCATTCGCCATGACCAGTTCCGCGGTCCGCTCCTCGACGCGAATTTCCAGTTCGTCATGGGCGCGCCGCAGTGCTTCCTGTGCCCGTTTTCGCTCCGTTTGGTCGTGGAGAACGATCACCCAGCCCTGCAAATGCGGAGTCTCTAATCGCGCCGCAGTTGCCAGCAGTGACCGCCACTCAGGTTGGCCGAGGATGAGTTCGGCTTCGGCGTGTTCGCTGGGTGCGGATCGCAGGCGTTCCAGCAGCGGCAGCAGTCCGTCAGCTATGGGCAGGGAATGCAAAGACTCGCCGATTAATTGTTCGGGGGTTGTTTTGAAGAATTCTCCAAAAGTCGGGTTTGCCTGCCGGACGACCAGGGCTTCGTTGAGGACGGCCAGCCCGTCTGGGGTGCTGGTAAAGACAGCGCTCAGGAGCTGGTTGGCAGCTTCGACTTCTTTTCTCCGGGTTTGCTCGGCAACATAAACGCGGGCCAGGTCCTTGCCGTATTCCAGGGCCTGTTGATAGGCTTGTTCGGCTTCTGAAGGAGCATCCGGTGATAATGGCTGAGTATCAGACATACATTGTTATTGGAGAGCCTCCCGATTGGAGAGATGGCTGTCAGCCCTCCAATACTTCTTCTACTTTGTTCATCAAATCGAGCGGGCTGAACGGCTTGATGAAATAGTCATCAGCTCCGGAGTCATACCCGGCTTTGACGTCCCACTCCTGGCCTTTTGACGTGAGCATGATGACATAGAGGCCCTGGGTGGCTGGATCATTCTTGAGCGCGGAACAGACTTCTAACCCATCTGGACCGTTGGGCATCATGACATCAAGGAGAATGAGATCGGGCATCTCGACTCGCGCGATTTCAAGTGCCTCGTTACCGTTTTCGGCGGTTAAAATGGTGTATGGGCCGATTTCTAGCGTTACGCTTACCAGTTCACGTACTTCCAACTGATCGTCAACGATGAGTATTTTCTTCATCTTCTTCCTGCTCTAAATTCTATTATACAAATCTAGGTTACTGTGAAATATATGAAGTTGGCAAATCCGGCGGCTTGCTCAAGCCTGCATAGATTGTATCACCGCAAAGGATTTCGTGGCTGCTCTGCAACTCGACTTTATCCATTTCAGGCAGCGTAGCATAAAGTCTCTAAGAGACCATGCAAAACGGTGTTAGAAATAGGAGGGGGTTTGGT
>JAFGOY010000047.1 GCA_016926255.1 Anaerolineae bacterium | reverse complement strand
GTATTCAAAGGCACCGATGTCGCACAAAGCATCGCGTGGATAGCCGCGCTGGTCAAGGCCGTTGGTCGGCGCACCGCCGCAGGCCGCGCCGGTTCCATCGACTGCCAAGCTCGCGGTATCGAGGGCCATCGTCCCGGTCGGGCCGCCGTTGTCGGCCAGCGCCCCAAGACCGGAGGTCGTCGTTTGCGTAAAGGTCGCGGGGCAGGTGTAGCTACCGCTGCTTTCCGCTTCGAGGTTGCCACCGTTGTCGGTGATGGCACCGGAGCAGTTACCACCGGAAACGGGGTCGGCGATGATCGAGGAGGCCACATTTACAGTAGAACCGCTATCCCGGTACAGGTTTGCGCCGGTGGGCGCACTGTTCCCGGCAAGCGTGACATGCCTCAGCGTCAGAACCCCGGCGACATAGATGCCCCCACCATTATTCGCCGATGTATTGCCAGTGATCGTGCTGTTAGTGACAACTGCGGTGCCATTGGTACTGACGCGAAGACCTCCACCGCCAGAAGATGTAGTGCCTGTATTGTTCGAAAAAGTGCTGCCGGAGATCGTGCAGGTTCCAGCGGAGCATTGAATCCCACCGCCCCAATCAGCCGTATTGCCATCCAGCGTGCTGCCGATAATGGTCAGAGTGGGATTATTCGTATCGCTATAGATGGCACCACCGCCGTTACCTGCGCGGTTGCCGGACAGGATGCTGTAGGAGATAGTCATCATGCCGCCCACGCGATTATCGAGAGCGCCGCTGAATCCAGCAGATGTAGGAGCCTCATTATTGCTGATCGTGCTGTACTCGATGGTCACCGTGCCACCGTTATTGTAAATGGCACCCCCGTCATCACCCGTATAGTTGCCGTCCAGCGTACTCCGGCTGATGGTGAGCGCACCGCCATTGTTGTAGATGGCACCGCCGTCAACATTTGAGCGACCATTACTGATCGTAACATTGTTTAACGTCAGGTCGCCCGCTGCATCCACATACAGGAAGCGAAAGTTCGGTGCGCTGCCATCACGCGTGAGGGTGTGTCCATCGCCTTCGATGGTAATGTCGCTGGTAATGACCGGCAGACCATTGTCACCGGTGGTTGAATTATCGACCGCATTGAGGGTGATGTCGGCGGTGAGGGTAATGGTATCGGCTTCACCGTTGCCGTTGGCGGTGTTGATCGCCACGATCAGTTCGGCAGAATTCCCGGCGGTGAAGTTCGCTGCATGGACGGTGCTCATCGGGAGGAGGGTTACAATGGCAAGAACAATAAGAAGGATTAGTCGGTGGGCAGATTTTTTCATCGGTCGTCGTCCTGAAGACATTAAGTTTATGTAGCAGGCAGGAAACATGACATTATATGAATTTGCAGCAACATCATTGTAGCCGAATTCTGCATTGGGGTAAATAGAAACGGCGATCCGTCACCGGGGGGATGGATCGCCGCAGGGGTTACTAAGGGGGGATAGTCTGTTGTTATGCGTCGCCGCTGCTGGAAACTTTGCTTTCCGTTTTGGTCTCGGCTTTCGCCTCGGTCTTCTTGGCCGGTGCTTCACTCGACTTGCTTTCCTTGTCGGTCGACGAGCTGGTGCTGGTCGCCACGCGGCCCTTCGACTTGTTGTCGGTAACGTAAAAGCCACTACCTTTAAAGATCACACCCACCGGGCTGATGAGTCGATGCACCTCACCCTCGCACTCAGGGCAGATGGTTATCGGATCGTCGCTGAAACTCTGTTTCCGTTCAAAACGGACGCCGCATTCGTTGCACTCATAGGCATAGATCGGCATCACTGTCCTCCAATAAAATTGATTTCGAGGGTGATTGTATCCCAAATCAGGGCATCTGTCACACCTATTATAGATATAGCACCTGATTGTTAGATTCACGTAAACACCGGGTGGATTCATCGAGATTTCTTACGGAGCACTTGTACAAGCATATCAGAAACGCTATACTCTGTATACCCCCTCCCCCCTGGGGTGGGGTAAGGAGAAACACAATGGAACAGTTAGCGACGATGAAACGCACTCGCCCCGACGATCTCAAAGAGGGCCTGACCAACCGGATCAGGAGCGTCAGCGGGCATGTGAAGGGGATAGGCCGCATGGTCGATGAGGATGCCTACTGCATCGACATCATCAACCAGATACAGGCGGTCAAGGCGGCGCTGGATAAAGTCAGCCTGATGATCCTCGACGATCACATGCATCACTGCGTCACCGACGCAATCCAGAAGGGCGACATCGGCGAGAGCGAGCGCGTACTGAACGAACTGCGGGACGTGTTTCAGGCACTGACAAAAGTCTGATCGGCAGCTATTTGCATCAGCAACGACCGCAGATCGATATATCAACGATTATCGATTTAATTTTGATAGGAGCTTTTTGATCTCCATGACCACCAAACAAACCACCCTGCCGATCACCGGCATGACCTGCGCGAACTGCGTATCTGTGGTCGAAAAGGGATTGACGAAACTACAGGGCGTCGATCAGGTGGATGTCAACCTCGCCCTCGAACGGGCGACCGTCATCTACGATCCCGCCCTGCTTGACGAAAACGCGCTGATCGAGCGCGTCGAAATGACCGGCTACGGGATCGCCACCGCGACGACCGAACTGGCGATCACCGGGATGGACTGCGCAAGCTGCGCCCTCGCCGTCGAGAAGGGATTGAAACGGCTGGACGGTATTGTCGATATTTCGATCAACGTGGCAACCGAGCGTGCCCGTGTGACCTATGTCGCCGGGCAGGTGACCCGCCGAGACCTGATCAAGCAGATCGAACTGGTGGGTTACGGCGTGGCCGACGGCGCGACATCAGAAGAACTGGAGGACGCCGAACGCGCTGCCCGCGAACAGGAATTCGACCGGCAGCGGCGCTTGCTGCTGGTCGGTGTGCTGTTTACACTGCCTCTCTTCCTTTTAAGTATGGGCCGCGACTTCGGGCTGGTCGGCGAGTGGGCACATGCCCCCTGGGTCAACTTCCTGTTCTGGGCGATGGCGACCCCGGTTCAGTTCTACGTCGGCTGGCAGTATTATCGAAGCGGATACAAGGCCCTGCGCAACGGCGCGGCCAACATGGACGTGCTGGTCGCGCTCGGTTCGAGCGTCGCCTATTTCTACTCGGTGATCGTAGCGCTGGGGCTGGCCCCCGGACACGTCTACTTCGAAACCTCGGCCTCGATCATCACCCTGATTGCCACCGGCAAGCTGCTCGAAGTGCGGGCCAAAGGCCGCACCAGCGAAGCGATCCGCCAGTTGATGGGTCTGCGCCCTAAAACCGCGCGCGTCGTGCGTGACGGTGAAGAGATCGACGTGCCTATCGATTCGGTCGAGGCGGGCGAGATCGTGATCGTGCGTCCCGGCGAGAAAATCCCGGTCGATGGCGTGATCGTCGAAGGCCACAGCGCGGTCGACGAGAGCATGATTACCGGCGAGAGTCTGCCGGTCGACAAAGCACCGGGCGACAAAGCCATCGGGGCTACGATCAACAGGCAGGGACTGCTCAAACTCGAAGCAACCGCCGTCGGACGCGAGACCGCGCTGGCCCAGATTATCCGGCTGGTCGAAGAAGCGCAGGCCAGCAAAGCACCGATCCAAAGGCTGGCCGATAAAGTCGCCGCGATCTTCGTCCCGGCTGTGGCGGCAGTGGCGCTGGTCACCTTCCTGATCTGGATGTTCCTGGTGCCCGACGCAACCTTCACCCAGGCGTTGATTCGGCTGGTGGCGGTGCTGATCATCGCCTGCCCGTGCGCGATGGGCCTCGCTACGCCAACCGCGATCATGGTCGGCACGGGGCGCGGCGCGGGGATGGGCATCCTGTTCAAGAACAGCGGGGCGCTCGAACGCGCCCACGAACTGACCGCCGTCGTCCTCGACAAGACGGGGACGATCACGACCGGCGAACCGACGGTCACCGATGTCGTCGCTGCCAGCGTGAATGGGTCGAAATCCGCTCTCAGCGAAAACGACGTACTGCGGCTGGCCGCTTCTGCCGAACGCGGGTCGGAGCATCCGCTTGGCGAGTCGATTGTGAAGGCCGCCGAGGCGAAGGTCAACGCGGGCGGCCTGGCCGAACTCGCCGCGCCGGAAGGCTTCGAATCGATCACCGGGCGGGGCGTCCGGGCAATGGTCGAAGGGCAGACGGTGCTGGTCGGCAGCCGGAGACTGCTCGAAGAATCGGGCGTCGAACTGAACGGGCTGACCGATCACGCATCACGCTTGCAGGACGAAGCGAAAACGGCGATCTGGGTGGCGGCGAACGGCAAAGCGCAGGGTCTGATCGCGGTGGCCGATACGCTCAAGGAGGGCAGCCGCGAGGCGATTACGGCAATGAAACGCGCCGGGCTGCACGTGGCGATGATCAGCGGCGACAACAAAGCCACCGCGCTGGCTATCGCCCGCGAAGCAGGAGTCGACGAGGTGTTCGCCGAAGTGCTCCCCGGCGAAAAGGCCGACTACATCCGTCAGCTTCAGGACGCCGGGCAGATCGTGGCAATGGTCGGAGACGGGATCAACGACGCGCCCGCGCTGGCCCAATCGGACGTGGGGATCGCCATCGGGACGGGGACCGACGTGGCAATGGAAACCGCCGACGTGACGCTCATCCGGGGCGATCTGCGGGCCGTGCCCGAAGCCCTCGCCCTGAGCCGCGCGACGATCAAGACGATCAAGCAGAACCTGTTCTGGGCCTTCGGCTACAACGTTATCCTGATCCCGGTCGCGGCGGGTATCCTCTATCCCTTCGCCTGGGCACCCGACATCCTGCGCCAGCTTCACCCGATCCTCGCCGCCTTCGCGATGGCTTTCAGCGACGTATTCGTGATCGGTAATTCGCTGCTGCTGCGGCGCAAGAAGCTATCATGAAGTATCAGGGGGACGCTGTCCCCCTACCCCTGCTCGCTTTTCGAAAAAGCGAGGCAAAACCAATAACGAAAACCGGGTGGTTTGCCGCCCGGTTTTATGATCCTCGCCAACCTCAATTGGTAAGAAATTTACGACACAACCCATCTAATTTACGAGTCCCAATTATTGAACACTCTTTATTGGAATGATCACACGAAAACAAAGGAGATGGTATGAACGGGAAATTTGGGGTTAGATTGGTACTGCTGCTGGGCCTCGTGGCGCTGATCGCCGCTGGCTGTTCGGCGCTGGCCGCGCCGGACGAGATGGCCGACACCGGCATATCAAACGACGAAGGTATGGCCGATGAGCCGCACGACGATGACATGGACAGCTCGGACATGTCGGACGACGAAGACATGGCCGACGAGCCGCACGATGACGAGATGGAAGACTCGAACATGGCGGACAACGACATGTCGGGTGATGATGATATGGACGAGATGGATTCCAGCGAAGCAGTTCACCCTGACCGTCCTTCAGCGCCGGTGCCCGTCTCCGGCGATTATCGCTACGATCCGCCGACCGTCGTCGGCGCAACGGGCAACCCGCAGTTCCTCGAATTCTTCACCGGCTGGTGCGGTGTTTGCAGCGGTATGAAACCAACCGTCCATGCTCTGGAGGCCGAATACTGGGGCAAAGTCGATTTTGTATACCTGGATCGTGAAGCCAATGAGAACAGAGAAGTGGTCAGCACCTTTGGGATTTCCAGCCAGCCGGTCTTCATTCTCATCGATGCGGACGGCAACGAAATCGAGCGCTGGTTCGGCGTGGTCGGCGCGCCGACGCTGCGCGAGGCTTTCGACGATTATCTTGCGACGGCAAACAGTTAGTCTGTCATAAGGAAGGAACCTTCGATGAACATGGTATACGATGTGGTATGTGGAATGTCCACCGAAAAGGGCAACTGGACATCACAGAGCGAGCACGAGGGAAAGACCTACTACTTCTGCTGCAATGGTTGTAAGGGGGCATTCGAAAAATCACCGGATTATCACCTGGCGAACTTTGCCGAGGAACACCCCGGCGTCGATCCTTCACCGCAAGGCTAGGCTCCAGCACAACAACGCCGATTCGGAGTCAGCGGATCGAAACAGCCCTCATTCAACACCATTTTCACCCTCACGTGAAGGGAGTCTGGCAGGCTCCCTTCACCCCGCTGTGCGTTCTTTCAAGGAAGTGATCACGGATACTTGTCCACATCCACTAATAGGTTTATAGTATGCCCCTAGGAGAGCATATGAACGGATATCGCGTGCTTCGGTCCGCATTCTTGCAGGCTGATTCTGCGATCATCAACAAAGGGTGCATCGGGGACGTGGAGTCGATGCCAAAAGCCGGGGTGATAGTCGCTGCCCTGGCTCTGGTCAGTGATGCCAACTTCGCGCCCCAACAACAAAGCAACGCCACCGACGGTTCTGGAACGGCCAGCGGAGGAGAGGACGCTGGCTCGAACAACCACTCTATTACGGTGGTTGAGGGATCGTCCGCAGCACACCCTGATCGCTCTACAGCTCCGATCTCCGGTTCAACCCTCCTGGTGTGGTCAATGCCACCGGCAGTTTTAAATTCCTGGCGTTTTTCTCGATTGAGTGCCCTGGTCAGCAGATGATCAAGCTCCTGTTCCGCACGCTTGAAACCAGACTACCGGGGCCGGGTAGATGAACTGCCTGAATCGTGAAGTCCAGGCCTACGGCGGTACTACCGATAATGGCAACATTACCCGTCTGTAGGTCTACGTTCCTGTCTACCGGCGATTGCTGTAGCGCTGGATCGGGAAACCTTCACAAAACATGCTAAGGAGGCACTCGACGGCACCCTGGAGGGAGAAGGTAACCCTTTTCAGGAGGAATGCTATGTCAGTGGTTCAACGTCACGCTGAACATACGAAAGATGTCGAAGGACGGTGGTCTACCGGTATCGGACTATTCAATCAGAGGAGGCCGATTATGCAACTGGTATACGACGTCGTATGTGGAATGTCCGCCGAGGATGGTTTATGGACGTCAAAAAGCGACTACAAGGGCAAGACCTACTCTTTCTGCTGTGACGGCTGCAAGAGTGCATTCGAGAAATCGCCCGAATATCACCTCTCCAACTTTGCCGAGGAACATCCCGGCATCAACCCGGTGCCCGAAGACTAGAGGCATCACATCGTACGGCACGAATGAGGGGCACCCATCAGGTGCCCCTCGCTGCTTTTTGCACATCCGGTGATGTCTATTCGCCGAAGACCTGCTCCAACCACCACATCGCCTCACGGATGGTTACCCCCTGCCCCAGGTAGTGATCCTCGATCCAGATTTCGAAATGCAGGTGGGGCAGCGCGGTGCCCGGTTCAGCCTCGCCTTGCGTGCCCGTCACCCCGACTGTGCCGATCAGATCACCGGCCTGCACGATCTCCCCGGCGGTTATCCCCGGCTCAATCGAATCGAGGTGCATGTAAACCGTCTGCAAGCCATTGCCATGCTCGATGATCACCTGGCGACCTGCCAACCGGTCGAGGACTTCGTCCGGCGTGCCCCCGGTTCGCATCGATTGTTCGATCAGCCGTTCGTACTCGCCGACGGTCATTTCCCTGTAATCGGTATCGGCCCGGATCACCCGCCCGGCAGCATCGGCGACCACCGGCCAGCCGATTCCGTAGCCAGCCGGTGCATCCCAGTAATAAATATCAGTGCCGTGATGCACACCCAACCGGTAAATACGGCTCCCACCGGGATAGACACGCGGCCAATCGGGGAGTTCACCCCCTTCGATGGGGAAGGTCCACTCGGAAAGATCGGCAATCAGGTCTTTGCCATAGAGCGTCGGGCGGGCAAATCCATCGACCGAGGGCGGGACGCAGGCGGCGAGGTCTTCACCGGGCTGGGCGGGGCCGGGATATACATAAAGCTGATTGTCCGCAAGGGCATACAACCGCCCGCCGGTAAAGATGGCATCACGCAGCAGGCCAATATCGCCAAATCCAAAGATCGTCTGGGTGAGTTGATCGCCACGATTGGGATCGAAGCCGACGATCTCCCGATGCAGGGCATCGACTGCGTAGACGAGATCGACACCCAGCGGGTCGGCGGACCACAGAGCAAGCCTCAGCCCGCGCGAACTACCCGGATCGAGCAGCCAGACGCGCCCATCAGATTCCAGCACCTCGATGCTGCCGTCGCGCAGCAGCACATAAGCCCGGTCACCGATGATAGTCAGGTCGACTCCGGTGGTAAACGCCCCGGTCTGCCCTACTATATCGAGCGACTGAATACCATCGGGAGTCCAGAGCGCCCCGTAAGCCGTGTCGAGGCCGACCGGGTTTCCTTCAGCGTCGAGGTCGATGGCGACAAGCTCCGGATAAATGTCGAGGGATGGATCGGGATAGGCGCGGTAGGTCAGCGTGGTGCGCCCGGTCGATGGTTCGGTACGAAAAATGTGCCCGGCCTTGTCGAGCAGATAGACCGATTCGCCGTCGGGGGAAACAACCAGATCGGCGAGTTCTTGCACTTCCCGCGCACCGATCTTCGTACCGGGAAGCAGCAGCGGTTCCGGTTCAACCGTACCGCCATCCACTGACTGCCGGTCGATTCGATACAGACCGCCATCAAGCAGCAGGTAGAGATCGTTCTCCCCGGCTTCGATCCGGCTGGCTGCATCGGCGGGCAGATCAACGCGGATCGTGTTGAATTCGCAGGCTGCTGCCAGCCCGCCGTTGGGAATGATGATCGCCGGGGGTAAGGTCGGCGTGGGGGTGGATTCTTCATTCAGTGGGACGGGCGTGGCGGTGACCGGTTCGCCATCGGAAGGGACTTTCGTCTTGACCGGGTGCGGGCCGTTGACCTCGGCGCGGCAGGCGGTGAAAACGAGAAGGGCGGCGATCACCGCCGCCGCTACCCAGATCGTTCTATGTAAGGGACGATACAGCATCGATCCGCCCGGCTAATCTATCGCGGTCATCGGCTCGTCGATGGGGCGGAATGGCTCATCGATCAGCGAATCGGCAAGGGCGAGCGCGGCACGGGCAGATTCGTTGGACGGGTTGATCAGCACGCACTGGCGGTAGGCATCAAGGGCGGGTTCCGGTTCGCCCAGGCGGATATGAGCGAGCGCCTTATAGATCAGCGCCCGCTCGCGGTGTGAACAGGGAAATGGATCGAGAAGCACCAGCCAGGGGATTCGGTCGAGGCGGGGGCGGGATTCCATCAACCGGAAGTGACTGTCAAATGCCTCGACTGCCTCACGGTATTCGCCCGCCTCGTAAAATCGCTGGCCCGCGATGTAGTTTTTCAGCAACAGGCGGCGCATCACGAGCCAGTAGATCGCCAGCAGCACGGCGCTGATCGCCGGGACGCAGGTGAGTGGAAAACCCAGCCAGATCGGGAAGACCTCCCCCAGCGCGGCGACGACCACAAAGGGCGTCAGGAAAAAGGCAGCAAAAACACCCACAATCAACAAAACGCGGGCGCGTTTGACCGGACGTGCAGGAGGAACAATCATTGCCGTTAGCGAACGGTACCCTTGACCGTCATCACGCCGTTATCAAGCGAAAGCTGGGAGAGCGTCACCTTGCTAAGGGCGGCGGTCTGCGCGCCGGTCAGCGAGGCGTGGACGGAGTCGCCCAGTGCGGGAATAAAGTCGGTGGGCATCCGCAGGCCGCCAAATTCGGCACCACGCGGGTTGAGATGCAGTTGAGCGGCTTCGTCGAGAGTGGGCTGGAAGGTGAGACTGCCTGACCCAAAATCGCCGTTTTCGGCCTGCAATGCAAGGTCAAGCCTGATCTGCCCCAGTGCAATCGAGGCGGAACCGCCGCGCACCGTTTCGGACCAGCCCTCCAGTTGAAGGGTCTGGATGGTAAACTCGGCGACCTGAGTCTCGTCGGCGATGATGGTGAACTCGGTGCCGGAGGGCAGCCCGTAAATTCGCCCCCAGGCCTGGACAAGTGATGTGGAAGGATTGCTGACAAGGTCATAATACCCGTCGGGTTCGGCGGTTGGCTCCGGGGTGGCCGTTTCGGCGGGGCTGGCGTCCGGGTTTTCGGGGTCGGTAATGCCTCCGGCGATGCGGGTGGCGTTGGCGTTCATATTGCTAACCGCGTTGCCAAAATTCTCACTGCACCCGGCGGTTATCATCAGGATAAGCACCAGAATTAAAATGCTCAATAGACGTCGTGACATCTTTCACCCTCTATCGGATCAGTAGAATCAATTTATGATTGTTCTAACTATAGCCGATTTAAGAATAAAGGAAAAAGAAAAAAGGGAAAAGGGGAGGGCAGCACCGGTTGGGCGGAGCACCTCTCCTTTATAGATTGTTTCGTAACGCGGTTTCTGACCCTGGGTGTCGCGGGCAGATTCGGCGCAATACGATCGATCAGGTAGATG
Organism: Anaerolineae bacterium; assembly: GCA_016926255.1. Lineage (GTDB taxonomy): Bacteria > Chloroflexota > Anaerolineae > Aggregatilineales > UBA3940 > JAFGOY01. The sequence goes on along the minus strand of JAFGOY010000047.1, from coordinate 33,000 downwards.
GCCCCCGGTCGATCCCGGTTTGCAGCCAGAATCCACGATTATAGGGCCGATCATTGTGGCGGATCGTATACACAATCATGTAGGCGAACAGGCCGGTCATGATCACCGCCGTGACGATCAGCAGTTCATCGACCTGATTGAACAGAGACCCATTGATGGCCAATCCAACCGCCCCGCCGATGGTGTGATTCAGCGCGACGAGGATCGCGCTTTCCGACCAGAGATAGAACAGCATCGACGCGGTATACGACGCAAACAGCAGCACCTGCATACGAAGGGTCAAACCTGCCGGGAAGTAGTAGAACCCGGCCAGATGATACAGCGCAAAAAGCAGTGCAGGGATCAACACGCCTGCCGCCACACCATAATCCTTACGGATCACCGGCAGCATTAGCACGGCAAACAGCGGATAGTATGACACGTGGAAAAGCGTTGTCGAGATGAAATGCAGCAGGAAGTCTCTCAAGGGGATGCGCATCTGGATAACTGCGGTGACGGGTTGATATTGCGTCAGGACTGCGTAGAGCACAATCACTCCCAGCACCAGCGGCCACTTCTTCCCGCGCGGCCAGAATGAAAATTCAAGTTCCCAGCGGCGGGCAAGATACAGCGGCAGCCCGATGCAAAACACCGGGAAGGCCAGAAAGCCCAGCAGCATCCCGGCGATTGACTCGTTTAGTTCAGGGTTGATCCCCTTCTCAGCGGCGTTCGACAGGATGTTGGCAGCGAGGAAGGTCAGCGTGAACCCGGCGTAAAGCGCCAGCGAAATGATCAATTGTTTCCGGTTTTCTTTCTTCATGTTCCCTTCCTTTATACAATGTTTTATATACAAACTAGAATATGCTGGTAAAAAAACAACGTGCTATGGCAGATCGCCATTCTCTATTCTGGCAAGAAGCTCTCTCGTCCAGGCGAGTTCGGCCTCGTACTGCCCAACCGAATGATCGAAGATGGCATCGGCAAGGGCAGCATACGGTTTCGCGGGCAGCGCCTCTGCACGATGCGTCTCAAGGTGGGCGAGAACCGCTTCCAGATGGCCGATCCGCTGCTGCACGTAGCCTTTTACTTCATCGATCCGCAGCGCATTCATGAAGAACAGGCCCAGGTCAATCGTATAGAAGACCCGCTCGACGTTCTGCCAGATGCCACGCAGCAGGTTCATGAACTCCCGTTCTCCGCTCTCGGTGATCCGGTAGACGGTGCGCGAAGGCCGACCGCCTTCCTGCTCGGTGGCAATCTTTTCGATCAGCCCCTCGTCGGCCAGTTTGCCAAGCGCATGATAGATCGAGCCAAAGGCAATAGACGTCCAATCGCCCATCCTACCTTCGATCAACTGCTTGATTTCATAGCCGTAGAGATCATGATCCCGCAAAAAACCGAGGATCACCAGCCGCACGGACATAGGTGCTCCTTAACCAGTATATATTCTACTTTGAATATAATAAATAGAATATATAATTCTGTCAAGTAAATTGGCAACCCCTCATAATCTCTATCCCGGGGCTGAAGCCGCCGGGCTAAAGTGGGGATCAGGCGACCGGGATGGATTGACTGAGCGCAATGCGCCCCCAACCATGAATGAACCCCTCGCAAGTAGGCATGTTCCAAGTTGGTGGAGTCAGGCGCTGAACGCACTCCGCAGGGGATTAATTCCACCTACATCCCACAATGTACCTTTTGATGGATAACAACGGCCCCGACACGATCTATACTGCGAATCAATCGGGGTCAGCCCTGACCACAATAAGAACAAGGCTCTTATGTAGAAAGTGTGAGCATGACCCCCTCCCCTGACCCTTCCCCCTGGAAGGGAGAGGGAGCAGATTCACACTCTATATAGTTGAGCCAAGAACAAAGCATAAGGAGTCGATCATGAGTAATCAACAGAATGAAGCCGTTTTAATCACAGGCTGTTCCTCCGGCATCGGACATGCCTCCGCGCTGTACCTGGCCCGGCAGGGCCTGACGGTATTCGCCAGCGTACGCAAAGAAGCGGACGCGGAGGCACTGCGCGGCCTCAACGAACCGAACCTGGTGCCCGTCTGTCCGCTTGACCTGACCATGCACGAGCATATTCCCCCCATTCTGGAAACGGTGAAGCGCGAATCAGAAAGCCGGGGTATAGCCGGGCTGCGGGCATTGGTTCACAATGCAGGCGGCGGCGGAGTCGCCCCGGTGGAGCTGCTGGATTTGGACGCCTTCAGCCGAGAACTCGATACGCGGCTGGTCGGATCGGTGGCGCTGGTGCAGGCTTTTCTGCCCCTGATCCGCCGGACGGATAGCGGACGCATCGTGTGGATCACGACTCCATCCATCATCCCCACACCCTATGTTGCCAGCATCCACGCGGCGGACTTCGCGGTCAACTGCCTAGCCCGCACCCTGAGTATCGAGCTGAAACCCTGGGGCATCCCCAATGTGATGATCCGCTGCGGCGGTATTCAGACGCCCGCCGCCGAGCGAACCTATGACGATCTGTGGATCAATCTGAAATCCTGCCCGCAGGACAAAGCCGACCTGTACAGGAAGGCTTTGCAGGAATGGGCCGACAGCATGGTCGACTTCGATGCGAAGCGCACCGCACCGGAGAAAGTCGCGGAGATAGTACACAAGGCGATCAGCGCCGCGAAGCCCCGACCGCGCTACTCCGTCGGGCACATGGCGGGTGCCGCTGCTTTTCTGGAAGCCCTGCCCCAGACCCTGGGCGATACTATTCTATCAATGCGATTCTAGTCTAAGAAGAGCGTCACCGGGAGCAGGAGAAATTCAGCACCGTCCGATAGCAGGGGACGATCACCGGCGAGCGGATCGTACCAGCCGATGCGCAGTGAATAGTCACCGGGGGGCAGATCAGCCGGGAGGGGCAGCAAATACCCATCGGCGACGATCTCGCCGGGTGCCCAGCCGGTCGTCGGGCGATTGCCTGCCGGAACCTGATCCTGCTGGGAAATGATCGCACCGGACTCATCGACCAGGTGGACGAATACCTTGAGATTCTGATCGATCTGCGCCTGCGGCAGCCAGTAAAGGGTCAGCGGGAGCGCTCCGGATTCCAGCGACAGATCGGGAAGATCGCAGCCAATCAGAGAAATCTGGTTCTGCCAGATCGCATCGCTCTCGACCATCATCTCCGGTCGATCATAGATACGCGGCGGCGCGGTGATATCCATCTCGCCAAGCGCGATCGGATCACCAACATGCTGACCATTGTCGAGCACCTGCAGGGCAACTGTATAACGCCCCGACTCCAGCGCGCCGGGCACATAGATTGTGTGAACGCCGCGCCAGGCATCGCCGGGATGCCAGAGTGCGGTATCGTAGCCGGTCGTGATCTCATTATCAGCCGATTTCCCGGCGACCTGATCCCCCTCCCCCAGCCAGAGCAGTCGATAACGCAGACCGGGAACAATCGAACCACCTTCCATCCAGCAGGCGGACAACTCAAACGGCTGGCCGACTTCGAGCGCGGTGGGGAGAGGGTCGATACCCAGCAGGATGAGAGCATCGCCAGCCGGTTCGATGATTGATACTTCAGGCCACAGGTCATCATAGAGCGGGTGATCGGGGCGGGTGACCTCGACTGCACCGACCTCAATCGACACGCCGACCGGCAGGCCGCCACCGTCGACAATATCGAGCGGGCGACCAGCAGCCGGATCATATAAACCTACATGCAGCGAATAGACTCCGGGCGGGGTTCCGAGCGGTGGTTGCAGACTGATGTTTTCAACGAGATAGAACCCGGCACGCCAATCAGAAGCAGGCGCACCGGCAGGGATCGGATCGAGGTCTTCGGCGATCACCTGCCCGGCAACATCGCGGATTTCGACGAGGCGGGAGTAGTCAGCGGTTGGATCAACGAGCGGCGACCAGTAAAGTCGAAGCGGCAGCACATCGCCGGATTGAATCTGCGGCTGCGGGAGATCAAGCCCCAGCAGGCGAATCTGCCCACCGATTGTGGCATGGATCGACGTTTGCATCCCGGTGACGGTGCCCTCGATCAGCCGCTCCTGCCTGATCGGTGAGGGTGTCCGGTCGAAGTAGAACAGCTTCGCAGCGAAGATCAGCAGACCAGCGGCAAGGGCCGCCAGCAGCACAGGCCGGTAACCGGGGGAGGACACGGACGGCACACCGGCAGGCGGCTCCCAGATCAACAGACCGACCACAACCGCAGCGGCAGCCAGCAGCGAAACAAGGCTGACGATCTCCGCCACGCGGCGCAAGGGAGTCGATTTGAAGGCGATCCCTACGTTGTGGGCACCTTTCGGGACTTCGAAACTGACGAGTCCTTCCGGGCCGTAGGGCGTAACCTCGACCGGGCTGCTTCCGACAGTCGCCCGCCAGCCGGGGAAATAGAGCCAGTCGAAAACCAGGCGGGTGGGCTGCTCGGCACTGATGAGTATGTGACCGGCGGTGATCTTCCATTCCTCCGCCTCAATGGTCACGCCGGAGGCAGGCTGTATCCGCGAAATTACCTCATCCTCAGCAAAGCGGTCGGCAAGCGCGGCTGGATTGGGAAGAGATTGATTCCAGATGGGCAGATATTCGCCCTGAGACGAGGTGCCAATCCAGGATGTTTCCTGTTCGAAGGCGTGGAGATCGGCGATTGATTCGACCGGGGGGACAGGGTCGTAGACCACATAGAGCCAGGGCAGCCCGGAGAGAATAAACGACAGGAGAACGACGATCACCCAGGCAGCACGAACAGCGGGCCAGGGAATCTTTTCGGCGAGCAGGGCGGTGCCCAACCCGGCGAGAACGGCGATCAGCAGGCTGGCCTGCCCGATCAGCCGCCAGGGGAACTGCCAGAAATCCATCAGGGGAATGTTCCGCCAGAGCCAGAGCGATGGCCGGGTGACCATGAAAATCAGCAGGATGGTGACCGGCAGAGCGAAGATCAGGAAGGGGAGCGGGGACGAATATTCAGATGGTGGGATCGAGAGACGATCACCCCCCCCTTGCAAAGGGGGGCGGCATACCTTCTGGGCGATGATCATTCCGACGGCAAGCAGGGCGAGGATCAACTGGGGCCAGCCAAGCGGGCGCGGCACTTCGAAATCCTGCTGGGAGAGATCGACCGGCTGCGGAGCGGCAAAAACCTGATCCAGCGTTTCGAAATGATTGGCGACGTCGTAAGCCGCGTTTTCCGGGGAAACCGCTTCGAGATGAACGTAGTCTGTCTCGAACAGGGCGGGCATCCAGAAGAAGGTGGCAAGGCCGATACCAAGAATCAGCGCCAGCGCCAGCCGGATCAGCGATTGTCGGCGGCTGGGGCTGATCAGCCAGAGGAAGAGGCAGTAACCACCAAGCAGCGCCGCACCTGCCAGCGCAGTAACATTGTGAGGCAGAATGAACAGGGCAAGCAGCCCGACCGCCAGTAAAAAATCACGGCGGCGACCACGCAGCGCCAGCCGGTGAAACGCCCACAGAACCCAAGGCAGGATCGCCAGCGCACAGTATTCGGTGATCGATCCCCGGCGGGTCCAGTTCAGCAGGATGTAGGGCGCGTAGGCATAGGCCGCCGAGGTGACGATCCCGGCGACAGACCCGCCCCAGGCATCGCTCAGCAGGTAGGCACCCAGCGCGCCAAGAAAGGTGTAGAGCACCACCCCGGTCAGAAACGCCTGGATGAAATCCAGGCCGAGCAGGTGGAAAAGCTCCATCGGGAGCATGGCGAGCGGCGAATAGTAGTTGAACAGGGGCAGGCCATAGCCAAAAACAAAAGCCGGAGCATAGCGCGGCCAGAGATCGCCATGTTGGATGGAATAGTCGTAACCGATCAACCGGTAATAATGCAGGATCGCGTCATCGGTGCGGGGCAGCGCCCCGTTCAGTGAGGGCTGGATCGCACACAACGACAGAACGGCAACCGCCAGCGCGATCAGCAGACCGTGGGCAGCAGGCGTAGAGAGTATCCGGTTCAGACGGGAATTCCGATTCGAGATCATCCAGACAATTGTCCCAGATTTGGCGGTGATATACAATCCGATAGGCGGCTGCGTCAGGCAGACTCATCAACCCGCAGTTCACCACGCGGCGACAACACGCCGCTATTGTAGACGAAATGCAGGAACCGTCAAACCCAATCCCTCACGCGCAAAACAGGACCAGACAGAGCGCGCTCCCTGTATCGCCGACGGCTCAATCAATTCGAACAACGGCCACTATCAATCGTTCAAGGAAAGACCATATGTACGATTATCCTAAACCGCCAGAATACACACCCGCCCCGATAGACAGGGTAAGCCGGGCCGTCGAGGAGAAGCTGCCCGACAGCGAGGTCGTCGAGATCGTCGACCGGGGGGTGTGGAGGCGTCACATCTACGAGGTCACACTAAAAGGCGGGATGACCGTCTTTCTGAAAGCCGATGTTTTCGAGTGGGCACCGCTGCTGAAAGAAGCCTATATCGCCCAACTGCTGCGCAGCAACCGGCTGCCTGCCCCCAACACACTGGCGGTCGACGACAAACGAAGGCTGCTGGGCAGGCCATTCGTCATCCAGGCAGCCTCAGGTGGTACCAGACTGGGCGATCTGGTCGGGCAGATCGACGATCAGACCGGGCGGGAAATCTACACCGCGCTGGGACGCTTCTACAGGAGGCTGCATGCGATCACCAAAAGGAGGCCCGGTTGGATTTGCGACGGCGAAGGCAGCATCTTTGCCGGGTCGCCAACCAGGGAACACTTCGAGGATGTGATCATCGACAACGGTAGGCAGGCGGTCGAAAGCGGGCTGATGCCGGAGCATATCTACTGGCGGATGGTTCAGCTCTGGAACAAAAACCTGAAAAAGATGTCGGCACACGCCGCGTCGCTGGTGACAGGGGGCGCGTTCCCCTGGTCGGTGTACCTGGGGCAGTCCGGCGGGCAATGGGAGGTCAGGAAGATCATGGGGATGAATGACCTGCTCTACTGGGATGCCGCCTGGGACGTAGCGTCGATCAAATACCCGGTGTTTATGCCCGCCCCGCCCTCCGAATGGTGGGAGGCGTTCTGTGTGTCCTACGGCAAAGTACTGAATGAGAAACGCCTGCTGCTCTATCACCTGATGCAGCGGCTCGACGCGGCGATGGGCATGTATCTAGAACCAAGGATGGACGAAAACAGCGCCTGGACCAAGGATGCGTGGTCGGCGTTCGACGGGATCATGGACGTGATCGAACGCCGGTAGGCAGGCGATCAACTACACCGGCAGACGGTTATCGAGCGGGCAGGCGGACATCCTGTCCGCTCTTTGATTCATCCCGCCGACATGCACATCGCACGGTGCGGCGAAAGCAGATAAGGCGGGAGATAGGCCGGAATGTTCGAGAAGGGAAGCACTTCGGGCTTGAGGCGGATTCCGAGCACGGTCTCCATAAACGCACGGCGCGCCTGAATGCGTCCCCAAGCCTCCGGGAAGCGGGCGGCGAAATCGGCGCGGAGGGCGGCATTGGCGAGGGCAATGCCATCTTCTATGTTGGTGGTGAAATAGGGCGAATGGGTCGCGGGGATGACATCGACCTGCAAAGCCATGCCCGAATGAAGCGTTTCGGTCGATCCTTCATAGATCGGGGAATTGACCCACTCGTCAAGGTGGATCAGGTGGCCGGGGTTCAGGCCAACTCCAAAGAAGGGATCGCCGAGACGATCATGGATGACGTGGTAGAGTTCGCCGCCGGTCACGCCAATCCCGATGTGTTCATACCACGCGGTGATGGCCTCAAAATAGGGCGCGACGAGTTTATCGACGTAATCGGCGATTCCGGAGGGGAGTTCGGCAGCATCTTCGACGACGAACCCCGCCCGGCAGTTGAGCGCGCCCCAGACGCCGTAGGCGGTGGTGAAGGGATCGCCGCGCTCGATGCGCCGGAGGGACGGGCTGGGCAGGCCCATGAAGGCACGCGGCCCGGCTGAAAGCATCAGGTGACAGGAGAGGGGCAGCCCGTTGATCTGCATCAGGCCGACGGCGTCGAACTCGGTCAGGCCGGGTTCGAGGCCAAAGATCACGTTTCGCACGGCCTGCGAGGTATAACACGCGGCAAACTCAAAACGGGCAAGCTGTTCGACCTCGTTGACAGTGCGGAGGCCGGTCGAAGAATCCATCAACAGGGCATTGGCATTCTGCACGCTGCCCACATCGCCGGTCAACTCGCGCAGGGTATCAACCAGATAGGCGGGGATATCGAGTCGCGTTTCGGGGTGGTCGAACTCACGGCGGGAGAAGTACTTCCAACCGGCAGCGCCGATCCGCGCACCGGGTTCGACGCCCGCCGCGCGGAGAATATCGGCCAGCGGCTGGCTGAGGCTTCGATCCTGCCCCAGCAGGCTGAAACTCTGGTACAGAGCGATCTCCAGGTCGTCGACGATGGGACTGATATCGATATAGCCGACTCCCTCGTTGCCGACCATCAGGACGGGTTTCTGTGCGTTGGGGGCGGTATCGAGCACCAGCAGGGCCTCTTCGAAGCGGGGATCGTAGCCGGTGAGATAGGCGAGATTGGCTGAATGCTCGCGATCAGCATAGACGATTAACACATCAAAGCCTTCATCGCGGGCACGCTCGACCAGCCGGATGATACGGCTGCGATAGACGGCGGCAGGAATCAGCGGCTCGACGGTCGGCAGGCCGAAGTCGGGGAGATCGACGGATTTAAGCGTGGCTTTTCGAGGCATAGGGCGCTCCATAACAGTATTGTCGATAGTTGATCACTACCATACTGAAAGGCGCAAAGATCGCAAACAGGGCCGTCAGTACCGGGGATAAAAAACGCCCGGCGGTGCCGGGCGTTTGCATTGTTGCCGCAATCAATAAAGGTCAAGGTGCCGGGACAAAATCGGTGATGGGTTTGACCGTTACGCCGATGTTTTTAGCCGCTTTCTCCTGTTTTGCATCTACTGTAATCAACGAATGTCCCAGATGGGCGGCCATTGCGATAGAGAGAGAGTCATAGATCGCCAGTTCATGATCGAGTCCGATCCGCATAGCGTTTGATATGAGGTCGCTGACAGGCGTAACGTAGAAGGGCAGTACAATCAGGTCCCGGATCAACTGGAGTGCCTGCTCCTCCGGCAACCCTCTGAATCGAACTTGCTTCCACAATACATTGGCACATTCAAGAAGACAGAACTCTGGAACCCACAACTCATCCTGAGAATCCGCCAAGCTATTGAATAAAACCTTAGAGTTAGAAGAATACGTGTCTACGATCAGACGCTGAATCACGACACTGGCATCGACGACATAAGCAGTCACCGATCACGATCCTCCCGAAGGAGTTGATGAGTACTCGGCGAACCAGCGGGAGGTGTCCACATGTGCCGGTCAATTGAATCGAGTATCTCGCGTGTTGTTCTCGGATCGTAGGGACGAGGCCACGACTTCAACCGTTCATCGACGGTCTTTCTGATATATTCACGAAGCTCCTGCATGGTTAAATCTGCCACGCGGTCTGCGGCCATAACCGGTCTCTCCTACCAAAGTCCCACATTGTTCCCTTATTGTACCTTAAATTCCCTTCATGAGATTGACGACACAAGAGAGACGAAAAACGCCCGGCGGTGCCGGGCGTTTGCATTGTGACGATAGTCAGTTACTCAACCGGAACGGTTACCAGGCCATAGCTGAGCGAATAGAGCGAATCGGAAAGGTCGCCGGAGCGCACCTGTTCCATCGAGCGCGGCCATTCGACCGGCAGGGTGCCGGTAAAGGGCACATCGCCGAAAAGGACATCGGCCACGCCCTGACCCTCTGTTCCTGGCAGCCAGGCCATGACCACCGCATCGACCAGATCGAGTTGATCGGTAATGATCAGGGGACGACCGGCAACGAGGATCAAGATGACGCTGCCGCAGTTCTCATGCATACGCTCCAGCATCGCCACATCTTTGGATGGCAGGGTCAGATCGTCGCTGTCTCCCACTCCCTCAGCATAGGGGTCTTCACCAACCACGGCAACGCAAGCCGTTTCGGCCAGTTCTTCGTCGGGAACGTAGGCCAGATTACCATAGGTATCTTCAACAACCTCCGTATCAAGGCCAACTGCAGCCTCAATGGCCTCGAGGATGGTGGTGCCGGGCGTGATATCGCCTGCCGCACCCTGCCACGATATCGTCCAGCCGCCCGACTGCCGCCCGATGTCGTCGGAATTTCCGGTGACGACGATATAGGGCGCATCTTTATCGAGCGGGAGAGCCGCGTTCTCGTTCTGAAGCAGTACCATCGACTTAGCGACCGCTTCACGGGCTACCGCGCGATGTTCGTCTGAGCCGACCGTCTCCAACAGGTCCGAGTCGCTGTAGGGATTCTCGAACAGCCCCATCTCGAACTTTACACGGAGGATTCGGCTGACTGCGTCGTCGATACGATCTTCGGTGATGTCGCCGTTCTCGACGGCCTCGTGCATCGTGTCGATGAAGAGGATGTAATCATAGGGCACCATGTTCATATCGACACCGGCATTGATTGACGTGACGACCGAGGTGTAGTAGTCACCGGGGGCAATCTGATCGATGCCTCCCCAGTCGGAGACGACAAAACCGGTAAAGCCAAGCTGGTCTTTCAACACTTCGTTGATCAGATAATCGTTGGCATGCATCTTGGTATCACCCCAACTTGAGAACGAAATCATGATACTGCGCGCACCGTTATGGATCGCCTCTATATAGGGCGGGAGCAGTATAGAACGCAGTGCCCACTCGTCTTCTTCGGTAACACCCTGGTCGATCATGTAATCGCCGGTCGTCGAGGTTCCCCAGATAGTACCGCCATCACCGATGTAGTGTTTGGGCGTAGCCAGCACCGTATCGACAGCAGCAAGATCATCACCTTGCAGGCCAAGAAGATATGCGCTGCCAAGCCGCCTCACGCGGTTGGGGTCGACGCTGTAGCCCTCATAGTAGCGGCCCCAGCGGGGATCCTGCACAACAGCAAGCACCGGAGCGTAGTTCCAGTAGATGCCGGTGGCGATCATCTCCTCGGCAGTAACCTCGCCGATCCGGGTCATGAGTTCAGGATCGTCGGCGGCACCCAGGCCGATATTGTGAGGGAAGATCACGGCACCATAGACATTGTTATGGCCATGAACTGCGTCGACGCCATAGATCATCGGGATGCCGAGGCGGTTCTGGAACGCGATCTCCTGAAAACCATCGACCATTGCGGCCCAGGCTTCGGGAGTGTTCTCGTCAGGCGATCCGCCGCCACCGCTGAGCAATCCGCCAATTCCCATATCGATCAGGTCGGTGATGAAGATACTGTCCTTCTCGACAAGTGTCATCTGCCCGATCTTCTCGTCGAGGGTCATCCGGGCAAGCAGGTCAGCGACCCGATCCTCGACCGGTGCGAACGGATCGAGATAAACCGCGCCCACTTCGACCGGCTCCGGTGTAGGCGTCGGGGTGATCGTCGGCGTGGGGGTTGGCTCGGGGATATCGGTCTGACCGATCTCAAAGAAAGCCAGCTTTCCGAACACACGGGGATAGAGATAGGATTGGTCGGCGGTATCGGCCAACGACCAGATCAGCTTGGTATCGCGAGCACCGGACGAGGTGCCGTTCAGGTGCACCTGGAAGCCGATCATCGAGCCATGCATCGGTTCAATCGACCAGACGGCATTTTCAAGCGGGACGGCCATCTCAACCGCATAACCGGTTTCGGTTGGGAAGGCGGAAATGATCGCTTCGGCATCGGAACCCAGCATCCCCCCGACCATCGCCTCTTCGGGAGACAGGTTCATATCGAGCGCCGGAACGGTAATCTGTGAGACACCGGGCACATACTCAGAGAGACCGATATCGCCGGTACCGTTGACATAAAACTCGACCGAGTCTTCGTTCCAGTAGTCAGTGCCATGTTCGCCGCTGACGATGTTGTCGTCGATGACATCGGCCATGAAGTACAGATAGGTGTCATCGGCGGCGGCGGCGAAGGTTATGACGTGAGTGGCCGGGCCAGGCTCGTCTTCGCGCGGCATGGCGACAGTCGGCACACCGGCCCAGTCGGAGAGGTCATGGTCGAGTTCGATGGTCAGCGGGAAGGGAGCGTAGTAGACCTCGCCGTCGATGCCGGGTGGGGCTAATTCTTCCACGGCAGCCAATTCTTCCGTTGCGGTCGGTGGCTGGGTTGATGTCGCTTCCGGGGCCGATTCGGTGGCCGCCGGGGTGGGTTCAGGCTTGCAGGCGGTAGCAAAGAGCAGCACCGCGATCACAATCCATAGTTTCTTCATGTGTCCCTCGCTCAATTGCGTGAATACAGACAGGTGCAGGAATTGTGATCGATGCGCGGCGATAGCGCAAGAAATGACGCAACGCAATCAGCGTTGACCGCAGCGGTATTTGGCATTATAGTCATCCAGATAGATGCTGTGGCCGGGGCATGCAATCGCCACACAATCAGAATACAAGCAAGCTCGTGGACGACAACCGCAGCAAAGGGAGAACGCTATGAGCAAGCCCACAACCATCACACAGGAACGTCCCGGACTATTGACCGCCGGGCTTATTTTCGTCGTCGCCGCGAATGTCATGCTGCTGGTTCTATACTGGCTTGGCCGACATACGGCTGACCGGTCGACGATCCTATTCGCACTGATTGCCGTCTTCAACCTGATCTGCGCCGGGGCGCTCTTTGCGTGGAAGAAGTGGGGATTCTGGGGACTCTGCGCATCGACCGCTGTTGTGCTGATCGCCGACCTGATACTCGTCAATGGGATGAACCGGGCGCTGCTGGGGCTGGTATCTATTGCACTGTTGTACGCCGGGCTGCAAGTCGGGAGGGGACAGAAGGGCTGGGACAGGCTTGACTGACAATTTACAAACGGGAGAAGGCGATGACCGTCGAACTCGACCTGGTAGACAAAGTAGCCGCCATTCTTAGCATTCACGGCAGTGAGCTAGCACATAACGACACGTTTCAGGAACTGGAACTCAATGGGCCTGATCCCAAACAACAGACGGCTGTGTTGATCTGGCGCAGGCTGGCCGATCATTTCGAGGATTTTCCCACCCTCCAAGAATCGCTACTGATCCTTGTCATCACGCCCAATGAAACGACACGCGATGCAGTAGTGAAGGAACTGCTGCTCCTGTTCGGTTCCGTGCCGGGTCTGGCATCAAGGATTCAGGAGATCGTCAGTCACAGCCCGTACGCAGCATTATCAGGAACGGTAAGAAAAACTGCCAGCACAAACCTATCTCCGCTATCCCGCACGGTGAGAAGCAATTTCAGAAAACCGCTTATTCTATTATTAGTTGTGTCCTTGATGCTGAGACTTATAGAGGCGGGAGAGTATCAACAATGGATCACGATCGGTTTTCTCGTTGTGCAGGGCGTGGTGGTTGCCTACTGCGCAAAAGGACTCAAGGTCAGACGGCCATTCTGGTTGGGGATTGGTGCAGTATTCCCTTACAACCTCGCACTCATCACACTTGCCGTTTATGGATACAGGTTGGTATTTAACTCGCAAGGCAAGGAGGTAGCCAGGTATACCCCAACAACAAAAGCCATCACCGCTGTGATCGTTGGCGCTCCTGTGATCATGTTCGCCGTCTTATCGATTATCAACCCGGAGTACATGTCACTGCTGTATACAGAAATCGAGGGTAACTACATCCTGGCGGCAGCGATGCTGACCTTTGCCCTTCTCCTGCTATCGATAGGTCTTGGATTCTGGCTTGACCGCGCCAGAACCGGCATTGGAATCGCCATCGCAGCGACCGTCGCCGGTTGGGCATTCACGTTTCTGGCGTTTTTTGTACTCTTAGGCCCGGCAGTCGTGCGGGTTATGCAGATATGCCCTCAAGGAATAAGATGTCTATTCGACCCCAATCTGATGCTTGATCATCGCATGTACATGAGCGATCTCTGATTCGCGGATCGTGTGTTCCGCGCCGGGATAGACCTCGATATCAACCGTTCCTCCCAGCGCCTCCGTCGCCTGCCCGGTGAGGCGAAGCTGAGCCTCGGTGACCCAGGGATCGCGCTCCGCGCCGCCGATGAAAACGGGCGTCCCGTCGAGCGAGCCGGGATAGTCGCGGGGCAGGTCGGGCGGCCCCATCAGCGCACCGCTCAGAATGATCAGCCCACCGTAGCGGCGCGGGTTCCGGACAGCGAATTCGGCGGCAAGGCAGGCCCCCTGTGAAAATCCACCCAGCACGATCTTTTTATATGGTATACCGGCATCAACGATTCGCTCAACGAGATCGGCAACGGTCTGAAAGGCCGACGATACATACGGCTCGTTGCGCTCGATAGGATCGAACCCGGAATAAGGATACCAGGTCTGGTTAGCCGCCTGCGGCGCGAGATAGACAATCCGCTCCTGCGGCAAATAACCCGCCAGTTCGATCATGCCCTGCGCCGACGCTCCCCGGCCATGCAGCAGGATCACGGCGGCATCAGCGCTGGTTAGATCGGGGCCAGCGGTCAAAACCGGCTGGCCCTGATGTATTTGTTCTGCCATTAATTCCCCTACCCTGCCATAACAATCGGCTTGAGGCCCGCTTCGATCTGCTCGCGCTGCGATTCGAGGAAGGGCGGCAGGGCCAGCTTTTCGCCCAGCGCGCCGAGGTCTTCATCGGCGGTGAAGCCGGGGCCGTCGGTGGCGATCTCAAACAGGATGCCGGGGGAAATGCGGAAATAGATCGAGTGGAAATAGAAGCGATCGATCACGCGAGAGCTTCGCAGACCGGCGTTCCTGATCCGATTCAGCCAGTAGAGCTGTTCCTCGTCGTCGGCGGTGCGAAAGGCAACGTGGTGAACGCCGCCCGCCCCCAGCCGGGCAGCGGGCAAATCCGGCTCCTCGATCACCCACAACTCGCGTCCGGGGCCACCCTCGCCCGTCTCGTAGATCAGCAGATCGGCACCGCCGGGAAGCGATACCCGCTGCGCTTTACGATAATCGAGCACCTGGGTGAGGATCGGCTCGACGCGGCCAAGCGCAGGCACCGAAAGCATAACAGCATAGAAACCACGAATGGCATAATCGACCGGAATACCGGCTTCGTCCCAGATTTCGCCCTCGAAAGGCACGCCGCCGTCATCGACGAGCATCAGCCGCTGGCCTTCGGGGTCTTCGAAACGAATGACCTCACGACCGGCAAAGGATTCGACGCCGTGATGATCGACGCCATGCTCAGCCAGTCGATCCGCCCAGTAGTCGAGCGCCGCGCGGCCATCGACGCGAAAAGCGGTCGTGGCGATGCTGTCAGTGCCGCGCTGATCCGGGCCAACATAAGGCCAATCGAAGAAGGTCATATCGGTGCCGGGGCTGCCGACCTTGTCGGCGTAGAACAGGTGATAGGCGCTGGTGTCGTCCTGGTTGACCGATTTCTTTACAAGGCGCAGGCCAAGCACCCCGGTGTAGAAATCAGCATTTGCGCCGATCTGAGCCGTCACCGCCGTGACGTGGTGGATACCATTAAGATTCATGTGATTCTCCTCTTATACCAACTTAACTACTTTGAGCTTAGCCGGATCAGAGGAGCGGATCAATAAAATTGGATAAGATTTGTATAAATTCGCGTCAGGGGATACAGGAAGCCGACAAATTCACTCCGACCAGCTACGGGTTTTGGCACCGCAGTTGGGACAGGTCGAGTCGAACCAGGAGAATCGAGCATTGCAGGTCGGGCAGCGCCAGCGGCGATCCTGCCCGGCGAGCCAGGCATCGACACCCATCGCCCTGATATCGGCCATCTGCTGCGGAACCAGCGAATGGTAGGGGTAGTCGGGATTGTCGATGTGCCTCTGGAGAACGTCACAGGGATACTCGTTGCAGTCACCGCAGAACTCAAGCCCCCGGCTCTCCGCGCACTTTTTCAGCGGGCAGATTTTGCACCAGCCGCAGAGGACGTCGCTTTTGCAGCCGTAGCAGATCACCTCGCCGGGTGTCTTATTGTTCTGCGCGGCGAAGGCGTCGACCGTGCCGCTTTCGGTGGCGATGAACTGCGGGCAGGCACCGCAGAATCCGCCGCAGTAGGTATCGAAGCGGAACTCGTTTTGCGGCATGGCTATCCTCTTTAGGGCGTTATTTCCAACTGACCACTTTCGCCGTCGAGGCGGAGGTGATCGCCGGTGGACAGGCGCTCGATGGGCACCTGGTCGATGCAGGGGATTTCGGCGATGATGCAGCCCACAGCGGTGATCGGCTCACATTCGGCGTTGACAATTGCGGCAGGCGCTAAGCCTGCTTTGCTCAGTCGATAGAGGGTGTAGGAACCGACCGTCGATCCCTTGCCGGTGGGGAAGACGAGAATCTTCCCGGCGACCGACTGGCCTTCAAGTTCGTGGCCCTTCTCGACGATCACCCCGCTATCGGGGTCGACACCGCCGAAGAAGGAGATACCCATCGAGGTGACCAGCGCCTCGCCCTCGGCAGCACCGGGGTAGATCGAGCGGCCTGTGTAAATCTGCGATCTCGTCATCTCTGATTCACCCTTCCCCGACCGCTTCCCTGACCACCTGATCGAAATCGAGCAGGCGCGTCCTGAATTTGTTCTTGCTGTAGGCATAGTAACAGGCCTTGGCGCTGTCGGTGGACATGGCGTGGAAGCGGCCCCGGATCGGGGCGACGACGCAGCAGGTATCGACGGCGAACTTCGCGCCGCTGGCCTCGATAATCGCTGCATAGCCCATCTGATCGGCCAGCGCCTTGACGGGCCGGGAGGTGGTGATCCAGAACTCCTTGACAACCCGCTTCCCGCGCAGCAGGTCGGCAATGCGGGCGACCTCGTCAATCGAGAGGTGCGGGCAGCCCAGCGAAACAAAGTCTACTTCATCGGGGGAAGCATCGATCAGCGATTGGCGCGCCGAGTCGAGATCGGCGGCGGCGATCGTGATCCGGTCGGTGGGCGGGGTGTGGTCGCCTGCTTCGGGGGTGACGCCCTGCATGTGGAACATCGGCAGGCCACCGTAGGTGGCGATGCTGGCGCAGAAGGACTTGAGCTGCTCCATCGACGCGGAATCGATGCCGGTGATATAGGGGATCGCCTTACGGCCCAGCGATTCCAGCCGTTCGCCAATCGCCTTACCCAGCGCGCCGAAATCGGCGGTGTCGGATAACTGGGCCTGCACATCGATGGTCATCCCCGGCTGGCGATTATCATCCAGGTGCATGCCGTATTCGGGCGTCCGACCGGTCAGCGAGGCGGCGAGCGCTCCCGGCCCGCCCTCGCGGTTGGTACGGGCACCGATCACCGAGTTGGCGTAGCAGACGGCGCTGCTTTCGGCCCAGGCGATGGGTTCGCCGAAGGAGGGCGTGTTCCCGGCCAGATAGGGCGTGCAGGTGCAGGTGGTGATCACGCCCATGCGGGCAAAGGCATCGATGACCCGGTGCTGCTTCTCGGCGAATTCGGGCGGGATGCCCAGCCGATCCCAGTTCTCGATATCCATTCCGGCGGGGTTAAGGGTGGTCAGGACACGGGCGCGGCCCCCGCCCTCGGCCATTTCGGAGAGCCATTCGAGGCCCGCGTCGCCCAGATTGTCGTAGCTCACGCCGGAAATCTGCACCGAACTGACCGGCAGCATCCGATCCGCGCCGTAAATCCGGCCCAGCGTTTCGAGGATTTGCATCGCCTTTTGATCAGCTTTGCCCTGCTCGCCAGCAAGCATTGATTGTTCTTCAGGGGTCAGGTGCATAAAACATTCCTCTTCGATCTACCACTTCCTCCAACCCCCTTCGTCGGGACTTCGTCCCGCCACTTCCCCCTTTCAGGGGGCAGGTGCGGTCCGAATAGTAAGATTCGGATCAAAAACTGACCCAACCCACTTGCCCCCTGTGGGGGAGATGGATAATCGGCAAATTGCCGATTAATAGGAGTTTGGGGGCCAGGCCCCAAACTCCCAAGCAGCCGGACGCCCGGCTGCCGGGGGTGCTCCGCCACGCGCAAATTCGGATCAGTCATCAAAACCAGGGATGTCGTACCTGCTCAGGTCGACTTCCGGGAAGGGCGCTTTGCCGAACTGTTTGCCACTGGCTTCCAGTGGTTTGGTCAGATCGAACCCGACACGGCAGGTTTTGTGCGACCCCGGTTCGGCGGAAGGATCGAGCGACGATCCCGGCGCACGCAGTTTTACGGCCAGATCGACATCGCCCTGGAAGCGGGTCGCCATCGCCCACTCAACCGCCAGCGGATCGTAGATGTCGATGTCGGAGTCGACGACGAAAACGTGCTTGCAGGATCGGTGCCCGGCGAAAGCCGCGTCGATGGCCTTCTTCCCATCGTCCTCGTACTGCTTGTCGATCTGCACGATGGCATGAAGCCACGAACAGCCGCCGGGGTTGACGTGAACATCGAGGCAGCGAACTACCTCGTTAACCGATTTATAGATAGTTGGCTCGCGCGGCATGCCCATTAGCAGTTTGTGTTCCAGCGCACCGGGAAGAAGGGCGTGCCAGATGGCATCGTGACGATGGGTGATTGCCTTTACGACAAGCACCGGCTCATTGCGGATAACATCCTGCGTCTCAGTCAGGTCGACAAAGGGGCCTTCGGCATGGCGGCGATCAAGATAGACGGTGCCTTCGAGCACAAACTCCGCTTCGGCGGGGACAAGCACATCGACCGTTTTGGCCGGGACAACGGCGAAAGGTTCGAGCGCGTTGGCGATGGTCAACTCGTCGAAACCGATGGAGACCGAGGTCGCACCGGCAGCGAGAATGTTCGGTGGGAGGCCAACACATACCGCCACGTCGAGTTCTTTGCGATCCTGCAGGAAGGCATCGAAGTGACGGCCCTTCACCACGCGGATCGCCATCTCGGTCTTCGAGAACTGCATCGCGCGGTGAAAATCGGCGTTCTGACCGTGCTCCGGGTGCCGGGCGAGAAAAACGCCTGAGCTGATGTAATTGCCGCCGTCGCCCGCACAATGGAACAGGATCGGCAGGTCGTCGAGATCGGGGTCGAGGGTGACGACTTCCTGGCAGGGGGCGACATCGCCAGCGAAGGCCGCCGGAGGCGAGGCCGAATCGATGGCAAGGGTCAGCGTGGGGATGATCTGCGCGGGCGGGATGCCGAAGTAATCGGCGAAGGGGCCTTTGCCACAGAACAGGTTACCGGCGACGCGGAAACGCGATTCTTTGACGTTCTCGAACAGCACCGGGCGCGGTTCGAGCTTTTTGAGGATACCGGCGATCTCGTAAGTCTTCGATACCGGCTCGCGGATGATGATCAGCCTGCCGCTTTGCTCCAGCGATTGGATGTAATCACGCAGAGGCATTTAATCTCCTCCCCATTTTGTGTAAGCGTCGTTCTCGATACCGATGCGCGCAAGCGCGCGACCAACGGAAGCATCGACAACATCTTCGACGGTTTGCGGGTGCCCGTAGAAGGTCGGGATGGGCGGGCAGATCACCGCGCCGATCTCGGCGGCCTGGGTCATCAGCCGGAGATGGCCGAGATGGAGCGGCGACTCGCGGACCATCAGCACCAGGGGGCGGCCTTCCTTCAGGCAGACATCGGCGGCACGGGGGATCAGGTGGGCGGTGTAGGAGTTGGCGATGGCCGACAGCGTTTTGATCGAACAGGGGGCGACGATCATCGCGTCAACCGGGAAAGACCCGGAGGCAACCGGCGCGGCAACGTCGGCGGGATCGTAGGTGGATGCCGCCAGCGCGGTAATATCGCCCGCCGTGAGATCGGTTTCCTGGGCGATGGTATGCCGGGCGGCGGCGCTCACAATCAGGTGCGTCTCATGGCCCAGCGAGCGCAGGATTTCCAGCGCCCGGATTCCGTATATGGCCCCGGATGCCCCGGTGATGGCAACGATGATCTGTCTGCTCATGGGCCAATTGTACCGTTTCGGGGCGGGGATGTCATAGCTAAAAACCAAGCAATCCCGTAATGACTGTTGGCATCCATGTTGTGTTTCTCCCACACATAGTGCTATAAAAGCTTCTACAGCCATTCAGGAACTGGTGGCGTTATTCTTAAAGGGGCCTGGGAATGAAGACTGTACAAGATACGCCAGATCGAAGAGCTTTCTATATTAAGCTGATAATCGTTCTGGTTCCCACTGTTGTTTTTTTGATCATGCCGTCTTTCATAATAACACCTATAAGCAATATTCTCATAGCATTGCTTGTATATATCATTTTTGCTATCGGTACATGCGAAAATATCAAACAGGCTCTGATTGACGAGACGTTCTGGATCGGATTAACCAGGAAAAGCGGGACACGTTTTATAATCGTTTCGGGCTGCTTTTTGTTGGTCTATACAACCCTATACTATCTATTGTGGGAACTGAGAAGCTCACCCTCATTCAACTACAGAATATGGGATAGCGCTCAACTACCTATGGGAGCACTCTACACTGTCTGCTCGATTATTGTCGGCGTTATGGCTGGTAGAGAATACAGTGCTATGCACGAGCATCCAGAAGGCAAACCACCTGAAAGTCAGTCTGTTCCGGCCACACGCGAATCGGGTTGGCTATATACATCTAGCGGAGATTTAAAGCGGTTATGGCGCTGGCTGGCGATCATCGGGTCACTACCGGCACTTATTACGCTGATTATCGTGATTCAAGGCAGCCTGGAGCGCGGAATATGTTTTGCTCCATCTGACCGTTCATACATCGATAACGTTGAATGGACATCAGATCACAAGATCACTTTCGGTCTCGTTGGACTTCACCTGACGGATTGTGTTGGTTGTGGCTACGAGCACTCCGTGTACATCATTGACATTAATACCGGAAAAGCAGACTTGGTTGAACGCGAGTATTTTTCACGAGGGTTTCCCGAAACCAGAGTATTTGATGATAGTGCCGAGTCGCCAGATAAATCAAGACTCGCGTATGTAGCCAACCGCTATGATCTCTATATTAAGGAATCTGGCGACAGACTATTTCCTATTCACAGGGTCTATAAATATCCAAATACAAACTTCTTCGAAAGAAAAGCAAAGAAATTGGTGTCCGGCTTGCTCATCAGTTCATTGGTCGGAATAGCACTGGTTTTCCCTTATTTCTATGCCAATAGAAAAAACGTCCTGGCACAGCGCGGATTTGCAGTAATGGTCATCTGGAATCTGTCATTGTTCGCAGGTACGTTAGTATTTCATCATTTCATGCGGCTAAACATTTATCATTACCTGTGGAAAGGCATCCCCTAATTGAATTCCGATACAGCGATCTACCGCCATCTGTACTCGTCTCAGGTTGATCAGTCAGAAGACTACGAAATCACCCGGCGTTTCAGCAGCGTATCGACGTCGTCCACCAGCAGGACGTGCTCGGCGCTGCGCGGATCGATCTTCACGTTGACGGTCTGGCCCGCCTCCAATAGCCCGAAGACCACCTGAGACAGCCGGGCAGTGACTTTCGCCTCGTAGGGCGCATCACCGGGCGGCTGAATCCGGGCATCGACATCCACCCAGCCGTCCTTACCCTGATAGCCGCCGATGCCCTTCAAAATCGCCTGCGGATCACCGATCAGCTCGGCGGTAGCAGGCGTGCCATCCTTCTCCGTCCGGTTGATCCAGCCGGGTTTGGGCCGGAAGACCATCTTGATCAGATCGAAAGCGCCCATCGTGTCTGGTATCCTCCCCAACTCTACAAAGGTGATGATCATTCACTATAGACCCGCTGTCAGCCGCAGGCAACCGTGCTCCTGATCGGTCGTCCGGGCACAAAATCCCGATCGGTGCAATACTGGGGGTAATTCGATTCACAGGAGGCGATCATGGACAAATTTATGGACACCCAATCGGACTCGGAACGGATAATGATCCTGGCGCGGGTGGTCAAACAGCTTGAGCGCAAGGTTGATTTCATCCTCAGTGAGATGAACCTCGTCTACGATGATTTTGGAGACGACGACCTGTTCGACCTGGACGATGTGCGCGCGGCGCTGCTCAGCGGCAACAAGATCGAGGCGATCAAGCTGTACCGGCTGCAAACCGGGGTCGGGTTGAAGGAAGCCAAGGACGCGGTCGACGAAATGGCGAAGGGGTATTAAACCACCAGGGGGGGTGGCTGAAATACCCTTACAAATGACGCCGTTTCGGCAGGCTGATTTCGACGCGGGTGCCCGTCGACTCAACCGGCTTCCAGACCATCGTGCCACCCAGCAGCGCAAGCATGGTGCTGTGCAGCGCCAGTCCTCCCTGACCGGTCAAATCGAGATCGCCCGGTATGCCGATTCCGTCATCCTCGATTTGCACGGTTATGCCATCGCCGACAGCAACCGAGATCTTCAGATTGACCTCGCGGTGGGGATCGCCGCCCCGACCGTGCAATGCGGCATTTCGAACCACCTCACGAACCGCATAGAACAGCACTTCCTGAACCAGCGGATCAAGCCCGACCAGTTCATCGATGCCTTCCCAGGTCACCGATACAAAAGCATGGGAAAACTCCGATTGCAGCATCGTCCTGACTGCCGCGATCAGGTCAGAGCTGCTTTCATCGAAAGTCACACCGGGATGCGTGTGGATCAGGTCGGAGATGCGGCGGTGGAGCGCGGTCAGCGTGGCGACGGTTTGCTTCGATTCCTGCGAAGCGGCGACATCCAGGATCGTCGTGTGGAGCGCGGGTAGGACTTCGTCGTGGAGCGCACGCCGGGTCTGGTGATCGAGGATTTGCGTTTCGGCCAGCCGCCTGCGCTGGAGCGCCATCAACCGCCGGGCGGTCTCTTCCCCGGCCAGCATATCAAGGATGCGCTCACTGGTCGCCTGCGCAATCTCGATCTCCTCCAGGGTGTACACACCCCCATCGCGTTTGTCTCCCAGCAGCAGTACACCAACCAATCCGCGTGCAGCCCACAATCCGACCGTCCATCGAAGGTCGCCTTCAGGATTGGGTAGTGGGGCGATATTCGCCTGAGGCAAAGACGCCAGATCGAGGCCGGACAGAACGGGTGGCAGAGACGCACCCGGCGGATAGACCAGCGGTTCACCGACCAGATCGGCAAGCGGCGGGCCGGGTAGAAGCTGCGCCCCGGTGGCGTTGAGCACATCGCTGCACAGGGCCTGGAAGATCGTGCTGGCCGTGCTCTTGGCCTCGTCCGAAGTAATCTGCTCGACAAGATTCTGGCTACCGACGAATGGTCGAATCTGCTCCATGAACCGGTCGCGGACAACGAATGATCGCCAGCTAAACAGCGCATAGAAGGTGACCATCAGCACAGTGGTCAGGAGCAGGCTGTAGATCGGGTTCAGGTCGAGGGTGAGGCTGCCGCCAACCACAAAGGCATAACCACCGGCCAGGATCAGCGCATCGCGCCAGTGGCGGAAGAACTCGCGCCGGGGAAGGGACTTTCCGGTGAATATCTCGTAGGAGACAATCGCCTGCCCGATGAAGACCACCGCCAGCGCGATCAGCAGCTGGATACCGATGTCGAACCAGGCGGCAGAAGCAATAATGGTCGGCGAGGGGCCATCGTAGCCCGGCGCACGGGTGCTGCCGACCGCCCATAACATGAACCATCCGACGAGCAGGCTCACCACCAGCAGGGTAATCGACGCGGCCAGCAGCCAGGGATAGGTGCGCTGCCGGGCGATATCGCCCATAAAGCGTTCCGATCGGGCCGGGTGGCGCAGGACATCGACCGCCAGTCCGACGCACATCACCATATAAACAGGATAGAGCACCAGCAACACCGGCAAGCCGCCAATCGTGAGGATGCCGCTCAAATTCAGTTGGGCAATATTCAGGAAGGTCGGCAGGCCGTGGCCGATGTACATCACAACGAGCAGGGTCAGCATGAATACGGCCAGAAGAATCACCCACAGCCGGTGGCGTCGGCGAAGCGGCCCGGCGGCAGGCGACCAGTACCCGGCGAACCAGAGGATCATGCCGTACCAGGCCAGCGGCGCGGCGATCACAGGCAGCCAGCCCGTTCGCCACCAGAAGTTGAGCGACGAACTGAACAGGGGAAGCCCGCCGCCCAGGATCGCCGTGTGGCTGATGAAGAACCCGGCACCCAGCAGCAGACCTGCGCCAAGCATCCACACACCCAGATTACGACGTTCGGTGGTCAGCAGCACGGTCAGCCCCAGCCATAGCAGCAGGATCGTGTTGAACAGCGACACGGTGAGGATCGCCCAATCGAGGGGAATAAGTCCCGTCATGATTGGCCGTCCCAGGGCACCCACTCGCCGCGCCCATCGATCACCTGCGGCTGGCCCTCGTCGTTCCAATGGATCAACCGCCCGGCGTGGACGATGACGGCAGCGCGGGTGCGCGCGATCTTCTCGTCGGTGGCAGTCTCGACCAGCCCCCAGGCGGCATATATCTGCCCGTTGGTGCGGCTGATCGTCCGCTTGTCGCGGAAGCCCAGCCGCGCGGCGATGTCCTCGTTGGTCAGGCCCTGGGCGAGCATCCGCGCGACGGTCTGCTCGTTCGGTTCAAGCAGGGCCATCGGATCGTGCTCGTCCTGATAGCGCACCTCGTGGACGCGGGTCTCGATCTCCGGGTCGATAAAGCTGCGCCCCGATACGGCATCCTGCAAAAGCGGAACGATCATCTCCGGCAGCAGGTAATTCGATTTCCGCACATAGGCGTAATGGCTGAGAATTCCCGACTCGCGGAAAGCCCGGTAGTAGGCGTCGTCGTCCTGGATCGAATAGAAGACGACCGGCAGCCGGGGGAACTCGCGGCGGATGGCGGCGGCGGCCTCGATACCGTTCATCTCCCCGGCCAGCGCCACGTCCATCAGGATCGCTTCGGGAGGTTCCCCTGACAGGCAGATGTCCAGGGCGCGCTCGCCGCTGTCGGTGCAGGTCATCACACCGACTTCGCCGGTGGCTTCCAGCCCGCGCCGGAGGGCATCTTGCAGCCTGAGGTTATCTTCGACAAGCAGGATGGCAATCATATAGAGCACAGTATCAGCAGAAGGCGAGAGCGTCAAGCACCCAGGTGCTTTTTATTGCGGCCTCACGCCGTCGCCCCGGCAGGCTCTCTGGTTGTAGGCTGGTTGAAACACGTATAAAAGGGGGCAACATGAAAGACCTGTCAATCATCGAAAGCATTCTGCGGAACCGTTCGGCGTTCTTTGCAACTATCCTCGAAGGCAAACACAACACCCGGCTGATCCGGGCGATGCTGCTCTCGTCGTCGGTCTTCCTGGCGATCTACGGCGTGGTGATGGGCCTGAATCGCGGTATTTTGCAGGCGCTGTCATCGATGGTCAAGCTGCCGGTGCTGTTCCTGGTCACGCTGGTGATCTGTGCGCCGTCGCTGCACTTCTTCAATATCCTGGCCGGTTCCAAACAGACAGCATCACAGAGCATTGCGCTCAGCCTGACCGCGATCACGACCACGTCGGTGCTGCTGTTCAGCTTCGCACCGATCACCTTGTTCTTTTTGATCACCAGCAAAAACTATGCCTTTTACAAGCTGCTCAACGTGCTTTTCTTTACCGTTTCAGGCTGGATCGGCGTGGTGTTCCTGCGTCAGGGATTGAACGTGGTGGCCGATTCTAGTGAAGAGATAAAAGGGAAGGGAACACGGTGGTTCATCTTCATCCTGTGGATGCTGCTGTACGGCTTCGTCGGCACACAGATGGCCTATACACTCAGCCCGTTCATCGGCGATCCTGAAATGCCCTTCATATTGTTTCGGGAGACACAGAGCAATTTCTACACCGATGTGTTCGACAGCTTCCTGATGCTGTTTCGATGATGTCGAGGGGAGATAGACGATGAAAGTCAAGATGATTTTACCGGCGCTGACCGAAGCAAAAAGCCCGTTCTTCCGCCCGATCAAGTATTCGCTGTTTCCCCCGCTGGGACTGGCGACGCTGGCCGGGTATCTCAGCGATGACGACGAGATCGATCTCCAGGACGAGCACGTCGAGGCGCTCGACCTGGACGATACCCCCGATCTGGTGGCGATTCAGGTATATATCACATCTGCCTATCGCGCCTACGAGATCGCCGATCACTACCGGGCGCGGGGTGCGCATGTTTGTCTGGGCGGGCTGCATGTCACCAGCCTGCCCGACGAGGCCGCACAGCACGCCGACACGATCTTCCTCGGCCCAGGCGAAGATACCTGGCCGCAGTTCCTCGTCGATTTCCGGGCCGGACAGCCGGGAGCAGTCTATCGCTCCCGGCAGCGCACCCTGATCGGGATGCCGCCGATCCGCCGTGACCTGATCAAACGTCACCTGTACCTTGTGCCCAACTCGATTGTCGTCTCGCGCGGGTGCCCGCATTCCTGCGATTTCTGCTACAAGGAGGCGTTCTACCGGGGCGGAAAGTCATTCTACACACAGGATGTCGACGTTGCCCTGGCCGAAATCGACAGCCTGCCGGGTCGTCACCTGTACTTCCTCGACGATCACCTGTTCGGGCATCCACGCTTTGCGGCGGAACTTTTCGAAGGGATGCGCGGGATGGGCCGACTTTTTCAGGCGGCAGCGACGGTGCCATCGATCCTGCGCGGCGACCTGATCGAGAAGGCGGCGGAGGCCGGGCTGCGCAGCCTGTTCGTCGGGTTCGAAACGCTCGATCAGGACGGCCTGCGCGAGCAGAACAAGTACCAGAATCTGAATCGCGATTACAACGCGACGATCAAACGCCTGCGAGACCTGGGAGTGATGATCAATGCCAGTTTTGTCTTTGGCATGGACCACGACGACGAAACGGTATTCGACCGAACCGTCGAATGGGCGGTCGAGCAGGGAATCGAGACGGCGACCTTCCACATCCTGACGCCCTACCCCGGCACCGCGCTCTATGATCGCATGTCAGCCGCCGGGCGCATCACGACCCATGACTGGAATTTATATGACACGCGCCATGCTGTCTATCGCCCGGCGAAGATGACAGCGGAGGCACTCGAAGCCGGGTACTGGAAAGCCTATCGTGATTTCTACCGCTGGGGAGCGATCTTCAAAGGGGCGGCGGCAAAGCCGGATATCGTCGGCAGGCTGCGTCACTTGGCCTATGCGGGCGGCTGGAAGAAATTCGAACCGCTCTGGGACGTGGTGATCCGGGCGGGGCAGGTATCGCGTTTCCTGCCGGTGCTGGAAACCCTTCTCGCGGGGAGTGGCCGAGCAGCGTCGAATAGACTCCGTGTGACAAATGAGGAGATCAAAGCAGCGGACCTTGGCCTGGCCTGATACACTATTAGGCGACAACAAATCAGTGCCAATCATAAATTTACAGGCGAGAGTGGATCATGATTCAAGAAATCGTTGTTGATCTGACACAGCCACCATCTAAACGATGGAAGTTGACAGATATGCAGATTGAACAGGCACAGTTGCTACTGGACTCATATCTACAAGACCTCGGAGGACTTGATGACTTTGCCGATTTGC
The DNA here is from genome assembly GCA_016926255.1 of Anaerolineae bacterium. Taxonomy (GTDB): domain Bacteria; phylum Chloroflexota; class Anaerolineae; order Aggregatilineales; family UBA3940; genus JAFGOY01. Next base: position 5,749 of record JAFGOY010000047.1, on the reverse strand, counting down.
TATCAGGCTACGCGGAGAGCTTCGTAGAATCTGCTTACATGGCAGAGATTCTAAGCATTGCCGATCAAATAGGTGCAACAACTGATGAAGCACTGCTCGTGAATCTATACTACGACGCCATTAAATTCGTGTTTGGATGTACGGCCTTTGGAGTCGATACACCCGGTGGGCCACTCCATGCCCGAAATCTCGATTGGTGGACAAAAAATGACATGCTCTCTCAATACACTTTGCTCACTCATTTTGTTGGTGGGCAGTATGGCAACTTCACGACGGTTGGCTGGCCTGGGTTCGTTGGAGCATTATCAGGTGTGGCGCATGGACGATTTTCTGTCACGCTCAATGCAGTACTGAGTGAAGAATCGCCAGCACTGGCCACACCAATATCACTCTTTCTGCGAACGGTGTTCGAGCAGGCAGCGACATATAAAGAAGCACTAACAATGCTGGCCAAACAGAGTATTGCCTGTGATTGCCTGTTACTCATCACCGGTACACAGTCGGGAGAGATGGCAGTAGTTGAGCGTACGCCTACCCGGTCAGCAGTTCGAAATGAGGAAGAAGGCTTTGTCATCGTAACCAACAACTATCGAACGATGGAATCCAACACATCGTCGTCAGCAGGCGAGTTGCAGGAGACTTCGTGCGGACGGTACCAACGAACGGCTGAGCATCTGCTTGATCACCTTCCATCAACGGATGCCGAATGCCTGGCTATCCTTCGAGACCCTGGCATCCAGATGGATATCACCGTACAGCAGATGGTGTTTTCCTCCCAAACCGGGTCGAGTAGGATTGAGAATGCTTCTTGAACTGGCAGTCGGTGATGCCTATGGTGCCGGATTTGAATATGTCAGCGCGGATTTGATCCAGCAGCACAACGATTTGAGTCGCTACTTTCATCATCCGCGACACAGAAGAATCCTGCCGGGCATGTATACCGACGATACACAGATGAGCCTGGCGATTGCCGAAGCGATACTCTCCGGCGAAGCGTGGACACCACTCATGCTGGCGAACAAGTTCGTTGAGTGCTTCAAACGCGATCAACGAACCGGGTACGCGGGTGGATTCTACGAGTTTCTACAGCGCATCGAGAGTGGTGAGCAGTTCCTTGCCGAAATCCGCCCGACAAGCGATAAAAGTGGAGCCGCGATGCGCGCTGGACCAATCGGTGTTTATAGTGATTTGGCGGAGGTCAAAGAACGCTGCAAATTGCAGGCCGCCATTACCCACAACACCCCGGATGGAATCCACGCTGCGCAGGTAGCATCCCTGATGACGCACTATTTCATTTACGGGATTGGCCCAAAAGCTGATTTGGGGCGCTGGCTGGAAAGTCTTGTGCCGGGTCAATGGTCTGAACCCTGGGCAGGAAAAGTCAAGAGCAAAGGCTGGATGAGTGTACGCGCTGCTATCACAGCAGTGCAACGGAACGACTCGCTGAGCGATCTGCTGCGCGACTGCATCGAATTCACTGGTGATGTCGATACCGTCGCGACAGTCGCACTGGCTGCCGCATCATGCAGCGAGGAATATACTCAGAATCTTCCCGATCACCTTCTACAAAGTCTGGAGAATGGCGCATATGGACGCGAGTACATCGAGAAGCTTGATGGTCAGTTGATGGAAATTACTCAGCCTGACGAGTAGATAGATTCATTCCTGCTGAGATAGCCTCCGTCGCAATTGACCATATACGTAAAGAGCCGGACACGCAGCGATATCCAGACGCCGCATAGTCGAGTTTCGCGTCGAAGAGAACACGAAGTAGGGCTGAGCAGCAAATAGGGCCTGGTTGAGAGCGATGATGTTGCTCAATCGGTGGCTCCTGGGTGCGATATAACAAAGGTGCGTAAATAGCCAATCCGGGACAGGGTCGTCTGAGGCCCCATAACCCGGCGGCTTTGGCCAGATGCCGGGTTCGTTTCACACGGGACGGATGAGCCGTCAGGCTCACAGGGGGTATGATAGGTCTATGAATACAAGTGATGGAGACGTACTACATTGATCAAACTATACAACCAGGCCCGCGACCGCTACCACCAGCTTTCCCCCCGCCGCCAATCGACTCTGCTCGACGGCGCGGTCTTCTTCCTGTTCGCCCTGCTGGCCGTGCTGCTCACCTGGCCCGTCATCGCCCAATCGGGCCGCGCCTTCCCCGGCTTCCAGATCGGCGATCAATTCCAACTGACCTGGCTCTACTCCCAGGCCAAAGACGCGATCCTCGCCGGTCGCCATCCCGCCCACTTCACCCAGCTTGGCTGTCCCACCGGCTACTTCTCGCCGCTGCGCGCGCTGGCCTCGCTCCATATGCTGCTTGCTTTCCCCTTCGAGCTTCTCTTCACGCCGGTGCGCGCCTATTCCCTCCTCTGGCTGACCGTCTACACGCTCAACGGCTTCGCCGCCTACCTGCTCTGCCTCGACGTCGTCAAAGACCGCCGCGCGGCGTTTGTCGGCGGCCTTGTGCTGATGCAGTTCCCGCTCCGCGTGCTGCACGGCCTCGCCGGGCATCTCGAAGTCGGCGACCTCACTTTCACGATGCTCTTTATCCTGTTTCTGCGCCGCACGATCCTCGATCCAACCTATCGCCACGCCCTTGTGACCGGGCTTTTTATGGCCCTTGCCGCGATGTCCCACATCTCCGCCAGTGTCTATGCCGCCGCCCCGCTGACGGTCGTTCTTGTCGTCGGCTGTGTCCTGCTCGATGCCGACCGCCGCCGTTCGTGGCCGGTCTGGCGTGCCCTGCTGATAGTCGTCGCGGTCGGCCTGTTGATCCTGCTGCCCATCGCCGCGCCGCTGCTGCGCCAGACTGCCGCCATCCCCTATAACTGGCAGACTGGCGGCGACACCGCCAATTCGACCTCGCTCTTCACCATCTTCCGCCCCCCGCCAACCGGCCTGGTCTGGTCGCACCTGCTACCGGAGTCCCTGCGCCAGCCGCCTGACGCCATGCACGAGGTCACCGCCTATTGGGGCTTTTTCGCGATGCTGCTGATCGTCCTCGCCCTGGTCCGCCACCGATCTGAGTCCGGACTGTGGATCGCCGCTGCGATTACCGGCCATGTGCTTGCCCTCGGCCCGCTGCTCAAGGTCGGCGGCGAGGTTGTCAGCTTCACCATCGCTGAGCAGAACGCCGCGATCCCGCTCCCCTATACCCTCGTCGACCGTCTGCCGCTGCTCAGTCTGGGTCGCACGCCGGGCCGCTTTAACCTCTCGACCGGCATTGCCGTTGCCGTCCTTGCCGCCCAGGGTGCGCTGATTATGATCGAGTGGCTCTCGCGCCGTCCGCTCTGGCTGCGCCGCGCTGCGCTGCCGCTGCTCTGCGTGTTGATCGTCCTCGACACCCAGGTCGGCTGGCCGCTGCCCGTCCGTTCCGCCGCACCCCCCTCGGCGGTCGCCGCCCTTGCCGCTGAACCCGGCCCCGGCGGCGTGCTGAACATCCCCACCGAATCCTATGACATGACCCAGGAGGCGATGGGCTTCATACTCACCCACCGGCGTCCGATGGTTGGCGGCCACGATCTGCGCGACATCGAACCCGAACCCGGCCTCGTCGGCCTGCTTGGCTGGCAGGCGAACGGCGCCGCCCATGCGGACATCATCCCTGCCCCGTCGCCCGACGCCGTCCGCACATTCCTCGCTGACCAGGGCATCGGCTATGTGATCGTCGGTCGCGGGCGTCTTCAGGATGCCGCCACCGTTGAGGCGTGGCAGCAAATCGTTTTTGGCGACCCGCTGGCCGTCGATGCTGCCGCCGCCGTCTATCGCGTCGATGCTTCAGGCACGCCTGATCTGCCGCTCATGTATGGCCTCGACACCCGTGAAGGCTGGTCGCCGACGACGACCTTCGGCGGACTCCCTGCCCGCTGGCTGACCGGCCCCGCCGACCTTGTCATTTACGCCCCGCAGCCGGTATCTGGCTCCCTGCGCTTTCGCGCCCTTGCCCCCGATGCGCCTCGCCACCTCAGCCTGATAGTCAACGATGAACCCGCCGCGGTCAACCTCGTGATCGGCGAATATCTCGATTACCTGCTCCCCGGTGTGACCCTCGCCGAAGGTCTGAACGTCATCCGCTTCATCGAGCGCGAACCCTGCCGCGCCGTGTCCGGTGACCCGCGCTGTATGATCGGCTGTTCGCTGACCCACGCCCCGCTCTCCGACGCCGAATGCTGGCTCGACGACCCACGCGAATCCTGCACCGGTGTGCTGCTGCAATCCGTCGAGTTCCTCCCGTCCGGTGACGCCGCCGCCTCGACGCCGTTCGATGTGCATCTCGGCGAGTCGATCAGCCTGATCGACTACCGCCGTGAAAACGACCCCGCACCCGGCGAGACGTTCGCTTTCACGCTGGCCTGGCAGGCGCTCGCGCCGACCGAAGGCCGGGTTCACTATTTTGTGCACCTGGTCGATGAACAGGGCGGCATCGTTGCCCAATCCGACGGCGCTCCCCTGCGTGATGCCTATCCCACCACGAGCTGGTCGCCCGGTGAGATCATCCACCAGCGGATCGAGCTGGCGCTCCCCCCCGACCTTCCGCCCGGCAGCTACACGCTGTTCACCGGGATGTATCGCTACCCGGAACTGGATCGCTTGCTCGTGTCAGGCAGCAGCCCTGAGGCGCAAAACGGCCTTATTCAGTTAGAAGTCCTGTCGATAGGAAGCAAGTGAGAACGGCAGGTTCTGTTGCAAAAATAATGGAGAAAAGGTAACCTTCGTCGCTTTGACCAGTAACCGGTGAAAAAGCAAAGCGACAAGCATGGATAATCCGTTCAAATGGAAACACTACGAAGCAGCCATCATTGTGTTGTGTGTGCAATGGTACTTGAGATATGAACTGAGTTATCGTGACCTGGCAGAAATGATGAGCGAGAGAGGGTTGTCAGTGGTGCATACAACCATCTATCGCTGGGTGCAGGAATATGCCCCCGAAATCGACCAACGAAGTCGCCCTTATTTGAAGAAGAGCAACGATTCTTGGCGAGTAGACGAGACCTACGTCAAGGTCAGGGGAAAGTGGCTGTATTTGTATCGCGCGGTGGATTCGAGTGGGCAGACACTCGATTTTCAACTGAATGAAACGCGCATGCACGAGCCGCCAGGCGCTTCTTTAAGAAGGTGCTCGACAGCCCCCATACCAGGCCCCCCCGCGTAATCAACGTTGATCAGAACGCTGCCTATCCCAAAGCTGTCCAGGATTTGAAGAAAGACAAGCAGTTGTCTGAAGAATGTCAACTGAGACCGACGAAGTATCTGAACAACATCGTCGAACAGGACCATCGCTTCATCAAGCGCAGAGTGAAGCCAGGTCTGGGGTTTCATTCCTACCCCACCGCCTGGCGAACATTACAAGGCTATGAGATGATGCATATGATCAGAAAGGGACAAGTTCGGGGAGTAGATAAAGGCAATATTCAAGCACAGACTCAGTTCATCAATGACCTGTTTGGCTTAGCCGCGTAAGTTAGAATCTGCCCTCTAGCCTTTTCTTACCTATCTGTTTTTTGTCCAGATTTTTTGCAACAGAACCGGATGTTGTACCCGGTCAGTCTGGACGCTGCCTCTGCGGTGAGGCAGTCATCGAAGATAACGCCGGATTGATCGGTATGTGAATCAAAAAGAACCATCTCGATACACCTCCATCAGTTGGGGGGACAATTCCTCGTATTTTTTACGCTGAGGAAACCTCAGCATTTCGAAGAATTGTTCCGCCCCCACTTTGGACGGTTCGAGATGGTTCCAGTCAGGC